>ONCM01000094.1 GCA_900316305.1 uncultured Bacteroidales bacterium | reverse complement strand
ATGTAATCATCCACGGCGGCATGAAAATCCGCCTCAAGCTCTGGCACAGTCATCCCTTCATACGTCACCAAAGCTTTACTCCCTAGTCCAAGGACTTTACCATAAAGAGACAAATCATCCTCAACCTCAATGCTTCCGATAAACCCTTTGTATTTCAATGTATCCATATTGTTTGATTTAAATCAGGTTATTTGTTGTTAGAAACTCAACAGCATCTTTCAATGCTTTGCCTTTTACGATGTTTCCAGGGTGCGGTTTGTGTAATAAATAGCCAATGTCTTTTTCGCTGTTGTAGAATTTGACTCGTGACCCCGATGTCTTCCCCTTAGTATCCTCAATGAATCCGCACATGGTAAAAATGGAAATAAGCTCCGAATATGTGAAGTCTTTGGGTAGATTTTTTAGCCTACGTGTCAATTTTTCTTTTTTGCTCATTGTTACTAATTTTCAGTTGCAAAAATACAAAAAAAACAGATATACAATGGACACGCGACAAATTGTTTTCAAAAATAACGCCGATTTTTATGTCCAAACGCTCCATCCTCTTCTCCTTCATCCTGCTGATACTCAGCCTGTCCGCCTTTGCGCAAAAGCATCCGTGCTCAGTGTGGGGCACCATTGTGGAGGAAAATGACCGTCCTTTGCAGTATGCCTCTGTCTATGTTTCGCAGCATGACACAGTGGCGAATGGCACATTGACGTATCAGGACGGCAAGTTTGAGCTGATAATTCCTCGCTCAAAGGAGCCCTATCTTCTCACGATAGTCTTCATGGGGTACAAAACTAAACAGGTCGAAATTGTGGCCGATGAGCCAACACTTCCATTGGGTAATATTTCAATGGAGGCCACGTCGCAGGCACTGGAAGAGGTGAACATTTCGGCAAGGGATGGCGTACGAACAATCGTCACCGCCGAACACACCTCCATTGCGTACACTGATGCCACAACTATGATGACCGGCACCGTCGCCGATCTTCTGCGCCAGGAGTCTTCCGTGACCGTTGACCCCGACGGCAATGTCTCCATCCGCGGCAACGGCAATGTGCTGCTGCTCCTCGACGGGGTGCCCACCAACCTTGGTTCCATCAACGCGATACCTTCCTCCAATGTGGCGAGCATCGACATCATCACGAATCCGAATGCCAGCTACGATGCAGAGGGCACCGGCGGCATCATCAACATCGTCACCAAGAAGGACGGGAAAAAAGACCTCAGCGGGATGGCGGCGGTCAACTACGGCTTCAACCACTTCACCAACGGCAGTCTTGCGCTGAACTACACCCGCAAGAAGTTCGCCCTGCGCTTCAACTACCAGGTGAAATACGAAGACGACATCAACAACGGCTACCTCTACCGCTATTACCGCACCACCGGCGACAGTCTCAGCCAGCAGATCCATGCCCTGCGGACAGTCTTCAACAACAACATCTCCCTTGGCGTCACCATCAAGCCCGATATGCGGAACAAGATCGATGCTGACTTTCGGCTGATCCTTCCACGTCTCAACACTGTCCAAGACCTCTCCAACGACTGGTTTCACAACGGTATCTTGTCGCACGAGAACCGTCGCAGCGACGTGACCTGGAACCGCGAGAACCTCGACGGTACCTTCGCCTACTGGCACGCCATCCGTCCCGGGAAGCTCACCTTCTCCGTCAAGGCGAACGTCTCCAAAATCTGGGGCCACCGTCCGTCGTACTACTTCTTGGAGGGCGATTCGGTCAGCAAGTCGGTGTCGGGCGGAAGTCCGCTGCTCACTTCCGCGCAGACGGACTGGCGCGTCATCGAGAAATACGGTTTCTGGGATGCGGGCGTGAAGTTCTCCTACCGCCAAAACGACATCTACCACAACTTCTTCGTGCGTGACAGTCTTTGTTGGGACTACTCCCACCAGTTCAGTAATGACCTGCTGCACAGAGAGTATGTGCCTGCCGCCTACGTGCAGTTCACCTCTACGGAGTGGCGCGACCGTTTCACCTGGAGTGCTGGTCTCCGTGCCGAATACAGCCGCACGCACCTGCATAGCGAGAAAGAGGTGTTAGACGAGTGGTCGCAGCATTTCTTCCTCGGACCGTCGCTGTCGTTCAAGTACAAAATTTCCAAGAAGCACAGTCTGTCGTTCGCCTATTCGCGGCGCATCACGCGGCCCACGTATCCGCAGCTCAACCCCTATATGAGCATGATTGACCCGCATAACTTCGAGCAGGGCAACATGCATCTCCAGCCCGAGACCGCAGACAATGCAGAGCTGCTCTACCAGTTTAAAGTACCGAAATGGGCTGTGAATGTGGGCGTTTACGGCAACTACATCCATAACTATATCACGCAGGTGGCCCGTTTCGAGGGCGACATCCTGCTGATGACCTACATCAACGCCACCTCGCAGACCAAGGCGGGAGTGGACCTGAGCGTGAAGGTCGATCCGTGGAAATGGATGACGGCAACGCTCGGCACGAACACCTACTACCTCCGTTCGGTGGGCAACATCGATGAATGGGACATCTCGAACAGCGGCTGGGTCAATAACAGCAACCTCCGCTTTGATTTCCGCCCGATCAAGGGGATGAACATCAATTTGCAGTATTTCCTGAACACGCCGCAGTATTACCCGCAGTTCACCACGCGCCTCTCGCACTACCTGAACATCGGCATCAGCCAGAAGTTCCTGAAGGGCGCGCTCACGGTCT
>ONCM01000096.1 GCA_900316305.1 uncultured Bacteroidales bacterium | reverse complement strand
TTCATCGCTATTCATCGTTCTTCATCGTTTCACCACCTTCCTCACCACGCTCACCCCTCGGTTGAAGTTGATCTTCACGAGGTATGTGCCGGAGGGATACGGGGAGAGGTCAAACGCCGGTATGGGCTGCATCGTGGAGGCATTGGAGGGTTGCCATGCCTCCACCAGGTCTGCGAGTTTTCGGCCTTGGAGGTCATAGAGTTCTATGCTCTGGTAACCGTACATATAACCGTGCACTGAGGTCGGACCGCTCGTGGGGTTGGGAGAAATGTAAATGTCGCGCTCGCGCCTGTCAAGGTAATCCTCGACGCCCACGGAGTCGTCGGGGACGAAGGGCTGGGTTAATTCGGGGTCGTGGTAGAGAGCAAAAACGGCACTGGAACTTCCGGTCGGGCTGCCATAGGAGATTCCATTTCCGATAATTCCCGAAGACGTGGTGGGAAAGCATAACAGGAGATTTCCGTTGTCGTCAATGAGGAGAAAAGAGCTCTTCAATCCTGTGAAACTGATTGAACCTGGGTTGATTTCATTGATATATGTCCCGTCAATACACCATTGATATATTATATCCTTATTCGAAAATGAAAGAATCCGATTACCTGAAACAGCCGGTATTTGCCCTGGCTGGGCGTTTTCAGCAGGAATAATACCATGACCTGCATATTGACCAGTAGTTGCATTATATCTGACAAAAAAAGCCGTTGTAAAGTGGTTGTCCGTGAATGGTTGTAAACAGTGACCTTGTTCATCAAAATTCAATGATGCAGCGCTTTTCACTGCCCCAGAACCTACAACGTAAATGTGATTGTCAGCATAGCAACTACCTCTCCATTTTGCCCCCGCAAAATTTTGAGCACCTGGTTTAGGACTGCCCACTGTGTATATTTGGTTATTCCAAAGGACTTTCCCGTCGGAATCATATTTGATAAGAAAAGGCATTTCATCAATTGAACTCCAATCCTGCATCGTTGAATAATGCGTGCTGTCCCAATATATGTGAATGGGATATTGATGTATTCCTTCGCCACGATTTGAACCTATAGCTAATGATATATTACCAGACACGTACATATTGTCACTTTCATCGAAAGACAGCCCTTGTATCCATACCGTGTAACGTTGATTGACACTATCCCCAACTAACTCCCAAGACGTGGCTATTCCTTCCGTGTGTTCCACCATTGGTTTTGCATACAGCAATTCCCAGCTGGGAGAAAATTTATACATCATAGCTGTATACAAACCGACTTGGGTCAAATTTACATTACCCGGCAGGTATATGTCGTATTTTCTGTTAGTATCCCCGTCAATCTGTATGGTATATGGATCGTTTTCGCCTCCATTATACCCTAATCTGGTGAACACGTAAGTGTTGCCCTCATTGTCAACATGAACAGGTATACATCCCAGATTCGGCTGACACAACGGCTCCTCACCACGGATGTCTCCATAATACTCCCTTGTTAAAGCATTTACAAAATGATTGTCAAGCAGATTGCCATCCAAATCAAAAGTAGCGAAATAAGTGTAAAATCCGGGCTTGTAGGGTGGGAGTCTTTGGTCATCCGGTATCGCGTGTGCTTGTGAGGCTGTGATGAGCGTGTCAAAATAATAGAGCCATGTGGATACATCGTGATCCACATCTCCTAATGATAGATTTCCTGATATATAGACTTTGTTGTCTTTCACTTCCAACCAATGCGAGAAACATTCCGTAAAACTTGACTTCACCACCTTGTACCACAACAGATTGCCAAGTGAGTCAAATTTGGTCAACAAAGAAGTCCGTCTGCTTAATCCATAAACTTGTGGGTTATTGATGAACAGAAAGGTCGAACCGTTAAAAGTTGGCTGACCTCCCATTACCCCCCAAATATAGACATTTCCATCCTCGTCAAACGCCGTTTTAGAGACATAATTATATAAAAGTCCAGGTTCTCCACCTGTCCCGCTCCAGTAGTTCGCCCACTTCCACTCGCCCTGGGCGGAGGCGGTGAGGGTGATGAAAAGGGTGGCGAGGGTGGCCACGAAAAGGGATAGTTGGTTTTTCATATTGTTGGGGTTTTGGTTTAAGGTTTAGGGTTTAAGGAAAATAGGTGTTAGTGGATTATCCGTGCAGATCCGCGTGATACGTG
>ONCM01000039.1 GCA_900316305.1 uncultured Bacteroidales bacterium | reverse complement strand
GAATTGGACCAACTGAAGGCCCAATACGAAACGCTGAAAGAGCAGTTCGACCAACAGGAAATCGTCAACGACCGGCTGATGAAATCGTCCATCAAGCACAGTGCCGATTTTTATGGGCGGTATAGACGGATGCAAATTATCCTTTATCCGTTATTTGCCATAATCGGCATAGTGTGTGTCAAATGTTTTCAAGGCAGCCATCCTTCGTTAATGCTGTTTTGGCTCTCCTCCTGTTCGGTTTGCTTTGCTATCGAATTGTGTTTGACGCGAAAAATGAAAAGCAAGGAGCTGGAAAACAGCGATTTGCTCACCTTGTCCCATCAAGCCCGAAATTTCAAGAAACTATTTTCCCTCTTCACGGCACTGAATTATTCCACAGCTATGATCATTGCTTTCGGGCTGGTGATTGCCAGAATGGGTAAAGATATAAATTTGCCGAATTTCGGTGCTGTGATTTTGTCGTTTCTTGCGCTGCTCGTGGTTTTTGCACTCGTGGGCTTTTACGAAATACGCTATAAAACAAGAGCCTGCGATGACATTATCCGGCAAATAGAGGCCGCTGAACCCGCAACGGACAAGAAAACGGAACTCGACAGGACACAAAAGTGGTTCCGCATTGCCATGATTGTCGTGTTTCTCGGTCTAGATATTTGGGCTTGTCTGCTGGTGGCCAAATACATCAAAACACCTCCGGTGTGGCGTCAATCGAAGTATATGCTGGAATATGAGCGGGGAACGGACAACTTTGTAACGGAAGAGAAGCTGGAGATTTGGGATGCGGATGCCGACACGTTGGCCATCAGTTCGGAAGTTCTGGGTGGCAAGCCTATGGTGCAACATGTGGAAGTGACGGTGCCCAGCAAGAAAAGTGACCCCGACATGGTGCAAATCAACGTGACGTTGACTCCTGAGGCGAGCATGCAATGGTACAGATTCACCAACGAGATAAAGGGCCATCATGCCGCACTTTACCTGAACGGCCACCAGATTCAGGACTGGGAAATCAAATGTGGAATAAGCACCGGCGGCTTCTTCATTATGAAGGAATATTCATCGAAGGAGGAACTGGGGGAGTTCTGCGATCAGTTGGTGCGGCAGTAGGGGGTGAACATGTTTTGTACGAAAGGGATTCGCGACATTCTCGCGAATCCCTTTTTTGACAGAAAAGTTTCTAATTGTATGATTCAAAAAATGCGAATGATTGCAATTGGAGTGTTCGATATATTTTTTTTACGAAGTGTTACAAAGTAAAGAAATTTTTGTATTTTTGCAGCGAAAATTATGCTCACGGCTACGCGTGCCCGATAGCGTTTTATTTCACGCTAACCCTTGATAATGGGCACGCCCAACCTTGAGTTTATTTATTAACTATGAACAAAATGAAAAACAATCTGCTACCACCACAGAAAATAGCTGTGCTCATAGATGGAGGCTTCTTCCTCAAACGATTTAATGCCCTTTATAACAAAGATAGGGGCATGACTGCTTATGATGTTGCAAATGCTATGTACACTATGGCACATGCGCACGTTGGAAAAAACAATATTCTCTACCGCATTTTTTATTACGATTGTCAACCTTTAGAAAAAAAGTTCCACAATCCTATTTCGAATAAAGTGATGGATTTCAGCAAAACAAAGGAATGCATTTTTCGTAAGGACTTGTTTGAAGAGCTTAAGAAGAAGAGAAAATTGGCTCTTCGGATAGGAACCGTGAAGGAAAATGGGAGTTGGCAAATTTATGCTCCTAAAGTCAAAGAGTTGCTTAATGGATCAATCAGTGTTGACGACTTGTCAGAGCAAGATGTCTATCTGAATATCAGGCAAAAAGGTATTGATATGAAAATTGGAGTAGATATTGCCTCTTTGTCGTTAAAACGTTTTGTGGATACTATTGTGCTCTTTTCAGGTGATGCGGATTTCGTCCCGGCTGCGAAATTGGCAAGGCGAGAAGGTGTTGATTTCATTCTTGATCCGATGAATGCCAATGTGGACCCTCAACTTTTCGAACATATTGATGGTCTTAAAAGTGTGTCGCCACCTCAGTTTAAAAAATAAATTTGTTTGATTTTGGAAAAATGAAATGGCGAGTCCCCCTCTGTCAAATTATTAGACACCATTGTCTCTTTTTTTGACACGATTGCAACGGCAATTCATCGCTATACCGTTGATGTTGAAATATTTTCTATTTTTGGCGCGATTTTTGGGAATGTTGAATTATGAATGCTGAATTATGAATATATTCCTTGAGCAGCCTCGGAGAGGCAAAACGCGCGAAGCGCAATTAACACCATACAAGCGAAGCGCAGTGTGGTGCGCACAGGAACGATAACGAAAAACTGAAACGATGCTCGGAACCATCATCATAGTGGACGACAACCGCAACGTCCTCGCGGCGGCGGGACTGCTGCTGGAGCGCGTGTTCCGGCAGGTGGTCGCGCTGCCGTCGCCCAACACCCTCCTGCGACAGATCGATCAGTGCCGGCCGGACGTCATCCTGCTCGACATGAACTTCTCCGCCGGACTCAACACCGGCAACGAGGGCCTTTTCTGGCTCCGCGAGATCAAAGCCCACCACCCGGACCTTCCCGTTGTGCTCTTCACCGCTTACGCCGACATCGAGCTGGCCGTGGCGGGCATGAAGGAGGGCGCTGCCGACTTCGTGGTGAAGCCGTGGGACAACGAACGGCTCATCGCCGCTCTCACCCGCGCCTGCAAGTCCGAAAAGGAGATCGCGAAACGGTTCCCCACGCCGGACAGTCCCCTCTTCTGGAGCGATAGCGCGGCAATGCGGGACCTTCGCCTCATGGTGGAGAAGATCGCCCCGACGGATGCCGCCATCCTTATCACGGGCGAGAATGGTACAGGCAAAACGTTGCTGGCCAAAGAGGTACATCGACTTTCCGCCCGCAACGACAAACCGTTCATGACCGTGGATTTGGGTGCGTTGACGGAGACCCTTTTCGAGAGCGAGCTGTTCGGTCACGTGAAGGGCGCTTTCACGGATGCGAAGACCGACCGCGCGGGCAAAATCGAGGAGGCTGCCGGCGGCACGCTCTTCCTCGACGAGATCGGCAACCTCGCTTTCCCGCAGCAGGCCAAGCTGCTGACAGTCATCCAGCAGCGCACGGTGACGCGCGTGGGCAGCAACAAGAACGTTCCAGTCGATTTCCGGCTCATCTGCGCCACCAATCAGAAACTTGACGAGAAGGTGCTGCGTGGCGAGTTCCGCGAGGACCTCTACTACCGCGTCAACACCATCCACCTGGAAATCCCGTCATTGCGCGACCGCCGCGAGGACATTGTCCCCTTCGCGGAACGTTTCCTGACGATCTTTGCCGAAAAGTACCATAAACCCGATCTCAAACTGAGTTCCGAGGCCGCCCGCAAACTCACCAGTCACCCATGGTATGGCAATATCCGCGAACTGGAACACGCCGTGGAGCACGCGGTCATCGTCTGCGACGGCCCCGAGCTGCATGAGCAGGACTTCCACCTTACTACCCCGATATCCAAGGATAACACGCAGGAAATCACCACTTTGGAGGAAATGGAAGCCGACATGATTCGCAAATGCATGTCCCGCTGCGCCGGCAACCTCACCGCCGTCGCCGCCACGCTGGGGATTACGCGGCAGACGCTCTACAACAAGATGAAGAAATACGGAATATAGTTAGTTAGCAGTTAGTAGTTAGTAGTTAGTAGTTGGAGGGGTAACGAAAAGCCCACCATATTATGAATCTTCTTCCTTGAAAGCCCTGTAGGGGCGTCGTATGTTAGCCTAGGGTGAACGGAGTGAGCCCTAGGACGGATGACAACGATGGTGCGATGAATGATGCGATGATAAGATGATACGATGATAAGATGATACGATGATGACGATGATAATCATAGGAATAGTGATTGCCTGGGCCCTCACCACGTGGCTCCTCATCCGACGGAACCGGCGGAACATGAACCGCATCAAGTTCCTGTCGGAGGCGGTGGCGGGCGGCGACTTCAGCTTCACGTTTCCGGAGCAGAAACGGCGGCGCAGCGACCGCGTGTTCGCCGAGTCGCTGAACCGTATCCGCGAGATGCTCGGAAAAGCGCGGCAAGAAACCATCGACAAAGAACGCTACTACGCGCAGATCCTCGAAAACGTACGCACCGGCATTGTGGCGTACGATGAACAAGGCTTCGTGACGCAGACCAACAGCGCGGCAGCATCGCTTTTCGGACTGCCCGTGCTGACCCACATCCGTCAACTCGACCGTGTGAGCGTAGGTCTCGCGGACATGCTGCTTGTGGCGGCGGCTGGTGACACCCGCACGCTCACTCTTCACGACGGCGAAAGCACTCGACAGCTCTCCCTCCAAGTCTCCCAAAGCCGCATCCGCGACCGCAACCTCCGCATTTTGGTCGTTAATGACATACACAACGAACTGGACAACAAGGAGATCGACTCGTGGATCTCGCTCACCCGCGTGCTCACGCACGAGATCATGAACTCCGTAAGTCCCATCACCTCGCTGAGCGAAAGTCTGCGCACGCTGGTTCCTGACACCTCGTCGGAACTCTACAAAGGGCTGGATGTCATCCACTCCACGGGCAAAGGCATTGAAGGCTTTGTCGAGTCGTATCGGCAGTTCACGCACATTCCGACTCCTGCGCCGACGCTGTTTTACGTCCGCGGACTGGTGGAGCGTGCCGTGCGGTTGGTGCAGGGCGGTCCCGAGCATGCCCGCATCGACTTTCGCTGGTCGGTGGAGCCCGAGGACATGCTGCTCCACGCTGACGAGAACCTCGTCGGGCGGGTGCTCAACAACCTGCTGAAGAATGCTGTGGAGGCGGTAGACGAGGAAACCGACGGCTGGGTCGAAATCTGCGCCTTCCTCAACGAGCGTGAAGACGTGGTCATCGAAGTCAGCGACAGCGGCGCCCCGATTCCGCCGGAGGTCGAGGAGCGCATCTTCATCCCGTTCTTCACCACCAAAACCGACGGCTCCGGAATCGGACTGAGCATCTCCCGCCAGATCATGCGACTTTCCGGCGGCACGCTCACGCTGAGGTCTCGCCCGAACACTACGTTTGTAATGACATTCGGAGGGTGATTTGGCTTTTAGCTATTAGTAGCTATTAGCTTTTAGCCTTTAGCTTTTAGCCAACAGCTAACAGCCAACAGCCAATAGCTAACAGCCAAAACGTGTCACAAACCGATAGGGTAGGAGGGCATCCTCTCCGGCATAATCCACCCCAATTCGCGGGGTCGACTCAACAATGTTTTCAGGAATTATCAACCCGCGATCCTCAATCCAGAGCGTGTCGCTGCAGAGCGAGAGGCCGTTGTCGGCGACGGTGAGTCCGAGCAGCTTGGAGACTTTGCCCGGCCCGATGCCGATGTCGGGGGTGATTTTCCGTTTTCCAGTGCGTTGCAGCATCAGCTCTTCGCCGTGCGTGGGCATGATGCCGCGGATGAGCACCGCGTCGGGCACGCCATCGACATTGGTGACGAAGTTGAGCAGGTGGTGCATCCCATAGCAGAGATAGACGTAGGCGACTCCGCCCTCGTGGTACATCATCTCGTTGCGGCGGGTACGCCGTCCCCCGTAGGCATGCGACGCGCGGTCGCCAGTGCCCATGTAGGCCTCCACCTCGCAGATGACGCCGCCCGTAAGCTGCCCGTCCACCTTGGTGAACAGGTACTTGCCCAACAGGTCTCGCGCGATGCCGAGAACGTCGTCTGTCAGAAAATAGTCTTTCGTCAGTCGCATTGCCGTTTTTGTTTGACGCGGCAAAAATACAATAAATAATGGTTATGGGTTATTGGTTATTGAATGGAATAACCAATAACCCATAACCAATAACCATTAAAATACCAAGTACGGCCTCAATTTCTCCATCAGCTCCGGATATGCGTGCGTGATCCGCTGCAGCTCGTCCAAATCACGGATAGGACCGTTCTTCTCGCGGTGTTTGAGGATCAGTTTCGTCAGGTAGGCGTCGATGTACGGGTGTGCGACCAGCTCCTGATAGGTGGCCGTGTTGATGTTCAGCTTCCTGATTTTCCGTCTGTCGATGAACAGGTAGGTCTTCAACTTGGCCGTGTCGATGTTTTGCAGCACATAGACCTCTTGCAGCTGAGTGAAGCTGTGGAATCCGCCTAGTTTTTCGCGATATTCAACGAGTTTGGCGGCGCGTTTGCTGCCGAACTGCGGCACGGTGACCAGATCGTTGGTGTCGCAGCTGTTGAGGTCGAGCCGCACGATGTCGTACATCGGCTTGCGTTCCTGTTTCTTGAACGGCGGGAGCGTGTCGGTCCGGATACGCGGCCGGTCAGCATATTGCCGTTGCCGCAACGCTGCCAGGGAGTCATCCATGCGCTGCTGGACTATGGCGAACTCACGGAATTGGGTTTCGTACTGGTGGACATCGTTGGGCGGTTTGCTGGGGATGTCACAATAGAAATAGATGATGTTGCTCGCCAGCATGACGGTGAGCAAAAACAGGGCGGCCGCCCATTCGCCTCGGGTAAAGTGGAATTTCGTTTTCATAGTGCAAAGATACAATTCTGAAACAGGGGTTGTCAAGAGGGAATGCGAAATTTTTGCCAACAGACGAATGTTGATAGGCAACAGACAATAGGCAACAGGGTCAATGCTCAAATTCGTTCGTAGGGATAAAATAAAAACAAATCAATGTTTATAAAAAACTGTAAATATTTGTATTTTAACCATATAACATCGAAAATGGCGTGTTAATGATTCCTAAAATGCAAAAGAGGGAGGGTTTTTGCATAAAAAATTGTATTTTTGCAGCGTTTTAAGAAAAACGGAATGTCGTCTTTTGAAAGTTTATATCGGGAAACGGAAATGAATGTGAGAGAGGCGGTTCACCGTTTTTCGGAGCTGAAGTCCAAATGCGAGTCGCTCACGAAGGAGAACGAAACACTCCGGTCGCAGGTGGCGGACATGCGGAAACAGCTTCAGGAAACAGAGGAAAAGTTGAAATTAGTCGAACTAACTAGTACCATCATAGACAAGGAAGATAAGACAGAACTGAAAAGACAGATCAACGAATGGGTGCGGGAGATAGATAACAGTATTAGGCTTCTAAGCGGCAAGTGATATGGAAGAGGAGAATGTGAAAGTGACGGTGAAGATCGGACAGAGACCCCTGACGGTCATCATCAAAAAAGAGTGGGAACACTACTTCTTGGAAGCTGAAAAAGTGATCAATGACAGTTTTTTTGAGTTTGCAAAAAAATGGCAATATAAAGATCAGCAGGACCTTACGAACATGGTGTTATTGGATTTTGTGGTGAAGGCCCTGGCTGACAAGGAAAGACTGAGGGAGTACGACGAAGAGCTGGTTCCGATGATGGAGTCGCTCAAACAGCTCACAGAGCAGTTCCCTATTGATTAGACGTTCTTTGATAGTAGAAATCCCGCATAAGTTCAGATACGTTTGTTAAACTCAACAGAATTACAAACGAAGGGGACGCTTGTCATGCCTAGAACAGGCCCAATCCGCACGGATGGCGATCAGCCCAGGGAAGCGCGAAGCACCGACTGCACCTTCGACCATATCGATTAGGAGTTTTTCGAAACCCTATGGAGCTTATGCGGTTTTTTTTATGTCCTCGCCTCAACAAAAGACAACTTAAATTAACATATATATAAACTTATGACATTAGGAATCATTTTAGGCGTTATTGTGGGTATCGGATGTGGTCTGACCCTCGCCTACACACTGTTGAAAAACCAATTGACAAAAGCCGGCCGTGAGGCCCTTAAGAAAGCCGAGGAAGACGGCGAACTGATTAAGAAAGAGAAGATTCTGCAAGCTAAGGAGAAGTTCCTGCAACTGAAGGCCGAACATGAGAAGTCTTGCAACGAGAAGAACCAGCAGATCTCGGCCGCCGAGAATCGCATCAAGCAGAAGGAGAACACCCTCAACCAGAAGATGGAGGAACTCAACCGCAAGACCAACGAGAATGCAGCCCAGAAGGAGAACCTCAACAAGCAGATGGCTGCCGTGGCGCAGAAACAGAAAGAACTCGACGAGCAGATTGCCTCTCAGAAAGCCAAACTGGAGACCATCGCTGAGATGACCTCCGAACAGGCCAAACAACAGCTCATCACCCTCATGCAGGACGAAGCCAAAGCTGATGCCCTCGTGATGATCAAGGAGATTGTGGATGAAGCCAAACACACCGCTAATCTTGAAGCTAAGAAAGTGGTGGTCAATGCATTACAACGCACTGGCGTGGAGTCTGCCATCGAGAATACGGTGTCTGTCTTCACTATTGAGAACGACGAAATCAAGGGTCGTATCATCGGTCGTGAAGGACGTAACATCCGTACCTTGGAGAATCTCACCGGTGTGGATGTAGTCATCGACGACTCTCCCGACACCATCCTGCTCTCCAGCTTCGACCCTGTGCGCCGTGAAATCGCACGCCTCTCCCTGCAGAAGCTCGTTTCCGACGGCCGTATTCACCCCGCCCGTATCGAAGAGGTGGTCGCCAAGACTAAAAAGCAGATTGAGCAAGAGATTGCCGAACTGGGTAAACGTACTTGTATTGATTTGGGTATCAATAATATGCATCACGAGTTGATGCGCTTGATTGGTAAGATGAAATACCGTTCCTCCTACGGACAGAACCTGTTGCAGCACGCCAAGGAGGTTGCGAACCTCAGTGCCGCCATGGCTGCCGAACTGGGCATCAACCCCAAACTCGCCCGTCGTGCTGGCCTGTTGCACGATATCGGCAAGGTGCCCGACACGGAACCCGAACTGCCGCACGCACTCTTCGGTGCTCGTTTGGCTGAGCAGTATAAGGAACGTGCTGAGATTGTGAACGCTATCGGCTCTCACCACGACGAGATGGAGATGAAGACCCTCATCGCGCCCATCGTGCAAGTGTGCGATGCCATTTCCGGCGCTCGTCCCGGTGCCCGTCGTGAGGTGGTCGAAGCGTACATGAAACGTCTCAACGACCTTGAGAATCTGGCACTTACCTATCCTGGTGTGGTCAAGACCTACGCTATCCAGGCCGGTCGTGAGCTGCGCGTGATCGTGGGTGCCGAGAAGGTGACCGATCAGGAAGCTGACCAGATCTCCCTCGACCTCTCCAAGAAAATCCAGAACGAAATGACGTATCCGGGTCAGATCAAGATCACGGTCATCCGTGAGACCCGTGCCGTCAACTATGCTAGATAACAATGGAAAACGACCCTAAACTCCGCAACCGATTCCGCTTCTTCATCATATTGTATGTGGTGACGTTCCTGCTGTTTGCGGCGTATCTTTTCTTCCTTTCCGATCATAACTTCAAGACGCATAGGGACTTGAATCGTAAAATCGAGAATTTGGAGGATAAGATATCCAATACCAAGAACCAGGTGGGCAACATCTACACTTACGAACAGCTGATGGCGGATTCTGCCTTGTTGGAGAAATATGGTCGCGAACAACTGAACATGCACCGCCCTGAAGAGGACGTTTTTGTGATTCTCCATGAATAACGCTGACCAACATATTAAACTCCTGATTGTCAATGGTGTGAATCTCGGATGCTTGGGCACTCGCGAGGTAAATATCTATGGCAGCCTCTCCTTCGAGGAGTATCTGGAAGGGTTGCGGAAACGTTATCCGCAGGTGGCGTTGGAGTACTTCCAGTCCGACCAAGTCGGGGAGTTGGCAGAACGGATTAGCTCGGCACGGAATTTGCATGGAATTGTCCTCAACGCAGGTGCTTACACGCACAGTTCGGTGGTGCTGGCGGATGCGGTGAAGGCGGCTTCCTGTCCCGTTGTAGAGGTGCACATCAGCAACCTCTTCGGTCGTGAGCAGTACCGCCGAAACAGCGTGCTTTCCGCCGCTTGCGCTGGATTCATCAGCGGATTCGGTCTCCGCGGCTACGATTTAGCCATTGAGTCGTTCCTGATGAAATTTCGCGCGGAGGAGATTAAACTTCAGCGCGTCTGAATGGTCATTAAAAATTGAATGTTGTAGAGACGTTTCATGAAACGTCTCTACGGAACAAATAGCAAACAAAAACAGTAAAATGCATAGATTATGAAAAAAGTATTCAGTTTATTGCTGGTTTTGGCCTTTGTGATGGCCGGTATGGCGCAGAATGACGCCGCCCAACCCAAGAAACCTAAAAAAGTGAAAACTCCGGAAATCACCTTCGAGACTTTGGTGCACGACTACGGTCAAATCAACCAAGGTGAGAACGGCGAATGCGAATTCGTGTTCAAGAACACCGGTAAGGCTGACCTGATTCTGACGAACTGCCGTTCCAGCTGCGGATGCACGGTTCCTTCCTGGCCCAAAGACCCCATCGCTCCCGGCAAGAAAGCCTCCATTAAGGTGAAATACAACACCAACCGTATCGGTCAGATCAACAAGACCATCACGGTGGAGTCCAACGCTGTCAATGACCGCGTGGTGCTGAAGATTACGGGTAATGTCAACCCGAAACCCACGGAAGCCGCTCCCGAGAATAACAGTGGTGCTCCGAAGGTAAACAACTAACAATTAAAACGATACAGAGATGAAAAAGGTATTGGCTCTCGTATGCATGATATGTCTGGGACTTGGCATGAGCCTCCAGGCACAATCGAAGACTTCGACGTCCACCTATAAAGGCACGGGCGCGGAGATTGAGTTCGAAAAGAAAGTCGTCGATTTCGGCAACCTGAAGGTCGGTGACGTGAAAGTGGTGACTATCACCTATAAGAACATCGGCAAGAAGCCGCTGATTCTGGACGATGTGATCTCCTCCTGCGACTGTACGGAGGTGGAATGGTCGAAAGCGCCGGTGATGCCCGGCAAGACCGGCACCATCAAGGCCACCTACACGGCCAAGAACACGGGCCTGATCAGCAAGCGCATCACGGTGTTGTCTAACGCCAATACCGACAGAGTGATATTGCAACTGAAGGGGGAGGTGAAGTAGCCTTCCCTTACTCCCGGGGCCGTCTGGTTTTGACAGCAAGTTCGGGGGGATGTAAGCAGGTCGGAATTTGTGGGCTGATTCCGTCAAAAATTAACCCTCAATGCCAAATAAATGGCGAAACTTCATACGCATTCGCAGCGTAAGCTAGCGAATTCCGCCGCACGGACAAGGTCCGCAGCCGCGGGTGCTCCCCCGGAAGTTTTTCGGCTCAACGTCCGGACCGGAGTATCATAAAAGGGCTGATAGCCAAGGTCGCGCTTCGAGGCTGAGGCGAAATTTTAGAAGATAAGCGCCTGCCAGGTGTGTTCCGTACCATGCAGGCGCCGACAACCAAACGGAGACTAAACTTGTAGAAAGCATTCTTGCGGCGTGTTTGGACGAGGGTTCGACTCCCTCCGGCTCCACAAAATCAACGGACTGTCATCACGGCAGTCCGTTTTCTTATTCCCAAAAATGCTATCTTTGCCGCCCGAAACTGTACTATATGAGTTTGCAAGCGATTCTTGACAAGGAATTCCTCGAAAAAGAGGATATTGTGCGACTTCTCGCTGCGGAAGGCGACGAGAAAAAGGCGTTGCTGAACAAGGCCTTGGAGGTCAAGCTCAGCCGGCTGGACAACTACGTGCATCTGCGCGGACTGATCGAGTTGAGCAATGTCTGCCGTAAATCCTGCCTCTATTGCGGGGTGCGCCGCGACAACGACAAGGTGGAACGTTACACCATCTCTGAGGATCAAGCGGTGGAATGTGCGCGTCTCGCACAACAGTTAGGCTATGGCTCTGTGGCTATCCAGAGCGGCGAGCGCAACGATCCGGAGTTTGTGGCGATGATTACCCGTATTGTCCATCGTATCAAGGAGATTGATAACGGTTCGTTGGGTATCACCCTCTCGCTGGGTGAGCAGAGCGAAGCAACGTACCGTCAGTGGTTCGAGGCCGGTGCACACCGATACCTCCTGCGCATCGAGTCCTCCAACGAGGACCTCTACTACCGTATCCATCCCCGCGACGAGCGTCACGATTTCCACCGGCGTTTGGATTGCATTGACACGCTGCTCGCGCTCGGCTATCAAACGGGAACCGGCGTGATGGTGGGACTGCCGTTCCAAACACTGGACATTCTCGCCGACGACCTGCTCTTTTTCCGCCAGAAGGATGTCGCCATGGTCGGAATGGGCCCTTATATCCCGCACCCTGACACGCCGCTCTATCCATTTGCCGACCAAATTCCGCCTGCGAAAGAACGTATGGATCTGACCCTCAAGATGATTGCCACGTTGCGGCTCATGATGCCGGAGATCAACATGGTGGCCGCTACTGCCAATCAGACCATCGATCCGCTTGGACGCGAGAAGGCTATCACGGCCGGTGCCAACGTCATCATGCCCAATCTTACCCCCAACGAATATCGGGAAGAGTACTTGATTTATCCCGATAAAGCCTGTGTCGGCGACAAACCCGAGGAGTGCTTCTCCTGCCTCGACATCCGGATGAAAGCCATCGGTCACGAAATCCTCTACAACGAATGGGGAGACTCCCGTGCATTCCTGAAAAAAAAGAGAACTGAACCCTGAAACTTGAAACCAGAAACCTGAAACCAGAAACCTGAAACCAGAAACCTGAACCCCGAGTAAAAAACTACCTGTCAATTTAACTGCTAACTACTAACTACTAACTGCTAACTGAAAAAAGTGTATTTTTGCACCCCAAATTTTGCCGAATGGAAAAGATATACTTTACGGACATCGTTCACGCCGAGCAGGACTGTGCACTGGACCAGTTGCGCGAGTGGCAGCGCCGCTATCCCGCGTCGCCATTGCTGAACATGTTCTGCCTGAAGGATGCCTCGCTGAAGACATCGGGACGCCAGCGCGCCAAGATGCTCCTTTCGCTGCCCGACAAGCTGCGGTTCGACAGCCTGTCGTTGGAGACTGCGCCCATCGTGGAGGTGCGCGAGAAGCCGAAACTGAACATCGTGGAGCCCAAGGCGCCGCAAGCCTCCTCTTTACATCCCATTTTCGTCAAGCATCCTTCCCCCGATCACGATAACCGTCAAGCACTTATTGATCAGTTAATTGAAAAATTTTCTAAAGATGCTCCGAAAATTATCTATTCCCCTGATGTCCACGATGCTGATGCCGACTACGGAATGGAGAGTTCTATTGAAGATCAAAGCATTGTAAGTGTCTCATTGGCAAATATATATGCGGAGCAAGGATACTATGATCGGGCCATCCAGATGTTTGAAATATTGAAGTTGCATTTTCCCGAAAAAAATAGTATCTTTGCCGCCCGAATTGAGGAACTGGAAAAAATGAAGTCCGAGGCGTAAATCTGGCATGTTTTTTGCAAGTTTTTGCAGTTCGAAACGAAGAAATTAAAGTTATTAAATCATAAACTAAAAAGTAAAAGAAGATGTTTACATTGTGTGTAGTATTGATTATTTTGGCTAGCATCGTGTTAGGCTTTGTCGTGTTGATCCAAAACTCCAAGGGCGGTGGTCTGGCCTCCAACTTCGCCTCCTCCAACCAGGTGATGGGTGTCCGCAAGACTGCTGACGTTCTGGAAAAGACCACTTGGGGTCTTGCCGCCGGCATCATGCTGCTCTGCTTCGTCTGCGCGTTCATGTCCAAGAACGAGTATAACAGCATCCACGGTACGGGTACCGACACTCAGGTTGAGCAAACCACCACGGACAATGGTGCTGAAGAATAATCAACAATAGGATAGAAAAATGGAACATGCAATGCCCGAGGGCGTTGTGTGTTTTTTTTGTTTGTAATATAAATACTGATTAAATGAATATTAAGCATGAAAATGTTCCCGGCCAGGTCCAGGAACTCGTTATCGAAATCCAAAAGGAAGACTACGCTGAAAAGGTAGATAATGCGTTGAAGAAACAACGCCGTGAGATTGCCGTCCCCGGCTTCCGCAAAGGCAACGCCCCCATGGGTATCGTCAAGAAAATGTACGGCAAAAACATCCTCGTGATGGAAGTTGACCGTCTGGTCAATGAGGAAATTGAGAAATTCTTCAAGGACAATGATGTGAAGTATATCTTCGAACCTATGCCCGTGGAAGGAAAGTCTCAAGTGGATTTCGACAATCCCGACAATTTTGTCTTCACCTATGAGTATGCCCTTCGTCCTGATGTGAAGCTCGACTACAAGGCTATGCCCGTGGTCACCGACTTCACCATCATCCCCAGCGAAGAGGAAATCAAGAACTATATCGACCAGCTCCGCGAGCGTCACGGCAAATATGTCATGCCGGAGACTATCGAGGAAAGCGACAGCATATCAGCTGATTACGGTGGCGAGAAGGAAGCTTTCTTCTTCATTCGCGACCTTAACGACGACGCCAAGAAGGAATTCATCGGCAAGAAAGTGGGCGACAAGGTCTCCATGGCCATGCGCAAAGCTTTCAGCTCCGATCCCTTCTTCGCCCGCGCCTTCGACCTCAAAGTTGAGGAACTCAACGCCGACGATCCTTACACATACGAGCTGACCATCAAGCGTATCGGTCGCATCGAGCCCGCCGAACTCAACGAGGACTTCTTCAAGGCTGCTTATCCCAACGGTAACGTTACCAATGAAGAGCAACTCAAGGAAGAGGCCAAGAACGTGCTCGCTGCACAGTATAAGCCTGATACCGAGCGACTTTTCATGAACAAGGCTATCGAGACGCTGTTGGACAACGTCACCGTGGAGCTTCCTGATGACTTCATGAAACGTTACATCAAGGCTGTCCAGAAAGATATGAAAGACGAGGATATGGAGAAGCAGTTTGACCAGTACAAACGCTCATTCGCTTGGCAGATTCTTGAGAACAACATCGTGGAAGGCGAGGATGTGAACGTCACCCGTGCCGATGTCGAGAACTATTTCCGCGACTATTTCATCAAGAATTACTTCGGAAACTTCAATCCTGACAGCGTGAAGGATCAGGTTGATAAGATTGTGGCCGATTCCATGAAGAATCAGGAGTATGTGAAGAACGCTTACGACCTGCTCTATGACCAGAAGTTGGTGGAAGTGCTCCGCAAGAAGATGAATATCGAGCACAAGGAAGGCGATTTCAAGGCTTTCATGAATGAGATTTCCCCCAAAGACGGTCAGAAAGACGAGAAGAAGGAAGACAAGCCCAAGAAGACTACGAAACGCAAAACGGCTGCCAAGGCTGAAGAGCCCGCTGCCGAAGAAGCTCCCGCAGAGGAAAAACCCAAGAAGACGAGAGCAAAATCTACTAAGAAAACCGACAAAGAGTAATCTATGAGAAGTGAATTCCAAAATTATGCCCTGAAACATCATGGCATAAGCAGCTTGAAAATGGACCGTTACGTGTCCAGAACCAACGACTATATCACGCCGTACATCATCGAGGAGCGTCCGATGAATATCACTCAACTGGACGTCTTCTCCCGCCTGATGAAGGACAGAATCATCTTCATGGGCGTGCCGATTGACGACGATGTGGCCAACATCATCCAAGCGCAGCTGCTGTTCCTCGAATCGCAGGATTCCGAGCGCGACATCCAGATCTACATCAATAGTCCCGGAGGCATGGTCTATGCCGGACTGGGCATCTACGACACGATGCAGTATCTGAAGCCCGATGTCTCTACCATTTGCACGGGTATGGCCGCCTCCATGGCCGCTGTGTTGATGTGTGCCGGTGCCAAGGGCAAACGTTTCGCGCTCCCGCACTCCCGCATCATGATTCACCAGCCGATGGGCGGTGCGCAAGGTCAGGCTTCCGACATTGAGATCGAAGCCCGCGAGATCCAGAAAATCAAGAAAGAACTGTACGAAATCATCGCCTATCATAGTGGCAAAGACTATGAGCAGGTGTGGAAGGACAGCGACCGTGACTACTGGATGACCGCTGCCGAAGCTAAGGAATATGGCATGATTGACCAGGTTTTGGGCCGTGACAAAAACAAATAATTAAGTATCAAACTTTTTGAAATGGATACAAACCGGCTTCCGGAAATGTTCGGGTGCCGGTTTTTTTCAGTTAGCAGTTAGTAGTTAGCAGTTAGTAGTTAGCAGTTAGTGGTTTGGACTAATAGTAACAAACACTATTTTAATTGAGAAATACGACGAATAGATAATTTAATGGCAAAAAAACAGAATTTCGATAGGACTTGCAGTTTTTGTGGTAGAGAAATCCCCGGCAACCAGTTTATTATTGGCGGTTTCGATGCGATGATTTGTAGCGACTGCTTGCAGGCGGCGATGGATATCTATCACCAGCACCAATCTGAAACAGACCGTCGGGAGATTTCGGATATTAAGCACAAACTGTTGAAACCTAAGGAGATAAAGGCAAAATTGGACGATTATGTCATTGGACAGGAAGAGGCCAAGAAGGTGCTTTCCGTGGCGGTGTATAACCACTACAAACGTCTGATGCAGGGGGTAGATGAGTCGGATCCGGACGTGGACATTGAGAAGTCCAATGTTCTGCTGATAGGGGAGACAGGTACAGGTAAGACTCTGTTGGCCAAAACGATAGCGAATCTGTTGGATGTGCCGTTCTGTATTGCCGACGCCACTGTTTTCACGCAGGCGGGTTATGTGGGCGAGGACGTGGAGAGCATCCTCACGCGTCTGCTGCAGGCCGCCGACTATGACGTGAAGCGTGCCGAGCGCGGTATTGTCTTCATTGACGAAATCGACAAAATTGCCCGCAAAGGTTCTGAAAATCCGTCCATTACGCGCGATGTGTCGGGCGAGGGTGTACAGCAGTCGTTGCTAAAGCTCTTGGAGGGCTCCTTGGTGAACGTTCCGCCGCAAGGGGGCAGAAAGCATCCCGAGCAGGAGTTCATCCAGGTCAACACGCGCAACATCCTCTTCATCGGCAGCGGCGCGTTCAACAACCTGTCGAATATTATCTGCGACCGCATGAACACGCACGCCATCGGTTACAATACAAAGAACATCAACTTCAACCCGCAGGAGGCGTTGAAGTACGTCAGTGCGCAGGATGTCAAGGATTTCGGGTTGATTCCCGAGCTGTGCGGCCGTTTCCCGGTCATCACCTCGCTGAACGCCCTCGACCGTACGGCGTTGAAGCGCATCCTTACCGAACCGAAAAACGCCTTGGTGAAGCAGTATATCGCCCTCTTCAAGATGGACGGTATCACGCTGAGTTTTACCGAAGAAAGCTTGGATTACATCGTTGATAAGGCGGTGGAATTGCAGCTCGGCGCCCGCGGCTTGCGCGCCATCGTCGAGAAAATCATGACCGACGCCATGTACGAATTCCCGAGCCTCAACAAAAAGAAGATCGTGGTCGATAAGGCCTACGCGCAAGAGAAGTTCGAGAGCTCGATATTCTCGTTCAAGGACAAATAGCTTAGTAGCTTAGAAGTTTAGAAGCTTAGAAGCTTAGAAGTTTATGGGGATGTCGGTGTGGCGTCCCTTTTTCGTGTTGGTTTTGCAGACGAAAAAGTCACCTCCATTCCGTTTGGCCTTGCCAATGCAAATATTGGCTCGCCAGAGCAAATATGCCAAACGGAACCTCGTACCCGCTAGGGCAAACATGCCAAACGGAACCTCGTACTCGCCAGAGCACAACGTCTCAGATCCCCATTGCTCGTTCCAAAATCGGTTTCAATATCTTCACCCCTGCAAACCGATGCCCCTGCTGGTCGAAGTAGTTGAAATCCTGGCATTTGGGGAATTTCTGTTCGAGGTGGTGGTGGTCGCCAAGGAGTTCATCATCGGTGGAGAGGGCGAAGTGGAGTAGGGTGTCGTCGCAGGACAGTTTGTCGAAGACTTTGCGTTCGAAGTCGTCGAATTTGGCGAGGTCGGCGGCGGTGAACTGGTATTCTTCCTTGGTGACGTGGTTTTTCTGTTTGCCGAGGTGGTTGGCGAGGGTCTCGGAGGGCCGAATGGTGGGGTTGATGACCATGGCGGGAAGTTTGTGTTTCTTGGCGCAGTAGATGGCGAAGAAGCCGCCGAGGGAGGTGCCCATGACGGCGTTCACGCGCTGGGTGCGCACGAGGGAGTCGAGCTTTTTCTGCACGCCGGCGGGGTCCTTGTAGTCGAACGTCGGCGACAGCACCTGCCAGTCGGAGAACATCTTCTGCAGTTCCTGCGCCTTGTGCCCGCCGCCCGCGGAGTTGAACCCGTGGATATAGAGGATTTTCTTTGTCATAGGGGGTGGAATTTTTCGGGGGCGAAGATAGGAAAAATTTGGGTTAGTTAGTAGTTAGCAGTTAGCAGGATGCGTGATCGCTAATGACAAATAAATAATTGAACTCCAATGATTATTTTTGCTATTTTTGCAGCATTAATTGCCAAAAATAGATATGAAACTGATCGATAATGTTTCCCACACCCTTAAAGAGGATCTGGTGAATGAAATAAAGAATGGAAACAAACTGTCCATTGCCGCTTCCTGTTTCTCCATTTATGCTTTTCAAGAGTTAAAAAGTCAATTGAAAGACATTGATAACTTGCGTTTTATATTCACATCACCAACATTTGTTACCGAGAAAGCGACCAAACAGCAACGAGAGTTTTATATCCCGAGATTGAACCGGGAACGGAATCTTTGGGGTACTGAATTTGAAGTGAAACTCCGTAATGAACTGTCTCAAAAGGCAATTGCGCGTGAGTGTGCGGAATGGATCAGGAAAAAAGCCTGCTTCAAGTCGAATCGGACCAATGAAAACATGATGGGGTTTGTCAACGTAGATAACACGACGTATATGCCTGTCAACGGTTTCACCACAGTGGATTTGGGCTGTGAGCGCGGAAACAATGCCTATACCATGATTTCTCGACTTGATTATCCCGAATCAAGCAGTTTTCTCACCCTGTTTGACCAACTTTGGAACGATTCCAAACGGATGCAGGTGGTCACGGAAGAAGTGTTGGACAATATCACCAACGCATATAAGGAAAATGCTCCTGATTTCATGTATTTCGTCACTTTATACAATATTTTCAACGAATTTCTGGAAGATATTTCCGAAGATGTGCTGCCCAACGAGGCCACAGGCTTCAAATCCAGCTTGATATGGAACAAACTTTACAATTTCCAAAAGGATGCTACATTAGCCATCATCAATAAGTTGGAGAAATACAATGGCTGCATTTTGGCTGACAGCGTGGGACTTGGCAAAACCTTCACCGCATTGGCTGTGATCAAATATTATGAAAACCGCAATAAATCCGTGTTGGTGTTATGTCCTAAAAAGCTGAATGACAATTGGATGACCTATCGAAGCAACTACTTGAACAATCCCATAGCCAAGGATCGGCTCCGCTATGATGTTTTCTTCCATTCCGACCTTTCCCGTCGGGGCGGATATTCCAACGGCTACGACCTGAACCACATCAACTGGGGAAACTATGATTTGGTGGTCATCGATGAATCACACAACTTCAGAAATGGCGGGAAAATCACTTCCGACGATGATGACAACCCACGTGAAAACCGCTACTTGAGACTAATGAACACGGTCATACGCGCCGGGGTTAAGACCAAAGTACTGATGCTTTCGGCCACTCCTGTCAACAACCGTTTCAACGATCTGAAAAACCAGATCCAGCTGGCCTACGAAGGCGAATCTGAAAAGATGGATGCACTTTTGGACACCAATACCAGCATTGAACAGATATTCAAACAGGCCCAGGCCGCTTATAACCATTGGGCTAAAATGTCTCCAGCGGAACGTACCACTAAACGGCTGCTTGAAATGCTCAGCTTCGACTTCTTTGAATTGCTGGATTCCGTGACCATAGCACGTAGCCGCAAACATGTGGAACGTTATTATGACACCTCCGAAATTGGAAAGTTCCCCACCCGATTGTCTCCCCTTTCCCGACGTCCCAGCCTCACCGATTTGGATTCCGCTATCAACTACAATGAAATTTTCGACCTGATTCAAAAGTTGAACCTCGCTGTTTACACTCCTTCCGACTTCATCCTTCCCAGTGCGGCGATGAAATACTTGGAGTTGGATGAGGACGGGGAGAAGTCCAACCGGCTTTCTATCCATAGCCGCGAAATGGGCATCCGCCGCCTGATGAGCATCAATCTGTTGAAACGTCTGGAAAGTTCGGTCAATTCGTTCCGACTCTCCCTACGCCACGTGAAAGAGCTGGTGCGGAACACAATCGAAACCATTGACCACTTTGATAAAAACAAAGCCACTTTCGTGGAGGATTTTGACGCCGACTACCAATACGACTTGGACAGTGAGGACACCGACATCTTCATCGGCAACAAGAAGAATAAGATTCTGTTGGAAGATCTGGATTATATTTCTTGGAAAGGATATTTGAAGCAGGATTTGGAGACATTAGACCTGCTCATCATGATGTTGGAAGACATCACGCCCGAGCATGATGCCAAATTACAACAATTAGTAGAAGATTTGCGGCATAAGTTTGCCAATCCCATCAACAACGACAACAAAAAAGTAATCATTTTCACCGCTTTTGCAGACACGGCTGAATACCTATACAAGGAGTTAGCCCCACGCATTAAAGACAACCACGGTTTGAACGTCGCTCTGGTGACAGGCACGGGAAGTGAGAAAACCACGCTCGAGCGAAAAGAGAAAATGGATTTCAACACGATATTGACCCTGTTTTCTCCCATTTCCAAAGAACGTGACGTGGTTTACCCCAACATCAAGGACAACATTGACGTGCTCATTGCCACCGACTGCATTTCCGAAGGTCAGAACCTACAGGACTGCGACTACCTTATCAACTACGACATCCATTGGAATCCCGTGCGCATCATCCAGCGCTTCGGACGTATTGACCGTATTGGGTCCCAAAATGAGGTAATCCAGCTGATGAACTACTGGCCAGATATGACGTTAGACGAATACATTGATCTGAAAGGTCGTGTGGAGGCCAGAATGAAAGTATCGGTGATGACAGCCACCGGTGACGACAACCCGATTTCAGTGGAGGAGAAGGGCGATTTGGAATACCGTAGAGCCCAACTGAAAAAGCTTCAGGAGGAGGTGGTGGATATTGAAGACATGAACACCGGTGTATCCATCATGGACTTGGGACTGAACGAGTTCCGCCTTGATTTGCTGGAATATATGAAGCAGGAACCTGACATCGAGCATACCCCCTTCGGACTTCATGCGGTGGTGCCGGCGGCCAAAGACACCCCGCCCGGTGTGGTGTTCGTATTGAAAAACCGTTCCGAAGGCGTAAACATTGACCATAAAAACCGTCTCCATCCGTTCTATCTGGTATATGTAAAAAATGACGGCCAACTTGAGGTTAACCACCTGTCTCCGAAAGAATTGTTAGACAAAATGCGCTTCCTTTGCAAAAACCGCCCCGAACCAGACAAGAACCTGTGCAAAGCTTTCAACAAGGAGACCAAAGACGGCACGGATATGCGAAAATACTCCAAACTGCTGAGCGATGCCATAGCCTCCATTGTCAATGTGAAGGAAAAAAGCGACCTCGACTGCTTCCTCTGCGGTGTTCAGTCGGAGCTGTTCACCGAAGAGATAAACGGATTGGATGATTTTGAACTGATTTGCTTTTTAGTGATCACAGACCATGTATAACCTGCCACAAAGCACAGAAATCAACAAGGCGCTTCCCAAGACCGTCCTCTATGAGAAGTTTGAACTGAAGCCGTCGCAGCAGAAAGCCTTTGATGCGGATGTGAGCCGCATGGTCATCACAAATGTGCTCTCATCGCACACGTTGCCTGCTGTCGCGGAAGGACAAAGCGTGAAAACTATCTATGTGGTTACGGTTCAGTTGAAACGAAAGCAATACGTGTCCGGCAAAAGTATTGAGCTGCTTTCACGGCTTATCCCGCAAAAAATGGTTCTCGTGTTGGAGCATGACGACAAAATGCAGCTGGCCGTACATCATTCCCGGCTGCTTACTTCCGAATGGATGAATGAGGATGATCTGGACATTCCTATCCTAGGCTTGGACTTCGACAAGGTATGGGAAAACATTGTGGCGGCAGTGGGCAGCATTGTCTTGGACAACGCCATCAGTATAGACGAACAGCTTGACAAGGATTGGAAACGCCGGCAGACGGAGCAAAAAATCGCCCAACTGGAGAAGAAAGCCCGAACGGAAAAGCAGCCACGGAAGAAATGGGAACTGGTGTCGGAGATTCGGAGACTGGAAAAAGAACTATGATTTTTTTATCTGAAATTTTTTATTGCATATATAATATAATTTTGTATTTTTGCAGCCTGGTATTAACAATAAAAGAAAAATATGAATGCGTTAAACAAAATCACGATTAAAGGTTTCAGGAATATCGACGTGTTTTCCATTGACCTGACAAATATTACTTCTTTGTTGGCTCCCAACAACTATGGGAAAAGTAACGCGATGGCTGCAATTAAATTTGGTTTTGAGTTCATCAAGAACCAATCAAAGACTAGATTGAGAATGATGGGGGATCAGTCGTGTATTTCTATAAATAAAGGAATTGCAGGAAAACCGTTTGTTTTTGAGGAGGAAGGTTCAATAGATAATAACACTGATTATATTTATGGGTATAGTTTTGATTGGAAAAGAAATAGGAAAGGTGACAAAGAAGAAGAGTCTGAAGGACAAATCGTTACTGAATATTTGAAAGTAAGGAACAAAAACAGTGAAAAGCCCAAATACACCACTTTAATAAACAGAACTGCAGGAAATAAAGTAAAATACATTCCAAGCCCCACTGGAAGATGCGACAAGGATTTGCCAATAGAATCTGATGAGTTAGCTTTGAATAAATTATCTAATTTCGACGATTTGTTCTATCACGATTATGTTGAGACAATTAAGTCTGTAAGAGTCAGAGGAATTGATACTCTTTCGGATCCAGAGGACCTGTTCGCACCTCGGCTTATGGTAAAAAATGGCAAACAATCGTTGATGTTGGGAGCAGACCTTGCACCGTATTTGTTTGAGTTAAAACAAAAGGACAGAAATGTCTTTGAACTATTAGTTTCAGCAATTACTAACCTTATTCCTGCAATTGAGACAATTGATCCAGTTGTCATTAATAAACTTAACTTGAAAATAGATGAAGACGCGCCATTTGAATTGCCTGATCAGTATGATATTATTGTGAAAGAAAGGTACAATAATCAACAAACAAGGTTTCAATATCTTTCAACGGGTAGTATGAAACTGTTAAACTTATTGACCAAGGTGGTGAAAGCACAAAAGGACGGGGTGCAATTGCTTCTTGTAGAAGAGCTTGAAAACTCAATACATCCTAGATTGTTACAAAGTTTGCTGTCAATAATTGACGACTTTTTGGGTGATACAAAATTGTTATTCACTAGTCATTCTCCTAATTTAGCAAAGTATTTGTCAGCTCCTCAATTGTATATAGGATTACCTTCAGAAAAGGGGTATGTGGATTTTCGCACATTGAAAGCGACTAAGGTTTCGCGTGTACTTAAGATTGCTGCAGCAGGTGAAATGTCATTAGGTGAATACTTGTTTGACTTGATGTTGGATTTGGAGTGTGAGCGCGACCTGATTTCAGAGTTTTTTACTAAAAATTGAGGAAGGGAATATGACTAAGAAAAAAGCAACAATTAACTCCGATCACATTAAAGTCATATTTGTTGAAGGTGACGCTGATGAAATAATCATTGATAAATTAATTAGTTATTATCGCAGTAACGGCTTTAAAAAACAGATAAAGATAATCAACACTCATGGGTTTCCTGACGAAAAGAAAATGCGACAAGGTTTGACAAAAATCATTATGTGTTCGAAAAATCCTGTTGAGTTTGAGGCTGTTGTATGCGAATACGATACTGATATTTTTGCGAAAGGAATACAACAAGAACCTAATTGGAAAAAGGTTGAAAAGAACCTCAAACAGAACAATAATGTGACACGTTTTTGTCGTATCCAAGCTAAAACCAGCATTGAAGACTGGATGTTAGACGATTTAGAAGGTCTGTTAAAAGCATTGGATTTGCCTTTGAATACCAAACCCAAAGGGCAATATGGGCAGGATAAAGTGAAAGCATTATTCCGTAGAAAGAATATCATGTACGACAGACATAAAGGCAGAGAAAAAATAAAACAATATTTGGACAAACTCGATATCGCAAAAATCCGAGAAGCGAGAAAGAAGGAACTGAAGGAGTTTGAGGGGGTGTTGGGCATTAGTATTAATTAAACAATCATCTTAAGAGAATTATGGACTTAAAAGAATTTACGAAAGAAACAATAATGCAAATTGTTAAAGGTGTGAACGAAGCGAATGAACTTTTAACTGATCAAAATGCGTATGTCACCCGCAACATAGAAAGAGCATCTACTGGCGACAGCTATATTGATCGTAGTGGACGTAATGCTCACGCCGTGAACATAGAATTTGACGTAGCCGTAACCGCAACAGAAGTGAATGACACCAAAGGTGGCGGTGGGATCAAAGTGGTGCAATTATTCCAAGCAGGTATGGAAACAAGCAAAAGCATTGAAAATCAATCCGTCAGCAGAATCAAATATTCAATTCCTCTCGTTTTGGGAAAGAAAGATAACAACAATCACACACCTTTATAAGTAAATTAATTTGTCATAAGTTGTCCAAATTGTCGTAAACACAAAAAGAACTGTCGTTATATGAATAAACTAAAACTCCAAACCCACAACATCGTGGACGAAAACATAAAGAAGATTGCCGAACTCTTCCCCAACTGCATCACCGAGCGCCTCGACGAGAACGGGAAGCCGGAAGTGGCGATTGACTTCGACCAGCTGCGGCAGGAGCTCTCGAAGGAGCCAATGCGCCGACCACCGACACGCTGCGCCCTTGCCGCGAGGAGAGCGTCGATTTCGACAACACGCAGAACCTCTACATTGAGGGCGACAACCTCGAAGTGCTGAAACTGCTGCGCGAGAACTACCTCGGCAAGGTGAAGATGATCTATATTGACCCGCCCTACAACACGGGCAACGACTTCGTGTATAACGACGACTTCGCCCAGACCGCCGGCGACTATGTCCACAACAGCGGGCAGGAGGACGAGGAGGGCAACCGCCTCGTGGCCAACACCGAAAGCAACGGCCGCTTCCACACCGACTGGCTCAATATGATTTACCCTCGCCTGAAAGTGGCCAAGGACTTGCTGAGTGAGGATGGGGTGATATTTATTTCGATTGATGATAATGAGGTGGAGAATTTGAAAAAAGTTTGTGATGAAGTCTTTGGAGAAAGTAATTTTATTGCACAAATTGCATGGAAGCGAAAGAAGGAAATCTCTAATGATTCAAATAATGTTGCAATTCAAGGTGAATACATATTATGTTACGGTAGATTAAACACGACTTTAGCATTAGAACCTTTATCAGATGACTATGTGGCAAAGTCATATAACGATCCTACAGAAGAGTTTCCCCTTGGAAAATGGAGACCAGTTCCATTAACCGTTTCGAAAGGGTTGAATGGTGGTGGATACACCTATACAATTACAACACCAACAGGTGTAAAACACACCCGTTTGTGGGCTTGGCCAGAAAAAAGCTATTTAAAACTATTTGAGGAAGGTAAAGTCTATTTCGGCAAAGATAAATGTGGAATACCACAGAGGGTGATGTATATATCGGAAAGCAAAGGACAGCCTATTTCAAATTATTGGGACGATGTGGCAACAAATAAAGAAGGGAAAAAGGATATTTTACAGATATTTGGAGAAAATGCATTTGATACCCCCAAACCTACTGGACTAATCAAAAAGATGATAAAAGTTGCAATGTATAATAATTCTATCATCCTCGACTTCTTCTCCGGTTCCGCCACAACTGCCCACGCCGTCATGCAACTCAATGCAGAGGATGGCGGTAACCGTAAGTTCATTATGGTGCAACTGCCCGAGGCAACGGATGAAAAAAGCGAAGCCTACAAAGCAGGCTACATGAACATTTGCGAAATCGGCAAAGAACGCATTCGCCGTGCGGGTAAGAAAATTGTGGAGGAGCAGAATGCCCAACAAGCCGATTTGTTCAGTGGTGAGAAGAAACATCTGGATGTCGGTTTCCGTGTGCTGAAACTCGACAGCTCCAATATGCAGGATGTGTATTACTCGCCAGAGCAGTTCAACGAAAACCTGCTCTTCGAGGACAACATCAAGCACGACCGCACCGACGAGGACCTGCTCTTCCAAGCCATGATAGAGCTGGGCATCGAGCTTTCGGCCAAGATTGAGCAACGCGAAATCGCGGGCAAGACCGTCTGGAGCGTCGCCGACAACTACCTCATGGCCTGCTT
>ONCM01000091.1 GCA_900316305.1 uncultured Bacteroidales bacterium | reverse complement strand
GCTGGACAAGATCGCCATCACGGTGGAAGACAACGAGGTCATCACCCCCGCTTTGAAGGCCTTCGAGCAGCACATCTGCAACGAGACCCTCTGCACCTCACTGACCATCGCCGACACGGTTTCCGACGGTGTGGAGATGGATCTGGAGGATGTGAAGATCAGGGTGAAGATTGAGAGATTATAACGGAATGACGGTGTAGGGGCGAATAATTATTCGCCCCTACAATTGTCAATATAAAACTGAAACAATGGGCAAAACCTTGTATATTATAGCTGGTTGCAACGGGGCGGGGAAAACCACTGCCGCATACACTTTGCTGCCTGAAATGTACAAGTGCAAGGAGTTTGTCAATTCTGATGAAATTGCAAAAGGTTTGTCCCCATTCCATCCCGAATCGGTCAACATACAGGCAGGCAAAATCATGCTGAATCGCATTGACGAACTGCTTGAAAGTAACAAATCGTTCGCCGTAGAGACCACCTTGTCGTCCCGGTATTACGTGAACGTCATCAATAGGGCGCATGAAAAAGGCTTTGTCGTATTCTTGCTGTTCTTCTGGCTTCATTCCCCCGAAATGGCTATCCGTCGCGTGGCCCAACGTGTGTCTGAAGGCGGCCATTCCGTACCGGTGAACATCATCAAGCGGAGATATCACGCCGGAATCAACAATTTCTTCAAAATGTATATGAAGAAAGCCGATTATTGGTCTATTATAGACAACACTGAGCAGCCTCGGCAAATTGTGGCGGTAGGATACATGGATGCGTTATCCACTATTTACAACGAGTCTTTATTCAACAAAATCCAACAATATGTCAAATAAAGAGATTATAAAGGAAACCAACAAATTGATGAAAGGCCTAAGAGAAGCTGACTATCAGCTTATTAAGCAAAAATCAATGCTTGGGCAAAATATTATAACCGAAGATACCAGCGGCAATATTATTGAAATTCCTGCTAAAGATCTTTATGAGAAAACATTCTTGTGAGTCTAAAAGATAACGAGAACAACAGCGTTAATACGACCCCGAAGTCCATTCTACCATTATTATCGTACTGTCGGCACGTTTCTACATTTTTCATGGCAAAAAAACGGTCACCCAAATACATCCAAGAAGAGCTTGATTTGAAAAAGCCCTTAAATGCTTCTGATATTTTTAATAAGGCAAATCGGGGTTGATAATGATCATTACTGCACCCTGAATCCTATCGGATTGTCCGGTTCCTCTTTCTTCTCGCGTAACTGGTCCAGCGCATCGTTAATCACCTCAATTTGCAGGGCAACCTCACTGTTGAATTGCGACTGCAATTGGTTAATATCGTTCTGGTCGTGCAGAATCTCCTCAACATGCGCGTTCAGTTGGTCCACCTTGTGGGAAAGCTGCTCATACCTCAATTCCGATGATTGCAACGCAGTAATGGCTTGACGCACAGCAACAAAAGCACGCATAATGTTGATATTCACCTGTACGGCAACTTTGCTGCGGAGAACCCCCGACAGCATGGCGACCCCCTCTTCGGTGAATGCAAATGGAAGGTATTTACTGTGTTGGCCTCGTCCTGTCTTTAAGATGCCATTTTGGCATCTTAGAGCGGATACCTCTTCGGAGGTCAGCTCAAACATAAAGTCTTCGGGGAAACGATCGATATTGCGGCGGACCTGTCGCTTAAGTTGTGAAACATCCACTTCATACATTGACGCCAAATCATAATCCAGCATAACTTTGGCACTTCTAATATCATAAATGATATCTTGAATGGAGTTGTCGGAGGGTAGAATATTCTCTTTCATCTTTGATATTGTTTGCCCGCAAAGTTACAAAATTAAAGCAAACAAATCAAGAGCAAAATACTTTTAATTCATTAAGAATCAATATTATAAAAGTGACATTTTTCGATGGGAAAGATGCAATTTTTGCGATAAAAGATGCAACTTGCAAAAAATGCGAGAAGTCGTTAGCGAACACGCCTCGGGTGAAACACTTGGATTTTTGGGAAGATTTTGCTCAAGAGATTGCACCTACCGCCGCACCAAAATCTCAGTCCGGCACCTCCCCGCAAGGATGTATGTCGTGCATGTGAATACGGAAGTGGGGAGCGCAAAGGTGAAGTTTGTGGTGATGGAATAATGCACAATCATTCTTGTCGTTGCACCCTGAATCCTATCGGATTGCCCGGTTCCTCTTTCTTTTCGCGCAGCTGATCCAGCGCATCGTTAATCACTTCAATTTGCAAAGCAACTTCGCTGTTGAATTGCGACTGTAGCTGGTTGATGTCGTTCTGGTCGTGCAAAATCTCCTCAACGTGCGCGTTCAGCTGGTCAACCTTGTGGGAGAGTTGCTCGATTTTCAAGTCGTACGACAGCATCGAGGAGAGTGCCCGCCGCATGGCGATGAACGCCCGCGTCACCATCACGCTCATTTGTACGGCACTCGGGCTCCGCAGCACGGAGGCAAGCATCACCGCCCCATGTTCCGTGAAGGCGTAAGGTGGGGCAGACTTGTTTCGTCGATCGGATGATGCTATCACAATCTGTGATGGCATACTGTCAGACAGCGAGTTACGCTTTACAATTTCCCATTCGTTCTCGGTAAGTCTGAACATGAAATCCGGCGGAAATCGTTCTATGTTTCGTTTCACCGCTTGGTTCAGAGATCGGGTTTCCACGCCGTAAATAGCGGCCAAATCGTAGTCTAACATGACTTTGACACCTCTGATGTCGTAGATGATGTCTTGGATAGTGTTGTCGGATAGTTGAATATTCTTTTCCATAAGTTATTGGTTTTTAGATGTCATCACAAATTGTGATATCATATTTCGTTTCTCGTTTATATTTCATTTTCAACGCGGCAAAGATACGTTTTAAAATCATATTTTCGCCGCTCAAAATCCCAACCCCAATGAAAAATCTACCACCCGTCGAAATCTTACGTTTATATAATAAAGAACCCACCCAAAATGTAAGATTATGAAATGCAAACTCCTCTGCGTGTTGTTATGGCTCTGCGCCACCGGTGTCTCCGCACAGCACCTCACCGTCAAGAATTACCAGAAGAAAGTACACCCCGGCCTGACAGCCATCACAATGGAGCTTTATCGCGACCAGAATCCGATCTCCAACGTCGATTGGATGGAGTACCTCCACTGGCTGGAACAAATCTACGGAAAGGAGTCGGCCGAGTACCGTGCCGCGCTCCCCGACAAGCAGGCACTCCGGCAACTGCTCCCCGACAGTCTTGCTGAAGTCTATGCGAATCATCCTGCATACAGGTATTCCCCCGTGTTTGGAGTCTCGCCAGCGCAGGCCCGCGCCTACTGCGAGTGGCGCACCGACCGTGTGGCAGAGCAGATGCTCGTCAGTCTGGGAAGGATAGAATATGACCCTAATCAGACACCCGAAAACTACTTCAGCGTCAAGAAAGGGATGATGCCGGCGGATCTGAAAACGCTCTATTTCTTCCTGCCCGAGGGCGACATTGAAACTCGGTATGGCTTTTCCTGCTTCGCGGAGTGGCGATAGTTTATCTAAAAGTGTATCTTTGCGGCCTCAAATCGTCACGAAAAGTGACTAAAAACCGAAAAGATGCGAATGAATAATCCGATAAAAACCATTACGACGGCAGTCTTGCTGCTGCTTGCAGCATTTTGGCAGGCACCGGCACAGCGGTTGAGCGACCGCTATTTCGGCATCTCCGAACAGGATTTTGTCGATACCATCAAGATAAAGATATGGGACGGGGCCATTATTGTGCCCGTGGAAATCGAGGGGGAAACCAAGAACCTGATGTTCGACACGGGTGCCGGGACAGGGTTCTGGATAGGAGAAGAAGAGGCGTGGATGCAACCGATGGGCGCCAGTATCACCACACGTGACGCCCAAAACAGAACGAAAAAGAAAGCGATGATGAAGATTCCTTCCCTTAAAATGGGACATCTCACCATCAAGGGCTATCCGGTGGTGGTGGACGAAGGGCTCAGTAATTTCACCTGCGGCATCATCGACGGCGCTTTCGGCTTCGACCTCGTCTCCAAAGGCATCTCGTTCAAATTCGACACCCGAGACAGTCTGCTGATCATGACCTCCCGCAAGGGCTTTTTCGCCAAAGAGGAGAAAGGACACGCCAAGGTGCCCTACAAAGTTTATGGCAACGTACCCTTCCTGTGGACAAAAATTCCGTTTGCCCG
>ONCM01000087.1 GCA_900316305.1 uncultured Bacteroidales bacterium | reverse complement strand
CGATCACTTGTTGGGAAGAGAGTGACTTAGCACTATCCATCAATTCCAAAAGGCGGGCGTTGCCCAGCAATTCCTGTTGCGGGTTTTCGGCCTCGTTCAAGCCATCGGAGTAAACAAGCAGTTGCTTGTTCCGGATGTCCTCGATGCTCTCGCCGTAGAAGGGGTCGTCCTCCCACAGACCGAGCGGTTGGTTCTCGTACTGCATCTTCAGGAACTCTCCGTCGAGGACAGGGGCGTTGTGGCCGCAGTTGCAGTAGTCGAGATGGCCGGTCTTCAGGTTGAGCTGCCCGATGAACATGGTGACGAACATGCCGGTTTCATTGTTTTCCGCCAGGGCGTTGTTCATGCGCACGGCGATATCGGCGGGCACCATATTCTCGGAGGCGAGGGTGCGGCACGTCACCGACACAGAAATAGAGAATGTCACCCTGCAGGACATAACCGTAGAGGTCGCCGCCCACCTCTTTGGCGGGGGTCATCGCGGCGAACATGTCCAGTCCTTCGTATTCGGGGAAGAGGTTGGGCACCATCGACATCTGGATGTCGCGGGCGATGCGCAGTTCGCTCTCGATGCGCTCCTTCGCGGCAGTGGTCTCCTCCAACTGGTCGTAGGCGGCTTTCAGCTGCTCATGCGCGGTGGCGAGTCTCTTCTGCGCCCTGCGGCGGTACCAGGAGTAGATGATGAAGAATGCCGAGAGCAGAACCAATGCGACCAGCGTGCCGATCAGCCGCTGACGACTCAGCTTGATTTGCTGCTGGGCAATTTCGGCATCCTTCTCCTGCGTCTGGTAGATAGTGGCCAGCTCGGCGGCATTTTTGTCCCTATATTCCTTAAACGCGTCCTCATAATTGTCCGCTATCTTGCGGGCAATGGAGAGTACGGTGTCCGTGCGGCCAGCGCCAAGGTTGGCCTTGAGTCTCGGAATGATGCTGTACTCGATATTTTCGAGATTCAGATGGCCATATTTGTTATCTGCAGGAATGGTGGAATCAATGTGAACGAATATGTCAGCGGCCTCGGCATATCTCTCATTATCCAACAAATACAAGGCGACTTCCTGCATTCCCTCGGGCAATTCCATGAGTTGATCATACGATTGTCTAAATACCGCATCCGCCAGACTGTCTTTCCCCTGACCTTTCAATATGAGGATTTCATTCATGGGATAATGCCATGCATTCTCATGAATTAAATTGTCGTAAGTTGCGGTATCCAACTGTGTCAAAGCCTTTCCGAAACGCTGGTTCCAAACCTCCGCTTCATCGTAATTCTCTTGCCCTATGTAACTTTCGCATAATACCATCCTGTAAACCATCAGATTGGGTGTCATTTCCACCCCTCTGTCTTTCGCCTGCTTCTCCAGCAGTTCATAAACACGCATACTCGTCTGAGTGGCTTCGGGAAGTTGAAGCGCGGCTTGGCAACCGGCTATACTCCACAATAATCCCAATTCATAATTATCGGTCAGTTTGCCTGCTGCTTTCGCCTTCTCAAGGGCTTCGGCTGCCACCTTTATGGCCCCTTTATTATCGCTGGTGGTCATTCGCAACTGTGAAAGTCGGGTCGCCACCCGTAAATAAAAATCCCAGCCCTCTTTTTCCGGATCCACGGCCTGATAGACCTTGTTGTAATAGTGATCTCCGAGCGGTATCTCCCGGCTTCTGTCGTATGCCACACCACGGAGGAAATCTGCCCTGTTCTCGGTCAATTCTCCCGCCGTTTCAAGGCTGTCAATGGTGAGCAATATGATGGTGTCACGGGCGTACCAGACTACATCGAACAAGCTGTCATACTTGGCTTCGGTCATTTCAACAGCCTGCTTTTTGTGGCCGCAGCTTGAGAAAGCCACTGACAGCACCGTCATCGCTATTACGGCGACAATATAATATGTTTTGGACAAGTGTCTCATTTCATTTGTGAATGATGAATGATGAATGGATTGAGCTATTCTTTCTTTTGTTCAATCTGTTCTTTTGTCATTTTTTCCATAATCTCTGATTTTATTGGTTTTACAAATAATGTCGTCTTAACTACTAACTATTAACTTCTAACCTTTAATCGTCAAACACAACAATGTCAGGTCATCGTTGGGGTCTGCGCCGGCCCGGTGTTCCTCCACGGCTGCTTTGAGCATATCCACCACGTGACGGGCATCCATATCCTGCGCGTCTTGCATCAGCTCTATCATCCGGTCATTGCCGAGGAGTTCCTTTTCGGCGTTTTCGGCTTCGTTGAGGCCGTCGGTATAGAGCAGGAACTGTCTGCCCCTGAAGTTGTCGATGCTTTCGCCGTTGAAGGGGTCGTCTTCCCAGAGTCCGAGCGGTTGGTTGGCGTACTGCATCTCGAGAAGTTGTCCGTCCACCACCGGGGCGTTGTGTCCGCAGTTGCAGTAGTCGAGGTGGCCGGTGCGCAGGTCGGCCTTGCCGATGAACATCGTGACGAACATGCCTTGGTCGTTGTCGACGGCGAGGATGTTGTTGATATGGCTGGCGATTTCCGTAGGCGGAAGACCCTGCTGCGCCACGATGCGGAAGAGGTTGCGCGTGACGGCCATGAAGAGACTGGCGGGAATGCCCTTGCCGGAGACATCGCCCACGCAGAAATAGAGGATTTCGTCCTGGATGAAGAAGTCGTAGAGGTCGCCGCCCACCTCTTTGGCGGGGGTCATTGAAGCGTAGAGGTCAATATCCTTGCGACTGGGGAATGCCGGGAACAAGCGGGGCACCATGCTCATCTGGATGTCGCTGGCCACCTTCAATTCGTTTTCGATGGAGGCCTTCTGCGCCGTGGTGGTCTTCAGTTCGTCAATGTAGGAAACCAGCGAATGCTGCATGTTGGTGAACGATTCGGTCAGCTGTCCGATTTCGTCGGTGCGCCCGTCCTCGGGAAGCGTCACGCTGAAGTCGCCCGACGCGATGGTCTCCGCCTGGCGGGCAAGCTTCGTGAGGGGCTTGATCTCATGGCGGATGAACCGGCCGCACACCAGCATCAGCAGCAACAGACCCCCGATCACAGTACCCGTCACGGACCTGCGCAACTTGTTGAATCCCCCGAAGATGTCGCTTTCGGGGCAGACAATGGCCACGCTCCAGCCGGTGGTGCTGAGCGGTTTGTAGAAAACGTAGCAGTCCTCGCCGTTGACTTTCAGCTGGCGCATGCCCTCTTCTCCACGCTGCATGGCGTGCCCTAAGCTCACCATGGCCGTGTCAGGATGCTCCATCGATTCGGTGAAAATGGTCTGATACACAAGCTTTGTCGAATCAGGGTGCACGAAATAGGTGCCGCCCTGGCCGATCATGATGCTGTAAGAGTTCGGGTACGGCTTCACGGACGAGATGGTGTTGGAGAGCCATGACAGCGACAAATCCACGGAAAGGGTGCCGATATACTTGCCTTCCTTGTCTTTCAGCGGTTGGCAGTAGGAGGCGATCATGTCCTTGGAGTAGATGTTTTCGGGATTGTAGTCCATGAAGGGCTCCGTCCAAACTGGACGGTCTAACAGTTTGCAGAGCTGGTACCAGTCCAAGTAAAAATACTCGTAATGTTCATTGCCTTCCTGGGTGGTCTCGATCACGCCATCGTCATTGTAGGAATACGCGGAGAAATATCGGCCGCGCCCCGGGAAGAAGTATGGCTCGAAGGCGATGGAGCAGCCGTTGAGGTCGGGGTTGTTCTCCAAAATCCGGCGTGAATACTCAAACATGAGGTCGGGTGTGTCAAGATGGCGGTTGATCAGCCAGGCGGTGTTGTTGGCGGCCACCTCCACTTGGTCGAGGATGTTGGTCACCCGCAAGACCGTGTTCTCGAGTTGGTTCGTGGCCCGGTCAACCGCCTCTTTGCGGATGGCCTGTCGCGACACGTTGAACATGTACCCCAACGCGGCAATCAGGATGATGGCGGCGAAAAAGACGGTGACAAGGCTCATG
>ONCM01000083.1 GCA_900316305.1 uncultured Bacteroidales bacterium | reverse complement strand
CTGCGTTGATCTGCAACAGGCAGTCCATCTGATCCGGGGTGGGGTTGCCGATACCCGTTAGAGAGAAGAAACCGTGATTGGTCATGTTAATAACGGTCTTCTTGTTGGTGGTGCCACGATAATCGATGACCAGTTCGTTGTCGTTGGTAAGACTGTATTTCACGGTCATATGCACCTCACCGGGGAATCCTTCTTCGTAGTAAGCAAACACATAACGCAGTACGAGTTCCTGGCCGTTGACCTGCTCTGCGTCCCAAACGCGCGCATGACAACCGGTGGGGCCTCCATGCAGAGAGTTGGGACCGTTGTTGATTGCCAGGCTGTATTCTTTTCCGTTCATGGTGAATTTACCTTTGCAAATACGGTTGCCATAGCGACCGATTAGGGTTGAAAGGAAGGGCTCTGGGGACTCCATCACGCCCTTAATGCTGTCGTGACCCTGAACGACATTGCCCATATTGCCCTGACGGTCGGGAACCATGATGCTGACAAGCGCACCACCGTAGTTGGTAATGCTTACCTCCATGCCATTCTCATTGACCAGTGTGAACAAATCTGTTTGTTTGCCCTGTACGATGGCCTGGAAATCCTTTCTCTTCAAGCCGGAAATGAGTTGTTTCTCCATAGATATTTAGAATTTAAGTTTGTTATCTGAGTCTTTTAGACTGAAATTCGCGTCAAATTTACAAAATAATTTGGACGTGCACAAACTTTTTTTCTAAATTTTTGGAGAAACCGGTTGAAAAAATATCAGTTTTTGTTGTTTTTAAGAAAATCAGCCACAACAAAGGTGCTGCCGCCAATAAAAATAACATCATTGCTTTTTGCGTTGCTGCGCGCAGCTGCAAATGCTTCCGTGACGGTGGAGTAAACACTTCCTTCGAGTTGGGCTTCCCGGCCCAGTGCAGCGATGTCCTCTGCCGGCATTGCGCGATGGACGCTGGCCTGCGTGAAGTAATATCGGGCCTCATGCGGCATCATGCTTAACACGGAACGGATGTCTTTGTCCGATACCATCCCAATAACCATGTGGAGTGTTGCGCTTTGATTATGAATGCGTTGCCTGTCTTTAATTAAAGCATTAAGTTGAGGTCCGAGATATTGCCAGGCGCCAGGATTGTGTCCTGTGTCGCAAATCGTCAGCGGTGCATCGCAGATAATCTGCCAACGCCCCTTTAGTCCCGTCAACTCAATAACGTGTTGAAGCCCGTATTCTACGAATTTGCGGTCCAGTTTTAGCAAGGATGCCGCAGCACGAATGGTTTGCTGGTTTTTCTCTTGATAGGCGCCTTTTAATTCTCCTTCTGTATAGGGGAAGTACTCTTCTTCTGCAAAATGCAGCGCACTGCCTACCTTGATGGATCGGTTGATAAACACTTCACGAACATTCCTGTCCGCAGCTTCTCCGATAAGAGTGGGCACATGAGGTTTCATGATGCCGGCTTTTTCCGAAGCTATTTTTGTGAGTGTGTCACCCAGAAATTGGGTGTGGTCTTTGCTGATGTTGGTTATTATGGCTAATTTGGGTGTAATGATGTTGGTGCAATCAAGGCGCCCGCCAAGACCCACTTCTATCACGGCCCAATCAACTCCTTCCTCTTGAAAGTATTTTAAAGCAAGGGCGGTGGTCAACTCAAAAAACGACGGGTGGAGCGGCTCAAAGAAGTCACGCTCTTCTTCGACAAACCGAATGACACGCTCCTTGGGAATCATTTCACCGTTTACCTTAATCCGTTCCCTGAAGTCTGTCAGGTGAGGACTGGTGTAAAGGCCTACGCGATAGCCGGCGCTTTGCAGTATTGCCGCCAGAGTGTGTGATACGCTGCCTTTTCCGTTGGTGCCGCCTACATGTATGCATTTATAGGCCTTGTGCGGATGCCCGAAATGTTCGTCCAGTTTCAGGCTGTTGTCAAGGCCTTCTTTATAAGCACCGGCCCCGATGTTCTGAAACAACGGGGCGATGTTGAACAAGTAGTCTATAGTTTCTTCGTAGGTCATGAGAACATGTTTCTCAATTTGTCAAAGAAACTTTGGGATGACGCCGTCTTGCGGGGTTTGACATTGTCACTCTGCCGCATTTTTTCAAAAGCGTCTTTTTCTTCTTTGGAAAGATGTTCGGGGATATAAACGGAAATGTTGACGATAAGATCTCCCGTGCCGTATCCGTATCCTTGCACAGCCGGCAGTCCTTTGCCTCTCAGCCTGATTTGTTTTCCGGGTTGCGTGCCGGGCTCAATTTTGAATTTGGCACGCCCGTCGAGGCAAGGAATCTCCACCGTTCCGCCCAATGTGGCCGTCGGAAGATCAATCAAGAGATTGTAAATAAGGTTGTTGTCAACGCGAATCAACTCGGGATGGGGCTCCACGTTGATATACACCTGAATGTCACCGGCGATACCGTTGTTGGCGCCGGCGTGGCCTTTGCCGCGAGCGGTGACCACCATGCCGTCTGCAACGCCGGCAGGGATGTTTACTTCAATGATTTCATCTCCGTCAATAATGCCTTCGCCATGACATTTGGGACATTTGTTCTTGATGACTTTTCCTTGTCCCCCGCAGGCTGTACACGGACTCTGGCTCTGCATGCGGCCGAACATGGTGTTCATGACGCGATTGACAACGCCCGAGCCGTGACATACCGAACATGTGCTCATTTGGCCGTCCTTGCTGCCGGAACCATTGCAATCGGGACAGGTGACTTTTTTGCGTACCTTAAATTTCTTGGTGACTCCTTTGCTAACTTCCTCCAATGTCAGTTTGACGCGCACTCTGAGGTCGCCGCCCTGATGGGTTCTGCGCCCCTGACTTTCTGTGCCGCCAAAAAAGTCTCCGAAGCCGCCTCCGAAACTGCCGCCGCTCATGCGGCCGCCGAAGATATCGCCGAACATGGAAAAGATGTCGTCCATGTTCATGCCGCCTCCGTAAGCGCCTCCAAAGCCTCCGCCGCCTTCCATGCCGGCAAAACCGAACTGATCATAGCGTGCTCTCTTATCTTTGTCGCGAAGCACGTCGTATGCCTCTGCCGCCTCCTTGAACTTCTCCTCGGCTTCCTTGTTGCCGGGATTACGGTCGGGGTGGTACTTAATGGCCATCTTTTTATAGGCGGCCTTTATCTCGGCATCGGTGGCAGTTTTGGGCACACCAAGCACTTCGTAGTAATCTCTTTTCTCTGCCATAGTTACATTCCTACAACAACCTGGGCATGACGTATTACTTTGTCGCCCATTTTGTATCCTTTCTGGGTGCAGTCAATGATTTTTCCCTTCATCTCCTCTGTAGGTGCCGGCACTTGGGCTATGGCTTCATGCAGGTCCACATTGAAGTCTGCGTCTTTTGTCTCAATAGGGGTGACCCCTTGCTTCTCAAGCGTGTCGATAAATTTCTTGTAAATCAGCTCAACGCCTTCTACTACGGCAGCCACATCCTCAAACTGACTCATGCCGGCCAGAGCGCGCTCCATGTCGTCTACGACGGGCAGTATGGCGGAGACCGTTTTTTCTCCGCCGTTCAGAATCAGCTCGGCCTTTTCTTTGAGTGTGCGTTTGCGGTAGTTGTCAAATTCTGCAATTTTGCGCAGCAGTTGATCTTTTAACTCGTCAATTTCTGCAGTTTTTTGCTGCAACTGTTCATTGAGTTCGTCAATCTCTGCCTGCAAGTCTTTATTCGTTTTCTTGTTTGCCATTGTTTCGTCCACTTTTCTGCTCTCCTTTCTATCAAACTTTATGCCAACTGACACTTTGTCATGAATACATCTTTTCTTTCAATTCTTTGATGCTGTCGCTGTCGATATACTCATCATACTCCATTAATTTGTCAATGGTGCCTTTGGGCGTCAATTCAATGATGCGATTGGCAACGGTTTGAATAAATTCGTGGTCGTGCGATGCGAAAAGGATATTGCCTTTGTAGAGTTTC
>ONCM01000080.1 GCA_900316305.1 uncultured Bacteroidales bacterium | reverse complement strand
ACGATGAAGAACGATGAATAGCGATGAAATACGATGAAAATACGTGAAGATACGAGCGATACGCGGAGATTATTTATCTCCACGTATCACGCGGATCTGTACGGATAATCCACTACACCTAATTTCCTTAAACCCTAAACCTTAAACCCTATGAAAAAACATCTCTCCCTTTTCGTGGCCACCCTCGCCACCCTTTTCGTCACCCTCACCGCCTCCGCCCAAGGCGAGTGGAAGTGGGCGCATTACTGGACAGGCAATGGTGGCAACTATAGCGAAATATTTAATAATGTTACAAACACAGCATTTGATGAAGAAGGGAACATCTATGTCTATGGCACCATGGGCGGAAACGTCAGTTTGGACGGGGAAATGCTTATGTTTTCCAGTAATTCTGACGTGATTACTACTTCGAAGCAATCTATACTATTAGCAAAATTCGATACGCTGGGAACAATGCTATGGTATAAAGTGATAAAATGTAATAGCGACTATTGGTCTATTCCAAAATGGATGGCCGTAAAAAACGACAGGATATACATTACTGGAATAACGGGTATGTGGGGCGATTATAACTATTGGTTGTATTATATTGACACCTTGATAACAAAAGCAGATGTGCTGAACCTGCCGGAATCGGAAAGAAAGCCACCTTATAAACGTAGCTGCTGGACATTCTTCTCCCAGTTGGATTTGGGCGGAAACCGAATAGAAGATCATTTTGTGGAAACATATACGAGAGAATATTATGGCTATAGTCACACACGAATGGTAGGACCTATAAGCACAGACGAATATGCATATCCAACTCCTATGCATATAGATAATGAAGGTAACATCTACCTGTTCGCACGATTTGATTACGCAGGGAATGAGGAAGAGCCCTACACCGTGGTCATAGACGGGGATTCCTCCAAAACGTATGACTTGTATTTGCCGAGGAGCAGTTGTAGCAACAGTTATTTACATAATGCCATGATTTACAAATTCACACCAGACTGGGAGCTGGAATTCGCCAAGCTGATGGTGCAAACCACGGAAGGCATTGCCACCTCTTGGGAACTTGCACACGACAGTATCAACCCTGCGTATGAAGTCTATCCCGAATGGTTGTCATACGATGAAGAAGACAACATGTATGTTTCCGGTTTTGTGAAGCTTTCTCTTTCTGAATATGGTGCTTCATTGCATCAGTATCCCATCCACATTTATTATGACAGTTTGCATTATGCAACCATAAGTGATAGAAGCGGCACTCGTAGATTAAACTTTGTTATAAAATATAATTCTGATGGGGATATACTATGGTCTAATCAAATCTATACGATTGGTGATCTCACAGGGTCTGCGTACTGTTATGCAGAATGGAGAGGAAGTTGTATTGACGATGACCACCTTTATTTATTGGGGGGTGCTGGTTATTATTCAGGGGCTTCATCTAACATATATTTTGACACTGAAAGTAATTATTTGCAACGATTTGAACCAAATGGTAACATCGGATTTTTTGCAAAATTCGATAAGAGTTCAGGTCAATATGTTTCTCAAGGAATTGTTCCTGCCTTTGAACCGATAACAAGCAAGATCCCTGCCATTATCAGAAACAGAGTGTTCGCAATCGCTTCATTTAACAATTCAAGTAACATTTTATTGACCGAATGGCGCAATGACGGTCTTGTAATTAGAAACGATACCATTTATTGTTCTTATTTAGATGCACACCACTCTTTTGGGGTTACAACGAGTGACAATGGCTACTTGACATTAGCCTTACTTTCCTATTCTCCAGTATCATTTGGCAATAACTTGGTAGCAAACTGCAACAACCCCGGAATGAGCAATGCTGTTTTCGCGCTGTATCATAATCCGGAATGGACAACACCTTTCGTCCCCGACGACTCCGTGGGCATCGACGAGTACTACCAGAACCGCGAGCGTGAGATATATCTCTATCCCAACCCCACGGACGGGCGGGCCACCGTGTGCGGCTATATGTACGGCTACACGGGCATCGAATTGTATGACCTTCAAGGGCGGAAATTGGGAGACCTCGTAGAGACGCGCCATGGCACGTCTCTACAATCGGTACCCTCGTCATCTTTGCCGGTAATCGACCTCTCGCCCTATCCCTCCGGCACGTACCTCGTAAAGATCAACTTCGAGCGAGGGGTGAGCGTGGTGAGGAAGGTGGTGAGAATGTAGAATGATGAATGTAGAATGATGAATGTAGAATGATGAATGATGAATGATGAATGATGAATGATGAATGATGAATGATGAGGCGTGAAAAACGAGGGGTGGAATTGCAGCGAATTGGAAAAAATGTATCTTTGCCGAATCGAAATGCGGCATCCGTATGTGATTCGTTGCCGCATTCATAAAAGGAACACGTATTAAAGACAAGAATTATGGAAGACATTGTATTATCCATTCCCTCAGCGGATTACAGTTTCTTTGAGGCGTTGGCCGCCCGGATGGGCTGGTCCGTCCGCACACGTCGCGCATCCGTGGAGCGTTTTCTCGAATCCTGCCCGAAAACCCCGCAAATGACTGACGAGGAAATAGCCGATGAAGTGAACGCAGTACGCTACGGGAAATGAAAATTATACAATATCCTATTCGTGACATCAAAGACCTCACCGAACTTGGCGAGCACAAAGGCATCCCGATATTGACATACAATCAGTTGTTGGCTTTGTTGCAACCTGCAACATGACACGCCCTTCTATCCCTCCGGCACATACCTTGTGAAAATCAACTTCGAGCGAGGGGTGAGCGTGGTGAGGAAAGTGGTGCGGAGTAAGTAGTCAGTAGTTAGTAGTTAGTAGTTTGCAGTTACGGGAGTCGGAATGTGTGGGATGATTGTGGTGACAAAACCAACATAAAACTCCTACGGAGGATAGTCGAACATGATTTTTTCGTTTTCTGGACAACGGATTCAATAAAAGTGTATTTTTGCCAATAAATTTCAGAATATGAGCAGCGAAGAACAGGCAATGAACTATGATTTGGCCATTGACATCATTAACTTGATGAAAATGATGGCAAGCAGAAAAAAGGCTAACGCGAAAAGTGAGGAAGAGCGCGTTGAGTTGGATGAGAAAATTGGCATGTATTGCTACGAAGAGGGCGTCCTCACGGGAAGAAATGGTGATGATCTGGCGCGAACATCCTTGTATGACAAGGTGTTTAACTTATATTCCCCCATTGTGAAAAGCGAATATGCCCTTGGTTGATGTTTGCAGTATTTTTGAAGCGGTAAAGGAGGAGTTCCTTATGGGAATTCCCACTGATGCTATTCCCGTTGGTGTCCTTTTGGGAGGACAAGGGGCTGTGGGGAAAGGACAACTGAACCTTTGGGCTGAGAAAATTTATGACACGCACCAATTTTTAGCCATTAATGGTGACAATTACCGGATGTGGCATCCGGAATTTGACGCATTACGAAAAGATATTTGGACTTTTTCTGAAAAAACACAGCAATTTTCCAGTGTATTTACAGAGGGCTTGATAAAAGAGGCTTTTCAACGCCGGTTAAGCTTTGTTGTTGAGGGCACGATGCGCTCCCCTGAAACACCTATAAAGACAGCTACTGCTCTGCGGAATCATGGATACAAATCTGCAGCGTTTGCAATTGCGGCTCCAAAGGAGATTTCCCTGATGAATATTTTCAACAGATATTTCAGAGAGGTTCAAAACAAGGGGTTTGGGCGCATGGTGGACATTGCATCCCACAATGCCGCTGTGGATGGTCTTCCCGAGTCGTTAGACAGGCTGTTTCATGAAAAAATTGTTGACCGAATATGTGTTTTTGATTGTTTTGCACGAACAATGGTAGCAGACTATCACTTAGCTGATGGTGGTTGGAACAGTAAAGTCCTGCCTTCCGCGGTTGTCCTGCAAACACGGGAACGACAACTTTCAGAAACTCAGCTGACAGATGCCATCCTTGAATCTGCAAAAAGAACAATCCAAGGACTGACAGATGAACGAGTTAAGACATTTGCGACAGAAGCATACCGACAGTTGACAGAGTCCGTGTAACGTTTTGCTATTCTTTCTCCCGTGTGCGGTTACATGTAATGATCGGCACATACCTTGTGAAGATCAACTTCGAGCGAGGGGTGAGCGTGGTGAGGAAGGCGGTGCGGAGTTAGTAGTCAGTAGTTAGTAGTTTGCAGTTACGGGAGTTGGGATTGCGTCACTAACATCGTTCTTCTTTTAATGGAATTTTTTATTTTTGCAGCCTAATGTGTTTGCACGGTTGTGAAAACGCGAAAAAGAAAAGAATTTAGGGCGAAATGACAGAACAGGAACTCATAGAATTGTGTAGCCTCGGTGAATCCACCACGGTTCAATATAAGTTGGAATTCACTACCCAAAAGAACGAAGATACTACCCAAAAGGCTAACAAGGAACTGATTTCCGCTACCCAAAAAGAGGATGTCACTACCCAAAAGAGAATACTTGACTATTTGAAAGACTACCAGGTGGTCGTAAGAACGGGGAATGGGTGGTGATTTGGAGAGACGTTGACGATAACGTTCCATCTACCGAGCCCTTGCCCCTACCGACCAACTGCTAACTGCTAACTGCCTTCTGCCTATTGCCTTTTGCCTATTAACTTAAACCCCAACAATATGAAAAACCAACTATCCCTTTTCGTGGCCACCTTCGCCACCCTTTTCACCTTCCTCTCCGCCTCCGCCCAAGGCGAGTGGAAGTGGGCGCATTACTGGACGGGAGGCGACGGCTCCTACGGCGACTATTACAATAAAATCATCAACACCGCCTTTGACGATGAGGGCAACATCTACGTCTATGGCACCATGGGCGGAAGTCCGAAATATGATGAGAACACCCTGCAATTCACGACCAGCGCACAAGTACTCAACAGCAACAGACAATCTATCCTTTTGGCCAAGTTCGACACCTTGGGGAATATGTTATGGTATAAGATAGTGAAAAGCAGTGGAAGCCACGCTCATCCAAGATGGATGGAGGTGCGCAACAATCAAATCCATATATCAGGTGATGTACAAATGGAGTATGTGGATTATAATTGGAATAGTGTATGGCTCTACTATCTGGACACCCTTATACGTGGAGCACAAGTACACGCAATTCCTGTTGAGAACAGAAAACCTCCTTATATGACCGGTTATTGGACGTTCTTTGCCACACTTGACACTGACGGAGAGTTGATACAAGACCATTTTGTGAAAATACTATCCAGAGGTTATATTGCGGGATATAGGGTTGTTATGCCTTTATGTCATAATGCAGGAGACAATCCCACCCCAGTTCATACCGACAGCCAAGGTAATATTTATGTTTTTACTCCAATTGAATATTGGGGTTGCGAAAGTGATCCTCTAACCATTGAAGTGGACGGGGATACCAACAAAACATATAATCTTTTCCTGCCGGGGAAGGTGGACTCAAATCTTACTAGTGCGGCTGTTAAGAATGCCATCTTATACAAATTTTCTCCTTCTGGGGAATTGTTGTCCTACAAATTGTTGGTTGACCACACCGATGGAATCGCATCCAACTACCAATTTAATGGGGACAGTTTAAACAAATACTACGATTGTTTCTACACTGGCATGTCATACGATGAAGAGGACAACATGTACCTGTCGGGCTATGTGCGATTAGGGCTTTACGCAAGCGACTATGGAGGGAATTTGCACCAATACCCTGTTTTCATTTGGTGGGATAGCATACATCACTCTGTCATACAGGATATTACATCTGCCATGTATTGCAACTTCGTCATTAAATACAACACCAATGGTGAAATTTGTTGGAGCAATCAAATACATACAGAGAAAAACACCGAAAGTGCAAATGCAAGTGCCTTTTGGAATGGATGCGCAATAAAAGACAACGCCCTTTACATTCTTGGGAATGGGTATTATACAGATGGGGCTCTGGTTTATTTTGATTCTGAAGACAATTATCTTCAAAGATTCCAAAGCGCGCCATCAGATATCGCCTTTTTTGTCAGATACGACAAAATGACCGGACAGTATTTAAATCACGGCATCGTTCCCGCCGCTCAGGCTGTACATGGTCATCTCCCAGCCATTGTTAACAACCGTATCTTTTCATATTCAAATGTAAATATAAATCACAGGATAATATCCCAATGGCGTACTGATGGTGTTTATATCGGATCAGACACGATAATGTCTCAAATGTCACTTGGAGGTGGTATATTGATGGCCAAAGACGATGGCCACATGTTGGTTGATTTCACGGCCAATGCTCCCGTCACTTTCGGCAACAATATTTTCGCGGACTGTCCATCAGGACACTCCAGTGCGGTTGTCGCTTTCTACCACAATTCCGAATTTGCCCAGCCTTTCGTCCCCGACGACTCCGTGGGCATCGACGAGTACTACCAGAACCGCGAGCGCGAGATCTACCTCTATCCCAACCCCACGTCGGGCGAGGCCGTGGTGTGCGGCTACATGTACGGCTACCGCAGCATCGAGCTGCTCGACCTGCAGGGCCGGAAGCTGGCCACCCTCCTGGATTCGCCCCACGGCACGGACGTACCCGAAATCGACCTCTCGCCCTATCCCTCCGGCACGTACCTCGTGAAAATCAACTTCGAGCGAGGGGTGAGCGTGGTGAGGAAGGCGGTGAAGCGATGAAGAACGATGAATGGCGATGAAGAGCGATGAAATACGATGAAAATACGTGAAGATACGAGCGATACGCGGAGATTATTTATCTCCACGTATCACGCGGATCTGCACGGATAATCTACGAATACATACTTTAGGTGGGTTGCGGTGAGGAAGAATTAATCTTTTACAAGAAATAGTATTGAACAATTCAAAAAATTGTATATCTTTGCGGCAGAAAATAAAATAGAAAAATGACAAAAGATTATTCTACTAAAGACATTAAGAAACAAGAGGTTAACGAGCCTCGAGCTCAGTATGTCGCCTCTCCTCATGGTGCTTTTCGCACTGTTGACGAAGACGAACTGGCGGAATGCATCACGCTCGAGGAGTGGGAATCCGAACTGACGCAAATCATCCATGAACACTATCAATCCAACCATGAAAGTCATAATCAGCCCCACTGTAAGAATTAAAATCAACGAATTCTATAAAGCCGCCATGCGGAATCATCCGTCTCTCAGTGAAGAGACTGTGTTGAAAAAAGCGAACCGAATGTTCAAAGGTTTGCAAGTTCTAAGCATGACTCAAGGATTCTCCGAAGCAAGGTTGCACCAAGAATGGAGAGCCAATGGTTGGCGCGAATTGGTGATAGAAGATTTTCACTTCGCATTCGAGGTGGTTGACCGTGTTGATGGCGAGCGCGTTGTAGTCGTTCGTGACGCCGTACACAGTTTGCTGTACCATTGAATTTGCGCACCTTCCACCCAAGAATCTCCCCGTAAATCACGTTATTACATATAGAAACCTATCACCAAAACCTTAACCATTATGAAAAAATAACCCTGACCATCCTATTCATCGTCGCAGTGGTGGCGGCTTGGGCGCAGAAGCCCGACAAAAAAAACGTGAAATTGGAGAAGCGCTACGATACCCCCTCCCGCTGGTCGGCTTCCGGGTGATTGCGGTGAGGAAGAAGTGAGAATGTAGAATGCAGAATTATGAATTATGAATGACGATGCTGTGTGTTTCAGAGGACGGGCGCTTCTTCGCAGGTTGCGTGGCCGAGAATTCCGCAGGGTACAATGCGGGATAATAATAAGGAGGCAATCAAGTAATTGAATTTTTTGTATCTTTGCAACCGAATTTTTCTTTTACTATTTTTATAAACAATTGTGATACAGTTAATAGTAAATCAACAATAGAAACAAGTATTTATATAAACGAAGATTTACATTATGAAATTCTACGACAGGGAAGAGGAAATCGTCATCCTTCAGGAGAACGAAAAATTGGCGGAAAAGAATGCCATGTTCACGGTGCTGTCGGGCAGGCGGCGCGTGGGCAAAACCTCGTTGGTGATGAAAGCCTTTGAGGGGAAGCAGTTTGCCTATCTCTTTGTGTCGAAAGACAGCGAAGCTCTCCTTTGCGGGAAACTCCAGCAAGCCCTCGAAGAGCAGTTGAGCATACAAGTCTATGGGCAGCTGACGCACTTCCGCGACCTTTTCGATGTGATCATGCGCGAGTCGCAGAAACGTCATTTCACGGTGATATTCGACGAGTTCCAGAACCTCTACAAGGTCAATCCCGCCATCTTCAGCGAGATGCAGGACATTTGGGACCGCACACACCGTGAGTCGCATATCAACCTCATCACGATGGGCAGTATCCGTTCGCTGATGAAGCGAATCTTCGAGGACGAAAACGAGCCCCTCTACGGCCGCCCGACCTCCAAATTCACCCTTCGTCCGTTCACCATACAGGTTTTGAAACAGATTTTCCGTGATCACGCCCCCAACTACCGCAACGAGGATTTGCTATGCCTGTATATGATTACGGGCGGCGTGGCCAAATATGTGGAGCTGCTGATGGATGCGGGCTGCTACACCAAGGAGAAGATGCTTAACTACGTGTGCCGACGCGACTCCTACTTCCTTACCGAGGGGCGCGACCTGATGAACCAGGAGTTTGGCGACGAGAGCGCCACCTATTTCTCCATCCTGCAACTTATCGCCGGCGGCTCGAATCGCCGTTCGGACATTGACGGCACCATGCAGAAGGACATGGGCACTTTTCTCCAGAATTTGGAGAAGAACTATGGTCTTGTGAGTCGTCTGAAGCCGCTGCTTTCCAAGCCGACCAGCAAGACCAGCGCCTACGAGATTTCAGACCAGTTCCTGAGGTTCTGGTTCCGCTTTGTGTGGCCGTATCAGTCGTTGGTGGAGCGCGGACAGCTTTCGCTCCTGAAACAGAATATGCTGCGCGGATACGAGCAGTTCACGGGTCGAACGCTGGAACAGTATTTCCAGACTCTGGTGATGGAGACTGGCCTTTACACCACGGTGGGCAACTGGTGGGATCGCAAGGGGAAGAACGAGATTGATCTGATTGCCCTGAACGAGTTCGACCACACGGGCATCGCCGCGGAAGTCAAACGCAATCCCGACAAGATAAGCCTTTCGGACCTGCAGCGCAAGGTCGATAATCTGCCCGCATCAGAATTCGGGCGGTACAAACTCGAGTTACGTGCATTTTCGATAGAAGATATATGAATATTGTAGAGACGCAAAATTTTGCGTCTCTACAACACCCCCTCCCGAAAGTTGGGTTTAGCAGGTTGCATATCAACGCGTTATAAAAACAATATANNNCATTTTCGATAGAAGATATGTGAATATTGTAGAGACGCAAAATTTTGCGTCTCTACAACACCCCCTCCCGAAAGTTGGGTTTAGCAGGTTGCATATCAATGCGTTATAAAAACAATATAGGCGCAAAACCTTTATTTCCCCGTCGTGAAAGTGATTTCCGTGTTCTTGCCGGCACTGTGCCCGTCCTTGGTGGGGAACTCGGTGCCCATGACAACGAACCCGTATTGGTGCGACGGCTCCAGGGAGAAAATCACCTCCAACGTCTTGTCGTCGCGCCAGGCATAGCTCTTGAAAGGAGGAAAATCCGCCCCTGAAGTGCTGTTGTGCAGGGCTATGCTGTTGACCATCGGTTTGGAGAACTTGATGACGAGCGTGAAAGGACCGCTGGGAATATTTTTAGCACCGTCTTTGATATTCACTTTGTAAGTGGCGTTTTTCTTGGCCAGCTCTTTCTGCCGTTTCTTGTACTGCTTCAAATCAAAATCGTTCACCATCTTGGCATAGACGGGCATGAAGTCGGACATTTTGGCGTACTTGTCGCGCTGCTGCTCATACTGTTTCAGTGCGTCGCACAAGGTTTGGGTGAGAATGAATCCCTGACGCTCTTCCTCTTTGACAAGTGCGGATTCCTCAATATGAGGATAGTGGACTTTCATATAGCGGATAACGGAGGCGCGGACAAACGTTTCGTTCATCATGATCAGAGCCGAGATGTAGGCGGATTGCCGCAGTTGCTCTTCTCGCTCCTTGAACACCTTTTCGGCGGATGCGTCCATCAACGACCAAAACTGGCTGTTCAGTGGGTTGCAGTAATGGTGGCAGAACTCGTGGATGACAACGGGCAGTACGGTGTTAGCATTGTAGGAGATGTTTCCGCTATCATCCACTTGGCAGCAGCCGATGACGGGGCTCAATGCGTTAATGCGGAAGGTGCTGCCGCTTTCCGCGCCGAAATAGCCGTTGAACCAATCGTAATCAATTTGCTGGTTGATGGCCTCGAACGCCTCCTCCACCTCGTCGAACAGGATATCCTGCTGCAAGTACCAATCGTGGAAATGGGATTTGCGGTAAAAATCGTTCAGCGGTTCCAGAAACTCCTTTTTCTGCTGCTCCGACCAACGGTCGAAAGAGTTGTCGCTGCCTTCTAAGAAACTGTCGTCTAATACGACAGCGCCGTTGGCATTCAACGTTAGATGCAAACCGTAAGAGGCCACCGCGTCATAGCTGATTCCCGATTCGTTCTGGTATTGGCGAGCCAGCTGCACGACGGGATGGTCTTTGTATGGCCCGAAAACGGAATCGACCTCGTGCGCGTATTGCGGAACTCTGCAACGATTGTATTCTTCGGCGCCAGACAGTCGCCAAACCGTGGCCATCAGCTCCACACATTCGTCGAAATGAGCCGGGACCGGGTTCTGGGCGAAGGAGGTCAGCGCTGAGAAAACGGCACAGAGTAGAACGGTTAATGTTTTTTTCATATCGGAATCAAAGTTCGGTTAATTATAAAAATGTACGAAATCAGGGGCAAAGATATATTTTTTTTTGATTGTGATGAAAAATATTCCTGCCCACTGCAACCTTTTGATATTTTCGCATCATATAAATAAAGTTGTATTTTTGCAGCGTTGTATGACCGTCTTGATGTCTAACGGACTTCGCATCAAGGTTGGCGGCAACGTAAAGAAATAGAAACACAGAGGTCCCTCTTTTGTCAATATGAAAAAAACAACATTTATTTGTATGGTGATACTCGGCATCATCTGTTATCACTGGTATCACGATCTCACCGACGAAATTTGGTCCTCTGAAGAGTCGTTCACCCTGCCCGACACCAACTATATCGGCTATGACGCCATCGAGTTCAATGCCGACAAAACCTCCCGGTGGCATAGAAGCGACCTTTATGTCCAGCAAGGAATGTATGACGACCCCTACGCAACATTCAACTGGCAAATTGTCGATGACACGTTGATTATCGCTTCTGAGTTGAAATATGCAATAAAAGAGCTCAACAAAAACGATCTTGTCATCGAGGAATATGCCAACAACGGAGGTGAACAGTATGGCCATCACCACTGGGAGCAAATACACCGCTACACGCTCAAACGCGCCCAATAGCTGATTCAAAAACGGCCGCCGACCGTTACCCGCATCCGATATGTCATGTCTCCTGAGACGGTAGTGCCGTAGTCACTAAGATTACGCACCTGCAGGTAGCTGTAACAAAAAAATATCCCCATGTAATAATTCCCATTCTTTTGTTGTCTAACATGATGAACGTTGCAACGAAAGTAATGTATTATGAACAACGACAAAGAATATCAGTTTGAACAGTTGGTGCGGCAGCACAAGCGGACCATCTACACGGTGTGCTACATGTTCTCGCACGAGAAAGCCGAGATCGACGACCTCTTCCAGGAGATCCTCATCCGACTTTGGAAAGGTTTCGACACCTACGAGGGTCGCAGCGACGCCAAGACATGGATTTACCGCGTGTCGCTCAACACGGCCATCAACCAGGACAAGAAGGAACGCCGGCGCATCGAGACGGTGCCTCTGACCGTCGATATCGACCCCTATGAGGCCGACGACCCTTCGACGCATCAAATCCGCGAACTCTACGACCGCATTTCGCGACTCGACCTCATCGACCGCAGCTTGATTCTGCTTTGGCTGGAAGGGGTCAGCTACGATGAAATCGGAGCCATCATCGGTATCACGCCCAACAATGTGGGGGTCAGGCTGATGCGCATCAAGGACAAACTGGTGAAAATGTCAACAAAAGAATGAAAGGAGATCATCATGGAAAATCAAAACAATAACAACCTCTCTGAATTGGACCAACTGAAGGCCCAATACGAAACGCTGAAAGAGCAGTTCGACCAACAGGAAATCGTCAACGACCGGCTGATGAAATCGTCCATCAAGCAC
>ONCM01000078.1 GCA_900316305.1 uncultured Bacteroidales bacterium | reverse complement strand
CGCAGCTGATAAATTATCAACATCGGGTGTAAATTGTCAACAAACGCAACGGGATAAAAAACAGGGATGAGGCCTCGTTAACTGCTAACTGCTAACTACACCACCGCCTCGAAGATCCGTTTCCCGTTCCACTCGATCCATTCCGGCTCGGTGTTGTTTTGCACTGTCGCAACGCTGGGAATCGCCGGCTCCTTCTTTGAGAAGTCGAACGTGACGAGGTAGCCTTCGTCCTTGCCCGTATGCCTGTCATTCTCGTAATCGCCGAGCATCTGGGCAATCTCCTCGGGATGGAAGGTCATGTCCACATTGAAATCGGCGGCGATGTTCCACGGGGAGTTTTTTACTCTATCTCCGAAAGAATCATATATACCACAATATTTCTAATATCTTGTTTGCATGCTAAAATAACACTGTGAATGGTACTTTTCTGTCCAAATTTTTCTCGTTCAAGATAATTATTGCGAAGAAAACCTAAAAAACTAATAAAACGCAACTGATTGCCATACTCATCAGCATCATCTACCAATAAAACAATAGGTTTTCCTATATCTCTATTAGATTCATTTAATTTTTTGACATATTGAAAAATATCCTCATCCAACTCTTTAGCATTGAATATGATTAGGCGATATTGATTAGAAAGCCTATCACTGATAACCTGCGCGCTGTCCACCATGTAGTGCCATTCGGGATTACAACTGCCGGTTATGTTGAATTCTTTACGCATATTCGGTTTTGTTATAACAACCTGCAAAAATACATTTTTTTAGGCATTCGGCCATCTGCCAAAACAAAGGGCGCGACCGTTGCGGCCACGCCCGTTGTTAATGTAGGATGTAGAATGTGGAATTTAGTCACGGAGACAGCGGACGGAATTCCCGTACCATTTGTCACGGCCATAGTCAATGCCATTGTCATCAGAAACAGTAGCTCCGGCATTTCCCTTGTAAAGCCACATGACATGAGTGACTCCATCCAAATAGCTGCTCGGGGTACTGCTCCAAAAACAGCACGAATGTCCAAATGCAAGATTCGTTACCGTCCCGAGATAGCATTCTCCAACCGGCAGGGCGGTGAATTGGGATTCGTTGTTCTTCGAAGGATCGGCTCCCGGACAATACGGATAGGTCTCGATGAACTGTTGCCAATAAGCAATATAATCATTGGATTCTTCCCATGGAATGTTGTTCGGGTTCCAGTCCGGGTCATTGGCAGTCAGGGAATCAAACACGTGACGCAGGGAGTCTTCGTTCACGGGTGGCTCATATTCCCATCCAGCATCGGCGGCGAGCGAACGAGCGGAACCAGTCCAACGATCGCCGTATCGGTATCCGTAATGATTTGCGGCAAAGTCTATCAGCGTTTTCCACTCCTCGTCGTTGGGGAGGTGCCACCCTTTAGGGCAGACGCCTTGCACTTTACCGGCGACCGTGGTGTCACGAACAGCGGCATACCAGTTGTAAAACAGCCCGTAAGTGGACACGTCCGAACCCGGCACTTCACAATAGCCGGGGGTATGGTCGAGTTCGGCAATGCCTTGGGCGATGGGAGTTCCGTCGGCGTAATGGGTGGTGCGGAGGTTGGTTTTCATCCACACCTGCTTGCCGATTTTCACCGCATCGTAACTGTTGCCGTCATAGTCCTTCACCGCGTTGTGAATCACCTTCGGTTCGAACTGCTTGTTGCAGGAGAAGGTCAGGACCGCCAACAAACATACACTGATGATAAAAAGTGGTTTTTTCATGTTGAACGAATTTTGGGTTACATTATATTTTAGTAATCGCGGAGACAGCGGACGGAATGTCCTCTGTTCGGATTCAGACCATTACCGTAGGAAAAGGATTGCTGTACTGTAGCATTAGAGTAATTCAACGAATAAGCCTGAGCATAACTCATATTACTTTGTACGGTGGAACTCCAGAAATAGGCGTTCCGACCAAATTCACTAATACTAGTTATAGCATAGCCTGCGGGCAACGCGCTGAAGCCTGTGGCATTGTTTTCATTTTGGTTGTTGCCCACGGCACAATTGGTGCCACTATTACTCCATCCTGTAGAGTCAGCCAACGCCTTGGCTATCGCATTATTTGAGGAACCGCACACATACTGGCTCTGACTCTTCACATAATTCGTTAATTCTGTCCATTCAGCATGGCTTGGCACATGCCAACCTTCAGGACACACCCCCTGCACATCACTCGGAATGGAATTGGATGTTGAATCATCATGCATGGTGGCTTTCCAGTTGTACAAAAGACCATACACAGCCACATTTTCATCACTGTTATTATTCCCTGGGTAGTAATAATATGCTACGTCATAGGAAGACGTTGTCCCGTGCTCTATCGGCCATCCATCCGAATAGTGCGTGGTCCGCAAGTTCTCCTTCATCCAGCACTGGTTGCCGATTAGAACGGTATTATAGACGTTGCCGTCGTAGTCGGTGAGGGTCTTCATGTCGCAGCCGGCATAGAAGTCGAACTGGTTACCGTAGGTAGTGCCCTTAGCATTGGTGGCAAACGCCCGCACGAAATAGAGCTTGCCGATGGGCAGGCCGCTCAACGTGGCATTGAACTCGCCCACACCGCCGTCAACTGTCACTACACCATTCTCCAAGGTCGGGTTCGGCAGCGTGTCGTAACAGAAACCGCGCTGGAGAATCGGAGCGCCGCCGTCGGAAACCACCGTGGCCAAGCACTCGTTGTACATGGAGACGCTGTCAGTGGTCACCGTCGGAACCTGCGGGGTCAAGGTGGTGACTGAAAGGTTGTTGCTGTAGGCCACGCCAACCGCGTTCACAGCGTATGCCCGCACGTAATAGGTGGTCTCAGGTTGGAGATCCGTCAACGTGGCCGAGAAGGCACCGATGCCGTTGCCGAGATGCAGATGTTCGCCGGTCATCACAGGGTCGGGAGTGGTGGCCCAGCAGAGACCGCGGGCAGTCACCGCGTAGGTGCCCGAATCCGTCACATCGCCGCCAACGGTGAAAGAGGTGAACGAAATGTCCGTTGCCGGCACAATCTCCACCGAGGGCGTGTGCTCGGTCAACGTGGTGAAAGTCAATTCATTGCCATAATTCGTTCCCCAAATATTGGTAGCGTATGCGCGCACATAGTACGTGGTGTTCGGGGCAATATTCAAGAGATTTGTGGAGAAGTCGCCCGCTCCGGAGCCGCAATTCACCAAATTGCCATCCACGGTCGGGTGCATCACGGTGTCGTAGCAGAAACCTCTTGCTGTGACGGACGAAGCCCCGACGTGCACAATGCTTCCGTTGACGACAGCTGCCCTATAGGTAACATTCGCCGCGCCAGTCGTCATCACCGTCGGAGGAGTGTGCGTTCCCTCCAATTCCTCAATCCGGGAACGCAGACTGTCAATCGTGTTGTCCATGTCGTTCATCACGTTGTCCACCGAGTCGAACGTGTTGTTGATCACGTTCACCGTCTGTTGAAGTTCGCCTTCTGTAATATACAGGGCATCGTTCTCAAAGGCACTGACTTGTGTGGGGACAGCCGCGATGGTGATGTATTCCGCGTCATTGGTGAAAGCACTCACCTGCGTGGGAATCGCCTCGGCGGTGATGTACTGGGCATCGTTGGCGAAAGCGCTCACTTGGGTGGGGACAGCCGCGATGGTGATGTATTCCGCGTCATTGGTGAAAGCACTCACATGCGTAGGAATCGCCTCGGCGGTGATGTACTGGGCATCGTTGGCAAAGGCGCTCACATTGGTCGGTGTGTTGATCAAGTCGTTGTAACTCTTGTCCCAGGCATTGAACTGCGGGTCTGTCTCAGTATAGGATGTAAGATAACCGGCATCGTTCGCAAAGGCACTCACATTGGTCGGCACCGTCGGGATAGTCGGCTGATTCGTCAACGAATTGTAATCCCCATCGAATAATACAGGCTTATTGCTCAACGAGTTGTAATCCCCATCGAACAGCACCGGCTTGTTGGTGAGGTCGTTATAGTCCTTGTCCCAGGCATTGAACTGCGGATCTGTTTCGGTGTAGCCCGTGATGTAGCCCGCGTCGTTCGTGAAGGCGCTCACGTTGGTCGGCACCGTCGGGATAGTCGGTTTGTTCGTCAGGTCATTGTAATCGCCGCTGAAGCCCACGGCCGCTGCCGGAAGCTTCACAAAACTGCCGCCAGTCAGTGAAATCGTGTCGTTGCTGATAGTCAACACCTGCTGCTCGGTGAAATCAGTCAGATATCCCGCATCGTTCGTGAAGGCGCTCACGTTGGTCGGCACCGTCGGAATCTCAGGTATATCCGCACCGGTGATATACCCGGCATCGTTGGTGAAGGCACTGACGTTGGTCGGCACTGTGGGAATTGTCGGCTTGTTGGTCAGCGAGTTGTAGTCGCCGTCGAAGCCCGCCGGCAGTTTCACGTAGCTACCGCCGGTCAGGAAGAGCGTGTCGTTGCTGATACTCAACACCTGTTGCTCGGTGTAGCCCGTGATGTAGCCCGCGTCGTTCGTGAAAGCACTCACGTTAGTCGGCACCGTCGGGATAGTCGGCTGATTCGTCAACGAGTTGTAATCCCCATCAAACAGCACCGGCTTGTTGGTAAGGTCGTTGTAATTCTTGTCCCAAGCATTGAACTGCGGGTCGGTTTCGGCATAGGTGGTGAGGTAGCCCGCGTCGTTCGTGAAGGCACTCACGTTGGTCGGCACCGTCGGGATAGTCGGAGTATTCACGATTTCCGAGTAGTTGTACGTCGGCTTGTTGGTTTCCTTCGCCCAAGCCGGCACCGTCGGGTCGGTCTCGGTGTAGCCCGTGATGTACCCCGCGTCATTGGTAAACGCGCTCACGTTCGTCGGCACCGTCGGGATGGCCGGCGTATTCGTCAGATCGTTGTAGTCGCCGCTGAAGCTGTTGCCCGCCTCTTTGGCGTACAGCGCGTACGGCACACTCAGCAGCTGCTGCGTGGAGGTCACAGAGTAGTTGTTGCCACCAGCCGGGTCGATTTCCGTTTTCAGGAAATAGGGGCCAGCCGACCAGTCGATACTGCCGAAGGTTCCGAAAACAGCGTTCCCGTCACCGATATTCAGCGTGATGAGTCCGTTGGCGTTCGTGCTCGGCATCTGCGTTTCGACATAGACACCACTGCCCGTGGCGCTTCCTTGCAGGATGCTCACGCGCACACCCACTAAAGTGTTTGTTACCAGCGCATTGTTAGCGCTTCTCACCACCGCCTGGTAGGTGAGCTTTTCGGGTGCCTGCGCCATCGCCACTACGACGGCCAGCACCATGATTACCATTGTAATAAGTTTCTTCATACTCTTTATGTTTTGGTTTGTACTACTGTTCTTGATTACCCCAAGGCTCGCTGCGCTCACCCTGGGTTAACATACTTCAGGCCTTCGGCCCTTATGGAAGGGTGCTAAGACCGAGACGGCCTCGTTAACTGCTAACTACTAACTACTAACTTCTCACCACCTTGAACGTCTTCAACACGCGACGATTGTCCCGCACTTCCAAGTAATAGGTGCCGGTGGCGTACTGTCCGATCTGGAAGGGGGTGAGGTCGCCGGTGACGGGAATGGTCTGCAGACGCTTGCCACTGCCGTCGTAGAGGATGGCGCGGAGACCATCGGCGGGAATCTCGAAACCGTTGAGTCTCAACTGGGCGACATTGTCCGTCGGGTTGGGATACACCACGGCGTCGAGGACGATTTGCGGGTAGTCGTCAACCCCCACGGTCATGATCTCGTAGGGTTGCTGCACCCCCTCCGCCACGGAGACGGAACCATTGCTGTTGGCAACGGTCTGCACC
>ONCM01000016.1 GCA_900316305.1 uncultured Bacteroidales bacterium | reverse complement strand
AACCGGAAATACGGCGAGGAGTACTACACGTTCGTCAACAGCCAGTACACGGAGCACGGCGGCACCCACCAGCAGGCCATGCGCGAGGCCATTGTCAAGACCTTCCGTGACTTCTTCAAGAAGAACTTCGAGCCCGCGGATGTCCGCAATTCCGTTGTCGCCAACATGTCCATCAAGGTCAAAGACCCCATCTTCGACTCCCAGACCAAAACCAAGCTTGGCTCCGAGCACATGGAACCGGGCGGACAGACCATCCGCAACTACGTGAACGACATGATCGGCCGCTTGTTAGACAATTACCTGCACAAGCATCCCGATGTGGCCGATGTGATTCTGAAAAAGATACAAGAGGCTGAAAAAGAGCGTATTGCTATCTCCAATCTGAAAAAGCAGACCAAGGAGATCCAGAAGAAGGTGAGCTTGCACAACAAGAAACTGCGCGATTGCAAATACCACTTCAACACCAACGACCAACGTGGGTTGGAGACGATGATTTTCATCACCGAGGGCGACTCGGCATCCGGCTCCATCACGCAATCCCGCGATCCCAACACGCAGGCGGTTTTCAGCCTGAAGGGTAAGCCGGCGAACATTATCAAGTCGAAGAGCGCCATCTATTCCAATGAGGAGTTGAGTCTGCTGCAGGCCGCGCTCAACATTGAGGACGGTGTGGATGGGTTGCGTTACAACAACATCATCATCGCCACCGATGCCGATGTCGATGGTATGCACATCCGGCTGCTGCTGATGGCCTTCTTCCTGAAATACTTCCCCGACGTGGTCCGCACGGGGCATGTGTATGTCTTGCAGACCCCGCTCTTCCGCGTGCGTAACAAACAGAAGACGGTCTATTGCTATTCGGAAGAAGAGAAGCTGCAGGCTATCAAGTCGTTAGGAAAGAAGCCCGAAATCACGCGATTCAAAGGTTTGGGTGAAATTTCACCAAAGGAATTCAAGGGATTCATCGGCAAGAGCATCCGCTTGGAGCCGGTGGTTTTGGACGCGAAGAGCAACATCGACGCGGTCATCGAATACTACATGGGCAAGAACACCCCGCAACGCCAGAACTTCATTATGGAGAATTTGAGGGAGGAGATTGATAATTTCTCAGAGGAATCCTGATTAGTTAGCAGTTAGTAGTTAGCAGTTAGCAGTTTTTGGGGGAATTGCAATAGTTGGGATTTTTTGAATCATAAACCCTTATTACGACGTTTACCTAATAACCGCCAGTGTGTAGGCATATTGGCGGTTTTTGTTTACGGCTGTTTCTAGTTGGACATCTTCGATGTTAGTAAGTACATCGTGGAGGTTATCGACTAAGCCGGTGCCGCGGAGTTTGAGGACAGCTTCCTTGCGGGTCCACAAACATGTGAAGGCTTCGGCGGGGTCGGCGGCATTGCGCACTTCCGCCTGTTCCTCGGGGTTCATGGTGCGTTTCAGAAGCGGCTCCTCCGCATGACGAAAACTCTCCACGTCAACACCTACAGGTCGGTCGCTCAGCACTACCGCGATGGCGTTCTTGCAATGACTGATGCTGAAATCGATCCCTTCGATGCGACCCCCTAACCGGCTCTGCATAAAGGGTTTGTCGTGCTCGGTGTACTCGAAGTTGCCGTTCCATTCTTTTAATCGCTGCTGCAAGGGTAACCAACGCTCATCGGTTTCGGCAAGTGTTTCTTGCACAAGTTGTTGCAGCATCACGTAGGATTTCAGGCAGGTGAAACGTCCGAAGGTGAACCTGTAGCGCAAGGCTACCTCGCGACGTTGTGCACTCACCAACGGAAGCAGTCTTTCCACCTCAGCATCAGTGCATTGCGACATATCGTCGAACAAAACAAAACCTTTCTGAAACAGGGTGTTCATTGTTAATAGGAAGGCAATTAATACTATGTAGAGGCACGATTCATCGCGTCTCAACTATCGTTCTTTTCGACTATTTATTTTTTTTCCATTCTTGTCGTACGTGATGAGTTTGCCATTCTTTCGAGTTACAAAACTCTCGCTACCCACGCTTGCCACCTCGCCCACCAACTTACCGATATTCCTATTCACGCAAGTCACTTTCTTGCCTTTTTGGTCGAAAACACAGTACTTGCTGCCATTATCTTGGATATTGGAGATGGTTCTTACTTCTTCCGTTTGATCCTTCACTGTCGCGCAACCCAAAAATAACAAAACAGTAAATATCGTGGCGAGCACTCTCTTCATTGTGAATCTTTTCATAACGTTTATATTTTTGGCGGCAAAATTAATGAAAATTATGGTTGACATAAATCAATGGGATATTTATTCTAAAGTATTGAATAACAACAAATTGAATTGTGTGCAGTTAAGAAAAGGGAAATTTACGTATTTTTGCCGCCCGTTATTTTGCAATAATTAAAATATGAACATACCGATACTAAAATGGATTCTATTGTTGTGGATATGCACGGCTATTGGAACGGTCTGCGGTCAAAACATCACAGTGAGCGGACACTTGTACGAGAGTGGAAGTTTGGAATCACTGCCAGGAGGACTCGTTTACGAGCCGATATCGCAAAAGGCCACTACGACTAACACGTACGGTTTCTACACGCTTACCTTACCCTATCGTGATAGCATGTATCTGGTGTTCAACAGTTTCGGTTTTCTTAATGATACGTTGTGGATTAAAACAGCGGAGGATATTGAGTATGACGCGCGACTGTCGAAAGTAACGACTTTGGAGGAAGTGAGTATCACAGCGGAAAAGACGAACACAGAAGTGGTGCAAATGAGTTCTATTAAGCTATCGGCCAAGGAGATACAGCAAATACCCATGCTGTTAGGTGAGAAGGATGTCTTCAAGACTTTGCTGTTGTTGCCGGGTGTGCAGTCGGCATCAGAAGGAACTTCCGGCATCTATGTGCGTGGCGGCGGTCCAGACCAGAACCTCGTCATTTTAGACGAAGCCACTATCTACAACGCCAGCCATCTTTTAGGCTTTTTTTCCATCTTCAATGGCGATGCCATCAAGTCAGTGGAGTTGATAAAAGGTGGATTCCCAGCGCGTTACGGTGGTCGTTTGTCTTCCGTCATTGACATTAACATGAAGGATGGTAACAAGGAGAGCTACCATGTGGAGGGCGGTATCGGGGTCATTTCGTCCAATCTGGTGGTGGAGGGTCCCATTGTCAAAGACAAGGCCTCTTTTATGCTGTCGGGGCGTACCACCTATATGGATCTTTTAATGGTTCCCCTTATGAAAATTGTGACCGACGGCACCTCTGCTGGTTACTATTTTTTCGATTTGAACGGTAAATTTAACTTCGATTTGGGCAAAAAGGACAAACTGTATTTGAGTGCTTACTTCGGTCGTGACAAGTTCCATGTCTCCCAAAGCGATAGCTATATGGGTACTACCGACAGATACAGAATGGGTCTTTTCTGGCAGAATGCCACGGCCACTGCACGATGGAATCACTTGTTTACCAATAAGATATTCTCTAATATGTCGTTTGTCTTCAGCGACTATACGATGAACACTTACATGAATTATAAATATTATTATGGTCCTAACGATCCTGACAATGAGACGTTCAGCTCCGACTTCAACTCCGGTATTCGCGACTACACGTTGAAATACGATGTCTCTTTCCGTCCTAACGCCACCCATCATATCCTTGCAGGCGCGGCAGTCACCTACCACGAGGCGCGCCCCAACGCCATGACAGTAAAAGCTGATACGCTTACCATGAAGCAGGTGAATAAAGAGTTGGGACTGGAATATGCTGTATATGTGGAAGATGAAATCAATATTCGCAACAAGTTCCGTATCAATCCGGGCGTGCGGTTAGTAGCATTCTCGGTGCCGCACAAAACATGGTTCTCTCCTGAACCTCGCCTGGCGATGAGCTATAATTTCTTGCCGAATTTGGCGTTGAAGGCCTCATACGCCATGATGAGTCAGAGCATGATATTGTTGAGTACCAGTACGATAGGACTCCCAACAGATTTGTGGGTGCCTGTTACGGAGAATATTCGTCCGCAACGCTCACAGCAAGTGGCCTTAGGTCTGCATTATGATCTGAAAAAGCCACAACTCTCCTTCTCCATTGAAGGTTACTACAAGAAAATGGACAATATTTTGGCCTATAAAGAAGGATCTTCTTATTTTATGAGTCTGATGGATCAGATTTTGGAAGAGAGTTTTGAAGGCGCTTCACAAAGTCAATGGGAGAAAAACGTAACCTCTGGCAAGGGTTGGTCTTACGGTGTGGAATTCATGGTGCGTAAAGAAGTTGGAAAGTTTACGGGTTGGATCGGATACACGCTTTCTTGGACCAAACAACAGTTCGACGAGCTGAACTTTGGCGAACCCTTTTTCGCCCGTTACGACCGTCGCCACGATGTCTCTATTGTGTTGATGTACAGTCCGACAAAGAGGATTAATCTCTCATTGTCATGGGTTTTCGCAACTGGCAACGCTGTCACGCTGCCTACTTCTCTTTATACTGCCGAAACACTCCAGAATTATCTTGACCTTGTGGCTTCTGGGAACAACGATTATTATTACTATTATGATTATATTGAAAATTACGGCAAAAAGAACGATTTCCGCATGAAACCGTTCCATCATTTGGATATCGGTGTACAATTCATCAAACCGCATACTAAAAACAAAGGTCAGAGTATTTTCGAAATCAGCATTTATAATGTATATAACTACCATAACCCGTTTTTCTACTACACCGAACAGAGTTATGTCAATGGTCAGTCCGTCTATAAGTTGAATCAAATCAGCATTTTCCCAATTATTCCTACGTTTACCTATCATTTTAAGTTTTAAGGCAATAGGCATAAGAATAATACAAACTAAAAATGTTAACAATGAATACAATCAAGATATCCCGATTATTTGTGGTGATTTTTACCACAACCATTTCTTTTCTTTTTTCTGCTTGTGTGGATGAAGTCCCCATTGACCGGGAGTTCGATGAGACGCAGAAGTTAGTGCTTTACAGTCGCCTGTGTCCGCAGACGGACACTACCTTTATCTTGTTGACCAATACAGAATTACTATACACAAGTACACCTCAAGAGACATTGAAGCCCGCGGACGGTATGGTGGAGCTTTCTGCTGATGGTATTCATTGGATGCGGGCAGCGTATTTGCCTGAGAAAGAGCGTTTTTTCCTTACGAAACAGGAGTTTCCGATCGAAGAGGGCCATACATACTACATCCGCGCGTCCTATCCTGGTTACGATAACATATCTTCTTCATGCACAGTGCCTTATTCGCATGATACGGGTTTCCGTTTCGATACTGTTGCAGCTAACGGGGATATCCATTTGGGCGAAATCTACAATTGGCCGCACAAGGATGTCTATGCCGAGTGGCGTGATGTGGCGGGCGAGGAGAACTACTACGGGTTGTATAACTATCGTGAATATGTCATGCATGTTGAAAATCCTGATGGTACGTGGAGTACTATAAATGGTGCATGGCAATATGAATTGCAATGGATGTATTTGAACAATGCCGACTATCGATATGTGTCTGACGAGGGCAATGATGGGAGCCTGATGCGTTATATGGTGGCCGAAGACCTCGTAGATGACTACTATGACGATTATGATGACTACGATGATGACGAAGAGGACAACGGGCAGTATTATCTGTTTTTCTTGGACAGAAACTGCTATTTGTTCGAGAAGACGGTTGCTGACAACGAATTTGGTTTTGACATGGGTTTCCTTTTGTTGGAACCTGTGCATGCATACACGAATATAGAGAATGGTTTCGGTTTGTTCGGTGCGTTCAGCATGAGAGAAGTTGGCCGATAAATAATTTTTTGCATATCTTTTTCAACCATTAAAAAATATTGTATATTTGCGGAGTGAAACATTTTATTAACCTAAAACAAAAATTATGTTGTAGATTATTATAAATCAATTTATTGTAAACAAAATTTATTAAAACCATGAACGATGAAAATACAAAATTATCCTCTTGTTAAGGTGCTGCTTCCGTATGTGGCCGGTATTATGGTCGCCTATTTTGGAGATTTCTCCGAGAGCGCATGCCGTGTGCTTTCGATGTTAGCGGCGGGCTGTTTAGCGATGATTGTGCTGCTGACCTTCGTCAAAGGTTACCGTTGGTGTTGGGTGCAGACCGTGACGATGAATGTCGCTTTCGTGCTGGCAGGCATCTCCTTGACGGATATACGATTTCATCCTGCTTTTGAAAATAAAATGCTGGAGGAACATGTCGATTGGGTAGTGCGCGTGGCGGAAGAGCCTACGATGCGTGAGAAGAGTGTGAAAACGGCAGTTGAAGTTCTTCATAATGCAGATAATCAATATGTTAAAGCTAAAGTGCTGCTTTATCTGAAACCCTCCCTAGAGGCTTCGCAGCTGCGATATGGTGATCTTCTACTCGTGCATACGGACCTCTCCCGTATTTTGCCGCCTTGTAATCCGGATGCTTTTGACAATCAGCAATATATGCGAAGGCGGGGCATCTATTATACTGGTTTTGTGCGGGAGGGTGCGTGGGAGGTAATTGGGCATCGGCCAGCAAATCCGTTAAGGTCGTTTGCGCAACATGCCCGGAAGCGTTTGACCAGTCTTTATGCATCTGCTGGAATGAGTGGGGATGAATTTGACATCCTGAAAGCTATCCTGTTGGGCGATGACGACACGCTGGATCCGGAATTGAAGGCCTCCTATTCCTCGGCGGGCGTAAGCCATATTCTCTGCGTGTCGGGAATGCACGTCGGTGTTATCTTCATGATTATCAATTTTTTGTTGAAGCCGATGGACTGTTTCCCCACCTCTAAGGCGGTGAAAATGGTACTCGTTATGCTGGTGATATGGCTTTATGCGCACATCACCGGCTTGGCCCCGTCCGTAACCCGTTCGGCCACGATGTTCAGTTTCGTGGCCGTGGGACAGCTGTTACACCGGAATACCAACGTGTTCCACAGTTTATTTGCTTCCGCTTTTATTCTGTTGATAATTAATCCGTTATTACTCTTTGAGGTGGGATTTCAGCTCAGCTATTTGGCAGTGTCAGGCATTGTGCTGTTCCAACCGAAATTGGCGGCAATCTATCATTGCAGGACAAAGGTCGGGAACTATTTTTGGGAATTGCTGACGGTTTCTGTGGCGGCGCAACTCGGCACGTCGCCCATCTCCATCTACTATTTCACCCAGTTCCCTAACTACTTCATGCTCTCCAACTTGAGCGTGATCGCCCTTTCGTTTGTGGTGATCATCACTGGGGTCGTGTTATTGCCAATCTCCTTAATTCCAGTGATTCCCAAGTACTTGTCCTGGCTGCTGACGATGGAGATCCGTGTCATGAACCGCATTATCGTCTTCATTGAGCAACTTCCGCATTCGGTTACCGAAAACATTGATTACCATTTCTTGCAAGTGCTTCTGTTATATGGTGTTATCGGTTGCTTTTGCAGTCTGCTATACCATAAAAACCGTAAAGTTTTTTGGACTGCATGTGTGCTGGGCGTACTGTTTTGTGGCTCTTTCCCTATAAAGAAGTTGGCTTTGACTAAAGAGACAGAGTTTCTGGCCTACCACATCCGCAAGAGCAGTGCCCTAGGATTTTGCTATCACGGGCAATTGATACTCTTTTCCGACTCTATTCGAACGGGGAAGGACAAATTGTACCAATACAACATCCGGAACCATGTCCGGAAGCGATGTCAGAATGCGACCATCGTGCCCATTGACACGGGGGAGTACGACACGCCGTTCCTTTGCAAGCGGGGGAACTTTATCCGATTTGGAGATAAGACCTATTATCTTCTGAATCGGAGTGAGCGGGTATTGTCGCCGCCCAAAGGGATGATTCTGCATGCGGACTGCCTGATAATCAGACAAAATCCGAGGCAGCCTCCTGACGAAGTGATGGTAGTACTTCCATTTTATGAGGTGGTGGCCGACGCTACCAACACTCCATTTTATGTGGAGCGATGGCGTGCTTTTTGTGTCGAAAATGGCATCCCGTTCATGTTCACTGGAAACCGAAATTTGGAAAGTGGAACATAGCGTCAAATTTTGTATTTTTGCGGCTTGTTTTTTCAACAGTATGATAAACCACATCAAAGGTAGAATAGATGAAGTAAATCCTGCGTATGTCGTCATCGAAACGGCAGGTGGAGTAGGTTACTATGTCAACATTTCGTTGGCCACTTTTTCCGAAATCAAGGATCTTCAGGAGGTGAAACTTCTCACGCATTTCATCGTGAAGGAGGATGCTCAGGTTCTGTACGGTTTTTCTACCGAAGAGGAGCGCGAACTGTTCAAGCTGCTGCTTACGGTCAACGGCATCGGTCCGAACACCGCCCGTCTGATCCTCTCCTCCATGAGTGTGGGCGAAGTGCTGAACGCCATTGCCACCGAGGATGTCAAGGCCATCCAGTCGGTGAAGGGCATTGGCACGAAGACTGCCCAGCGTGTGGTTATCGAATTGAAAGACAAGGCAAAGAAGGCTTCTTGGGCCGATGCAACAAAAATTAACGTCGCATACAATAATAATAAATATGAAGCGTTATCTGCTCTTGTCGCTCTAGGCTTCCCGAAATCGGGAGCAGAAGCGGTATTGGATAAGATAATTAAAGCAGAAGGAATACAATTATCTGTAGAAGAACTAATTAAGAAGGCTTTGAAATTATTGTAAACAAGAAAAGAGAGAAAAGTTTGAAAGTAAAACAATATATATACGCTGCTGTTTTAGCGCTCGTCATTACCGGTTTTGGATGCCTGGGTTTGAAGGCTTCCAACTGGTCGGGTGTGCGTAAGACTTTGCCGTCACGGGTGCAGATATCCTACCCGTTGTGTCCGCCGGACACCAACCCGCCGGTGCTTCCTCAGCCGGACATCAATCCGCTGAACCCTGGAAGTTCCAATCCGTTTTTCCTGAACAACCCTCCCGGCATCGGCCAATCCATCATTTACGATCCGGAAACTAACACCTATAATTTCCAATATATGACCGGAAACACGCCTTTCGGTGCCGGTGCGTATATGGATGTTAAAGAATATATTGACTACGACCTGCAACAAAGCATTCACGACTATTGGCAGAATCAGAGCCGTAGTATTGGCGGCAAAGGCAATTCCCGAACCGGTAGCGGTCTGATTCCCCAACTCCACGTTGGTGGCGAAATCTTTGAAGGCATTTTCGGTAGTAACACCATTGATATCCGTCCGTCCGGATCTGTTGGCCTGAAATTAGGTGTAAAATACACGCAAACAGATAATTACCTGTTGCCCGTCAAACAACGGCGAAGATTGCAGCTTGATTTCGACGAGGACATCCAGTTGAACTTGCTGGCCAAAATTGGTGACAAGATTGAGTTCAATTTGAACTATTCCACCGATGAGCTTTCGGTGACAACCAAAACGGACCAGATAAAGCTCAAATACAATGGTAAGGAGGATGACATTCTGCAGTTGATAGAGTTCGGTGACATCACCTTCCCGTTGAACAGCACGTTGATTACAGGTAGTCAAAGCTTGTTCGGTGTGAAGACGCAGCTCAAGTTCGGTAACCTGTTCGTGACGGCAGTTGCTTCCCGTAAGAAAGGCTCTTCACAGACCATTACGGTTTCCGGCGGAGCAGAGGAGACGGACTTCTATTTCCGAGCTGACGAATACGAAGAAAACAAGCACTATTTCCTTGCTCATTTCTTCGAAGAGCATTATAACGAATATCTTAGCACGCTCCCGTTGGTGAGTTCGCCTATCGTCATTACCAAAATTGAGGTGTGGCGCACAACGGTCGGTGCCGCTACGACTAACAACCGTAACGTGGTGGCATTCACGGATTTGGGTGAATATGATCCTGATTTTGCTTACATTTCGTACAATCCTACTTATCCTGGCGGTCAACTTCCAGATAACTATACCAACACCTTGAACCTATACGCAGACAGCTCCCTCATCCGGAATATTTCCACGGTGTCGAACAACATGCAGTCATTGGGCTTCAAGGCAGGAAAGGATTATGAAAAAGTGGAGAGTGCACGTCTGTTGTCGCCCAGCGAATATACGGTGAATACCAAGTTGGGTTTCATCTCGTTGAATTCTGCACTGGCAGCCGACCAGGTACTCGCAGTGGCCTACCAATACACGGTGATCGGTGATGATCACGTCTATCAGGTGGGTGAGTTCTCCAACGAGGTGGCAACTCCTAACTGTATTCGTGTCAAGCTGTTGAAGAGTTCCAACTTGAATACCAAGTCCCCATTGTGGAAGTTGATGATGAAGAACGTGTATAGCCTTTCGGCGTACCAGATTTCTCCCGACAAATTCCGCTTGAATGTCCTTTACACGGGCGATGCGGCGGGAACGCCGAATGGATTTTTCACCGAAGGAGCTCAAAAAGGCATCCCGTTGATCCGTTTGATGGGTATGGACCGTTTGAACAAGCAACAGGATCCCACGCCTGATGGTATTTTCGACTTCATTGACGGAGCACAAACTAATGGAGGTACCATCAACTCTACCAACGGACGCATTTACTTCCCTCATACGGAGCCTTTCGGTAAGGACTTGCGCGCAGTTCTCGACGATCCGCTTTTGGCGGACAAATATGCGTTTGACTCGCTATATACTATGACGAAAACGATGGCGCAGCAGATGACAAGCAAGAATAAGTATTACATCGAGGGTAGTTATCGTTCGTCGTACGGTTCTGAGTTCCACTTCGCCGGCGGCGGTGCGACCAAGGCCGTCAAAGTGACGGCCGGCGGTGTCCAGTTGACGGAAAATGTCGATTACACGGTCAACTACGATATGGGTGTGGTGACCATCATCAACCAGAGCATCTTGGCTTCCGGAACGCCCATCCAGATCACGCCTGAGGTGGATGACGCTTACCAGACCGACAAGCGCATGTTCGGTGTGAACTTGGATTATGTGTTTTCTCCCGACTTCACTGTCGGTGCCACGTTGTTGAATTTGAGCGAGCGCCCCATCACCAACAAGGTCAATTATGGTGACGAACCCATCAACAACCTGATTTGGGGTATGAATTTCGCCTATAAGACGGAATTGCCGTTCGTCACGAAAGCCATCGACCTGTTGAGTTTCCATCATACGACCGCCAAATCCTTCTTGAATTTGGATGGTGAGTTCGCCCATTTTATTCCGGGCCACAACCGTCAGATTGGTAAGAGCGGTACCACCTACATCGACAATTTCGAATCTGCGAAATCGACTATCGACCTGATGTCGATGGCCAGTTGGGTGATGGCTTCCACGCCGCAAGGTCAGCCCGACCTCTTCCCGGAGGCCATGCCGGTGAGCATTACGGCTTCTTCGCGCCGCCAGCTGGCGTACGGTTATAACCGTGCCCGTATGGCTTGGTACATCATTGACCCGTTGTTCTACAACAGCGGCTCTGCAGTGCCGTCAAACCTGACTAAGGATGATCTGTCGGCACCATACGCCCGTGCCGTTTATGAGCCTGAGCTCTTCCCCTATAAAGACCGTCCTACCACAGACCTTTCTACGCTGATGACCGTTTTCAACTTAGCCTATTATCCTTCGGAGAGAGGTGCTTATAACTACGATGTGGATGGTTCGGAAGGTTTTTCCAGAGGTTTGAACGAGGATGGTACCCTCCGTGATCCCGAAACCCGTTGGGGTGGTATCATGAGGAAGTTCGACCAGACGGATTTCGAATCTTCCAACTATGAGTACATCGAATTCTGGATGATGGACCCCTTCATCGAGAATCCAAATCATAAGGGCGGTAAGATTTATTTCAACTTGGGTGATATCTCCGAGGATATTTTGCGCGATGGCCGGAAGTTCTTCGAGAATGGTCTTCCCACTGATGGGACGGATAGCGATGTGGACTTCACGGCTTGGGGTCGTGTACCCACGCAGCAGCTGATTGTCAACGCTTTCGACAACAGCGCGGAGGCTCGTCAATATCAGGATGTGGGTTATGATGGTCTGCCCAACACGCGTGAGGTGGAATTCTTCCAGGAAACCTATATTGATCGTATTGCTGCTGCGTTTGGACCTGGGTCTCAAGCTTATATGAACGCGGTGGCGGATCCTTCTGCCGACCTTTATCACTATTTCAGAGGCAGCGATTATGATGAGTCGGACGTGAAGGTGGTGGAACGTTACAAGTATTACAACAACCCTGAAGGCAACTCCCCCGTTGATAGCCAGAGTCCGGAAAACTATCCTACGGCGGCCACCAATATCCCCAATATGGAGGATATGAATAACGACAACACCTTGAATGAAGAAGAGCGTTACTACCAGTATGTGATTGACTTGACTCCAGAAAAGATGGTGGTCGGTGAGAACTATATTAATGACATTTACGAGGGTCGTCCTGACCGGCTGCCGAATGGTGATCGTCCGCCCACAAAATGGTATCAGTTCAGAATACCGATTCATAATCCCGACAAGGTGGTGAACAACATGACCGGTTTCAACTCCATCCGATTCATGCGTATTTTCATGCGTGAATTCGAGGAACCTATCGTTTGTCGTCTGGCTACTTTCGAGTTGGTTCGCTGCGATTGGCGTACTTACAATATGAGCTTGCGAGAGGACGGCGACTACCTTCCTGCCCAGGACGATGGCGGTAGTTCTTTCTATGTGGGAACGGTCAGCTATGAGGAAAATGCCAGCCGTATCCCCATTCCATACGTGCTTCCTCCCGGAATCGTGCGTGAGACGGCTTACGGTATGACCGCGCAGATGTATGAGGAGAATGAGCAGTCTGTGACCATGAAGGTGGTGGATCTGCCCGACGGTGATGCCCGTGCTATCTACAAGAGCACTTCCTACGACTTGCGCCAGTTCAACAATTTGCAGATGTATATCCATGCGGAGGATGTTTTCTCATCTGGTGACTTGCGTCCCGGCGATGTGAAGGCTTTCATCCGTTTGGGATCCGACTTTACGGAAAACTACTATGAATATGAGATCCCGTTGACCATCACCCCTTGGGGTGTGGGACGCGACACGAACGCCATTTGGCCTAAGGAAAATATGGTGTATATTACGCTGGATTCTTTGGTTGCGATGAAGATGAGTCGTAACCGAGAAATTCGGAACGGTACTCACCCGAGCATTCTGGTGCCCTATTCTCCGTTGCCCAAAACCGAATCTGACCCACGTTACACGGTGGTCGGTAATCCGAATTTGGGAGATGTGACCACCATCATGATTGGTGTCCGTAACCCGAAAAAACGAACACAGAACGACAACGATGACATGCAACCCAAGTCGGTGGAGGTGTGGGTTAACGAGTTGAGGTTGTGCGGTTTCGATGACCGCCAGGGCGTAGCCGCTTTGCTGCGAGCTCGTACTACGTTGGCTGATGTGGGTGATTTGACGATTTCAGGTACTTATTCCTCTCCTGGTTTCGGTGGATTGGAGCAGTCCATCACAGAGCGTTCGCACGAAACCAATATCAATTTCGATTTGGCCACCAATATCGATGGCGGCAAGTTGCTCTTCCCGGAGAAATGGAATGTCCGAATTCCGGTGCACTACGACTACTCGTTAGCAGTGGTGCAACCCGAATACAACCCGCTGAATCCCGATGTGAAGATGAAAGATGAGTTGGCCGATCTTCCTGTTGAGTCCCGCGATTCTTTACGCTATCTCACTAATCGGGTAACACGGCGTCAGAATGTCAACTTGATGAATGTGCGTAAGGAACGTGACTTCTCCAAAGGCAACAATAAGATGCACGTTTGGGATATTGAAAACTTCGACCTTTCCTATTCTTACTCTGAATTGGTGCAACGAGATGAGGATTTGGAGATGAACAATGAATATATCCATAATGGAGAAATTGGCTACACGTTCAGCACCAATCCGAAGAATTACCGCCCGTTTGCCAAAGCTAAGTGGACGAAAAGCAAATGGTTGCAGCTGATCCGTGACTTCAATATCACGCCCATGCCGAAGAACCTTATCTTCCGTACCACGCTGCATCGCGATTTGCAGGAGTTTAAGTATCGTCCTAAGAGCAAGGGTAATATCATTATTGACACCAACTACGTGAAATCATTCGACTGGACGCGTAACTACGGCATCAACTGGGATATCTTCCAGAGTTTGAGACTGGAATTCAAGGCCGACGCCTCTGCCCGTATTGACGAACCTGACGGTCGCATTGACACCCGCACGAAGAAGGATTCCGTGTGGCGCTGTCTTGGTCGTGGTGGCCGTACTACTGACTATCGACAGACGTTCAATGCTTCGTACCAGATTCCTATCAACAAGATTCCGCTGTTCAAGTTCGTCACTGCCAATGTCCGTTACAGCTCCATGTATCAGTTCACGGCCTCCGCTCTTTCTCTGTCTTATTTGGGTAACACTATCCAAAACTCTCAGAATGTGCAGGGTAATGCTCAGTTGAACTTCGTTACGCTGTATAATTCTGTGCCGTATTTGAAGAAAGTTAACCAAGGCGGTACGCAGAATAAGAATGCTTCGAAGGGTGGTGATAAAAAAGGCAAGGACGGCAAGGAGAGTGAGGCCGAAAAGGCTGGCAAGAAGGGTAAGAAAGGCAAGAATCAGAATGACTCTTTGCAGGAGAGACCTGATGTGGGCAGAATGATTTTGGATGGAACCGTGCGCTTCCTGATGATGGTGCGTAGTGTTTCCGCTACCTACACACAAGGTCGCGGTACCGTCTTGCCAGGTTATATGTATTCTGCTAGCTTGGTCGGACATACTCGCGAGAGCAGCGGTCCCGGTTTCCTCTTTATGTTTGGTGGACAGCCTGACATATTGGCTATAGGTGCACGCAATAATTGGATGACCACCGACTCGCTGTTGAATACGCCTTATCAGCGGACACGAAACATGGTGCTTAATTTCCGAGCTACGGTGGAGCCTTTCCGCGATTTCCGAATCGAGGTCTCTGCCAACCGGAACTTTACCGAGAACTACTCCGAATATTTCCATGTGGATGAGTTGGGCAATGTTTCCCATTACACACCGCAACGCTCAGGTACGTTCAGCATGACCTATTGCGGTCTGGCAACCTTCTTCAAAAATCACGACGACCTCTTCCAAGAGTTCCGTGAGGCGCGTGCTCAACTGGCAGAACGTTATGCGGACAATAACCCCAACTATTCTGGTGAAGTCGATCCCGAAACTGGATATCCGGTCGGTTACAGTGCTATCTCCCAGGATGTGTTGATGGGTGCTTTCATGACGACTTATCTCAGCAAAGATGCTGAAAAATCGGATATTTTCTCCCCGTTCCTGAAGATTCCGTTGCCTAACTGGCGTATTAATTACAATGGATTGACAAAGATTAAGGGTATGAACCAAATCTTCCAGTCGTTCACCCTGAACCACAATTACACGTGTAGTTACAACGTTGGTAGCTATTCCACGAACCTCGCCTATAGGCAAGACGAGAACGGCTATCCGTCAGCATACAACACACTTGGAGACTTTATTTCGACAAATGAACTTACCCAGATGGCTCTTACCGAGCAGTTCTCTCCGTTGATAGGCTTTGATATGACCTTGAAAAACAGTATGTTGCTGAAGGTTGAATACAAACAGTCACGGAGTATCTCCCTCAGCTTCGCCAATACGCAAATCACGGAGACCACCAGTAAGGAGGTGGCCGTATCTGCTGGTTACCGCTTCAAGGATATCAAACTCGGCCTCGTCTTTTCTGGTGTGAAACGTCAGTTTGTCAGCGACTTGAACCTGACTGCAGGTTTTGGTTTGAAGGACAACCGGACGATGTTGCGACGTATTACTGAGGATAACGAGCAGGTGACTTCCGGTATGCTGAACGTGACCATCAACTTGGCTGCTGATTACCAGTTCAGCCGTATGGTGGGCATCAAGTTCTACTACGATCAGGCTATCAACCGCCCCAAAGTTCAGAACCAATATAATAACATGAACTTCGAGACGGGTATCCAGTTGCAGTTGATGCTGTCGCAATAATTTAGCATTGACGACTCCTCTTTTTTGAACGGATAGCATTCTTCTATCCTAAATATTGCTATTTTTGCGCTTTCGAAAAAAGCAAAGATTATGGCATTCAAAAAGCGTACCCTTTTTCGCACCGTTGTATTAGCATTGTTTGTAACATTCCTTACGTCAAATATTTATGCTCAAAGTGAGCAGCAGTTTGAAACGGACCCTGTTATCCTGAACCGCATTGACCAGTGGCAGGATTTGAAATTCGGACTAATGATGCACTGGGGAATTTACGCGCAATGGGGCGTGGTGGAGTCGTGGTCCATCTGCAACGAACCTTGGATTAGTCGTGATGGAGCGCCCTATACCGAGTATAAAGCCAAGTATCAGGCACTTAACAAGACTTTTAATCCGACAGAATTTGATCCTGAATCATGGGCGAAACTGGCCAAAGATTGCGGAATGAAGTATTTTGTGTTTACTACCAAGCACCACGATGGGTTCTGTATGTACGACACTAAAGAGACGGACTACTCCGTCACGGGTAAGGATTGTCCGTTCTCGAGGAATCCGAATGCCGATGTTACGGGTGCACTTGTGAATGCCTTTCGAAATCAAGGACTTTGGACCGGACTTTATTTCTCCAAACCCGATTGGCATTGTCCCGATTATTGGGCTCCCGAGTGGGCCACGCCCGATCGTAATGTGAACTATGACCCGGCGAAAAATCCTGAAAGGTGGGAGAAATATTGCGACTTTACCCGCAAGCAACTGCACGAACTGGCCAACAATTACGGCGACATCGACATTCTCTGGCTTGATGGAGGTTGGGTGCGCCCCGCTTGGAGTGTGGATGAGGAGTGCCGTGACTGGCTCGGTTGTCAGGGCTGGATTCAGGACATTGACATGCCGCGCGTGGCCAAGGATGTACGTGCCAACAATCCCGACCTTATCATCGTAGATCGCAGCGTACACGGCAAGTATGAAAACTATCGCACACCCGAGCAGCAGGTTCCTGACACATTGCTGCCTTATCCATGGGAAACCTGTATGTCGATGGGCGACTCTTGGTCGTATGTGGCTACGGATAACTATAAATCAACCAATCGTTTGATTCATCTGTTGATTGACATCGTGGCCAAGGGCGGCAACTTTCTGCTGAACGTGGGTCCGTCGCCGGAGGGCACATTGCCGCAAACGGCCGTGGAGCGTTTGCAGGATATGGGCAAATGGCTGAGTGTCAACGGGAAAGCGATATACAACACCCGTCCTTGTCTGCCCTACTGCTGCGGTCAGGTGCGTTTCACCCAAAGTAAAGAAGGGCAACGTTACGCTTTGCTGTTGTGTCCTGAAAATGAGCCTGTTCCCGACACATACACCTTCACGGGCATGGAAAAACCGGTAAAGACCGGCAAGGCCGCTATTTTGGGAACTTCCGAAAAGGCGACCATTACCAAGAAGGGAGACGAATACACGATTACATTGCCGAAAGGGGTGAGACAGAAGGCAAAAGCTGCTGTAGTAGTAGTGCTGTAGTTTGCGATGAAGGGGACGATGAATAGGCGATGAATGAGGCGATGAAAGAACGATATAATGTAGTAAAAAATGATTAGACAGAGTAAGCTGCTGATAGTTAGTGTGTTGATTCTCTTCTTGTGTGAAGTTTTGCCTTCCTGTCATTCGGCAACGAAGGGCGAAGAATCTATATCAGGGACAATAGTTGATACTATCGATATTTCCCAGCCGGAATCGCCCAAATACACCGAAATGGAGTTGAAGCTCATCGATTTCGGATTGGTTGATGTGGCAGAGGTGGATTCCACCATTGGCGTTTTTATGGTGTATGCTACACCAGACAATTTCCTCGGACACGTTCTCTATCCGGACATCCACCATGCTTTTGCCATCCCTGCGATGGCGGAGAAGTTGGCCAAAGCTCAACAACGGTTGAAGTCCATCCGTCCGGATTTGTCGCTGCTGATTTACGATGCCGCCCGGCCGCTCAGTGTGCAGCGCGAGATGTGGGAGTCGGTGAAGGGAACCCCCAACGTTTCCTTCGTGGCCAATCCTGCGAAGGGCAGGGGAATGCACAATTATGGCGCGGCTGTGGATATCACCTTGATGGACAGTGCTGGGGAACCATTACCGATGGGCTCGAAGCACGACTATTTCGGTCCGGAAGCACGCATTGACCATGAGGATTCGTTGCTTGCTAACGGTTTGATTACCAGTCAAGAGCTTGAAAATCGAAAATTATTACGCCGTGTGATGACGGAAAGCGGTTTTATCACCTGCATTTCCGAGTGGTGGCACTTCAACCATATTCCCTCCATTCGGGCGAAACAAGAGCTCAAAATCATTGATATTGAGGAATGATAGTAGAGAGATTCTAGCGCTCTTTTGCCGAAAATTTTCCATTTCAAGTTTTAATTTTAACAATTATTAGTTAAAAATAATTCTAGAAATTGTGATTTTCCGATGTAACTTGTTTATGCATAGCATTATATAAAAATTTTTCAAATCACTTGATTTTTGTTAGATTTTATTGTATCTTTGTCGCAACAAATTGAAGACAAAATGATACGATATTATAGTTTGATATGCGGTATAATTTGGTGTCTGCATGGTTGGGCACAGCCGGCGGACACGCTGCACAAGATAATGTTTTATAATGTGGAGAATCTGTTTCACCCATCGGACGACAGTCTGACAGCAGATGACGATTTTACACCGACAGGCAGCTATCACTGGACCTACAAGAAGTATTTGCGAAAGGTATCCATGATTGGAAAGGTGATTGTGGCGGCGGGAATGGGTGACCCGCCGTGGCTTGTCGGTTTGGCGGAGATTGAGAACGAGCGGGTGTTGAAAGACTTGTGCTACAACTCGCCGCTGCGGAAATTCGGGTATCGATATGTGCACTATGACTCCCCGGACCGCCGCGGCGTGGATGTGGCAATGCTTTACCGCGACAGTTGTGTACGGATTCTGCGTAGCCGGAAGGTACCTGTGGTCTTCCCGTTCGACACGCATGCCCGCAATCGCGACATTCTCTATGCGGTAGTGCAGTTTCTGTCGGGCGATTCGCTTCACGTGCTGGTCAACCACTGGACTTCGCGCTACGGCGGGTATGCTGCGACCGTGCCCAAACGGAACTGGTACGCCACCGTGGTGCGCCGCTTTGTGGATTCTCTGATGGCCGAGAATCCGCGTGCCAAGGTGCTGATTACCGGTGACTTCAACGACTATGCCACGGACGAGAGTATGCGCGACTATCTGCGCGTGAAGGAGTATGGACCTCGGTTGCCCCGCGACACGCTCTACAACTTGATGCTGCCTTTTGCGCGGCAGAGTTTGCTCGGCTCCCACAAACACGAGGACTTTTGGGGCTGTCTGGACCAGTTCATCGTGTCGGATGCTTGGCTGACAGACACTTGTGGTGCCCGTCAGGTGGGTGGTGCATACATTTTCGATGCAGACATCTTGCTGGTCGATGACGAAAAGTACGGTGGGAAGAAAAACTACCGCACGTTCCTCGGTCCGCGCTACATCGGAGGTTTTGCGGATCACCTGCCGGTGTATGTGGTGTTTCGGGACGGGTGAGGGTGACTTCAAGTGTAAAGATGTTATTATAGTTTTTATAAAAAATATCAACAGGCTTGCATAAATCAACATTTATGTTTATTTTTGCAGCCTCAAACAACTATTATTAAATGACTGTCTCTGGCACAATATTACTTGGACAACTATCGTTTGTCATAGATATTGAGGATTAAAAAACAATAATATGAAAACCAACAAATTGCTAGATGAGATTAGACAAACCATGACACCGGAAATGAAACGGCAAATGGATTTGTCAGTTCAAATAGCCAATCGTATTTATGAGATAATGGAGGACAAAGGCCTTTCGCAAAAAGATCTTGCACATCTTTTGGGGAAAACAGAAACCGAAGTAAGCAGGTGGTTGTCAGGTACTCATAATATGACCATGGCTACACTTGCTAAAATTTCATCGGCTTTGGGTACAGATATTGTCAGAGTAACGAAAAAAAGGAATAGGAAAACCGCAATATTGTTATAATTATGAAAATGAAATCCCAAGTCCGAATTATTACACTTGTATGTTGCTGCATATTACTTTTTGCCAACGCATATTCTCAAATAAACTCGTCCATTTGCGTGAAAACCAACGACACCCTCTGCCGCTTAATCTCATATACGGATACAATATATGTCACTGATGTTGATGCCTACTGGACGGTGGAACACTATCGTCACGCATGTTATGGCGTTTCCGAAGAGAAACTCAGCCAGCCTTTGTGGATTTTGCATATCAAAGGCGACCTATGCGGCAAACTCTCCACTTTGGTGTGCCAACGTGCAGATTACTACGAACGCGGTAACCATCTTTGGAAGCCGATGAAACGGTTGAAGACCGTAGGAAACCCATCAGTGGATATCACGCTGGAATCAGCAGATTGTCAGCTGTTGTTTCAGTTTGAGGACTAATTTGATATTATTTCACCCCAAACACATCCCCGCCATTCGCCCGCAGCACCTCTTGCGCCTCGCGGTTCTGCATGATGCTTCCGCCGAAGATGTTGAAGTCGAAGATGTAAGGGTTTGTGAACCAAGCGTTCACGTTCATCTGCAAGGTCAGAGAGGAGTTGCTGTTCTTGTTGACTGTGAACTGCTCTAATGGGAGGGTCACGGTGAAGGTGTTGTCGGCGAAACCGTTGTCGGTGGTGATTTTACCAGTATGCAGGTTGAAGGGCTGCCGCACGCCAGCCTCATCGAGCCAGCGGCCGTTGATCTTCATGTAGTGATAGCCGCCGCCAATCATGTCGGGCCAGCTCATGTTGTTCTCCGGCGGGTTTGGGAAATAGCCGGTGACGTTCTGCGCCCCCTCCAATCCGAACACGAAGGTGATGGATTTGTACCCGCCAACGGGAATCTCGTCGGAAACGGGCCACGAAAGGGTGGACGGAATACGGATGTCAGTGTAGTGAATACCTTGGTTATCCGTGATTTCCACCATTTCACCAGATGCGGTCTCCAACATCACGTGCGATATGAAAAACTGTACATCGTTGACCTCAAAAAGATTCCCTGCAGCGTTCTGATACATACAAGTATCTAACTGCAGGGGATCACTATCAACGACAAAAGAAAAATTCAATGTGATATGGCCGGTCGGCTTGGTGCAGGCACTGCATAACAAAGCCAATATAACGAACACCCATAGTCTTCTGTGCTTTGCTTTATTCACGCAACAACAATTTGGTCGTCTAACTACTAACTGCTAACTACTAACTATTGATTACCACTCGTCCACGAATTCTTCGGCCGGTTGCATGCCTTCTTCCAAGGAATCGATGAGTTTGTGCATCTCCTCGTCGATTTGGCTGAGGTAGCCGTACATGCTGGGGGTCCAGCCGGAGGCGGAGGTGTTGAACCAGACCTCAATGGGTGCGGAGCCGGTGGCCTTCTCCTTGAAATCGGTGATGGTGTAGCGGTAACGGCCGTCGCGGCATTCGAGCTTGAAGTTGTAATAGACGATGTTTTTGAAGCGCATGGTGCCGTCTTTGTCCTTGTAAAAAATGCGGACACTGGAGCGCATGTTGATGACACCCTTTTCGGGGTCGGCGCTCTTGATGACTTCAGCGGTGTTCTTATAGTATTTCTTTGCCCAGTCCATCGCTCTGTCGTACAGAACTTTAGGTGTTCCCTCTTGTTTCACCACATCCTGATAGGTGACCAGGCCGGTGCGTTCGTCAATGGGAAGATAGGGAGCTTCTGGAATCTCCGTCTTTTGGGCGAGAGCTGCCACACATGCAAGGACGGCAGCCAGGAAAACGATTATCTTTTTCATTTTTGTCTTATTAAGGTTTGGAAATACAAATCGTAAACGTTCTTTTCGTCTTTCGGCACGAACTCCGATTCCACCACCTTCCATTCGTTCTCGTCAATTTCGGGGAACCAGACGTCGGCTGTAAATTCAGAGACTATGCGGGTGAGGTAAAGTTTATCGGCGTGGGGCAGGAAAAGTCGGTACATGGTGGCACCGCCCATCACGAAGGCCTCTTCGTCGTCGTCCACGAGGGAGAGCGCAGCGGGGATAGAATGTACGGTTTCAGCGCCCTCGAATTCGACATCATCGAGAGTAATGACGATATTCCGGCGGTTCGGCAGGGGTTTCTTGGGCAGGGAATCCCATGTGCGGTCGCCCATCAACACCGTGTGTCCGGAGGTGATCTCCTTGAAATGCTTCAAATCCACCGGCAGATGGCACAGCAGCTGGTTCTGGTACCCCAGTTCCAAACGCTGACCCACAGCCGCAATCATACTAATACTCATATTACAATATTTTTGGCAAAGATACGATAGTTGCAGGGATTCTCCGACCCTTTCAGATAAAAATATCAACGTTTCGTTGTTCGTACAAATCTATTGCCTGTTGCCTATTGCCTGTTGCTTAAAAATTCGTATTTTTGCGGCCGATTCTAAGATTATGGGAAAGAGAAAACAGGACACTCAGATTGCGATCAAGAACAGGAAGGCGGAGTTTTTGTACTACTTGCATACTTCCTACACGGCGGGTATTGTGCTGACCGGCACGGAGATTAAATCCATCCGGGCGGGGCGCGCGAATATCACAGATGCGTATTGTACATTCATTAACAATGAGTTATGGGTGCACAACATGCACATCAGTGAGTATGCGCAGGGCAGCTACAACAACCACCAGCCGAAGCGCGACCGCAAGTTGCTGCTCCAGCGCAAAGAGATGCGCAAACTCATGACCAAACTCAACGAGCGCGGCTTCACCATCATCCCTACATTGTTATGGATCAACGAGAACGGCTACGCCAAGCTGGATATCTGTCTGGCTAAAGGTAAGAAAATGTACGACAAACGCGAAACCATCAAGGAACGCGACCAACGTCGCCGCACCGACGAAGAATAACCGACTATGGAAGAGAATCTGCCCATATCCGACTCGTTGCCTGAGTCTATTGCCGAACAGGAGAAACTGTGGTTCAGTATTGGCGAAACTGCTGAAGCGCTAGATCTTCCGGCTTCCACCTTGCGTTTTTGGGAGAAAGAGTTTGACATGATCAAGCCCCGTAAAAACAAAAAAGGCGACCGTTTCTACTCCAAAAACGACATCGGCATCCTGCGTACAATCCAATATCTTACCAAGGTGAAAGGTTACACCTTACAGGGAGCTAAGACTGCCATCAAGAACGATTTCGTGAAGGAGGCAGAGGCGGCAAGTATTGTAGATACCTTGACTAAAATCAAAGAGAAATTACTGGAAGTGAAGGCGTTATTGAAATGAAGTTATGTGTTTATGCAATAAAAAAAACACCTGCGAAACCGCAGGTGCTTTTTTGTGTGGAGCGTATGAGAATCGAACTCACGACCTCTTGACTGCCAGTCAAACGCTCTAGCCAACTGAGCTAACGCCCCATCGTTTGAAATCGGCGGCAAAGATACGATTTTTTTCGATATGCTGTACATAATTTTTTGAGCATCAACTCTAAAAAAATGTTAATTTTGCGGCCTCATTTTTGAATTGATGAAATTTTATGAAATCCCATATTCTACGAAACAGATGTGCGCAGTATAGGGCGCCGCAAATTGCAAAAGCAAAAGGAATCTATCCATATTATAAGGCTATCGAGTCGGAACAGAGCACGGTGGTGAAGATACAGGGCAAGGATGTGCTGATGTTCAGTTCGAACAGCTATCTGGGTCTATCCAACGATCCCCGCCTGAAAGAGGCCGCCAAGGCCGCCATCGACAAATACGGCACAAGCTGTTCTGGCTCGCGTTTCCTCAATGGCACTCTTGACATTCATGTTGAACTTGAGGAGAAACTCGCTCGACTCGTGGGCAAGGATGGAGCGTTGTGCTTCAGTACGGGCTTCCAAGTGAACTTGGGAGTGGTCTCCGCGCTGTGCGGCCGCAACGACTACTTGCTGCTCGACAGGCTCAACCACGCCTCCATCATCGAGGGTAGCCGGTTGGCGTTCGGCAAATCGCTGAAATATGCCCACAACGATATGGAGAGTTTGGAAAAATGTCTGCAGCAATGCGATCCGGAAGCCATCAAGTTGATTGTTGCTGACGGTGTCTTCTCCATGGAAGGCGATATCGTCCCGCTGCCCGAAATGGTGGCTCTGGCGGAGAAATACGATGCCGACATCATGCTTGATGATGCCCACTCCTTGGGTGTTTTGGGTCACCAGGGCAGGGGTACGGCCGACCACTTTGGACTGACCGACAAGGTGGATCTCATCATGGGCACCTTCTCAAAGTCATTTGGTTCGTTGGGTGGTTTCATCGCTTCCGATGCAGACACCATTAATTACCTGAAACACAACGCCCGTTCGCTGATTTTCAGCGCCAGTATGCCGCCGTCCAACGTGGCTGCGGTCAGCAGGGCTATCGATATTATGTTGGACGAACCGGAGCGTATCCAGCACCTTTGGGACGTGAGCAACTACGCCCGCAACCAATTCAAGGAGCGTGGCTTCGACACGGGTCGTAGCGAAACGCCCATCATCCCTCTGTTTGTGCGTAATTCGGAGAAGGCTTTCTGGCTTTGCTCCCGTCTGCTGGAAGATGGTGTTTTCGTCACGCCGGTCATCGCCCCCGCCGTTCCCGAAAACGATGTATTGATCCGTTTCGCCCTGATGGCCACCCACACCTACGAGCAGGTGGATGAAGCTATTGACAAAATCACCAAGGCATTTAAAGAAGCCGGAATCATATAATTATGGTTGTACTGATTACAGGAATCTCGTCCGGTTTCGGTTTGGAAACCGCTCGTCTGCTGGCACAGGAAGGACATACTGTTTATGGCACGGTGCGTCGTGAGGTGGAACAACTCCCCGGGGTGCACTATCTGAAAGTGGATGTCCGCGACCGCGATGCGGTGAAAAGTACTGTGCAACAAGTTGTTGACAAGGAAGGGCGCATTGATGTGTTGGTCAACAACGCCGGCATGGGCATCGGCGGACCTGTTGAGTTTGCTACCGAGGAGGAAATTCGGGAGCAGATGGATGCCAACTTCATGGGGTTGGTGAATTTCGTGACCGCTGTGCTGCCCACCATGCGCAAGCAAGGTTCCGGCAAAATCATCGCGATGAGCTCCATCGGCGGTGTGATGGGTCTGCCTTTCCAAGGCTTCTATTCCGCCAGCAAATTTGCCATTGAAGGCTATTGCGAAGCTCTTCGTCTGGAAATTCAACAATTTGGTATCCAGGTTGTTGTGGTTCGTCCAGGCGATTTCTCCACGGGTTTTACTGCCAGTCGCAAAAAGACACCTAATGCTGAAGCGATTCAGGTTTACCAGACCTATGCCGAGTCGATGAATAAGGTGGAACATGACGAAACTGGTGGGTTGAAACCGCAAGTGTTAGCTCGCAAGATTAGCCAAATTATAAGTAAAAGAAGACCTTGCCACGGTTATGTGGTTGCCTCGTTCGAGCAGCGCCTGTCAGTGCTTCTGAAGCGCATCTTGCCTGCCCGTTGGTTCGCAAAAATCCTCGGTAGTTACTATAAATTGTAACAGGAAATGCAACATTTCCCGTTGTAGAGACGTGCCATGGCGCGTCTCTACACGTGACGTTTATATGCCCTACGACGCATAAATGGATGGGTGGTATATTCCCCAAACAAAGATTGTACCTTGTAATTCTCCTCCAATTGCGGGTTCATGATGATGGTGTCGATGCCTCGTTTAATGCAGTTTTCGTGCAGATACTTGAATAGCAAAACAGGTATTCCACATTGCTGATAATCAGGCAGTACACCCATAATAAGTGCCTCCAAAGTGTCGTTTTTCTTCAGCGCATTCATGATGCGGATGAAACCGAAGGGGAACAGCCGTCCATTGGACTTTTTCACCGCCTTGGAGAGCGACGGCACGCAGAAAAGGAAGCCGATGGGCTGGTCTTTGTCGTTGACGGCCACCGCCACGAAGTCTTTGTCCAAAATAGGCACGTATGTATCCAAATAGTTTTCTATCTGCTTGTCTGTCAATGGAGAAAAACCGTTCAAGGGGGCGAATGCCTCATTATACATGTGGAAGATCTCCATGCCATAACGTCTGCACATATCTTTCATGCTGGTTGGCTGGACAACATGGACATTGGAGCGTTTTTCAATCAAATGGGCGAACTGGAACATGGACGGTAGCTCGGGACTCACATCCAACGTCCGTTGAGTCCAATCGACCTCCTTGGTAAAGCCGAGTTTTTCCAACATTGGTCCGTAATAGAGGTAGTTGTAGAGGCAGGTGAATGGGCTCAGATGTTCGAAACCTTCCACCAGCAAGCCTTCCTTGTCCATATCGGTGAATCCCCACGGACCTCGCATCTCGGTGCGCCCGCGTTGTTTTCCCCAGTCGGCAACAGTGTCGATCAGAGTTTTGAGAACTTCCTCGTCCTCAATAAAATCAAGCCAACCGAAACGCACGACATTCTCTTCACCATCAGCTTTGTGGTTGATGATGGCAGCTATGCGTCCCACAATCTCATCGCCCCGAAAGGCTAAGAAGCAATCGGCTTCGCAAAAATCGTAGGCGCCGTTTTTCTTGGGATTGAAAGTGTCGTACTCGTCGCCTTCCAAGGCCGGCACCCAATTTTCGCAGTTTTTATAAAGATGAAGGGGAAAAGTCACAAACTGCTTCAGCTGCTTGTGACTTTCCACCTTGACAATTCTAGTATTCATAAACGTAAACTATTGAACGCTATTTCATTGCATGCAAGCTGATGTAATCAATCACTTCGCCCACGGTTTCAAACTTGGGCGTACCTTCGAACTTGAATCCGAACTTGTTCTCAACGGCGAGGCTGAGGAGCAGGATGGTGAGGGAGTCGAGGCCGACATCGCGGACTAGCTGCGATTCCTCGGTCACGGCGGACAAGTCCATGGAGGGTTTGATCAGAATCAGGATCTCTTTTAATTCGTTAAGAATAGCTTCTCTTTCCATATTTTATTGATTACGTGACACTTTCAGGGCGCCAGTGCGCTTGAAGTCTTCCTTACGCACGGTAATTTTACTGACTTGGTGTGTGCTGGGCAACGTGGCGTTGACCTTGCCGACGAGCTCTTTGAAGTAAGCTTCCACCTCTTCCCAAGGGGCGTTGCCGAAATCGTCTATGCGTGGCAGGATTTCGATGGCGATCACCTTACGACCATCCATTTCGTCTTCCTTCACCAAGCAGTCGCGAAGCTTGTTGTCCTTGTAGAAAGGTTCCTCGATGCTCTCGGGACTGATATTTTCGCCGTTGGAGAGGATGATGAGGTTTTTGATGCGGCCTACGATGTACATGAAACCGTCTTCGTCGAAGCGGACAAGGTCACCGGTTTTGACCCAGCCGTCGGGCGTGAGGGTCTCCGCAGTCTTTTCGGGTTCGCCGTAGTAGCCGAGGAAGACGTTGTCGCCGCGGAACCACAGTTCGCCGTCCACAACCTTAGCTTCTTGTTCAGGATAGAGCTTACCTACGGACGTGGGTCTGGTTTTAACATCGATGTTGCCGGTGGTGAGGTTGGCACCTTCCGTCATGCCGTAGCCGCCGAAGAGGTTGATACCCAGTTCGTCGAATTCACCGATGAGTTTCGGGGGCACGTTAGCTGCACCGGAAATGATAACCTTCAGTTCGCCACCGAGGAAGGGCTTGCCGTACATCTTGACGAGACCCAGCAGGATTTCGCAGATGCCGGGGACAGCCACCATCATGGTGGGTCTGATGACGGGCAGTTTGCCGATGGTATCTTTGGTGTTGCCGACAGAATACCAGGATGCGCCCTTGTAAAGTACAGACAAAGTGCTGAAAATCAAACCGAAAACGTGGCTAAGAGGCAGCACACAAGCATAGCGGTGACAACCGAGCTGGTGTCCCGGGGCGTAGAGACCGTTGAGGGCGCCGCGCATCAGGGCGCGGTGAGGCAGGATAGCGCCTTTGGGTGCACCCGTGGTGCCGCCCGTGAAGAAAATAGCGGCAGGGTCGTTCTTGTCAACCGTGGCAACAGGAGCGGTGTGGTCCGCACAATCGGTGATGGCGATAACCTTACAAGGAGCCCCATTTACGGCTTCCATGAAAGCTTTTCCAGCAGCCAACACCTTGACGCCGAACTTCATGCAACAGCCGACAATGGCTTGAGCGGGAAGCATGGCGGGCAGGTTGATGGCGATGTAGCCTGCTGAAGTGACAGCGAGGAACATCTCCACAGCATCAGTGGTGGAGTTATCCAAAATGGCCACTTTGTCGCCTTTCTGCAGACCAAAGCTGTTGAGGAGGGCGCGTTTGCGTGCCACACGGTCGCATACTTGTCTGTATGTATATGTGTTCACCGTGTCGGAAAGACAGGGAAGATCAGACCATTTCTGTTCGATCCAAGTTACAAATTCGGGAAGAGTGGGAATGTACTTCACCTGCGAGAGCTCCTCGGCAGGAAGCATGGATGGGAAATAATTGTTCTCTTGCATAATTTTTTCAAATTTTCGGCAAAAATAGAATTTTTTTGGATAGATTATTTTGTGGATGTGGGGGCGTATGTGATTCGTCCTCAAAATAAGTTAACGGATTGTAAGATAAGGTTTTACCAGTTCCAAATATTCGGAAGTGTATTGCAGACTTGCATTTCGGATAGATAAATGAGTCTTCGTTTCTAGAAAAATTGTATGGCAGTATTCACGAACAATTCTGAAAACTGGCTTTTTTTCTGTTGGTTGAATAAATACAGTTTTTACGCAATGCCATTTTTGATTTACCATTTGATGGAACTCTTCCATCTCTGTCGGAGGCAGAATGAGCGCAAAGCGACCCTCGGGCGACAACAGCCTGTCAACCCCATCTGCCAACTCTTGAAACGACAGCTGACCGTCGCCGTGCTTGCTTTGTAACCTGCTTTTGTCCTGAGGTTTAAGATTGTCGTGGAAGTAGGGTGGATTACTGACAATGAGGTCGAATGAGTGCGTATTTTTTTGATTAGCAAATTCTTGCAGACTAATTTGCTCGAAATGGAAACTGTTGTTTGGAAGCAATGGAAAACGTTCGGCGTTCTTACGCGCCTCCGCGATGGAGTCCGCATCTACGTCTATGCCTACAATGTTCGGAACAATCTGATTCTCTGCTAATTTCTGTGCTAAGCAGAAGGCGATAACCCCGCAACCGCAACCAATGTCCAACACCGATTGGGCAGTGTCCGTCTGCGTGAGCGCGGCCAATAGCACCGCATCGGTCCCGATTTTCAGCGTGCTACGCTCATGCTCTAAGTCAAACTGTTTGAAATGAAACATTGGTTGTTGGCTGTTAGCTATTAGCTATTGGCTGTTAGCTGCTAAAAGCCAACGGCCAATAGCTAATAGCCAATAACTAAGAACAATAGACCTCCAACAATCTCGCTTTCGGGTCGGGGATGATGGTCAGGCGATCGACTTCGGCGGGCACCAGCACCACTTCGCCAGTCTCCAGTCGTTCCTTAATGTCATCGGAAACGAGGAACGCGCTGCCTTCCAGACACATATAGATGACGAAAGAGTCGAGGTTGACGAACGATTTTTCCACCTGCATGTCCATCTCCAGCAAATTGGTGTTGAAGAAGGGCGATTGCACAAGTGTTACGGTTTTGTTCTTCACCGGGGTGTATTTCACCTTGAAATCGCCCACATTTTCTTCGAAATGGATGGCTTCGAGAGCCTCTTCGGTGTGCAGTTCGCGACTGTTGCCTTCATCGTCCACGCGGTTCCAGTCGAAGATGCGGAAGGTGATGTCGGAAGGTTGCTGGATTTCGGCCAGCAGCACGCCCTTGCCGATGGCGTGGACCGTTCCCGCTGGGATCATGAAGGTGTCGCCGGGTTTCACCGGATAGAACTTCAGCAGGGTCTCTAACGTGCCGTCCTCTACGGCTTCCACGTATTGTTGTTCCGTAACCTTCTGATTAAAACCGACATATAAACCTGCGTCTTCATCCGCCTGGATCACATGCCACATCTCGGTCTTGCCGTTCTGCCCGTACTTCTCCTGCGCGAGTGCGTCGTCGGGATGCACCTGCACGGAGAGATTGTCTTGTGCGTCGATGAACTTGATAAGCAGCGGGAAGCCTAACCCGTACTTTTCGTAGTTTTTTTCGCCCACGAGTTCGGTGAGGTAGATTTCCATCAGTTCGTTGAGGTTATTTTCGGCGAGGAAGCCGTTAGCCACCACCGACTCGTCATCGACGATGCCGGAAATCTCCCAGCTTTCGCCGCAGTTCTTCAGCGGACCGATTTGGTGTTTGAGAATGGTTTCGATTTTGTTGCCGCCCCAGATTTTTTCCTTTAGGACGGGCGTGAATTTCAGCGGATATAAGGTTGCCATATTATATTATTGTACAGAATAGTAGTTTCGGTTTTTATGTTGGTAGTCGGGTCGCACCTTGTCGGGGTTCGAGCCGTGCACGTTCTTTTGGAACACCCATTTGCCGTCTTCTTCGATAAAACCTTGATTCAGACTGGATTCCGGCACCATGTAGGCCGGCACATTCTTCATCGACTCATCCATTGGGATCAACTCCTCGAAGATGATCATGTCGCAACGCACCCGTTTGTAGTCATAGTCACGGGTCTTGGGGTTATATTTACCGGTGCTGACGAGGTACTCCTGGTTTTCGTAGTTGAGGTACATGGTGGCGTTTTTGGAATATTCGAAGATGACCCGTGCCACCTTTTCGGTGTAGTTTTTGAAGACGCGCCCGCCGAAAATCGGGGTCATATCTTTATTAAAGTGCAGAATTTCAATTAGTTTCTGGTTGGTGAAGAGATCGTTGCCATTCCAGCCGAGCAGTGTGTAGTAGGTGGTGTTCTTCTCCTTCACGGGAATCAACTTGTAATAGACCGCGCCGTACCAGCGGTTGTGGTTGCCGATCAGCGTCTTGGGGTAGTCGATGTTCTGCCGCTTGTCATAGAGCGGATAGAGCACGTGTTTCTTGCGAGCATCGTTATAGACGTGGATGAAGCCGAAATTCTCGATGTCGTAGTTGTTTTTCACCACATACCACGTAAAAATCTTGAAAACGTTGTCGGGGGAGGCCAAAACGCTGAAATTTTTGACAGAATCCCAAGTGAATTTGAAGGCATCGGGCATCTGCAGCACCTCTTCTAGAAGCGTCATAAAGTCCTCATTCAGAGCCAGTCTCGTGGTTTCATCGGATTCGGCCATCACGCGGTCGCGCAGGTGGCAGAGGCTGTCCTCCCACATACGGAAATCGGCCTTCTTTTGGGGGAAAGCCGTCGTCCAGCAGAGCAGGACCATTGCCGATATGACCAAAACGCGTTTGAACATCTTGAAACAAACGGCAAAAATACAAAATATATTGCACCGTATCGAAAATTATGTACATTTGCCGCCTTGAGTTTTCCTATGAAAAACAGGCGGTTTTTATATGCGGTTGCCCGGTTCCGGCGGTTCGTGAAGAAGCATTTCGCGGACAAGACTACTGTGCTGATTCTCAGTGTGTTGATTGGCGTACTGGGAGCGGCTGCAGCCATTATTATCAAGAACCTGCTGCACTTCACCACGCGGTTGCTGAGCCAGGCGTTCGCGGTGACAGATATCAACTACCTCTACCTGATTTTCCCGCCTATCGGCATATTCCTCACGTTGTTGTTCGTGCGGCGCGTCGTGCGCGACAACCTCAGTCATGGCGTGAGCATCGTGCTAAAATCCATATGTAAGAGCGACGGCAAACTGCGGTTCCACAACGTCTATTCCTCGATGGTGGCGAGTGCCATCACCGTCGGGTTCGGCGGTTCTGTGGGATTGGAGGCTCCCATCGTGCTCACCGGCAGCGCCATCGGTTCGAACGTGGCGCGCTTCTTTCACCTTAACACACGGCAGACCACGCTGTTATTAGCCTGCGGTTCCACAGCTGCCATGGCTGCTATCTTTAAGGCACCCATCGCCGCGTTGGTCTTCACCTTCGAGGTGCTGATGCTTGACCTCACCGGCAGTGCCCTCCTGCCGCTGTTGCTTTCCGCCGCGACTGGTACGGTGATGTCCGTCCTCTTCCTCGGTCAGGATGTGATGTTTACCATCAAAGGCACGCAAGGTTTCTCGGTGGCCAACATCCCGTTTTACATCATTTTGGGTGCGCTTTGCGGGTTCGTCTCTGTCTATTTCCTGCGCACTTCCCGCTGGATTGAGAAGCAGATGCGCAAAATCAAGAAGGTCTATGTGCGGGCGCTGGTCGGTTCGCTGGCTCTCTGTCTGCTCATCTACCTCTTCCCCGCGTTCTACGGTGAAGGTTACAATAATATCAACGATTTGCTGCATGGTGATTGGCTCTCTGTCTTCAACAACTCTCCGTTGCTGAAATTGATGGGCCACGAAGGGCTGCTGGTGTTGGCTGTCATCGGCATCATCCTCATGAAGGTCTTCGCCACCACGTTCACCACGACGGCTGGCGGTGTGGGCGGCGTTTTTGCCCCGACCCTCTTCGTCGGCGCGTTCACCGGATTTTTGGTGGCGCACGTCTCGCACGTCTTCCTCGGCATAGACCTGCCCTACGTCAACTTTATCCTCGCGGGCATGGCCGGCGTGATGACCGGCGTGATGCAGGCTCCGCTCACGGCAATGTTTCTAATCGCCGAATCCTCAACAGGCTACACGCTGCTGATTCCGTTGATGGTCACCGCTGCCTGCTCCTATCTCTGCGTCAACCCGTTTGAGAAATACTCCGTTTATACGCAGCCGCTGGCCGAGAAGGACAACCTCCGTACCCACAACAAAGACAAGTACGCGCTTCGCAAATTGCCTTGGCATCAGACTATTGACACTAACATCCTCACTATCCCCATCCACAGCACTTTGCGCACCTACACCGAAGTCATCGCCCAATGCAAGCGCAACCTCTTCGTCGTGGTGGATGAGGACGACTATTTCTCCGGTCTTTTGGTCATGGACGACCACCGCGCCATCATCTTCAAGCAGGAACTCTATGACAAAATCCATGTGGAGGACCTGATGATTGAGCCCGAAGAATTTATCTACGATGATGACACGGCCGCTACCGTGCTCGAAAAGTTCAAGCGCACCGGCAATTTCAACATGCCTGTCATCACCCGCGAACGGAAATACATCGGGTTCGTTTCGAAGGCGAAGTTTTTGTCGGAGTACCAGACGTTTATTGCGGACAACTCCGAAGACTAATACAATTATGAATTATGAATGCTGAATTATGAATAAAAAACGTCTATATGCACTAACCTTCTAACCTATAACCTATAACCCTTAAACTTTAAACCTTAAACCTTAAACCATATAATGGAAATAATCAAAACCAAAATAGAAGGATTATTAATCATCGAGCCGACGGTTTTCAAGGATGACCGTGGGTATTTTTTCGAGAGTTATAACGAACAAAGATTCAAAGAGTTAGGAATTACGGACGATTTCGTGCAGGACAACCAGTCGTGTTCGCAGAAGGGCGTGGTGCGCGGATTGCATTTCCAGAAGCCGCCGTTTGCGCAGGCCAAGCTCGTGCGCGTGTTGCGCGGTGCGGTCCTCGATTTTGCCGTCGATATCCGCAAAGGCAGTCCCACCTATGGGCAGTATGTCTCCACGTTGCTCACCGCCGACAATTTCCGCCAGTTTTACCTGCCTACCGGCTTCGCGCATGGTTTCGCCGCGTTGGAAGACGACACCGTTTTCGCCTACAAGTGCTCCGCCTTCTACAACAAGGCCTCCGAAGGTTGTATCCTCTTCAACGACAAAGATTTGAACATCGACTGGCAGGTGGAGAACCCGATTACATCGGAAAAGGACATGATGGGAGAACGTTTTGCGGATTTCGATTCCCCATTTGAATACTAATCCCCGTCTGTAGAGACGTTTCATGAAACGTCTCTACGGTTACGGAAATCCGTTCGAATCCGTAATTTCCGTATCTTTGCCGCCTAAAACCTCACAATTATGAAAGAACACCTCCTTCTGCTGCTGTTTTGCGGCCTGTTCGTGACCCTTTCCGCACAAAAAGAGCGACTTTATTCCCCTGACGGGAAACTTCTGGTGGTTGTCAATTGCTCGACGGGCCAGCTCAACTATTCCGTCCGCAACACTATGGGTGATTTTGACGAAAATGGAAGTGTTTTCATCGCCTCTTCCGATATCGGGTTAGAGTTGGCGGATGGTACCCTTCTTGGCCGGAAACCGAATGTGCTAAAGACGGAACGACAGTCGGTAAACCGTACGGTCACCTCGCCTTTCTATCGCAAAAGTTCAATCGAAGACAATTACAATGAGCTGATAATCAGTTTTAAGGGCGATTTTCAGGTTATATTTCGCGCTTACAATTCCGGCATTGCTTACCGTTTTGTGACGAAGCGGAAGGACTCCCTCGTCATCAAGCAGGAGATAGCGGAGTTCAATTTTTCGGGTGAGACACCACTGATGTGGTCAACGGGCAACTATCAGAATACAAGGGTATTAATTCCATACGTCAATAGAGAACCTGCGAAGAACGGATACTTTTCCGGGCAATATTGTACCTCTTTTGAGAATCAGTACACCGATACGCTGCTCAGCCGTATGGACAATCATCGTCTGGCTTTCCTGCCGCTGTTGGTGTCGCAAAAGTATATTCCTTCTTGGGAAAGCAATTTGAATGTTTGGCACCCCCGCACGGCCGTCATCACCGAGGCCGACCTGCGCGACTATCCTGGCATGTACCTCAAGCACACGAGCGGCAACTCGATGGTCGGTCACTTCGCGCCGCTGCCGAAGAAGTGGGAGCAAGGCGGGCACAACAATCTGCAATATGTGGTGAAAGATAGGGAAAACTACATCGCCAAAACCGCCGGCACACGGGCGTTCCCGTGGCGCGTAATTGCCATCGCCGAACACGACAAGGAATTAGTGGATAACGACCTTGTCTATCTGCTGGCTGAACCATCGAAAGTGGCTGACATCTCGTGGATTAAGCCCGGCAAGGTGGCTTGGGATTGGTGGAACTTCTGGAACATCTGGGGTGTGGATTTCGTGGCCGGCATCAACAACGACACCTACAAATACTTTATCGATTTCGCGGCTAAGTTTGGCATCGAGTACGTGATTTTGGATGAAGGCTGGGCCGTGAACGGCGAGGCCGACCTCTTTCAGGTGATTCCCGAAATAGACCTGCCGATGTTAGTGAAATATGGTGAATCCAAAGGCGTTGGCATCGTGCTGTGGGCTGGGTACGCCGCCATGGACCAGGAGATGGAGCGCGTTTGCAAGCACTATTCCGAGATGGGCGTAAAGGGATTCAAGGTCGATTTCATGGACCGCGACGACCAGATTGTGGTCAACTTCTACGAGCGGATGGCCGCCACTGCCGCCAAATACCACCTCTTCATCGACTTCCACGGGGCGTACAAGCCGACGGGACTGAGCCGCACCTACCCCAACGTGCTCAACTATGAGGGCGTTTTCGGGCTGGAACAGTGCAAGTGGGTCGGTTCTGACGTGGATATGGTGACCTACGAGGTCACGATTCCCTTCATCCGGATGCTCGCCGGTCCAATGGACTTTACCCAAGGCGCGATGCGCAACGCTGCCAAGTGGTGTTACCATCCGAGCTGGAACGAGCCGATGAGTCAGGGTACACGCTGCCGGCAACTGGCTGAGTACGTGGTCTTTGACGCACCCTTCGCCATGCTTTGCGATGCACCGTCCGCTTACTTGGAGGAACCTGAATGCACGGAGTTCATCGCCAACGTACCCACCGTGTGGGACGAGACCCGCATTTTGGACGGCCAGGTTGGCGACTTCGTGATTAGCGCCAAACGCAAAGGCGATACCTGGTACATTGGCGCCCTCACCGACTGGGAGCGCCGCACTTTCGAAATCGACCTCAAGGCTTTGGGCATCACCTCCGGCACGGTCACGATGTTCATCGATGGCCCCAACGCCCACCGCAAAGGCATTGACTATCAGAAGAAAACGATGGTTGTTCCCGCCGATGGCAAACTAAAAGTGGAATTGGCGCCGGGTGGAGGAGCAGCGATAGTAGTTAGAAGTTAGTAGTTAGCAGTTAGCAGTTCTGCGGGGAAATAAGATAGTATGTAATCACATTCTTATGCGAAAAATAGGTGTAATAGTTCTGCTTTGTTTAAGCACGGTGCTGTGTGTAGGGTGCAAGCATTTCTGGGGCAAGGCGGTTGACAAGTTGTTGAATAGCAAGAAGATGGAACAGCTCTATGGTAAACCTCGGACCACTTTCCTTACATGTGCTGTCGGTCCGGACGACGCTCCTCGAATGCCAGTTGCAAAACCTGTGGAACTAATGAAGCTTGAAGATGGTTGGAATATTTGTTCCACCAACGCCCTGAAAGGGGATTCGACTGTGGCGAATAACGGTCCCGTTGACCTGATCTACGGCGACAGTCTGTTTGTGTGTTGCCATATTCAAGAGAGACATGACACAATTCCTTTCGATTATTATTACCCTGAGAACTGGATTGTGGTCGAAATCAAGAACTTGCAGACGAAACAATATGCTTCTAAAGCATTGTTCGCAAAGGGTGCCGGACAGGAAATTTTGAACAAAATGGTATCCCCAGACGAGTATTACGCTGCATTTAAAGAAGACGAAAATGCGTTGCCGTGGATTCCAAACGAGTAAATTGTGGCAGTGGTTGCCTTTGCCTGGTTGAATTTACTATGATCATTTATAATATTGTGAGGCTATGAGTATTTGTTGTACTTTTGCCGCTTGAAAAATATGAATAGAATGAAAAATCATACAAAACAAAAGATATTTCCAGAAGCTGCGAAACCAATTGATGCTTGTTACGGGGGTGGGACTGTTTTTATTTTGACGAATCACCATGATGGGATTGCAGAACGGGAAGCCTTTGTCTTGGCAGATTGTTACGAAGTAGGAAAAGTGTTCCAGATTGTTCAGATCACAGGATGTCATGCAGGTTGGCTGGCGGGATACATAAACGAAGGTATCTTGAAGGATTCTTGTGTTGCTATAACACACGAAGAATTAGTTGAGGCCATCAAATACAATTTTCTGGGACCGGATTTCAACACAATGCAGATTTTGGATAAAGGATTGAAGCTGGAAGATTTATCAATTGACTGAAATCGTTTTTTTTACGTGCAGATACGTGTGATACGCGGAGATATAATTTTGCGAAGATATAAAAAACTGTATTTTTGTAGTCGAAAAAACACTTCTATGTCAACGAACCACGAATCAGACACTAATGAACTTGACGGCCGTACCAAACTACTGAGCAGCCGCCCGGAGCCGGATAACATTTTGGTGTTCGGTATAGCAACGCTTATCGGGTTATTTTTCTGCTTCATGGCGTTTTATTTCGTGATTTCCGAGATGATTGAAATCGGATGGCAGGGTTTGGACGGTTTTTGGCCGTTTTTACACCTTTTCATTCAGGCATTTATCATTTGTGGTGTCCCCGTTGCTTACACGCTCATGGTATTAGACTTGCTGATTTGGCAGATCAAGGGGAAGGAGCTCGTCACCTATTCGGACAAAGATTTGCTTATCCAGCATCAAAGTCTGTTCAGCAAGGAGTGGCGGATTCCGTGGGACTGCATCCTGGAAGTGAAAGCATATTCTTATCCGTGGTACAAATTTAAAGGGCGAGATGGGGACGAAACGCTCTGTCTGACCTATAAAAACGCGAAAGACAAGACCAAAAAGGTGCGGTTTGGACTGCTCCTTAATAAAGACCAACAGGAGATTGTCATAGAGCGCATTAAGGAGCTGTGCGTGGAGGGTTTCGGAAAATAATAATAGGCGATAGGTCTATTCCAATTCAGACAAACGATATGGGATGCTGTTGGGATCTTGGTAGTTGTTCCACACAGCAAGAATCGTTACCTTGTCAGGCTGGGGTGAATAAAAAACGGTAACTTGCCGAATGATAATTTTTCGAACTTTACAACCTTTGTAAGTAGCACTTTCATGTTGCACTCCGATATGGGGGAATGATGCCAACCGCTCTACCTCGTCCATTATTCTTCTGTAGGTTTTCCGGGCGGCTCTAAATCCAAACCTGCCAAGCACATACTCGATTTCGGCGTCAAGTTCATGTTGAGCACCTCGCAACCACTCTATTTCAAAAACCATACTTCGAACGGATTGAATCAGAAACTTCCTGATGAGAGACCACAGACTCTTCACCAGCCTCAGCCTTGCGGATGCGGTCAAGCAGAATGACCTGCATCTCCTCGGCGGTATGTGCATTGGGGGATGTGATAGGTTTGGCGGCAAGTTCCGAAATCAGCAGATTCACCTTGTCTTGGAGCCATTGGCCTATACTTTCACGAGTGGTGAGGTCGGGATTAATACGCCTCACGGTGGCATCATCTACATTTATTGTTACAGTACACATAGTTTCTATATCTATTCTCAGACCGCAAAAGTACTATTTTTTCTGTTATGCTACGATGCGTTAACGTAATTTAACACTGCCGGTCTCAAATCTCAGATTTCAAGAGATTTCCTTCTTAAAACTTGAAATAGAAAAAATACTACTTTTGCCATCCAAAAAGAATGTTATGAGAACCAAACTGTTATTATACGCCTTATGTCTGCTCTTACTCGCTGGCACGCCGCTCGCAGGGCTCGCGCAGTCCGATGGCCAAAGGGAGCTGTTGGAGCGGGCCTACGACACAAAATCGTACGTCCTATTGGAACAGTTCTTCGACAACTGGCAGAAGGAATATGCTGATAATGAGGCGGAAGCACCCGACAAATGGGTCGCGGAGGCACATAAGGTGTTTGCCGCGATGCTGCGTCCGGATATTTCCTCGGAGATTGGGGTTGAGGTTCTTGGACCGGTGCTTGTTGTGCAAAGCACGTTGGATAAAGTAGGTTATGTGAATAAGAAATCAAAGGCTTTCCAAAAAGGCGATTTGGACAAAACAGTATATGTCACCGTTGATTCCGCCATAGATTTCCGACCAAAATACCAAATCGAAGGACTTACGGCAGTTTATCTGACTGAAGGTTATAAAACTATCGTCAACGATTATCTTACAACATTCATACTTCCTCCGTTGGAAATTGAAAAATTTGATGATAGGGAACTAACGGAAACAGACAGTATTTGGACTGTAACCGGCAATGAGAAGGAGCCTTACGACTATGAAGAGGCGAAATCGCAAGAAGAATTTGAGAGAATATTATTTTTGAGAGATTATGCTGGTTCGATATACTGCCCTCATATGTTTGGTCCAACTACTATTGTTCCTCTTATTACCATTCACGAAATTGTATTTGACCGTTCGCTTCATTATGCTGTTGTGGTTTATCGTCAATGTATTTCAGGAGGAACTGTCGTGCTTAAGAAAGTGAAAAATAAATGGACATTTGACCATTTTTATGAATATTGGATCGAATAATAGTGTCTTTGAGTAGTGTTATATGCATATGGAACAAAATGTAACCCTTCATACTCTCCGCAACGCCCACGGCCTGCGTGCGGAAATCACCAACCTTGGCGGTCGTGTCGTGTCGTTGTTCGTGCCCGATAAGGACGGGCAGCTGCGCGATGTTGTACTCGGGTTCGAAAACGTGGAAGATTATCTTCCGGAAAACCATCGCTCCGACTTCGGGGCGGCGATTGGACGGTACGCTAACCGACTGAACAACGGACAGATAACCGTTGACGGTCATACGTATCACCTCCCGCAAAACGATGGTGCAAATTGTCTGCACGGTGGACCCGACGGCTGGCAGTACCGAATGTTCAATGTGGAATCTGTGTGCGAAAACCGTTTGGTGCTGAGTTTGGTCAGCGAGGACGGCGACAGCGGGTTCCCGGGCAATGTGTGCGCCCGCGTTATGTACACGTTGACGGATGATAACGCAATGGACATTGAATACGAGGCTGTTACGGACGAACCGACGGTCATCAACATGACCAACCACAGCTATTTCAACCTCAACGGCGATGCCTCCACCGACATCCTCAACCATCTGCTGACCATCGATGCCGACCGCTACACCCCGATTGGGGAAACTTTCATCCCCTCGGGCGAGTTGGCTTCCGTGGAGGGCACGCCGATGGATTTCCGGCAACCCAAGCCGATTGGACGGGACATCGCCACCGACTTCGAACAGCTGCGCATCGGACGCGGTTACGACCACAACTGGGTACTGAACACGAAGGGCGTCGATTCCCGTCCCTGCGCTCGATTGGATAGTCCTGTAACGGGCATTGCGTTAGAGGTTTACACTACCGAACCAGGAATGCAGGTCTATACCGGCAATTTCCTCGACGGAACATTTGTCGGGAAAGGTGGGGTGGTCTATCACCAGCGTGCCGCCGTTTGTCTCGAAACGCAAAAGTTCCCCGATTCGCCTAACCAAAATTGGCCGGAATCCAACGCTTTCCTACGTCCGGGCGAGGTTTATCGTAGCCATACGAGATTCAAGTTCATATAAAAAAATGGCTGTCCAAAACGGGCAGCCATTTTTGTTTTGCGGAATAACAACTTGTTTTACAACAAATTGTAGGTATCGGTGGCAATCACTAGCTCCTCGTTGGTCGTGACGACCACCAGTTTTGTGGTGGAGTCGGGCGTGGAGATGATGCCGTCTTCGCCGCAGTATTTCTGATTGGCTTCGGGATCCAGTTTTGCGCCGATCCATTCGAGGTTTTCACAAATCTTCTCGCGTTGGAACCAGGCGTTCTCGCCGATACCACCGGTGAAGAGGATGACATCTACACCGCCCATGGCTGCCGCATACGCGCCGATGTACTTGCGCACGCGATAAGCGAACATGTTGAAGGCGTCGGTGCTGCGCTCGTCGCCGGCGTCGCGACCTGCGCGGATGTCGCGCATGTCAACGCTCTTGCCGGAGATGCCCAGCAGACCGCTCTTCTTGTTGATGAGGGTGTTCATCTCCTTGGTATTCAGACCTTCCGTGTCCATGATGTAGAGCAATGCGCCGGCGTCGATGTCGCCCACGCGGGTACCCATCACGAGACCTTCGACCGGGGTGAAGCCCATGGAGGTGTCGATGGATTTACCGTTCTTGATAGCGCAGATGGAGGCGCCGTTGCCGAGGTGGCAGCTGACGATTTTCGCCTTTTCGTAAGGAATGCCAGCAATTTCAGCGGCCTTCGGACCCACATATTTGTGGCTGGTGCCGTGGAAACCGTATCTGCGGATTTTCTTTTCGGTGTAATACTCGTAAGGCAGTGCGTAGAGAAATGCCTCGGAAGGCATGGTCTGGTGGAAGGAGGTGTCGAACACGCCGACGTGCTTCACATTGGGGAGCAACTTCTTCATAGCATCGATGCCGGTGAGGCTGGCAGGGTTGTGCAGGGGAGCCAGAGCGCACAGCTTGGCGATTTCCTCGCGCTCCTTGTCGCCGATGACGCAGCTTTCCTTGAAGTACTCGCCGCCGTGAGCCACACGGTGACCCACTGCGCCAATCTCGTCCAAAGACTTGATGACACCATGCTCGGGATCCGTCAACATATTCAAAACCAGCTTGATACCCTCTTCGTGCGTCGGGATGGGCGTTTGGACGTAGCATTTCTCCTTGCCGACCGGCTTGTGGGTAAACTCACCCATTTCCAAACCGACACGCTCGACAAGACCTTTAGCTAACAATTCGGGTTGCGGTTCCATCTCCAACAGTTGATATTTGATGGAGGAACTACCGCAGTTGAGGACTAATATTTTCATATTCAATTATTTGATTAATAGTTTTTGATAATAAATTCCAAAAATGCAGGGCAAAAATACAATTTTTTTGGAACCAAAGACGAAAAAAAACGAGGTGAATTTTTCATCACCCCGTCTTATTATTATGTTGTCCTATCCGTAGAGACGTTTCATGAAACGTCTCTACCATGAAACGACTCTACAACGATATTAATACCTATAGGCATCCGTCTTATACGGTCCCTCAACCTTCACCCCGATATAGTCGGCCTGCTTCTGGGTGAGCGTGGTCAGTTTCACGCCGATTTTGCCGAGATGCAGCCGTGCGACCTCTTCGTCGAGGTGTTTGGGCAGGTTATAGACCCCCACTTTGTATTCGTGCTGCCACAAGTCGAGTTGCGCCATCACCTGGTTGGTGAAGGAGTTGCTCATCACGAAGGAGGGGTGTCCGGTGGCGCAGCCCAGGTTCACGAGACGGCCTTCGGCGAGGATGAAGATGGAGTGCCCGTCGGGGAAGATGTATTCATCGACCTGCGGCTTGATGTTGCGCTTGGTGATGTTCGGCTGGCTCTCGAACGCGCTGACCTGTATCTCGTTGTCGAAGTGGCCGATGTTGCAGACGATGGACTGGTCTTTCATCTTGTTGAGGTGATCGACGGTGATGACGTCGCAGTTGCCGGTGCAGGTGACGTAGATGTTGCCTTCGTCGAGGGCGTCCTCCACGGTTTTGACCTCGAAGCCCTCCATCGCGGCCTGCAGCGCGCAGATGGGATCGACCTCGGTGACGATGACGCGGGCGCCGTAGGAGCGCATCGCTTGCGCACAGCCCTTGCCGACGTCGCCGTAGCCGCACACCACAACCACCTTGCCGGCCACCATCACGTCGGTGGCGCGCTTGATGCCGTCGGCCAAGGACTCGCGGCAGCCGTATTTGTTGTCGAATTTCGATTTTGTCACGGAATCGTTGACGTTGATGGCGGGGAAGAGCAGCTCTCCGCGCTCCATCATCTGGTAGAGACGGTGCACGCCGGTGGTCGTCTCCTCGGAAACGCCCTTGATCTCCTTCACCATGTTGTGCCAGTGGCGCGGATCCTCTTTCAGCACCTGCTTCAAGGTGTTGAAAATCACGGCCTGCTCGTGTGACTCCGGCTCCGCGTCGAGCACGGTCGGGTCGTCCTCGGCCTTGCAGCCCAGGTGGATGAGCAGGGTGGCGTCGCCGCCGTCATCGACGATGAGCTGCGGGCCTTTGCCGCCCGGGAACGAGAGCGCGTTCACCGTGCACCACCAGTAGTCTTCGAGGCTTTCGCCCTTCCAGGCAAAGACGCTCACCCCGTTGTCGGCGATGGCCGCGGCCGCGTGGTCCTGCGTGGAGAAAATGTTGCAACTGCACCAGCGGACCTCCGCGCCAAGGTGCGTCAGCGTCTCGATCAACACCGCCGTCTGGATGGTCATGTGCAGCGAACCCATGATCCGGACCCCCTTCAACGGCTTGCTGTCGCCGTACTTCTCGCGAATAGCCAACAGACCCGGCATCTCCTTTTGGGAGACATCAATGTCCTTGTGTCCCCATTCCGCCAACCCCATGTCAGCGATTTTGTATTTCAAATTATTGTCTATCATATTGTTATAAATTTTATTTGTTCGAAAATTTGAGGCTGCAAAGATACTATTTTTAATGATGAATGATGAGTTATGAATTATGAATTATGAATGATGGAGGGTAATTGTGGAGACGTGCCATGGCGCGTCTCTACAGGCGCGGTGCGTCGCCACAAAAATTAAACACAAGTTGTTGATAGAATGTTAATACAATGATTATTGTAGCCTTTGTTTTTTGCGTATTTTTGCGCGTTTAAAAATAACATGTAAAAAATAAGTGGAGAAATTTTCTAACCATCTCACAATCAATCTGTTATCGCTCTTCTCTCTCGGAGGCTGGTTTAGTTCACTGTCTTCATACATTTTTCATTCCATTTTTGTTGTTTTCATCCCGTTTTTTTTCAAAAACAGGGACGGAAGCGTTTTGTCGTGTATTAAAAAATAAACCTATATGAGAAAATCTTTTACCGTTTTAACTTTATTCCTTGTCTGCATGGCCGCTGCGACGATGAGTGCGCAGGCGCAGAACATGCAGGCCACCGTATCTGCCGGCGGCAATGCCGACCATTTCTACGCTGCGGTGGGACAGCCGTTCTTCCAGCAGATTCGTCCCGCTGAGAGCGACTACGAGCTCTCGATGGGCGTGGCGCAGGCGCAGTGGGTGCGCGACACGGTGTATGACGTGATCACCTACAACACCCCCTATACCTCCAATGGCTTCGACTTGCCCGCACAAGATAGCTCGCACGTGGACAGCGTCTATCTCGTCAATGGCGGAATATACAATTATGACCTGTGGAGGACGCTCTACCTGATTGTCTGTCCGCAGTACCTGGAGGAGAACAACCCCGAATATGACGTGCTGGCTGTTTCCGGCTATTGCTGGACGAAGCAGAACCTTCGCAAAGCAGTTGACGGCGCAGTGACTTATCAGAGTCCGCTGACCACAACTGTACCGGATGTTTACGGACTGCTCTACCCGCAAACGGCTGCCCAGACACTCTGCCCCGATGGCTGGCATCTGCCTATGGTTGAAGAAGTTGCGGCTTTGTCCACTAACCCAGCCATCACGTTGCGCAGCACCGAGGGTTGGGTCAACGGCGACATCAACACCAACAGCACCGACTTCACGGCCTATCCTGCCGGTTTCTACAACGCCAACACCCAGCGTTTCGAGGGATTGGGTTCGGAGACCTATTGGTGGACGACGGGTGAAAACGGCGCCACCGCCGGCAACGCTATCGAAATCCTCTATTATTGCGACGCACCAATCTTGGTGACCCGCAACGCCAACGACAAATTGAGCGTGCGGTGCGTAAAAGAGAACGTGTGGCCCGAATAGTTAGCAGTTAGTAGTTAGCAGTTAGCAGTTAACGAGAATGCCTCGGTCGAAGGACCATTCCCCTTCTTTTAAGAAGGGGTGCCCGTAGGGCGGGGTAGTTATATCAAGAAAAAAATAAAAACCAACAATAAAATGAAAAAAACCTTACTCCTCATAGCCACAGTGCTATGCTGCGCGATGACGATGTTCGCGCAAAACAACAACAAGATCAGCTACCAGGCCGTGGTGCGTGACACCGAGAACAGGCTGGTGGCCAACAAGGACGTGACTGTGACGGTCAAAATCTTCGATGGTGATGCCCAGCAGCCCGCCTACACGCAGACGTACGAGAACGTACACACGAACCTGAACGGCCTGATCTCGCTGCAGATCGGTCCTGCCCAGTCCAATGAGGCTTGGAACGGCATCCATTGGAACAATGCCCGCATTGAGACCACGGTGACGCTGGACGGTGCGGATGCCCCGCTTGGCACGTTAGCGATGCCGCTGACGGCGGTGCCGTATGCGTTCTATGCCGACAATGCCCACTATGCCGACAGCGTGAACGTGAACGTGATTGCTAACTTCATAGCCGACCAACACTACATAACGAGCAATGATGTGGCCGGTGCTATCCACGACAGCATCACAGACAACATCAGTGCGCAGATTCACGATTCAATCCAAAGTGCCCTTGAGAGTTACGAGATTCAGGATTGCGGGCAGATTAGAGAATGTGTGGCTGATGATTTTGCCGCTGTGTATACGAAGATGCATGGTGACAGCCTCGCATTGGGAGCGCAGATTGAAGCCAATGCCACTGCGATAGCTGCGAACACCACTGCGATAGGTGGCAAAGCCGACACTGGCAAGGTATATACCAGAACCATCATTGACAACAAATTGTCCTTGAAGGCCAACAGCGCCGACCTCGCCACCGTGGCCACCTCCGGCAGCTACAAAAATTTGACAGACACCCCGACGAACGTGGCTTACACCAATGCCAGCAATATTTTCATTGGAAACAACACTTTCTCCGGCAACAGCACTTTCTCCGGCGAAATCACTATCAGTGCCAGCTCGGTAAGCGTTACTTGTGGCGACACCCCACAAAACCTTTGCACATTGCTTAACGAACTCTATAATGAGATAACCGAGTTGAAAAATGATAAAGTTACTATGAACAAACGCATCGACACCCTGAAAAACCGTGCCGATTCTCTCGCCAATGTGACCAAAAACATGGGAACCACAATCAACGATTTGGAAAGCATGATTAGCGAAATGGCGCAGTACGTGCCGCTTGCGCAATATACGGTCAAAATACAAACTGCAACTGCTCAAACTGGAAATACATACAACATTACGCTTGACAATGATCTGAAACCCAATCCAGATGCAGCTATCTGGATGTACATCAACGGTGTGATGGTGGGCGGCAATCACAATGGCGTGATTGACGTGAACGGCACCGTTTCAGGTGGCAAAACGTTGACCTACAACGCCACGAATAACGGCGATTACTTGTTGAAGGCCAACGACAAAGTGACCATCGTCTATTGTCATTTATCTACGAATGACTAACCTTTTCCTTTCAAACAAAAACCGAATACAATGAAAAAGATATTGTATTTGATGTTTGTTGCGTTGCTGACGGTGATGGCGGGAACAGCGTGGGGGCAGACGACACAGACGAACCGCACGTTGGGCAACATCCCCACTGGCTGGAGGGTGCAAGCCGGCAACGTGGATTTCACTGCAACCGAAGCTAAACATGAGGTTCAAATTCCCGCAGGTGCCAACGTGACGCTCACCCCGCTGAATCCTGATCGTGTGAAGAGTGTGACGCTGGTGGATGCACCGGCATGCCGACTCATTCGTCTGGACACCCTCCATCATGATTTTGTGGCCCAAGACTGCGACACCCTGACGGGAACGCTCAACGGTTCGACGCAGAAATACAAGATTACAATTGCCGACGGCGCCACTATGACGCTGAAAAATGTGACTATCAATGGGTGGAGTGATAATGTTGAAACCGCATCGCAGTCAACAGTTGCTTGGGCTGGTCTCACCTGCGAGGGCGACGCTACCATTATACTGAAGGATGGTTCAACAAACTCTGTGAAGGGATTCCATAAGTATTATCCTGGCATCTACGTACCTGTGGACAAGACGCTCACCATCAAAGGCGAAACCGCAGGCACAGGCTCACTCAACGCTAGCAGCCAAAGCAATGGCCGTGGTGCCGGTATTGGAGGAGGATATGATGGTATCAATTGTGGCAATATCGACATCCAGGGCGGTAACATCACGGCTATTGGTGGTTATTATGCTGCCAGTATCGGTAGTGGTGGTGCCCCTGCCGGTAGTTCTTATGGATCCAGGTGCGGTAATATCAGCATCTCTGGCGGAACGGTCATAGCTAATGGCGAAAGTATTGCTGGTATTTTTACTGCTGCTGGCATCGGTTGCGGAGAATATGGTTACTGCGGTAATATTTCCATCGCTGGCGGCAACGTCACTGCTTCCGGAGGTGAGAATTCTGCTGGTATAGGCTCTGGTAATGGTCATTATTATTACATCAATCACCACTATCACCTATCTGAATGCGGTGACATCCTGATTACAGGTGGTACAGTTACTGCCAATGGTGGAAAATCCAGTGCAGGTATCGGTTGTGGAGAGAGTGCCAACTGTGGTACCATTACCATTACAGATGGCGTAACTCAGGTGACTGCCAAGGATGGTGGCGAAAATGCTCCTAACAGCATTGGTGCAGGCTACGGCGAAAGCACTTGCGGCACGGTGACCATCGGCGGCACGGTGTATTATCAGGACAACGCTTATGTGGGCACTGGTAGCACTTATCTCACCCAGAGTCCGCTGGATTATCCCTCCCTCCTTCTCAGAGGCAAGTTCACTATCAACGGAAACGGCGGAAAAGTGCAGTTCTCTAAGGGTAATCTGAAACGTGTCAACGATACTTGGTCATTCTTTACCAACCAGTATGACTGCCTGGGGGATACTTGGAACAGCACCAGTTGCGACCTCTTCTATTGGGAGATGACAGGCAATTACGGTTCAGCACAAAGTTGTGTCACTTCGAGCGGCACCGCATCTGACGTGGTCGACTGGGGCACCAACATTGGCACCGGCTGGAAGACTCTCACCAAAGACGAGTGGGTTTATCTGTTCAACACCCGCACCAACGCCTCTTCGAAGTATGGTTACGGAATTGTAAACGAAGTCAAAGGAATGATTATCCTTCCCGACAGTTGGACGCTGCCCGATGGTCTTAGCTTTACTGCCGGCATTAGTTATTTTACCAATAATTACTCCACAGCGCAGTGGTCTCAGATGGAAGCTGCTGGTGCGGTGTTCCTTCCGGCTGCCGGCAATCGTGATAGCGGTGGACCCAATAATCGTAATATTGACGGCTACTACATGTCGAGTTCGCCCGACGGGGTAGATAAAGCCTATCGTGTGCAGTTCTACTCAAACTATTTGAAAGTGGATTACAGCTTCCAACGCAGCCAGGGCGGTGCCGTCCGCCTGGTAAAGGACGCCAACTAACCAACGATACCCATTGTGAACAACTAACGAAAAAAATTAGGAATAATGAAATATATAAAACATATTATATTAACGGTTCTTGCCATGGTTGTGATGATGGGCGCGTGGGCTGCACAGATTACCATTCATGTCAATACTCCTAATGGTCAGACGATGACGCGAGAGTACGAGAGCGGAGATAGTCCTTCCGTAATCAAGAGCAATATTGAGGATTGGTCTAATGGAATCTTTGATGATGCATACCAGCACTTGTTCTACAACGATGAGGAGTTGGACGACAGTAAACAGCTGTTTCAGTTGGGCTTCACAGGAGGAAATAGTTACACCCTCACAATGACTTACGACTATATTCCCGCCCGCCAGTCCAACGGCACCTGGACCTTCACCATGCCCGACGCGGACCAGCTGCTGGAGGTGGAGTACAACCCCGTGCTGACCCTTAGGACTAATAATTCAACGATGGGCACCGTGGCGCTCGAACCCATCGAAGTGCCTGTCAACACCGCCGAATTTAATGATATTCTCAGCGATTGGGAGAACGATAACAATAACCTGACAGAAGAGGAGATGCCATCAGACTTTGTGGCCTCTACCTTGGCTCAAGCCAGTGCTTGGTCGTCCGCACCTACCTCTGGATGGGCATATCTTATCTACGATTTCAATGATAATGGAACACCAAAATACGTTGTCTTCCTAGATGGCGAGTATCGCTATAACGATGCGTGGAACATTTCTCATCAAACTATTTACTACCAAAATTACTATTACACAACCGCCAGTGTCTCTCCTGTGGTGGACAACCTTGATGGCACCTATAATATTGTCCCTGGTACAACTGTCACCATCACTGCCATGGCGGCTGAGCGTTACCACTTCGTGAATTGGACCGACCCGAACAACAACGTAATCGGCACAAGTACTCCAATACAAGTCACTGTCAACAGCGACACCACTATTCAAGGCAACTTCGCCAACAACCCGCTGCTCACTTTCGGTGCCAACGACCCAGCTATGGGTACTGTGGTGCTTAAGCCCGTCAGTTTACCTGCCAATGCTGCTGAGTTCAGCTTCCCCAACGAGTGGAATGGCGATTTCAATAATTTGACAGCCAACGATTTGCCATCAGACTTCGTGCCCTCCACCTTGGAAGAAGCACGCGCTTGGTCTTCTGCGCCTACCACTGGATATGTAACCCTTATTTACGGCTTCAATGATGTTACAGGGGCAACAAAATTAGTCCGATTCAACGATGGCGTTTATTCGACTAACGCGGAAACCAATTTTCTTCACAGAGATCTCAACCCAATCTACGGTAAATTCTACTACACAATCGCCAGCATCCCTCCGGTGGTGGCCAACAACGATGGCAGTTATAGTGTCATTCCCGGCACTGAGGTAACCGTCAAGGCTACCCCCAACGATGGCCATTATTTCGTGGAGTGGGAAGATGAAAGCACCAAGACTTCCCATACTGTCACCGTTACCCGCGACACCAATCTCATCGCCACCTTCAACGCATACGCCACTCTCCAGATTGCCAGCAACAATGAGCAGATGGGTACCGTGGCGCTCCAAAACGATCTGACCTCCGACGAGTTGACAGTCATCAAAGATGTCAACGCACAGTCCGAATGGTTTCCACTAAATACCAGATACCTTCGATACTATCCGTCAACAAGCCAGCATATCATCCCCGCCGATAGTCTGGCGGCGATGGCGGGCAAAGTAATCACCGGTGTCAAATACTATACAGAAAATACGAATCTTCCGTACGAACCCCCTATGGATATCACGGTCTATCTGGCGGAGGTTGACTACACCTCATTCAACAATAATCTCGAGGATCTGAACAACTGTACGGAGGTCTATACCGGCACCCTTTCTGCCACAAGTGTCGGTGATCACGGCGAGATGACCATCACTTTCAGTAATCCTTTCACTTACGGCGGCAGCAACCTACTGGTGAGCATGTCCAACGAGATCGTTGGTAGTGCCTACAACTTTGATGTCGTTATTGATTTCCGCGGTAAAAATTCCTACAATGACTCCTCCAGTATCTTTGGTATCCCTCAGGATAATTACATCGAAACTTCCAGTTTCCTTCCACTATGTACCTTTACATACAAGGAAGCCATTCCCAACCCCGACGGTGGCTACTGGTTCATTCCCGGCAGTGAAGCTACTGTCGTGGCTACGCCGGCTACAGATCGCCACTTCGTCAACTGGACCAACGAGGATCCTGCCGTGATAGATGGTGGCGCGACAAAGACGTTCACGGTTGCGGGTGATACTACGCTTACCGCCAACTTCGCCATCGACACGGTGCGCCTCGATAGCGTGCGTCTTACATGGCAGGTGCAGATTGGCGATGCCGATCCAATTTCTCCGACACCCTATGTAACTGTGAATCCCACCGCGGCTGACACCATGGGTTACGTGCTGATTCCTAAAAACGCTGATGTGGTGATTACTCCCAGCGACGGTCAGAAGGAGCTGGTGAGCAAGCTGGATCTGATACCCATAGGTGCCATCAACGGCAAGTTCTCGGTAGGCAGCAATAAGCAGGTGTACTTTTCGAAGGGCAACCTGCAGGCCACCACGGATAATGGTTGGGCCAATTGGACCTTTAGCTTCATGGAACACCAGTACTCAATGGTCGAAACCGCAGACCAGAATGTCGGCGCCGACTACGCAAACCAGAATGTCGTGAGCCTCTTCGGCTGGGGTACCAGCGGTTACAATCATGGTGCCGACTACTATCAACCTAATAGCACCAACAAAAACCCTGGATATTACTATGCCTACGGTGACTCCCAAAAAAGCTTGTTCGATGAAAGCGGCAAAGCTGACTGGGGCTACAACGCCATCAGCAATGGTGGCAATACCGAGAATTCCGGCTGGCGCACACTGACCAACAAGGAGTGGGTGTGGCTCTTAGGACCAACATACGCTAACAGTAGTCCGACCCCCGGCACAAACTGCCGCACATCGTCCACAATTAGCGGTACCCCTAACGCCCGCTTCGCCAAAGCCAATCTCTTCGGTACCACCCACGGTCTCATCATCTTTCCCGACAACTACACCCATCCCGAGGGTGTGGACGCCCCTACGGGCATCAATATGAAGGATGCCACCAGTTGGAATGCCAACACGTATACTTCCGCCGACTGGGCCAAGATGGAGGCCGCCGGTGCGGTGTTCCTGCCCGCTGCAGGTAGACGCCCTACTAATGTTGGTAGCTCCACAGACGCCTACACCGTTATGTATGTCGGGAACACCGGCTGCTATTGGTCCTCAACCGACAGTACAAATGACGCACAACAAGTGCTCTTCGGATCCGGTGACAACTTTATCGTTGATGGCAGCGCCTATCGTTCCGATGGGCACTCTGTTCGCTTAGTGAAAATGGCGACGGTGAGTGCCAGTGCCCAAACTGACCCATACGTACCCGCACGCAATAGTGACAACTCATGGACTTTCAAGATGCCCACGAGTGACCTTATGCTGCGGACGGCGTGGAAGCAGGATGCCGGTCTCGCGTACGCCAAGGCTGACACCACGGTCTATCGAGGGTTCACTTCCACGGTGCAGAATCCTCTCACCAAACCACACAGCATATCGGAATCGGAGGTGACCTACAGCATCACCCCTAACGCCGGCACCACCTCCAGCGGCAACACCATCAACAATGGCGTTGTCACTATTCACGGCACTGGTATTGACACCGTCAAGGCCAGATTCGCCGGCAACAACGATTATCTGCCCGACTCGGCCATGTACATCTTAAGGACTCTTGAAGAATCGTGGAAGCTGACGTTAGTGGCTAATGGGAACGGAACGGTGGGCATTGACGGAGAACTCCCTAACGGCGTGATTCAGGATACGGCCACTTACACTGACGGCAATAAGCACTACCTCGTCCATCCTGTTCTCGCTGGCGATATCAATCTTGTGGCTTCGCCGAACCCGCAGAATTACTTAGTCTCATGGACAAACGCCCTAAAGGGTGATGTTGACTCACTTAAAGCTGCCGTGACCCTCATCAGTGACACGACCGTTACGGCTAATTTCGCGCCTTATCCGACGCTGACCGTGACCACCACCGGCAGCGGTAGCGTGAGCGTGGCCAGCGAGATAGGTAATGTCGAAACCCCGCTGACTGCCGATGCCAACACGACCAATGTCTATACGTTGGCGCCCGGTACCGCAGTGAAGCTCACCGCCACGCCGGATGATCATAACCATTTCGTGAGTTGGACTAACGTTACAGTAAGTGCCAATAATCCGCTCACTGCCACCCTCCAAGTTACCGAGAACGTCACCGTTACCGCAGCTTTTGCCAGCGATGCTTACCTGACGATTGCCAGCAACAATACCGAATATGGCAACGTGGCTTTTGTCATGGCTTCCAGCGAGCAGAAAGCCCACGAAAAAGCAGTTGCCTCTACCGATTATGTCCCAACTCCCACTGGTGTTGATTTATACGAGAATTGCAACAATGACAATACGAAGTGGTATTACGACAATGATGGTATTGACGCTTCGTTGGGGTACATGATTTACAAAAGCAATGGTCCTGAAGTTTCCCGTGTCGTCTTCACCCTCACCAACAATGAAACCTACACTGTTACTGCATCGACCGGCAGCAACACAAATGCTTATTTCTACTACGTCTATCCTAAGTATAACAATGTCTATTCCGATGCCAACTACACCAATCTTGTCTGTAGCAGCTGCGGTATCACCAAGGTCGAGCTTTATGTCGGCAATCCCAGCAATCCTGAGGGTGTGGAGTTTGTCGATGCCACCCATGCTTACGTGAAGCCCGGCAAAAGCGTGGATGTGAAAGCTACGCCCAATGCCGCCTACTATTTTGTAAAATGGAACGATGAAGAGGCCATCAACAGCAACGTCGCTGTTACCACCAGCTATACGGCTCCTGCCAATGGCACTTACGAAGCCGCCAGCCTTACCGCTAACTTCGCCATCAACACCTACACCATCACGGCGACTGCCAACGATAATAATATGGGTACCGTCAGCGGCGGCGGCACTTACAATGAGGATGCCCAGGTGAACCTCACCGCAACACCAAACACCGGCTACCATTTTGTGAACTGGACTAAAACAGGTGTTGTGGTCAGCACCACCGCCACCTACAACTTTAACGCCACCGCTGAAACCGCTGGCGACTACATCGCCAATTTCGCCATCAACACCTACACGTTGACGCTCAGCACCAATCCTACGGACGGTTCACTGGGCACTCTCGATGTGGCTCGCAACAGCAATAGCGAACTGCCTGCAGGTGTGACGGGCACTTATCCTAACTACACCGTCAACGAAGGTGTCAATGTGCCTCTCGTGATTGCCCCGGCTACCCATTACCACCTCGTCAGCCTCATCGGCGGAACCAACCAGCCGATCAACTATTCTGATAACCACGCTACCATTGCCGTCAACAAAGACAGCACCATCACCGCCACCTTCGCCATCGACACCTATGTCATCACGGCGGCTGCCAACAATAGCACTTTGGGTACCGTTAGCGGCGGCGGCACATACAACCATGGGGTTACGGTGACCCTCACCGCCACAGCGACGGACAGCACTCACTTCGTGAATTGGACCAAAGAGGGTGAGACCAACCCTGTCAGTACGACTGCTACTTATAACTTCACTGCTGAGGCTGCTGGCAACTATACCGCCAACTTCGCCATCAACCCGACGCTGAAACTCGTGGCGGACGGCAACGGCACGGTGGATACTGTGGGTCCGAATGCCAACGTCACCCTCAAGAGCGCCGCCGACAAGGAGTACTACGTGGTGCCCGGCACGGTGGTCTCCGTGAAGGCCAAGCCTGATGCGGGTTTCGTTTTCGTGCAGTGGAACGATGGCAAAACCAACAATCCGCTCGACACCACCATCAACAGCGAGGTGACTCTCACCGCCACATTCGCTCTTCCCACCCCGGGCCTCACCCCGGAGGGCGAGGTGACCGTCCAAGGCAATCGGTTTGTGGACGAGCACGGTAAGATTGTCGGTTCGCCGCGTCTCACGGAGCATGGTGAGTTCATCGACAACGGGAATAGTACCTCACCGGTCAGTCTTATCGGCAAATTCTCCGTCAGCAGCACGAAGAAGGTGTACTTCTCGCCCGCCAATCTGCAGTACACCCGAACCAGCACCTCCGTGGATTGGAGCACAGGCACATGGAGTTTCCTGGCGCACCAGTACAGCACCGTGGAGACGGCAGCTAATTCCTACTGCACCGAAAACTACGGCGACAAGACTGTCGTGGGTCTCTTTGGCTGGGGAACCTGGGGCGAAGGCAAGACACCGAACCTCACCGCATACAGTAACTCCAACTACACCTGGAGCACTGATTTCAGCGTACCCCTTGGCGGTTATAACGACTGGCGCACGCTGACGAAGGACGAATGGATCTACCTGCTCTCCACCCGCGCAACGGGAGTGACGGTGAACAGCACGAGCGACGCCCGCTACACGCTGGCTACCATCAACACTGACGCCACCGAAGTGAAGGGTATGATTATCTTCCCCGACGGCTTTGCCGGCAGCAACACCGAGGATGTTACGTGGGGTACTATCAATGCGAATAGCAACTATACCACCACCTGCACCTCTGCCGGCTGGAATGCCTTAGAGGCTGCCAACTGCCTCTTCCTGCCTGCCGCCGGTTGGCGCGCAATCAACGACAACAATGATGATTGCACGAGGGTTGGAGATATTAATACATGGGGCTACTATTGGACAAGCGATGCATCGGATAATAGTACGTTTTCGTATACCCTCAAGTTCTATAGTCAAGATGTTGAGCTCGATGAACTTGCCCTACGCCGTTTAGGCTTCCCCGTGCGTTTGGTGAGAGATGCGGAGTAGAGACGTGCTTCAGCGCGTCTCTACGGACGGATAATATGTCACACAAAGGTCCTGGTGCTTGAGAGAGCGTGCGGGACCTTTTTTAATGTAGAATGTAGAATGATGAATAACGTTTGTCGGGGGTTGTAGAGACGCAAAATTTTGCGTCTCTACGCTCATTTTTCGCCTTCTCCTGTTTGTGTTTTGTTCGTATCTAAGTTCCTTTCATTTTGGTTTTTTTGCTACTTTTGCGCCTTTAAAATTTGACCCTTATATTTGTGTAAAATCTATTTAGGATACAATGAAAAAGATATTGTTTTTGGTGTTGGTTGCGGCGTTGGCGACGACGAATCCCGTTTGGGGACAATTACACTCTTTCAGTAGCGGCACCGGCACAGAAACCGACCCATATCTGATTGCCAGTGCGACTGATTGGGTCAATCTGGCTGGCAATGTCGGTGGCGGAAACTCGTACAACGGCGAGTTTTTCAAGCAGACCGCTGATATCAGCATTACCTCGTGTGTGGGAGATGAGGCACATGCTTTCAGTGGCACCTTCGATGGCAACGGTTATACCATCGA
>ONCM01000077.1 GCA_900316305.1 uncultured Bacteroidales bacterium | reverse complement strand
TGCGACCATATTCCCCAAGGCCAGACTAAAAAAAGAATGGATTAATAAGGGATGGCAGGAATTTATCTGCGAGGATTTCCATTTTGCGTATGAGATTACAGTTGATGCTCATGGTGAAACGGTAATCGTCGTTCACGATGCCGTCCATAGTTTCCTTTACTATTAGTTTTTTTTCTAAATATTTCTGCATGAGGACGTTCGCCTACAGATACGTAAACGAACAAACTTTCATATTATGCAGACTACAGAGCAAATTCTTCCCGAAATGCGGCGTACCGTCCCGCAAATCTACATGTACGACGACGTTGCCTTCCCCGGCTGGATCAAAATCGGGCAGACGGGCCGCATCGATGTGAATGAGCGCATCGACGAGCAGCATCCCATCACCGAACCGTACAAGACCTACCACCTGCTGTGGCACGACAACGCCTTCTACGCTGATGGCAGCGGCGAGAGCTTCGGCGACCACGACCTGCACGACTACCTGCGCCGCATGGGCAAGGAACTCATTGGCGAGTGGTGCCGCTGCTCCTTGCGCGAGGCACAGGCGGCATACGTGGCCGTGCGCCATCGCGATACGGACATCAAGACGGTGCGCGACCTCGACTACGAGATGCGCGATGAGCAGGCGCAGGCGGTGAGACAGACCGCCGACTACTTCGCCAGGATGGACGAAGAGGAGCCCAATCGCCCCAGCCACTACCTGTGGAACGCCAAGATGCGCTTCGGCAAGACCTTCGCCACCTACCAGCTTGCCAAACGCATGGGGGCCAAACGTGTGCTGGTGCTCACTTTCAAGCCCGCCGTGGAGGATTCGTGGAAAGAGGATTTGCTGCGGCACCGCGACTTTGAAGGCTAGAAATATTACAGCGAAAAATGGAGAGAAAAGGATGACACGAATGCCGTAGGGGCGAATGATTATTCGCCCCTACAATCGCAACAATCCGCTCCTTTGGTGGTATTCGGCTCTTTCCAGGACTACCTCGGCAGAGACCGTTACGGCAACATCAAAACGAAAAACGAGTGGGTACACAGCATCCACTGGGATCTGATTGTGTTGGACGAGTACCATTTCGGGGCTTGGAACGACAACGCCAAGAGTCTGCTCGACCTCGGGGATGCCGATGCCAAGCGACGGCAGGCGGAAGAGGACGCGGTGATGAGCGAGAGCGGCATCGATGTGGAGAGCGGGCGCGCCTGGGATGACAGCGATGTGCCCATCACGGGCAAGCATTACCTCTACCTCAGCGGCACCCCTTTTCGCGCTCTCGCTACGGGCGAGTTCATGGAAAGTCAGATCTTCAACTGGACCTATCAGGACGAGCAGGCACGGAAAGAATCCGTCGGTGGTCCCTACTTGGAGATGCCCACCATGGTGATGATGACCTACCAGATGCCGCAGGACCTTGGGGCGATGATTGAGCAGTGGGACATGGACGGCTTCGACCTCAACGAGTTCTTCCGGGCAGAAGGAAAGACCTTTGTCCACGAGAAAGCCGTGCAGAAATGGCTCGACATTATTCGTGGCAAGGCACCCATCTTCGGCGACGGCAGCTCGCCCCTCAATGTGCGTCCGGCACTGCCTTTCGAGGACACCCGTCTGCTCGACCTTTGCGCCCACACGATGTGGTTCCTGCCCAACGTGGCCTCGTGCGATGCGATGGAAGCACTGCTGCACCGCCCGGCCAACGGTTTCTACCAGAACTACACCGTCATCAACTGCAGCGGCACGAAGGCCGGTATCGGCGTGGACGCCCTCGGTCCGGTGCGCGAGGCCATGGGCGACAACCCGCTGAAGACCCGCACCATCACGCTGACTTGCGGCAAATTGACCACGGGCGTCACCCTTCGACCATTAGGCGGGTTGCTGATGCTGCGCAACTGCTCCAGCCCCGAGACCTACTTCCAGACGGCTTTCCGGGTGCAGAGTCCATGGACCGCCACCGACGAGGAAGACCCCACGAAACGGACCATCCTCAAGCCCACCTGCTATGTCTTCGATTTCGCGCCCAACCGTGCTTTGCGCGAGGTGGTGACCTACGCCAACCAGTTGGACGTGGATAGCAACCGCCGCATCACCGACAAGGTGGATGAGTTCATCAACTTCCTGCCCATCCTGCAATTCGACGGCAGCTCGATGAAGCGGGTGGATGCCACCGAAATCCTTGACTTTGTGGATAATGGCACCAGCGGCACACTATTGGCCCGTCGTTGGAACAGCGCGCAACTGGTCAATGTGGATAACGCTACTTTGCAACGAGTGCTGAACAATCCCGAAGCTATGGCTGCCATCATGAAGATTGAAGGCTTCCGTGCTTTGGGCAGCGACATTATTGAAAACATCGTCAATCGTGCGGATAAGATAAAGAAGCTGAAACGCGAGGCCGGGGAAGGTGGCGACAGCAAGAAGAAAAAGGAACTGACGCAGGAGGAGAAGGAATACCGCTCCAAACGGCGCGAGGTGCAGGAGAAACTGATGAAGTTCGCCACGCGAATTCCCATCTTCATGTATCTCACCGACTATCGGGAAGAGAGTCTTGAAGATGTCATCCGCAAGCTGGAACCAAGTCTGTTTGAGCGCGTTACAGGCTTAACCATCGACGACTTCGACCTGCTGTTGCGCGTTGGCGTCTTCAACCGCGCCCAAATGAACGACGCCATCCTGAAATTCCGCCGCTATGAGGACGCTTCCTTAGCTTACACCGGCGTCAACCGCCACGCCTCCGACACCCGCATCGGGCTGATGGACAGCACCGTGCCGATAGAGGCGATGGTGGATTAAAGATTGGTGTGCATAATGTAGATTGGCGTCAAAAAAATATCCAAGGCATGCTTGAAAAACACGATCACAACCATTATCTATGTAATGCCAAATACAAATAGAAGAAAGCCTCTGGATTCGATTTCTTTAGCTTGTTGAGTTTTGTGTATTCGTAGTCTGTGAACGACCAATCCCTCATGCGCTCCAGCTGCCGACTGTTGTATTTCTCGATGGTGATACTACCCGTTTCAATCTGTGATACAAGATAATACGCCTTGGCTGCGGACAGAATGGCTTCCTCAATATGGAATGGTTCAGAAAAAATGTGACTGGATACTTGTTTGATGCCTCGTTCCAGCACCTGATACTCAACATTGTTTCGGCTTTTCCGGAAGCAGATGGAGAGAGCATGATCCATTGTGTCGTGAAGAATGTCATCCACAGAAAAGTGCTTGTCTCGGTAACTTGCTTCTTGTTCGGCAATCGTTCGGTACACTGCAGAGAGGGACACCATGTTATCTGCTTTGTCGAACAGAGCACCTATGTCATACAACTGCTTTATAATCTCCATTCCGCATTCAGAATTGCCTTTCCGATAGGGTACGCCAACTGTTCGCGGAGCAAAAGCCGTCAGCTTGTCTGCGAGAAGGTTGTTGGCGTCAGGAACACGAACCATCCTGTCCTCACCTTCGGTCGCAAGAAAGATGTTGGTGATAGGCAATTCAATGATTTGATTGTATGGAATATGCTCGAACAGAATATCCAACAAGATATATGATTCTTTTCTTTCAACAGCAGACGTGTAGAAAAACTTATAATGGGCTTTGGGAACTATACCAGATATCCGGTGCTGTTCCTCGATGCGAGAAAAGCCCTTGCTTGTGGCAATTTGTTGAAGAGTCGTATTAAGATCCAGGCTGTCTGACGGAAGGATGATGTCTATGTCGATGGATAATCTGTGCGGCTCCTTGAATATCAGCATCAGTGCTGTCCCGCCTTTGAAAACGAAAGGAAGCGATGACTCGGAGAGGCCTTCCAACAACGACAATGCCCTGATAGATTTTTCTACCAGGATTTTGTCGGCTTTATATCTCTTTGATACCTGGTTTATCCAATCTGTGGTGAATGAATGTTGCGTAATCATAGGTTAATAGTTTATTTCGTCCAAGATTTCTTCGATAACATCACGGCGGCCCCGGCGACCAGCATAACGGAGCATCCGACTGGTGTTGACAGAATAGTCGGCAGTTGCATTTGCGTAGATATCAACAATCTCAGTATCTGAAAAAGGAAATATCCTGTCAAGAGCAAAGTCCACCAAAATTTTCTCCAACGACGCCATGGGCATATCTTCAACATCAATAGTGGGTGCTTCAAGTGCCATATTGCGAACTACGATATACCCGTCATAATAGGGCAATTCCTCACTAAGGTTACGATACAAGACTGTGCGACGGTATGTTTTCATTATCTCGTGGTATGCCGCATTGACAACATCGCGTTCGACATCGACAAAATATAGCTGTGTGTTCAGCAGGTATGTTGAAAATGCATTTGCCACATGCAAATCCCACTGACAATATTTCGCGAATGGCAATCTGCGTTGCATAATGTCTGCTATTACTTCTGTCCTTGTGTAGATGTTTGGTTTGAATATAGGCTTTCTCCCAAATCGGTAAAGCCCCCGCCCAATAGAGTATATCACCCCCTTGTTAACAAGAGAGTGAATTTTCCATCGAATTGTCGAAATTGGAATGTCAGGAGAGTAGCTCCGATAGAAATTCGCAATCTCATTAGATGTCAATTGTATCCTGTCACCCAATGTGTTACATAACTCGTCTATATGTAATGTGTCATACATCCTTGTCCGTTTTTTGTCGGTGCAAAGATACACAAATTTTCGTCAATAAATCAAAATAATTGCCGATAATTTGATTTTTTTTCAGATAAACCACATTATCCTGAAGTTCCGCCGCTACGAGGACGCCTCCCTGTCCCACACCGCCCCCACCCGCCACGCCTCCGACACCCGCATCGGGCTGATGGACAGCACGGTGCCGGCGGAGGCGATGGTAAGCGGATCTTTGAAATTTTAGAAGAAAAACTATCGAGGTATTAAAAAAACATGTACCTTTGCCTTGTAAAAAAACTTTGATATGGCAAAAGATTATCCTATAGAAGAATCTGAAACTCCGATGGTTAATGAACCATCCACAGAATATGGCGTTGCCGCAAAAACAACATATCGGACAATCTCCGATGAAGAAATGGCACAATGTATTCCGCTCGAAGAGTCCCGTCGTCGGATGACTGAAAAGATTTACAAGTTCTATCATCCTGAAGTATGAGGATTCTTATTGAAGAACGCGTACAT
>ONCM01000082.1 GCA_900316305.1 uncultured Bacteroidales bacterium | reverse complement strand
GGCTGCACCTTCACCGCCCTGAGCCTTGTGGCGGAAGAATTACAGAAAAACGGCGTGGAAACCGAAATCGTCCACGTGGGACACAAAAACATCCACGGCCGCAACATCGCCTTCCTCGTCAAGGCCATCGCTGCGGAGAAGGAGCGCAACGGCCTGCCCGAGGCGGAAGAAGCGGTATTCACGAATTTCATCCGGATTAAATAATCAACCCATTTTGAGTATTCATTCTCGACTTGAAATTTAAAAAATACGCAAACTCATACTGTAAGATGGCAATATTCAGTGCGTCTTCTAACTTGCAGATTGTTTCCAGGGAGAGATTTCCCTCTCCTTTCAACAACTTGGAAATGTACTGAGGCGAGCATCCCATTCTGTCAGCGACGTCTTGTCGGGAAAGGCCTTGCCGCTTCATTGACATAGCCACCTTGATGGCTATCTTGCGAGAATATTGCAACCAGCCTTTGCTTTTGGCGTAGCGGATTCTCTCTTCTTCCACCCGCCACTCTGACGGTTTCTCGGTTTGGTAACGGCTTAGCCGTGCGATAGCTTGTTCCTGTGTCATAATTCCATCAATACTATAAGAATCGTGTTTACACCAAAAACGAATGGATATCTGTTAGCGACATCGGGAGAAGCTTTGACGGAGTGGTGTTGACCAAGGAAGAATATCTGAGAATCGAGTCCGCTTTTTGAATAGTGTTGCCTGTACACATCAATTTCTTATCTTTGCGGCCAAAATAAAGGGGACAATGATGGATCAAATTATCGAATATATCAAAACCTTCGTGGCGCAGAAAATCTACGAGACCCACCCGTTCGAACCGAAGGTCATCGTGGTGAGGGGGGTTATCGTCGATTCGGAAACGGGAGCATAGGAGAAGATATGAAACACACCAAGATATACAGCCCTCTGCTACTGATGGAACTGATTCAGCAAATCGGATTCCTGCCGCTGTTGGACAGTGGCATTTTCGGCTATTCGGCAGAGGAAGTCGTGAGCGAAGACTGCCGTTATGTGACCTTTTCCGATGGGGGCTGGGACTGGCCGCTGTGGAAATGGAAGGGACCGATCGTGTCTGAAGGAGGTTGCATGTACGGCAAATTCTTCGCCAACAAGGCGGGCTTCGTCAGTCGTGAGTGGTGGCCTGATTTCTGCAGTTATCGTCGCACCCAATACCCCGCGCCCGAGGAGGGAAGCATCGAGGAAGCCATCCTGCTGACCTTGCGGGAACAGGGCAGTCTGATTACCCGCGAACTGCGCACCGCCTGCGGTTTCACAGGCCCGAAGATGCGCAGTCGCTTCGACAGCTATGTCACCCGCCTGCAAATGTCCTGCCGCATCGTTACCGAAGATTTCGTATATCCGAGGGACAAGCACGGTCGCGAATATGGCTGGGGTTGGTCGCTGCTCACCACCCCCGAACGACTCTACGGCAAGGAAATCTGCACTTGTCCGCGCACCCCCGAAGAGTCGATGGAGCGGATGCTCGCCCATTTCCGAAGTTTCCTGCCTGAGGTTCCTGAAAGTCGGATTATGAAACTGCTGAACGGCCAAAACCTTGCCAGCACCCCCAATTACAAGCATTTTACCAACCTTCGCGACCGCAGCAAGGAGCAATAATGGCGCTTCATAAAAACGATTAGACACAGAAATGATCAAAAAAATAATTTTTCCCACCGTGCAGAAAAAAATTGTATATTTGCCCCTTGATTATTATAGGATACAATCAACAAATATTCAAAACAATAACTATTTAAAATATTAAAATTATGGCATTTAAAGGAACTTTAGTCATCGACACTGAAAAGTGTAAAGGTTGTGCTGTCTGCATAACCGGTTGCCCGCAAGATCCGAAGTGTATCGGCCTTTCCAAGAAGGTAAACGCCAAGGGTTACAACTATCTCGAAATGGTCAACGAGGACGCTTGCATCGGCTGCGCCAGCTGCGCAGTGATCTGTCCCGACGGGGTCATTGAAGTGTATCGTGCGAAGTGCTAATCCGCGCGTATTGTCAAGAATTCAAACAACAATTAATTAAAACATCTAAAAATGGCAAAACAATTAGTATTGATGAAGGGAAACCAAGCCATTGCAGAAGCCGCCATCCGTTGTGGCTGTGACGGCTACTTTGGCTATCCCATTACCCCGCAGTCAGAAGTGTTGGAGCACCTGATGGCGGAGAGACCATATCTGACCACTGGCATGGTGGTGCTGCAAGCCGAGAGCGAATTGGCTTCCATCAACATGGTTTATGCAGGTGCTGCTGCCGGCAAACGCGTCATGACCTCTTCTTCTTCTCCGGGATTCTCCCTGATGCAGGAAGGCCTTTCTTATATCGCTGGCGCTGAGCTGCCCGCACTGTGTGTGAACGTCGTTCGCGGCGGCCCCGGCCTCGGTACCATCCAACCTTCTCAGTCCGACTACTTCCAGACCACCAAGGGCGGCGGTCACGGCGACTATCGTCTGATCACCCTCGCTCCCGCTTCCGTGCAGGAGATGTACGACTTCGTGGAACTGGGCTTCGACCTCGCTTTCAAATACCGTAACCCGGTCGCCATCCTTTCTGACGGTGTCATCGGTCAGGTGATGGAGAAAGTCATGGTTGACGATTACAAACCGCGTTGGACCAACGAATACATTGAGCAAAACTGTCCGTGGGCTGCCACCGGTCACCGTTCTACCGGCAAGCACCGCATCGTGACTTCCCTCGAACTGGAAGCTCTCAAACAGGAAGCTATCAACGACCGCATCCAAGCCAAATATCGCAAATGCGAAGAGGAAGATGCCCGTTACGAGGCTATCCAATGCGACGACGCTGAATATATCTTCGTGGCTTACGGCTCTGCAGCCCGTATCTGCATGAAGTCCGTCGAGCTGGCACGCGCCGAAGGCATCAAGGTCGGTTTGATCCGTCCTATCACTTTGTGGCCCTTCCCGACAAAAGCCGTCAAGGAAATCGGTGGCCGCATGAAGAAGATCCTGAGCGTGGAGATGAACGCCGGTCAGATGATCGAAGACGTGAAACTGGCTGTCGATTGCAAGATCCCCGTTGAACACTACGGCCGTTACGGCGGTGTCATCCCCACTCCGGTCGAAATCCTCGATGCGTTGAAAAAAATGATTAAATAATTTAAGCACTTGAAATTATGACAAGAGAAGATATAATCAAACCCGAAAATTTGGTGTACAAACGCACTCCGGTTCTCACGGATGCAACAATGCACTATTGTCCTGGTTGCGGTCACGGCGTCGTACACAGAATCATCGCCGAGGTGATCGAGGAAATGGGCATTCAAGATAATGTCATCGGTATCTCCCCCGTGGGTTGTTCCGTGTTGGCATACAACTATTTCGACGTTGACTTCGTGGAAGCCGCTCACGGTCGCGCCCCGGCCTGCGCTTCTGCCATCAAACGTCTCCGTCCCGAGACCTTCGTGTTCTCCTATCAGGGAGACGGCGACTTGGCCTCCATCGGCTGCGGCGAGGTTGTCCATGCCTGCAACCGCGGTGAAAACATCACCATGATCTTCATCAACAACGGTATCTACGGTATGACTGGCGGTCAGATGGCTCCCACCACCCTTGAGGGTATGGAAACCGTGACCTGTCCTTACGGCCGTGATCCCAAGATCATGGGTCACACCATGCGCTTGACCGAAATGCTGGCTCAACTTCCTGGCACGTACTATGTTACCCGTCAGGCTGTGTACACCCCGGCAGCCGCCCGTAAGTGTAAGAAAGCCATCCGTCAGGCCTTCGAGAACCAAAAACTGAACAAGGGTGTCTCCTTCGTGGAAGTGACCTCCAACTGTAACTCCGGTTGGAAGATGACTCCTGTCCAAGCCAACAAGTGGATGGAAGAGAACACCCTCAAATACTTCCCGCTCGGCGACATGAAAGTTGACGGCAAGTTCGATCCCAAGTTCATCGAGCGC
>ONCM01000076.1 GCA_900316305.1 uncultured Bacteroidales bacterium | reverse complement strand
CACCCAAGTGTCCAACCAGAAGTAACCGAATCTTTTTATTTCCATAACGTTTAATATTTAGTTTGTGGTTTAATGTATTTCGGATAGCAAATATACAACAAAACATTGCAATTGTCAAGGTTTTTAGAACTTTTATTTGTGTTTGTAAATCAGCAGTTTGTGATTTTGGATTTAACTATTCGGGGTTGAATAGTTAATTTTTAAAATGGTTTTTCGCAGAAAATGGAAAAAAAGGGAAGTGAATAACGTAGTCAATAACATTATTCCTTGCATTAAGACGGTAAGTTGAGTGTTATGAAATTAAAACAACAATGACTAGCTTTGGTGGAATCTTGGGTGCCATGATTAGGCATGTGAGCAACCTCGTGTTGTTTCTAACAAAAGAAATAGAAATTTTTTTGAGTCCTTTCTCTTTGTCACAGGTTTGTTAGTCATTGTCGAATCGACATCCAAAACAAGCAATGCAGAATCCAAAAAATATTGAGAAGTTAATAATACCGGGTAGGTTTTCATACACGTATTGCCAACTGTTGGGCGTTGGTTTGGAATGCGTTGGCATACGATAACGATGATCATAACCACTTTTATAGCGATCTACGTTCATGATAAACAATAACAAAGCAAATCCAATGAACGCTTTGATGAATTTGCTGTATCTTTTTTGTCGGTTAAAAGGGTCGTTTATCATGGTGCAAAAATACAAAATTATCATTCCCGAAAAAATGCTATTTTTGCCGTTGGAATCATAAAGACGATGTACACATCGTCTCTACATAAACCCACGGACAAGTGTTATGAACGCAAAATTCGACGATTTAAGAGAAAAATATCCCGTTTTTACATACGAAGGGTATGATTATGGCGTGGAAAACGGCAATTTGAACATCGTTTTCCGTTTTTCGATAGGGGAGGGGATTACATTTTCCCCGAAGATGGTGCTGTCTGCCGGGGAGCATACTCCCGACTGGAACACCTTCGACCTCAGACAGTTGGAAGGCATTATCTTCCATATCGGCATGATTGAGCTGATCAGCTACTGGAAGTGCACCTGCAGCCCGACTATCGTGGTGAAGCCCTATTCGCTGAACGAGGACCAGCAATGGTGGTGGCGCAAGCTCTATTGGTACGGACTCGGCGAGTTTATGTACAAGAACAGCATCGAGACCGACCACCTGCAGTTCATGAATTTTGTATTCCCTGTAGGGACGAAGGCCTCTTCTAAGCTCTCTTACCCGAAGGCGCAAGACACTGATTCCGTGATTGTTCCCATCGGAGGGGGCAAGGATTCCGTAGTGACGTTGGAGGACCTTCGTCGCACCCGCAAGGTGGTGCCCTTCATCATCAACCCGCGCGGCGCGACCCTCGATTGTGCTCGTGTGGCTGGCTTCGACCGCGAGGAGCAGATTCTGATTCTCCATCGCGAGATCGACCGCAAGCTGCTGGAACTCAATGCGAACGGATACCTGAACGGACACACTCCGTTCTCCGCGATGCTGGCTTTCTACTCCGTGCTGCTGAGCGCGGTCACCGGCATCCGCGACGTGGCCCTCTCGAACGAGTCGAGCGCGAACGAGCCGACCATTCCCGGTACCTACATCAACCACCAGTACTCCAAATCGTTGGAGTTCGAGACCGATTTCCGCGACTACATCCACGACTGGGTGGGCGACAGCAACCACTATTACAGCCATCTGCGTCCGCTCAACGAGCTGCAGATTGCCGAGCGGTTTGCGCAATACCCGCAGTATTTTCCGGTCTTCAAGAGCTGCAACGTCGGCAGCAAGGAGAACAAATGGTGCGGTCACTGCCCGAAGTGCCTCTTCGCCTACATCATCCTCTCGCCGTTTATCCCCGACGCGAAGTTGCAGGAGATTTTCGGCCACGACCTGCTGGACGACGCGACTTTGGAGCAGACCTTTGACGAGCTTTCCGGCCTGTCCAAGATCAAGCCCTTCGAGTGCGTGGGCACCGTCCGTGAGGTCAACGAAGCCCTCCGCCGCATCTGCAACACCCATGGCGACAAGTACTTGCTGAAGCACTACGTCAACGCCACCCTCGCGCAAATGGAGGATGACATGCTGGAGGAATATTACAATATGGCGCCATGATGGGACGATGAGGCGATGAAACGATGAGACGATGAGGCGATGAAACGATGAGGCGATGAATGTACGATGAAACGATGAAAAATGATGAAACGATAATGCCAGAACAATCGAAAATAAAGGGTTATATAGCCGGGATTATCGCGGCGATAGCGTACGGAACGAACCCGTTGGGGGCATTGTTCCTCTATCAGGAGGGGTTCAATCCGCCGAGCGTGATATTTTACCGTTTCACATTTGCGGTGATCATTCTGGCAATCATCTTGTTGGTGCAGAAAGTGCCTTTCAAAATCACGAAATTCGAATTCAAGGTGTTGCTCTCGTTGGGCGTGCTCTTCGCGGCCTCCGCGCTGTCGCTCTACACCTCGTTTAAGCATCTCGATTCAGGAGTCGCCTCCACCATCCTTTTCGCCTATCCCGTGATGGTGGCGGTCATCATGGCGGTCTTCTTCAAGGAGCGCGCCACCCCGATGATGATAATCTCTATCGTGTTGAGTGTCATTGGAATACTGCTGCTATATCAAGGCGATGGTGAAGTGAAAATGTCGCTGTGGGGCGTTATTTTAGTGCTGATTTCGTCGCTCACTTATGCCGTCTATATCGTCGTGGTGAATCGCACGAAGATCTCGATGCCGCCTTTCAAGATGACTTTTTACATCATGGCCTTTGCGGCGGTCATTATTGGGGTTTATTCGTTCTGCGTGCCCGGTAGTCACCTCATGCCCATCCCGAGCTGGACGGCTTTGGGCTGGATCTGCATGGTGGCCATCGTGCCGACCATCATCGCGATGACCATGCTCAACATCGGCATCCAGAACGCCGGCTCCACTCCCACGGCCATCATGGGCGCCCTCGAACCCGTCACGGCTGTCTGCATCTCCGTCCTCGTCTTCGACGGCCTCTTCACCACCCGCCTCGTCCTGGGCATCGCGCTGATTTTGGCGGCGGTGCTGCTGATAATTAAGAATTAGGAATGTAGAATGAAGAATGTAGAATTATGAATTATGAATTATGAATGAAGTATGTAATGTCCATTCTGATAATTATTTCTATTCATCGTAAAATTCCATTACACATACTGTAAGTTTTTCTTACACTTTTTTCTTTTCTATTTTTGCTGATTATTTGATAATCAGTGTGATATGTTTTTGGCATCCTTTTGGCATCATTGTCATCAAATGGAAATCCTATGTTCAAAAAAACGATAATAATCCTGTTGATGATGATGTTCGGGGCGGCGCACGCGCAGGACACGGCGGTGATGACCCTGCGCGATTGCATCCATTACGCGCTGTCGCATTCTGCGGAGATGCGCGTGCTGCAGGCCGACCTCGGCGACGCGCAGTTAGCCCGCCGAAACGCCATCCTCAACGCTTTCACCCCGGAGATTGACGCCAATACATACGCCTATTCCAACTTCGGGCGCTCCATTGACCCTGAGACCAATACCTACAGCAACACCACCTCCTTCCACAATGGCTACAGTCTATCCGCAGGTATCACCCTCTTCAACGGTTTTCGGGCAATCAACAACATGAAGATCACGAAGATAGCGGAGGCGACGGGGGTGACGAGAATTCAGCAGACGGAGGACAAAATCACGCTTGCTACGATAGAAGCATACTGCAACGTGCTCTATTTCACGGAATTGTTGAGGACGGTGCAGGCGCAGATGGAGACAGCGGAGACGGCTCTGCGTCTTGCGCAACGACAGAAAGATTTGGGGCAGAAGTCGCAGGCGGATGTACTGCAGATGGAGGCGGAACTTTCCGACCGTAAATACAAGTACATCGTCTGCGAGAACCAGCTTCAGAATGCTTATATCACACTGAAAGACATTATGTTGTTTCCGACAGAACAGTCGTTTTCCGTCACAGATGTGGAGGCGGACACGATGCTGTCGGATGCGGTGCACACGATGGAGGTGAGTCGGGCGGCAGATCGTCTGCCCGCTGTAATCATAGCCGAAAATGAGCGGCAGACCGCCCGCCTCGCCCTCAAGACCGCCCGCTGGCAGCTGCTACCCTCGCTGTCGCTGTATGGCGGCTGGTCCTCTACGTACTTCACCTATCCTGGTCGAACGGACTATGTGACCGCCCCATACGGACAGCAGATTGCCAACAACGGTGGTGAGTATGTGCAGCTTTCGCTGAATATCCCGATCTACAACCGGCTGTCGCGGCAGACGGAGATTGCCCGTCGTCGCAACGACTGCGACCGTGCCGAAGCTCGATACGCGCAGGCTCGGCAAACCGTTGAGGCCGAGATTCATCGCGCCCTTGCCGACCGCGACGGAGCCGCTGCTGCCCTCCAGCAAGCCCAGCAGCACGCCGCCTTACAGCAGCAGCTGTACGCCATGAGCGTCCGCCAGTTCGAGCAGGGCCTCATCTCCGCCCTTGACTACCAGACCGTTGCCGACAACCACCTCACCGCCGTTGCCGACCTCCTCAACGCGCGGTTGCAGCTGTTTCTGAAGACGTGGGTGGTGCGATACTATTTTCAATTAAGAATGCAGAATTCAGATTTATAGATGCTGAGTTTAAATACAAATGCTATGGATAGAGCGATAGAGCAAAAAAAAGGATTCCGGAAACTCTTCACCCGCAAGGCGCTGCCCTATTGGGGCGGGGCGCTTCTGCTCGTCTTCATCGGGTGGTTAGTGCTGCGCGACGATGCGCGGAAGCTGCGCGTGGGCGGCGAGGCAATCACCGTCAGCGAGGTGCGGCGGGGCGAGTTCAACGACTACATCCGCGTGAGCGGGCGCGTGGTGCCGATGACCACCGTGCAGCTTAGCCCGTTGGAGGGTGGGGTAGTGAAGGAAATCGTCGCGGAGGAGGGCGCACACGTCCGCGAGGGCGACATCATCCTGATACTCAGCAACGAAAGTCTTGATATGCAGATTCTCAATGCTGAAGCCGACCTGGCCGAAAAGGAGAACATCCTCCGCAACACGATGATCCAGATGGAGCAGCAGAAGCTGACCCTGCAGCAGGAAAAGTTGCAGCTGCAGATGGAGGTGCGCCGCAAGAAACGCACCTACGAGGCGCAGAAGTCGCTGTACGACGACAACCTCATAGCCCGAGAGGCTTTTCTGCAGGCCGAGGAGGACTACCAGTTGGCCAAAGACCGCCTCACGCTGGTGGAGAACCGCGCCAAGCAAGACAGCCTCTACCGTTCGGTGGAGATCCGGCAGATGCGCGAAAGTTTGGAGAACATGAAACTCAACATGCAGATGATTAGGCAGCGTAAAGACAATCTCACCATCAAGGCTCCGATTGACGGGGAACTTGGCCTGGTGGATGTGGTGCTCGGACAGTCTGTCGCGATGGGCAGCAAGGTCGGACAGATTAACAATCAGGACAACTACAAGATCGAGGCCCTGATTGACGAGCACTACATCGACCGGGTGACGGCAGGGTTGGAGGCCGATTTCGAGCGGCAGGGCGGCAAGTGCAACGTGTTGATACGCAAGGTCTATCCCGAAGTCCGCGACGGCAAGTTCAAGGCTGACTTCAAATTCGCGGACGGACAACCTGAGCACATCCGCAACGGTCAGACGTTCTACCTGAACCTGCAGCTCGGTCAGCCGGTGGAGGCGGTGCTCATCCCGCGCGGTGCCTTCTACCAGAAGACCGGCGGCAAGTGGATCTACGTGGTCTCCCCCGACGGCAAGCGTGCCGTGAAGCGCGACATCCGCATCGGTCGCCAGAATCCGCAGTACTACGAGGTGTTGGAAGGTCTTGAACCGGGCGAGAAGGTGATTACGTCGTCGTATGATGGATACGGGGAGGCGGAGGTGCTGGAAATGCGATGAGACGATAACAAACTCTATACCGCCATCGAGGCGGTGGGGCTGAGCGTGTCTCTCGCGTTTGTCATCATCAGCTTCTGCTACGTGATGCAGCAATATGCCGTGCCGCGCGAGAACCCAGACCGCGAGCGGATATATGCCGTGGGCAGCGATAATATGACCAATGCTTACGGCATGAAGGAAATCATTGGCGACAAACTTCCCGAAGTGGAATGTGTGACCCAGTTCTATTTCCATAACGACCAGCTTCTGAGGGCGGAAGACGTGTCGTGTGTTGGCAATTGCCTGTTCTGCGACCGAGAGTTCTTCAACGTATTTCCCGTCCAGTTCAAAGAAGGTGGTCCCGACAATCTTACCAAAGCCCATGTTGCCTTCATTTCGGAAAAGTTGGCTTCCAAAATGGGAGGGGAAGTGGTTGGCAAACAGGTGATTGCGGACGAAGACACGCTGACGGTGGTAGGCGTGTTCTCCGATTTGGGTAGTTCTTTGTTGTATGATGCCGATATCATTGGCCACATTGAAACCTGCAAGTGCATGGCTGTTTACAGAGAACATTCGCTTTACTATCAAAATGCTATCCATACTTTCATGAAGGTGGTGCCGAATGTTGACCGTGTGCTTTTAGAAGAAAAGGTGACTGAACTTTGCAAGAAGACTTATGGTGATTTGTTTACCGTTTTTTACGAGGAAGGCATCACGGTTATTCGGCTGGATGAAATCTTTTTCAGCGACACAAAATGCCGTTTGCAACAAGGTGACAGGTCAATGCTCCGCAACGTGGTTGTGGTCGGACTGTTGCTGCTACTTTCCGCTCTCATCAACTATATCAATCTGAATGTGGCGCTTGTGGGAAAACGTGCGAAGGAGATGGCGTCGCGGCGATTGCTTGGAGCGCAGAAGTCAGCTGTCATCGGGCGTTTTCTGGCCGAATCGTTCCTGTTCACCCTCTGCTGCTTTGTCGTCGGTTTGCTGTTAGCCGATGCAATCGTGCCTTTTGTCAACGATTTGTTGAGGGCAAATGTGGCGGTGCGCATTCCGTTCACGACGGGTTATCTCCTTGCCTATCTGATGATGGTGGCGGTGGTGTCGCTGCTGGCTGGTATTTTGCCTGCGGTCATTGTGTCACAGACCAAGCCCATTGATGTGGTGAAAGGCACCTTCCGCTTCCGTTCACGCAAAGAGTTGTCGCGGATCTTCATGGTAATCCAAAACGTCATCTCCATTGTGCTGATAGCCTTGGTGATTACGATGCAGTTGCAGATGCGGCACATGGTGAATCGCCCTGTCGGTCAGCAGACGGACAACCTCTATTTTATCAGTTCCAAGTTGGATGTTATTCCTGAAAAGACAGCTTTCATCGACGAGCTCCGCAGTTTGCCTTGTGTGAAGGAATTGGCTTTTACCGAGAATGTTCCGGGCGTTCCAACAACGCATTTACTAATGGCTAAAATGGGCGAGACAGAAAAAGACACAAGGGTCGCTTCGTTTCATTGCGACTCGGCGGCCTTCCGCATGATGGGTTTTCAAGTGATTGAACAGTTTCATGAACCGGAGGCAACGAGTTTTTGGATGACGGAAAGTACCGTGGCCGGCATGACGGGGTTGCCACGCGGAGTCTATAACTACGACACGGTTTTTGCTTGGCAGCAAGACAATATCGGTAATGATGTGTGCGGTGTCATTAAAGATTTCAACATGTTGGATGCCCTGCATGCAGCCGACGAGGACTTTACTATTGTCTTTTGCAGTGACAATCCTATTTTTGTGGGAAGTGCTCATCCGTTGTTGGAAATCGTGGGCGACCACCAGGATGCCAAACGTGCCATTGATGCGGTTTACAAAAAGCACTGCGAGAAGGTGTTAGGCACCTATATGGAGCCGGAATACAACGATTTCCTGAAGAATGTTGTTGCCTCGAAATATAACAAGACAAAGCGGCAGATGCGCCTCATCGAGCTGATCATGGGCATTTCGGTGCTGTTGTCGTTGCTGGGTCTGGTGGCCATGAGCACCCATTTTGCCTCCGAACGCGAAAAGAGCATCGCCATCCGCAAGGTGTTTGGCGGCACCTTGGAGAGCGAAACCCGCCGCAATCTGAATGAGTATGTCATCATGATGCTGATAGCCAACGCGATAGCGATTCCCTTGGCCGTATGGTTGTGCGGACGTTATCTGGAGGACTTCGTTTACCGCATCGACCTGCATCCCTGGATCTTTGTGGTGACGGTGCTGCTGTCGTTCGTCATCGCCATCGGCTCCGTCCTCTGGCAGACGCTCCGCGCCGCAAAGACGAACCCTGCGGAAGCTCTCAAGAAAGAATAAACGGCGAATAATCATCGGCGAATTGAGCGAATTATGCGAATAAATTATAGACATATTCCAAGAGGGCTGCAGGCCCGACACGTGTCAACCCAGGGTGAAGCGAAGCGGAACCCTGGGCTTCCAAAAAGGGCTGAAAGCCCGACCTATGCCAACCCAGTGTGAGCGAAGCGAGCGCTGGGCATATAAGAAACATCAAAAATTCCTTAGATATGATACAAGTACAAAACCTCACCAAAATCTTCCGCACGGAAGACATCGAGACCCTCGCATTGGACGGGGTGTCATTCACCATCAACGACGGCGAGTTCGTCGCCGTCATGGGGCCGTCGGGCTGCGGCAAATCCACGCTGCTCAACATCCTCGGCCTCCTGGATAATCCCACCGAGGGCACCTATGAGCTGCTCGGACAGCAGGTCGGTAGCCTGAAGGAGAAGGAGCGCACCAAGTTCCGCAAGGGCAACATCGGCTTCGTGTTCCAGAGCTTCAACCTCATCGACGAGCTGAACGTCTATGAGAACATTGAGCTGCCGCTGCGCTACCTGAACATCAGCGCCACGGAGCGCAAAGAGCGGGTTACGGCCATGATGAAGCGGATGGCCATCACCCACCGGGCCAAGCACTTCCCGCAGCAGCTCTCGGGCGGACAGCAGCAGCGTGTGGCCATTGCCCGCGCCGTGGTCGCCAACCCCAAGCTCATCCTCGCCGACGAGCCCACCGGCAACCTCGACTCCAAGAATGGCAAGGAGGTGATGGATCTGCTCACCGAGCTGCACAAGGAGGGCACCACCATCGTGATGGTCACCCACTCGCAGCGCGACGCCGGCTATGCCGACCGCATCATCAACCTCTTCGACGGCAGGATTGTGGAGGATGTGTTGCCGGAACTGTGATGCCATATTAAATTTGGTTAATAACATATTGAAGGGATTTTGTAGAGACGCACCATGCGCGTCTCTACAGACCCTCCTTAAATTGCAGAAACCAAACATCAATTATATGTTTCGAAAAAGTAATCTCCTAATCCAGATACTCTCCCTCGGGGTGGGGCTCGCCATCGGCATCGTGCTGATTGCCAAAGTGTGCTTCGAGTTGTCGTACGACAGTTTCTATAAAGACGTGGACCGTATATATTGTATCCGTTCTGGTTACGAACTACAGGGCGAATCCAAAGATTACCCTCAGGTGAGTGGTGCGGTAGCATTTGGCTTCAAGGCAGAGGTGCCGGGTGTGGAAGAAGCCACCCGAATGACTTTCTATTTCAATAGTGACCGTTATTTGGACGAGGATGGCAATGTCATCACCGGAAATCTCCGTTTGGCCGATTCATGCTTCTTCCGCGTTTTTGACCGTCCCATTCTGGCTGGCAATCCGGAGAAAGTGCTGTCAGAGCCGCTATGTTTGATGGTGTCGGAGTCGTTTGCACAAAAAATGGGTGGCGTGGAGGAATGTATGGGTAAAATCATCTACAACGAGGATGTCCCTTTGTTGAAAATGACTATTGAGGGCGTATTCAAGGATTTTCCTAAAAATGGTTCCATAGATGCCGACATTTTGCTGTCGATGGAGAGTTATTCAAAAAACAGCACGGAGAACTGGGTCGGCAACGACCGCTATGTGGGATTTGTGAAATTGCAACAAGGTGTTGATCCCCAATCGCTCAACGATGCCATCCGTAGGATGCAGGAGGCTCATCAGCCTTTGGAGGAGTTTGAGAAGAACGGCATGAAGCTGTGGTATTATCTTGCACCATTTGGTAAAACCCACCTCAAGGAGTCTTCGGTGCATTCAATGGTAATTCTGCTTTCCGTTATTGCAACAATGCTGATTGTCATCAGTTTACTCAACTATATCCTGATCACAATTTCATCTATGGTGCATCGTGCCAAAGAAATTGGGGTACGAAAGTGCTATGGTGCGAACGCTTTCAGTATTTATGGTTTACTAGCTCGGGAGTCGATTGTACATCTGTTGTCGGCACTCGTTTTGGCAGCTGCCATTATTTTTGCCACAAAAGGATTGATACAGAACTTGTTGGGCGTGCCATTTGAGACATTACTTGTTCCCAAAAGCATTTGGACTATTGTGGCTGTGCTGTTGCTTGTGCTGTTTGTTTCCGTTTTCGTTCCTGCGCAGCTTTACATGCGCATCCCCGTTTCGGTGGCTTTCCGCAATTATACGGAAAACTCGCGGCGATGGAAAATAGGACTGCTTGGCGTTCAGGTGTTTATCAATGTATTTGTCGTTTCGATGCTGATGGTCATCGCTTCGCAATATCATAAAATGATGAACGACGACCCGGGCTACAATTATGAGAATGTACTGTTTGTGGATATGTACGACGGGAATCAAGAGGCTCAACAACGTGTGGTGAATGCTCTTGGCCAACTTTCTGAAGTGACACACATTGCAGCAAGCTATGGTCTTCCTTACATTTGGTCGAATGGCGACAACATATATCTTCCCGGCGACGATCGTGAATTGTTCAACGTGGCCGACCAGTACGAGGCCACAGCGCAATTCTATGCTCTTTTCGGAATGGAGTTTGTTGACGGTCGCGCGCCGGCCGATTCCAATGAAGTGGTGGTGAGCGAGAGTTTCGTGAAACGGATGAATGATTTCACGGACTGGAGCGACGGTGCGGTGGGAAAACAGATTATGATTACCGGACACGAAAACATTTTGACAAATCTTAAGCTTTTCACGATTACGGGTGTTTACCGAGACTATCGTTTGGGTAACCTCTTGGATATGGATACCCGACCGAGCGTACGTTTCTACGGTAGTTTGGAGGACGGAGAGTCTTATATGCCGCATTTGGTTTTCAAAGTGAACAAGATGGATGAAACCACGATGGGGAAACTGAAGGAAACCATTTCTAAGGCCCTTGATGGAAAAGATGTACAGTTGAAAGTATATGCAGACGAAATGCATTCGGCATACGATGCTAGTCGCAAGATGCGCAACACCGTTTTCATCGGTTCCATTTTTGCATTGATGATTGCCATGTTGGGCCTCATCGGTTTCATACGCGATGAGTCGAGTCGTCGGAGCAAAGAAATGGCCATCCGCAAAATTAACGGTGCTACAGAGAGAGATGTGCTAAGCATTTTTGCTTGGGGTGTGTTGAAGTTATCTCTTATTATGTCGATTTTTGCGTGTGTTTTCGCCTATTTTGTTGCCGACAAATGGCTTGAACAGTTTGCCGAGCGCATCGGCCTCTCGCCGTTGTATTTCATCTTTGGCGCAACCGTGGTTCTTCTCATCGTAGCAATTGTAGTCGTTATGAGTAGTATCAGAATTGCACGAATGAACCCTGCTGTGGCGCTGAAGAAGGAGTGAGGTAAACGTGGTGCTTTGGTAGGTGTTTTCAAAGAATTTGTAACACGCACTCTGTAACATAATATTTTGTACTTTTGCTGAAGTGAATTGAATGTCATTGAAAGCTCGTAGCATCGTCATAGTAAGCTTGTTGCGTCGATGATGAGAGCAAGGATACTCGATTGATATTCGAATGATACACAATTCATATTCGATTGTTTTTCGAAAAAAATCGAATATCAATCGAATATCAATCGAATATCAATCGAAAAAGAATCGAATATCAATCGAATATCAGAGGACGCATCTACGAGCCTGCATAGGCGCAAGGAGGTAGGAA
>ONCM01000074.1 GCA_900316305.1 uncultured Bacteroidales bacterium | reverse complement strand
GACGAGTTCCTTGTTCTTGTATGACTCTACCGTCCAAACCTGATGGTCGAAGGTCAGAAGACCTGTGGATTCGTCATAATTCCAATTGAGGGTCTCCGTAACACCTTCGCATATATCCTGATAGGTGCCGTCGGCGGAGAAAATGTAGGTTTGCACAGGGTCGCTTTCCGACAGTTCCTCCACCCACTCGGTGCTGTTTACCGCTTGGTGCTGGAAACTCTTGAGTTCCCATTTTCCGATAAATGTTTCTTTTGTCACATTCTTGTCTGAACAGGAGGTCATTACCGTTACTGCGGCGAATGCCATCGCCAGGATAAAAAATACTTTTTTCATTTTTTTGATTTTTTTAATGATGAATAAAATTTGGTTTAAAATCTGAATTTAGGTTTAATTGTTGCTGTTCTTCATGTTTAGAAGTTAAATTGTATCTATGAGCGTGTGAGTTTAGGGGAACATTGTAAGTTCTGGCTATCACTCTGCCCTTATTACACCTTGGAATAGGTCGTCATCGTCGAAAATATACTTTACAACGATTAGCAGCCCGGGTATTGGTCGTTCATATTCGTAATACTCTTTTTTTAGGTTATCTTCTGAGCAACCACATTTAGAAGCAATTATCCGCCAAGTATCACCACTTTGTACCAGGTATTCAAAATAGTGACGATTTTTCCAATCGTGATCTTGATCATCTTCATCTCTTTCTTTGGAGGTGATTTTATTGTTTTCAATCGAAAAATCCATTTTGAAAAAGTATAGAAAAGGATCTGATTGTTCTGCAATATTGTCGCTTTTGTCTAGAAAAATATTTATGGAGGAACCTGTTGGTTTGAAAAAATCATCCAGCACAGAATTGCTCTGATGCTCTAATAAGTAAATATAGCAATTTTTATAACAACACATACCTTCTCTTACAATAAACCTTCTCCAATTGTATTTATACAAACATATTGTTGTTACATTGTGTGGATATATTCGAAAAGAGAACCTCATGGAGTCAAAATCTGCTATGATATAGAAATTTTTATTTAACTGATTGAAGTATGCGCAATTGCTTGCTACATTAATGACACTGTCTAAAACATGTTTCATAGACTCATTTGACACTTGATATTCGGTGAAATCATTAATCGTATCTTTTATTTGAGAATAACAGGATGATGTTGCAAAAACGATTACTATAATAATAAATAACTTCTTCATAATGTGGCTATTAATTCATATACTTATTGATTAAAGGATAAGCTCCGGTAACAACACCGCCATCAATAAATGTTCGGGTTTTCCCTCCGTAACGAATTCCAAACGACGCATTAGGATTTCTTTCTAAAAGATTACTCCATGCTTTAGTGTCCACTTTTTCTTTATCAGTGGCAGTGTCTGGCGTTGAAGGAGCCCAATCTAATAATCCTGGATTATTAGTCTTAGGATGACTATGGTCATAACGTAGAACAGAACCAGATTTTGCAGCCATTGCCATATTGTACACTTGACTTTCGCCATCTGAATCATTTGCGGAACCAACCATAAAGCTACTTGAGCCATCCTCGTTTTGAATTTCCAAATACCCCCACTCCACATTGGTATTATCAGCCATAAAATTAAAAACATCGCGAGAATCCTTTTTAGTCATTCCTACTAACAAAGTTCCTTCTTTAACGACCCCGTTATATGCTTTCCCAAATACTCCATTGCCCGACAGTGTGATTTCGTTTTTCCCACAACGCAAGATATCCTTCCCCTCTTGTTTTGTAATCGTTGTTTCACCCGTTTTTTGATCAACACTAATAATGTCTTCCCCATTCGGATCCACCAGCTTTATGGGGTTGTTGGCACAATAAACGTACGGTGAGAACGAGGGATATTTGTCGCTTTGCGGGTCCACGCTCAGCCAGATGCTCAGGTCGCTGCTGTAATACCTTGAGCCGAAGTAGGAATAGCCCGTTTCGGCATCTTTCTCCTTGGCACTGAACGTGTACATGGCACCAACGACCGTGTGTTGCTGGTTCACAAAATCTTCGCCAAATGGCAGGTAATGGAGGTGCTGGACAGCCTCACCGTCAGTAAACGTAATCCAACTGCTGCTCCCTAAGTGGTCGGGGTGGTAGAAATAGCGTTCATTCTCCGGGCTCTGGGATGCGCTCGTCAACTCGTAAAGGTATGACAAGGGAGAAAATGCCCTCACCTCTTCCGCGTTCAGGCACTCGTAGATCACGCTTTGGGCGTGGTTCTTATTGGCAAATAACTTGTCGTGAACCTGAATGTCGTCAGCCAAAGGATGACCAAGCTCCTGTAGTCCGCCGTTACCCAGCTTGCTGGCAATGCGCTCGCTCTCTGCATAATAATGCTTGGTGTAGCCTTTAGGAGTGACAACTAAATATGGGGATGCATATAGGGTGGCATTGTCCAGCTGGTAGAAATACCGCCATGTGCCACTAACATTCTGGTAAGTGTAGTCTCCCGTCAGCTTGTATGTCCTGTCGCCGTTGGCATCATACTGATAGACTGACAGCGAGCTTTTGTCCCTTACCCCTTGCAGGCGGTTCTGCTCGTCCCAACAGAGGAAGCGTTCCAAAGAGACAGCTGTGTTCTTATGGTATGTCATATTCCCTTTGGCATCCCACTGGAAGAACTGTTGCGGACCGTTGTTGTCTATGTATGTCAGCGTATTGGGCTGGCTTGTATTCGTGTAGTGGTACATATTGTCTTAGATGACCGAGTTGAAGGAGTTTGTCATAGGTGTCTGCGTCACAATTCCAGCTGTTAAAGTCTTTCTGCTGATTCGTCCGTTATGGTTATAACTCATTTCCAGTTCATAGTTAGTGTTCGGGCTTCCAAGCCAATTGCCTCTCGAATATACCAGCCTGTACAGGTTGTCGTACGAGTATCGGTTGTGCTACATCCCACCCAATCCGTTGGCAAGGATGCCTGCGGAATTGTCTATGTCGGTGATGTTGCTTACAGCATCGTAATCATATCTCAGCCTCTGCATCAGCTCGTTATTTGCCGTATATGAAGCCAACGCAGTCAGCCTTTGCAGAACATCATATCCGTATGTACAACGTGTGCCGTTGCCGTAATACACCGCCTCCTTCAGCTCGAACTCGTTGTAGCGGATGCTGTCGATGTATGGATAGGCGTTGTTCATCTTTGTGCCGGAGATGCTCTTCAGCATACCGCCGAGGTTGTAGTCATACGTGACCACCTCCCCGTCAGGGTAGGTCATTCCCATTATGCGGTTCCAGCTGTCGTATCCGAAATTCATTTTGAACGTATAGGTTTGGGCATCATAAGGAAGCGCAAAAGTACGAATATTTTCAATCACTTCGCCAAGCTTTCCGTATTTGAAAGTTTGCCATCCGGAGGCGTCCTCCTGCTTTGTCACCTTGCCCACCGAGTTGTTCGCCAAATTTGTACTGTTGCACATACATCATAAATATGCAAACGTCCGGAATCCCCGATATTTAAGCCTTTTGTAAGGGGGAAAAAAAGACGGCGTGAACCGTCTCGTATGCTTGTTAATCAATCCAATTCGTATTGCAGGTACTCCAACCCGTATTTTTTATAGAAGGGGATTTTGGTGTCGCTGGTCAGCATTGTGATGTTCTCCTCGATGCACTGGGCGACAAGAAGTCTGTCGAAAGGGTCTTTGTGGTAACTCTCGCGCTCAAAACTGTCCAGCCGTATTATATGGTGATGGTTCAGCGGCAGAATCTCCACTCCGGCTTCTTTGAGATAAAGAACAATCTGGGCAAGCGAGTTGGACAGTTCAAGCTGGTTCTTGGCCGTTTTCAGAACAAGCTCGTGCAAGGTTATGACACTCACATAACCCCGGTTCTCGTAATCCTCTATGAAATCACGAATCTCGGAAGGCAATTTAGGGTCGCCTTCCAAGTAAAATACAAGCGCTTGTGTGTCGAACAGGTATCGCATCAGGCGGGAGTGCAGGTGGTGCTGAATGCGTTCTCGCTGTACATTATTTTGCCTTTCAGAATCCCGTACAGCTTGGCTATAGGGTTCTTCTTCTTTTTCTTTTTGCCCGCATTGGCGGCAGTCCATTCTTTGATAGTCATTGCTTTATCGTTTTACGCGGCAAAAATACAACTTTTTTCCAATGCGCGGCAACTCCCGCAAAATTTCATTGAAATCCGCTCGCCTCGCGTAAGGGATTGGAGCACGTTATCGTAAGGAGGTTGCGCCCCAAAATTTTCGACAGAAAAAGAGGCGACTGGAAGAAGCCGCCTTTTTCGTCAGAAAATCGGGACGGAAACCCTTGCGATTAAGGCGGAAAGCCCGACCCGTCAGGGTTACGCCCAAAAGAAATAAAAGGAGAATGCTAATGTTGGGAATAAAGTCCACTTACTTCTTTATCACCGCCCTAATCGGATTGATGAACTTGTCCAGCAGCCTCAAGTCTTCGGTGATGATTTCCGCCGTACCTGTCATTTCCTGGCTGAAAGTCAGCTCCTTGCCGTATGTTGTAACCAGATTCTCCGGAAACTCCACCTCAAGCATATAGGCTTTTGTGTTTTCATCCACCTGCACGGGGACCATCGAGATGTTCCGTATGCACACCTTGACCATGCCGTATTCCAGATACGGGAAGTTGTCCAATTTGACGTTGACGGTCTGCCCGACCTTTACCTTGCCCGCGCCCTGCTGCGGAAGCAAGATCTTCCCTACCACCTGCGTGTTACCGTCGGGAACCACGGTCACCAACACCTCACCTGCATTCACATTCTGGTTTTTCTGCCAGTACTTGGTGAACGTGACTTTTCCATCGCATGGGGCAACCAGCAGATAGGTCTGTTCCCATTGCCGAATTTGGGCGGAAAGTTGTTCTTTGGCAGTAGTCAGGGCTGATGTCAGCTGCTGTTCTTCGTCAATGCGCTGCTGCTCCAGGTCAAAGATGCTCTGTTCGGATTGCAAAATGCTCATCCGCTGGTTGTCAACACTCATTTTGGACGATTCAAGGGACGACAGTTGTTGCAGCAGACTGTTTCTTGCCGACTGGTAATCCACCAAGGAAAGTGCCGCATTGCTGTATAGCATCGAATCAATTTCGAACAGCTTTTGTGCCGTGGCCAATTGTTTTCTGCTGATGTTCAGCTGGTTGACGGTTTTTTGTAGCAGGTTCTTCTGGGCAGCAATCTGCTTTCGAATGACCGCAATTTTACGGTTATGGTAATCCGTTTCAACAAAATGGCGGTAATCGGTCAGGGCATTGTCGAAGGCGGTGTATGCCGATTGGAGGTCGCCCAACTGTAGAAACGTGCCATTCTGTAGAGACGCAAAATTTTGCGTCTCTACAACCAGCGTGTCCGATTCTTCCAACATCCGTTTCACCGTCATCACATCCTCCAATTTTGCGGGATTGCGAATGACGGCCAGCAGTTCGCCCTCTTTAACCGTCTGTTTCTCCGCAACGGCTATGGTGTCAATCTTGCCCGTGGTCATGGCCATCACACCGGCGGGCAGGTTTTCGGTGGTGACGGTGATGGGGGCGGGCAGTATGTCCGGGTATTTCAGGAAATAGCTGCCCACGAAAAGTCCCGCCACCACAACAAAGATGATGCTGATACCCACCCGCACGATCCACCGTGGCGGCCTGCCGAGTATCTCCTGCACCTCCTCGCTGCGGAGATTAAGGTTGTCCTTGGAGAGATTTTGATCTTTTATAATGTCAATATCATTGCTCATAATTAACTATTTCCCATTTCCAACTGATTCCTCACCAATTCAAAGTACTCCCCGCGCAGGGCGGTCAGTTGCTCGTGTGTACCCACCTCAACGATATGCCCGTGGTTGAGCACCACAATCTGGTCGGCGTTCCTCACCGTGCTCAGGCGGTGCGCCACCACCACCACAGTCCGTCCCTTGAAGAACTGCTGGAGGTTCTCCATAATCACCTTCTCGTTGTTCGCGTCCAAGGCGTTGGTGGCCTCGTCAAAGAACAGAAAGTCAGGGTTCTTATAGACGGCGCGGGCGATGAGGATGCGCTGACGCTGCCCTTGGCTGATGCCCTTGCCCTCCTGCCCGATTTTAGTGTTGTAGCCCAACGGCAAACCATCTATCATTTCCTCAATGTTGGCCACCCGCACGGCGTTGAGCAGACGCTGGCCGTCAATGTGTTCCTCTCCCACGGCGATGTTTCGGGCGATGGTGTCCGAAAAGATGAAACCGTCCTGCATCACCGCCCCGCACCGCGCCCTCCAGTCCGACGGACGTATGTTTTTCAAGTTCGTGCCACCCGCAAGGATTTCCCCCTTCTTCGGCGGGTAAAATCCCAACAACAGTTTCACTATCGTGGTCTTGCCGCTGCCGCTCATCCCCACGATGGCCGTCACCTTGCCAGCCGGAATCGCCAACGAAACGTCCTCCAACACGTTATCCGACAACTCATCGTAACGGAACGTGACGTTTTCCATTCGTAAATCCATTGGACGTATGCGATACGTCCCTACGACGGAAACACCACCGTCCGTCATAATCCCTAATTCCTCATTCCTTATTCCTAATTGAACATCCTCGTCCTCGCGGTTATGGATTTCGCCCAATCGTTCCAGGCTGATTTTCGCATCCTGCGCCGACTGGATGAAGCCTATCATCTGGTTGATAGGCGCATTGAGCTGGCCGATAATGTACTGCACGGCGGTCATCATACCCAAAGTCATGTCGCCCTTAATGACGGCTGCGGCGGAGACAAACGAGATAAGGATGTTCTTGGTCTCGTTGATGAAGAAGGCACCCGACTGCTGGTACTGGCTGAGTGCCAGGCCTTTGATGCTCACGCGGAAAAGTTTGGCCTGTATGTTTTCCCATTCCCAACGCTTCTGTTTCTCGCAGTTGTTGAGCTTTATCTCCTGCATTCCCGTTATGAGCTGGTAGAGGTTGCTCTGCTCGGCGGATGCCTGT
>ONCM01000071.1 GCA_900316305.1 uncultured Bacteroidales bacterium | reverse complement strand
GACCTCGTTCATCGCGCCGAAGTTGGCGATGTCGCTGAGCAGACAGGTGGTCTTCACCACGTTGTCGAAGGTGTAGCCGGCCTCGTTGAGGATGGCGGCAATGTTCTTCATCACCTGCTCGGTCTGGGCGGTAATGCCCTCAGGCACAGTACCGTCAGCGGGATTCACGGGAATCTGACCGGAAATGAATAACATGCCATTGGCTTCAATAGCTTGGCTGTAGGGGCCGATGGCGGCCGGCGCATTGTTGGTATGGATAACTTTCTTCATAATGGGTTAAATTTTGAAAGCGCAAAAATATAAAAAATGCAGACATAAAAATACGTAGAGACGTTGCGCGCAACGTCTCTACAATGGGGATGTCGTAAAAAAGATCTGTTATTTTACGTAGTATGTCAATCGCATGTTGATGCTGGCGCGTTTCTCCTTGGAGGAGGTGTTGAAGGCGCCGCCCCAGGTATAGGATTCTTCGGAGGAGTTGGGCTTGGTGATCTGGAACACACCCATATTCGCGCTCTTGAGGTCGCCCAATTTCGCACCGGCATTCTTGGTGATGGTCTCCGCACGGTTCTTGGCATCCTGCGAGGCCTCGGCCAGCATTTGCAATTTCAGATCTGACAATTTCGTGTAGTAATACTCCGGATTGTCGTTGTTGATCATGATATTCTGGTCGTACAGCTCGGCGATGTCGCGGGTGAGCGCCTCAATTTTCTCGATGTCGCGGGACTCGATGCGCACCACTTGTTTGGCCGCATATCCAGTGAACGTCTCCCGCCAGTGACCGTTATCATCATAATAGCTGTTATAGGTTGGTTGGGTCGTAATCTTCTTGAAATCAATCTCTTTCTCAGAAATGTTCGCCTTCTTGAGATAGGCTTTCACAATCTCATTCTGCTCTTTCAGCTTCGTGTAAGCTTGCTTCATATCCGGATCCTTCGCGGAATAGTCGAACTCCCACACAATGAGGTCGGAGGTAAAATCCTTCTCCACAAGACCGACAACAGAAACGGTTTTCTGGGGCTTTTTGGTCTGATAGAAGGCAACACCGATGGCGATGGCAGCCAAAAAGAGCCCAATACTGGCGATGATGGCAATGGCAACTGCTTTGTTTTTCATTTTTGATGATTTTTAGGGGTTAATTTTATGGCGGGAATAACGTGGGAGGTAGGGAAATATTGTGTAAAAAACGATGAAGAACGATGAAAGACGATGAATCGATGAAAAAAATAGTATTTTTGCGGAGACTATAATTATGATTCAGAGAAAATCCATATTATTTGTCTTGTTGTTAGGGTTTTGTGCTCTTTCAGCGGAGGCGCAGTGCCCGGATTTCACGGATTTGACGAGCAGCTCCGTGACGGGTTATGCCGGTACATGTGGATACATAGGTGACAATTTCGTTGATACTATCTTGTTTGTAGGCATTATACCGGGTCGCCATACCCTCATCACACAGCAGGGCACAGACCCGCAGACAGGTGGACAGTTACCGTTGCTTCCAAACGGGGAGAGTGCTGTGGTGAAGTTGGGAAATGAGCAAATCGGTGCACAAAAGGAGTCTCTTGTTTACACTTTTACGGTGGATCCTGACTATCCAGTTTTGCTGCTGAAGTATGCGGTTGTTTTGGAAGACCCCCACCATATTGAAGTTGACCAACCCCGTTTTCTCATACAGATGCTTGACGCAAATGACCAGCTTTTGAGTGGTTGTATGGAATACAATGTCGTGTCATCGCCCTTGATTCCTGGTTTTCAGGAATACAATCATGTCATGTGGCGGCCATGGACTACCAACGGTTTTGATCTGTCGGCATACGCAGGGCAGACGGTGAAGTTCAAAATTACCACCTATGACTGCCGAGCCGGAGGTCACTACGGATATGCCTATTTTACAGCATCTTGTATCAGCAACCAGATTTCTTTTTCGGGTTGTAACGGAGATCAGGTAACCCTCAGTGCCCCCGTAGGGTTCGAAAGCTATTCGTGGAACAACGGCAGTCACACCCCCAGCACAACATATACCATACTGCCAAATACGGTTGCCACATGCAATATTACTACCGTGACAGGATGCCAAATCACACACTCCGTGACGTTTACACAAGATACCATCTTGCAAGATCATGTTTACTATGATACCATTTGCGAAGGAATGGGGTACACAAACCATGGCTTTAACCTGCCTGTCTATTCCTCGCCGGGCGAATATATTGCGACGAACACCTATTATGATGCCTCCGACTGCGTTGAAGGGGCGACGAATACGTTGTATCTGCATGTGCATCCCCGCTACCACCACATCTATGACGTGGCGTGCGAAGGGGGCAATTACAACGCCCACGGCTTCCACTTAACCCAACTTACCCAAGGGGAGGTGACGGACACCACCTATGTACCTCTTCCGTACGGTTGTGACTCCACAACTATCTTGCACCTCACTGTAAATCACACCTTTTCGATGTCCGAAACCATCAATGGGCCGAATGTGGTGTGCAGCGGAACGTCGGAAATCTACTCTTTGGTGAATGCACCTTCGCAGACGCTCTATCATTGGACCACTCCCGCCGGGGTACTTATCTATGGCGGACAGGGTACCCCGAGCGCTCAGCTCTATTTTATGCCGAACGCTCCCACTTCCGTGCAGGTCACGCTCACCGCCGACAATGGCTGCGGCAGTGCTACGACACCGGTCAATATCATGGTCGGGACTTCATACTCCAACATGTTCAGCGACACGATTTGCACCGGAAACGCCTATACGCAACATGGGTATCAACTTGGCACACAGGACAGTGCGGGCTACTATGTTCATATTCTGAATGGCACAACCCAGCAAGGGTGCGACAGTGTCAGTGTCTTGGGGTTGTTTGTGGCCGAGACCCCTTCGGTGGAGGCGTTGGCTGACCCAGCGGAACTCTGTGTTGGCGGGGAAACGGAACTCCACGCCCTCGGTTCGCAGTCTTCCGTCACCTTGACCTCACAGCTGCCGAAGGTCTGGGTGGGCGATATCCTGTGCACCGACGGCACCACGGTTCATCCCGAGGACTGGCCTTGCGGAAAAGTGGCCATGGGGGTTGTTTTTTATGTGGACAACACAGGCGAGCACGGTTGGGCAGTCGATTTGGAAGAGATACCGAACAAGATGTGGGCGATATCCAATCAGAATGATATTCCCGCATTGGTCAATTTCAACAGTGGAAGGATGGCAATGAGCGACCTGGACGGCTATACGAACACTTTACTTATTCGTCAGAGCGGCACCAATAATGATTATGAAGCCGCATACGCTGTGGATTTTGAGCATGGGTGGTATCTGCCGGCAGCCGGTCAAGCCTATAAATTGTATGCGGAGCAAATCAAGGTGAACAATTCTTTACAGTTGGTTGGTGGGGACATTGTCCAATTGGATTCCTTTGGGTCATGCTGGACCTCCACAGAAATCAGTAGCAACCGAGTTTGGGTATTAAACAATGCCCTTAGTTTTTCTGAAAAAAATTATCCGCGAATAGTGCGCGGCATCCGAACCTTTTAGCAAATACCAGAAAAAATGAAAAAGGCGCTATTGATATACCTGTTTTTGCAACTCATGTCAGGATGGACACTCGCTCAAGTTTATCATGTGGGCGATCTGTTCACCGCCGAGGATGGGTCGCAGGGCATCGTGTATTACACCTTCCCCGACGGTAGCGGCTGGGTGGTGGCGCTCCAAGATTGCCCACTAGCGCCATTGTTGCCCGAAAGCCATAATCAAGACATTCCCAATCTTCCGAACTGCAATGGAGCACAGACACTTTTACAGGACACTGCAGGTTATTCCAACACCCAAATTATCCGTAATTATGTGGGAACCGGCGCACAATGCGGCATAAACAACATTGATTTTGAACACGGCTGGTACTTACCCGCTTCTGGTCAGCTATCTATGCTGTACGCACAACTGCCGTTGATAGAAACAGCCCTGATGGCTGCAGGAGGAACCACCTTGGATATGAATGCATATGGTAGCAGTACCGAAAAAGGGATGGATGGATGGTGGGATATCGATTTTTTCTGGGGTGTCAATTTCACTTCCGCCACAGTACCGGAGTACTATTCCAATGTCAACGCGGGAAATTTCACATCCGTTCCTTCTCTGTTGACCAGTGAAATGGCCTCTATGTCCTCATACCAACTCTACCCCATCAGAGCCGTCCGCAGCTTCCCACCGCCGGAAAACATTTACGACACCACCCTCACCTACATCTGGAACACCGGTTCCACCGAACCGCACTTTTCGGATGTTCCGTTGCAGACCACCGACTACACCGTCACGGTTTGCAACGCTTACGGATGTACGAACTCGGCTTCGGTGACGGTGACAATACTGGACAATGAACCGCAAATCTTTTACGATACTGTCTGTCAGGGAGCCAATTACAATAATTATGGTTTTCTGCTAACATCAGCAGAGACGGCCAACATCTTGGACACCACCCTCTTTCGGATTGCCAGCGCCAACGGTTGTGAGAGCGAGATTACGGTATATCTCACCTTGCTTCCGCCCGACGTGGTGGAAATCGAGGAACACGGTGGGCAAAGCTTCGTCTGGAACGGCGTAACCTACACGGAGGAAGGTACTTACACCCAATACTTTAACAACCGTTTTGGTTGTGACAGCACGGTCACCCTGACCCTCACGCTCGACGGGAATCCCGATCCCGGTTCCGACACCACGGCTGAAGGGGAAACCCTTCCCGAAGAGCTCTACCTCCCCAACACCTTCACCCCAAACGACGACGGCAAGAACCGAGTTTTTCTGCCCATTTTCAGCAATCCTGACGACATCCAAGAGTACAGTATGGAAATCTACAACCGTTGGGGCGGGTTGGTATTCCGCACGGAAGAAATCACTTTCGGCTGGGACGGCGCCAATGCAATGGAAGGTGTGTACGTGGTAGTAGTGCATTACACAACACGCGGGAAGAAGCCAGAAACGGCAAAAGGGAGCGTGACGTTGGTACGTTGAACGTTCAAGCGTACACTTCCGTCGGAATCAGTGATGCACAGTGGTTGATAATGGCATTGGCATTTTCGAAACCCGCGTCGCAAACTTTCTTATTCTTGGTACCGTCATAGCCCATAGACAAGTGCATAACGTCATAACCAGCCACGATGGCCGCAAGCAGTTTGCGGTCACGCTTGCCAGCGGCCTCTTTGTATTTCTCTATCGAGGGCCTGCCTTTGCCTTTTCGTATGCCCAATGCGGCATCCAGTGCAATCAGGCATCCTTTCCAGAGCGTGTCACCCGCCATTTTGACGTATTTTCCATCCGTGTATATTTTCAGTTCAGGGTCATAGTTGGCATTCACGATGACCATTTCTGCATTGGCCACATATCTTCGGGCCTCTTCAATGGGATTTTTCACTTCCATAATTCTAAGATTAAAGGTTAAAGGTTAAGGGTTAAGAGCAGTAGTCTTAAATTTAAGTCTTACGTATGATTTTCTGGAGGCAAAAATACAACAAAATCCCATGTTTGTCAAGGGTTTTGTGAAATTTTTTTATTCCTGGAAACCAATATATTATGATTTTAATTTAACAATTCGTATTCGAATAGTTAAATTTTAAATTGGATTTTCGCGTGGAAATTGCCATTCATCGCCTCATTCATCGTTTTTCATCGTCTCATTCATCGTCCCTCCCCAAAAACAACGACTTATCCCCAAATAAATCGCTTATTTTTTATATAGTCGGGTATCGTTTTTTTTTATACCTTTGCCGCGCGAAAATTATGGTCAGTCTTTATCGTAAATATCGACTAAACAATAAAATAAATCTACAACCAAATTTTATAGTATGGAAAAAATAAAATCATTGGCAGATCTCAAGAAAAAGAGAGAAGAGTTGCAGTCCAAGATTGAATTGCGCGAAGGCGGCGAAAACGTCGAAAACCTCGTGCAAATCAAGGTGGCTATGGCAACCTGCGGTATCGCTTCCGGCGCAAAACAGACCATGGAAGCCATTATTGAGGAATGCAACAAGCAAAATGTCAAGGCTGTTGTGACTCAAACGGGCTGCATGGGCTACTGCTATGCTGAACCTACCGTCGAAGTTAAGAAACCCGGTCAGGACCCCATCGTCTTCGGTCACGTGGACACCAAGAAGGGTCAGGAACTCGTCAGCAAGTACATCATGACTGGCGAAATCCTGGAAGGTGTCATCCCGGTTAATTATGAAAAAGTCGACAAATAATCATTAAGGAGGTCAGTTATGGCAAGTTATAAATACCACATTCTGCTCTGCGGCGGTACGGGATGTACGGCCTCAGAAAGCCCCAAAATCAGAGAAAATTTCCAACAAATCCTGGCAGAGAAAGGTCTTGACGACGATGTTCAGGTGGTGACCACCGGTTGCTTCGGCTTCTGTGAAAAAGGCCCCATCGTGAAGATTCTGCCCGATAACACATTCTACACCCAGGTGAAGCCCGAAGACGCTCTCGAAATCGTCAACGAGCACATCATCAAGGGTCGTAAGGTGCAGCGTCTGCTTTATGAGAACCCCGAGGACAAGGAGCACATCTCCGACTCCAAGCACATGGGCTTCTACAAGAAACAGATGCGTATCGCTTTGCGTAACTGCGGTTTCATCGATCCCGAAAACATCGACGAATACATCGCACGTGACGGTTACAAAGCTTTGGCTAGCGTTTTGGAACAACACGATCCTGCTGCCACCATCGACATCATCAAGAAATCCGGTCTTCGCGGTCGTGGCGGTGCTGGTTTCCCCACTGGTTTGAAATGGGAACTTTGCGCTAAGAACGCTGCTGACCAGAAATACATCATCTGTAATGCCGACGAGGGTGACCCGGGTGCATTCATGGATCGTTCCATCTTGGAAGGCGACCCGCACTCCATCATCGAGGCTATGGCTATCGGCGGTTTCTGTATCGGCGCCACCATCGGTTTGGTCTATATCCGCGCTGAATACCCGCTGGCTATCCACCGTCTGCAAGTCGCTATCGACCAGGCTCGTGAGTACGGCCTCCTCGGTAAGAACATCTTCGGCACAGACTTCGATTTCGACATTATCCTCCGTTACGGTGCCGGTGCATTCGTTTGCGGTGAGGAGACCGCTTTGATCCACTCCATGGAAGGTCAACGTGGTGAGCCTACCTTCAAACCCCCGTTCCCGGCTGTTTCGGGTTATATGAAGAAACCCTCTAACGTGAACAACGTCGAGACCTACGCCAACATCCCGGTCATTATCAACAAGGGTTGGGAATGGTTCTCCTCTATCGGTACCGAAAAATCCAAAGGTACGAAAGTGTTCGCATTGGCTGGCCAGATCAACAACGTCGGTTTGATCGAGGTGCCTATGGGTATCACCCTTCGCGAGGTCATCTACGAAATCGGCGGTGGCATCAAGGGCGGCAAGAAGTTCAAAGCTGTGCAAACTGGCGGTCCTTCTGGCGGTTGCTTGACCGAGAAGTTCCTCGACACCCCCATCGACTACGATAACCTCGTGGCTGCCGGTTCCATGATGGGTTCTGGTGGTATGATCGTGATGGACGAGACCTCATGTATGGTTTCTGTCGCGAAGTTCTACCTCGACTTCACTGTGGAAGAATCCTGCGGTAAATGTACGCCGTGCCGTATCGGTAACAAGCGTCTGAGCGAAATCCTCGGCCGCATCACCAAGGGTAACGGTACGATGGAAGACCTCTCCCTCCTCAAGAACCTCAGTACGGTTATCAAGGACACCGCATTGTGCGGTCTGGGTCAAACCTCCCCGAACCCTGTATTGTCCACCATCGACAACTTCTGGGATGAATATGTTGCCCACGTGGTTGATAAGAAATGTCCTGCTGGTCAATGTAAGGCCCTGAAACAGTATGTCATCGACGCTGACAAGTGTAAAGGTTGTACGGCTTGCGCCCGCAACTGCCCCGTCGGAGCCATCAAGGGCACGGTCAAGATGCCTCACGAAATCAACCAAGAGCTCTGTATCAAGTGCGGTACATGTATTGAGAAATGTAAATTCGGTGCAATCAGTATTATTTAGTGAAAGGTGAACAATATGGATACAATTAAATTAACAATAGATAATAGAGAAATTGAAGTGCCGAAAGGTACTACGATTCTTAACGCCGCAAAGCAGATGGGTATCTCTATCCCCACCCTTTGCCACTTTGAATTCAAGGGCATGGATGTCCACAACAGACCTGGTGGATGCCGTCTCTGTGTCGTGGAGGTCGCCGGTCGTCGTAAC
>ONCM01000070.1 GCA_900316305.1 uncultured Bacteroidales bacterium | reverse complement strand
CAATCCGTTCATTTACTTGTACACCAGGGAGTTGAGCAGCGTCCATGAGTATTTGGCCGATGAGGCGGTGCTTTCGTGCGGATTCTCTCGCCGCGACTACTTAGAACTGCTGTACAAACAACTGTGCGTGGGCAAGTTCGTGCCCGTGGGCAACAGCTTCCGTCACCTGTTGACTAAAAAACGTATTCTGATGATGAACCAGCCGGTAAAACGCAGAGTGTCAGCGTGGTGGCTGCTTGCGCTCGTTCCCATCATCGCCGGACTTTTGTTGGTAAACTGTCATCCGAAGTCGGAGAAAGTTGCTGAGGCAGAGGAAGTGGAGGAAATCATAGACGAGCCCGTTTGCATGAATCCCGATTCAATGCCGTTGTTCCCGGGTGGCATCCAGCAGTATGTCGATAACCTTTACGGTAGCATGAAGTACCCCGAATTGGCCAAGAAGTACAAGCTGTCAGGGCTTTTAACGGTCTGTTTTATCGTGGAGAAGGATGGACGTGTCCTCTTCACGGAGTTGGATACGGCCTGTGTCAGCTGGGGTGATGTTGCTGGCAAGAAGGGAGAGGTGGTGTTTACGGTGCCTTTCGAAGGTCGCAGGGATAGCAATGATGGATTGGCTGTCGCGCACCTTGATCTCGGAGAGGATGCTCCCGAAGATAAGGAAGCACGGAATGCGCTTGTGCAACAGATGATTGATGCCATCATGGCGGAAATCAATCAGGCCTTCCGTGCCGCGCCTGCCTGCAAACCGGCCATCAAGGATGGGGAGCCGGTGCGTTGCATGTTGCGTCTGCCGGTAGGATTCACCACGGGCGAAGATTTCAAAGTTGCTGTGACCGATCCAAGAGGATGGCGGTCGAAAAACTACACCAGCATTGATCGGCCCGATTCCGATGTGAAATCCGAACCTCGCTTCTTGCACATCCAAATCGACACCGTTCCCATCAATGATGTGGTGGCAGAGTGATAGTTAGTAGTTAGTAGTTAGCAGTTAGCAGTTAGGGGGGAGGAGCCGGATGTCTCTTTCCCCCTAACTGTCCCGGAGGGACAACACGTACGCAGTGCAAATAACCCCATACTAGGCGACAGCCGCAGTGTGGGGTGGCGAGAACGAATCTCCACAGCAGCGTCTCGGAGAGACGCAACTTGTTCAAAACTGAAAAGAATACATCAGATAAAATGCGGAATTGTAGTGTTTTTTGAGGATGCCACTTGTGACTTCATATTCAGGAGTGCCGATCGGAAGAATCGAATGGCTGAAACGAAATGATATGCCATGGTGTCGCTTGAAAACGTAAGTGATTCCCGCAAGAAAAGAAAATTCAAACCGACTGAGGTCAAAATAGTCGTCCCACACATCGCCCCAACTCGAAGTGCCAGCAGGAGTGCTAACATGGTGTCGTTGTACTGTTTTCTGATACAACAGAAAGCCGATTGAGGGACCGAAATCAAGCCACACTCCATCATTTTCTGTTTTCATATTGTTAAACCGCAAGCGTATCATCAAAGGAAACTCAATGTAACCCAAAGTCAATGCCGCTTTGTCCCTTCTTGCGAGTCCTTCTGCGTGAAAATTCGGTTTGGTGCGGGTGCCTTTCATGGTGAAGGCCATGTCCATCTGCAACAGCATCCGCACGTCAGGGTTATCCACCACTTTGATGTGGCCGAACAACCCCGTGGTGATGCCCGCTTTCCAATACCCCGGAATGTTGTCGGCAGACATGCCGGAAAAGGTGTTCCCGAAGAAAAGTCCGCCGCCGAAATTCGATTTTTGAGAAAAACCGAGCAACATATTCAGACTCAAAACAATAACCAGAAACACTCTCTTGACCATAGCGCGGCAAAAATACAAAAACCAAAAGGACTGGGAGAGCTGACGAACAAAAAAATCAACTTTTGCGCGAATTCTTGCCAAAATTGCCCATTCAAACTGGGTCATTATAATGATTCAGCACAAACGAACAATGTTTTGTTGCATCCTCTTGTGTTTACAATATACTGATTATCAATTCGTTATACCCCCCCCGAAAAAGACAAAAAAATTGCGAAATCAACTGATTTATAAAAATAATATGTAGTTTTGCAACTTGCAAGGAGTTGTGAGAATTCCTATGCGCAAGTATCATAAGTCGTTTAAAAAATGAGAAAGACATGAAAAAAACATTGTTTACCCTGTTGATGGCCACACTATGTTGCGTGGCAACAGTTTCGGCGCAGAAGAACGTTCCGAATAATTACCAGAAAAAATATACAAAGCACTTGCTGCCCTGGATTGAAAGTCAATATATTGACCAAACGCAGATTAGCAATATAGATTGGTTGGAATACCAGTACTGGTTAGAGCATGTTTTTGGGGTGGATTCCAAAGAATACAAGGCCTCCGTGCCAGACATGAAGGTTCTTCGACAGCAATTGCCAAAACAAATCGCCGAAGTGTATGCCAACAGTCCTTACTACAAGAATGATCCCGTTTTGGGTATATCCAGAGAGCAGGCCATTGCGTACTGCAAGTGGCGAACCGACCGTGTGGCAGAGCAGATGCTTGTGGATATGAAATTCATCCAATACAGTCCGAACCAGACAAGGAACGATTATTTCACGTTGGACAACTACAAGGCGGTCGAAGGGCTCCAGTTCCTTCGTTTCAGCCTGCCGACAGACCAACACGAAACGCGCTACGGTTTCCGTTGTACGGCAGTGTGGCGGTGATTGTTAATTCACAATTCATAATGACAATGGTACACTGGCGAGGAGGAGAATCCCTCTCGTCTTCATGCACGCACCATCCCGCCAGTGCACGACGTAGAACGTTCAGAACATCAACCACTTACGAAAAAAAATCAAAAAAAATCGCATTTTCGATGTAACGAAATCGCCCTTTCGTGCGACATATACGAACATAAGGGAAATAATATCATCTGAATGTTCAAATCAATCAAAAATCCTAACAATATGAAAATCAATATTTTACCATCCCCCATCGCAAGTTATGTTAGACACCTGATCCCCGTTGTCCTCATCCTTTTGGCCGCTATTTCCGTTTCCGCCCAGGGCGAGTGGAAGTGGGCGAACTACTGGTCGGGAAGCGATGAACTTGGCAACAATCTAACAAATTGTATTGTGCGAACTGCATTTGACGATGATGGAAACATATACGTTTTCGGAAGTTGCGGTGGTAGCGCGACTCTTTATGCCCAAAATGGCACCTCGCATTTTTCCGATAATGCGACGATTGTGGCAAATGGCAGTCCGGGATCTGTATTGGCTAAATTTGATTCCCTTGGAAATCTGCTTTGGCACAGATTTATCAAAAGTTTAAATTGTACTTCTATGCCATACGACATGTTCGTGCGTGACAACAGAATCACAATTGCTGGAGAATACGTTTTTCATTTAAACGGTATAACGCAGTTGTGGTTTATTGACACTTTGATAGACTCGCAATGTGCACTCTCCTACCCATCGGGAACGATTCATCCCCCATATACGTTTGGCAACTACAGCTATTTTGTCACCTTTGATTTGGATGGTAACAAACTGGATAATCATTTTGTACACACAATAGCTCGTGAACGTATAGGAGGAGAATATTTGTTGGATATGCCACTAAGCAGACGAATATTAGGAGCACATCCTGTATGCGTGGATAGCCAAGGCAATACATTTATTGCATTAAGCACTTATTACGCGGGACCCGATACCCTTCCTTACACTATCGTAATTGATGGGGATTCAACAAAAACCTATCAGATTTTTTTACCAGGAAATTGCACTGATGATAGTCAACAAATATATAATATGATGATTTGCAAATTTACGCCCAATTGGGAACTGGCTTGGATGAAATTGATAGTGGATCATACGGAAGGGCTTTCTCCCAATTTACCATATGACTCGTTACATCCTTATTTCGTTCCTTATATGGGTGGAATGAGCATTGATGAAGATGACAATTTATATATTTCTGGCTATTTAACCGAAATGGATTATATGGATGCATATAATCAATATCCAATGCGAATATACTGGGACAACACGCATTTTGCAGAAATAGCCGATCAAAGTTTGGCAAAAAAACTCCCTTTTATTCTGAAATATTCCTCGGACGGGCAGATTATTTGGTCAAATCAGGCATACGTAAAAAACGAGCCCAACATTAACACTTACCACATGCCAGAATGGACTGATAATTTTGTTGACGGACAAGGGGTTTACCTGTTGGGACGCGCAGATGATGCTGGTGGTCATCATCCATTATTCTATTTCGATAACGAGAACAATTCCCTCCAAATACCTACTAATGCCCATACAGGTTTTTATGTGAAGTTTGACAAAGAGAATGGTTCATTCAAGAAGCTTGGACAACCCACAGGACTACATACATCAGCTATGCCAGGAGCAAAACCAGCTGTCATCAACAACCATTTGTTAGGACAGTTTACTTATGATTTTAGCCAAGGTTGTATGCTTGCTTATTTCAACATCGACGGACAGTTTGTGTCAGCAGATACAATATTTCATGCGGCCGATCCGAGTGTAAGACCATTAAAAACTATTGTAAACAACTATGGAGGTATATTATGCGATAGAATTGCCACCCAAGACTTGACTTTCGGCCACGACATTTCCCTCAACTTTACCGACCATGGGAACAGCCACGCTGTATTCGCGTACAAGTACGACCCGTCCATCTTGGAGCCCTTCGTCCCCGACGATTCGGTGGGCATCGAGGACTACCTCGGCAGGCGTGAGAGCGACATCTACCTCTACCCCAACCCCACGTCGGGCGAGGCCGTGGTGTGCGGCTATATGTACGGCTACCGCAGCATCGAGCTGCTCGACCTGCAGGGCCGCAAACTGGCCATCCTCTTGGATTCGCCCGACGGCACGTCCTTGCCGGTGATCGACCTCTCGCCCTATCCCGCCGGCACGTACCTCGTGAAGATCAACTTCGAACGAGGGGTGAGCGTGGTGAGGAAGATAGTTAGGAGTTAGCAGTTAGTAGTTATCAGTTGGGTACTGGCGGGTCAGATGCTCCCGTTTGTTGCTAATCCTGCTCTTTCCTCTTTTGTTTAGCCAACTTTTTCACTGTGTCAATCTCTTTGACGAGTTGTTCCGTAGTAGGAAGATATAATCTGTATTCACTGGCGAGTATGGTTTTGTTGTCTTCAGGTAACGTCATTCTCACCAGCGTGTCATTCTTTTGGGTGCAGAGCAAAATGCCTATGGTGGGATTCTCATCGGGCAGTTTCTCAATGCGGTCGTAGTAATTGACATACATCTGCAATTGTCCCAGGTCCTGATGGGTCAGTTTACCCGTCTTCGTCTCAATTATGACAAAACATCTCAATAGACGATTGTAAAATACGAGGTCAACGAAGAATTCATCATCTTCAAGCATTATCCGTTTCTGGCGATCTACAAAAGTGAACCCTTTGCCCAGTTCGAGCATAAATTCTGTGAGATGAAACCGGATGGCGTCCTCCAAATCTTTCTCGTAGTAGCTCGATTTTGGATGCAGACCTAAGAATTCCAGCATCATGGGTTCTTTTATCACCTCTGCGGGTTCTTCCGGGATTCTCTGTTTGCGGGCAACAGCCAGTACACTCTCCTTATCATTGCTCATAAGCAGACGCTCATAAAGCATGGAATTGATTTGCCGCTCCGTTTCACGTGCCGTCCATGCATTGTTGACCGATTCTAACTCATAGTACTCCCGCTTGTCGGGATCCTCAATCTGAATCAGCCTACGATATTGACTCCAATTCAATTGCGAACGCACTGTGTTCGCAATTGGGTAAGTTCTGTAAAACTGACGGCTTTGTTCTAATTGGCGCACACTGAACCCACTTCCATAGTCAGGTTTCAAACGTTTGGAAAGGTTCTTAATAAGGTACGTGCCATAGTCTGCACGCTCTTTCCCTTGTTGTTCTTCTTCAAAGATACGCCTCCCCAAATTCCAATACATCTGCACACGGCAGAAATCAACGCTTCGCACGGCATTGCTGCGAGCATTTTCGATTATCCGACAGGCATCTTGATAAAGCGTGTCAATAGATTCAATTTTCACAAGTTCAGTCTCGTTCTTTTTCATCTCTAAATTTTTAAGTTGTTGCCTGCAAATTTACAAAATTAAAGCAAACAAATCAAGAGCCAATTATATTTAACTCGCTAAATATCAAAATGATAAAAGTGGCATTTTTCGATTGAAAAGTTGCTGTTTCCGGAAAGAAAATGGCAAAGTGCAAGAAATGCACAAAACAGTACTTAGCGATGCATCGGATTGACCGTCTGAAATTTTGGAAGATTTTGTTTGTTAGGGTGCAATTTCCGTTTACGTCCGCACCCTCGCCCCCGGCACGTACATCGCGCATGTGGAGACGAAAGTGGGAGTGGCGGACAGGAAGTTTGTGGTGGGGAGGTAGCAGTTAGCAGTGAGTAGTTAGTAGTTAGCAGTGAGTAGTTACTTTCAGCAATCCTCTTCGATGACCCACTCGTCGATGTTCCGCTTTTCGGTGCTGAAGTTCACCCCGATTTTGTAGCGTTTGCGGTTGTCGTGCCGGAACGGGAGCAGGTATTCCTTGTCGTTGATCTGCGCCATCGCCTCCTCGGGTGTCTTGTCAACCTTGAACTCAAAGAGGTAGAGGTAGTCCTCGGCGGTCACCAACAAGTCGATACGACCGTCCGCGGTGGCGTACTCCGCCATCTGGAAAACACCCATCACTCTGAAAATCATAAAGATGACTGTTTGGTAGTATTTTTCGTCATTGCGGATGATTTCGTAGGGGATGCCCGACATAAACTCCTTCAGCGCCCGCATGAATTCCTCTATTTTGCCCTCATACAGACCTGTTATTACCTCATCAAAAAAAAGGTCTATAGACAATGCGTCTTTGTTGGTGTAGATTGGCAGCAGGTTGTAAAGGAAACTGCTTTCCACTTCACGGTTGGGGAATCCTAATTGGTAATACTTGGTTTGAGGGCTGTACTCTTTGATGGTAAGATAGCCCGTTTGGTAGAAAATCGGTATAGGGGCAGTATAGTTCTCGTCCACCATCGTGGGATCCTTTATTTTGATATTTTTTTCAGACAGCGATGTCGGGTTGATTTTGTGCTGGCTCAAAAGCTTAATTAGAAATGTAGGGGTACCTGACTGATACCAGTAGTTCCGGAAATCGCGGTCGGCGAAGGCGTTGAGTAAGCTGAAGGGGTTATAGACATCGGTCATGTCGTTGGCGAAATGGTAACCGTCGTACATCGCCTTGAGCTGCTCATAGACTTGTTCGTCCGTGATTCCCTGGTCTTTGGCCATCTGGCTGACATATTCCGGGAAGCAAGTGTGCAGTTCCTTCTCCGTAATACCGCAGATGTCGGAAAAGTCCGCATTTAACGAGATGTCCCGCAGGTTGTTGAGGTCGCTGAAGATGCTCACGTGACTGAATTTGCTCACCCCCGTGATGAACGCAAAATGGATGTTTTGGTCGCAGGTTTTCAGTACTGAGTAAAAAGACTTCAGCATGGAGCGGAACTGGTTGTTCAGCTCCGGGTTGTCAAATGTGGAGATCAGCGGTTTATCATATTCGTCGATGAGGATGACCGTTTTGCCGAGCTTTTCCACAATGTTTCGAAAGCGGATGGCATACGATCCTTCCTTTTTCGGCAAAGAATACCGTTGCTCAAAATCGCTTACGATGCTGTCCAACACCTCTTCCAGCCCTTCCGCAGACGTGTAAAGCCCCGTGTTGAGGTCCACGTGAAGCACAGGGTATGATTTCCACTCTTTCTCCAGCTTCGTCACGGCCAATCCCTCAAACAGCTCTTTTTTTCCTTCGAAATAGGCTTTCAGTGTCGAAAGAAGCAAGCTCTTGCCGAAACGGCGCGGTCGCGAGAGAAAGAAAAATCTCCCAGCGTGCGCTAACCTGTACATTTGTGATGTCTTATCGACATATAGATTGTCATCTTCGCGGAGCCTCTGGAAACTCTGTGTGCCTATGGGAAGGATTTTCATCATATTCTTTATTATTACAGAGTGCAAAAATACATTTTTTGCTCTTTGCTCAGAAAAAAAACATGCTATTAAAGTAGCTAAAAAATTAGTCTCAAAATTATTTATTTAGTTGTATAACTAATAAAATAATTGTATCTTTGCCGCGTTGTTTTTCAAGTTAAGAATTAAGAGTTCAAAGTTAATAATGATGGAAAAGATTAATGTTTTAATGGTTATGCTTTTGTTTTGCGCAACGGTTTTCGCGCAGAACACGGACACGACGGCGGTGACGAAAACCGATACGATTACCCCGAAAAAGACCACAGAACTGCCCGAGGTGGGCATCACCGCGAAGAAGCCCATCTATATGACCGATGGGGAAAAGACGATGTACAACGTTTCGGAAGACCCTGCGGTTCAGGCGGGTACGGCGGCGGACGCGCTGCAGAACGCGCCGGGCGTGGAGGTCGATGTGGAGGGCAATATCACCCTGCGCGGGGTCTGTCTCATCGGTACAGATATGGCTTAACAATCGACCTGCCAACATGAACGCCGAAGCCCTCAAAATCCTTCTGCAGCAGATGCCGGCCAGTGACATCGAGAAGATTGAGGTCATCACTAACCCCTCGGCGCGGTACAGTGCGCAGGGTGCGGGCGGCATCATCAACATCGTCACCGTTTCCGACATCAGGAAAAACAGCTTCCTGAGCTTCGGGGCGAAGGGATCCTCCGCGCCCGAGGCCATTCCCTTCCTCTCCTATGTTTATGCCAACAAAAAGTTCACCATCAGCACCTATCTGCAATATTGGTATAGCACTTCCCTGCACGACAGACTTTCAGAATCAGCTATTTACGACGATTCGGGAAGGCTTTCTTCCACAGATTCCTCGCATTCTATCAGACGGTTTCGAGAAGACCAGACCGGGTTGTTCCTCAACGCCTCTTGGACGCCCGACACCGCGAATATGGTCTATTTTTACGGCGGTTTTTATCCGCAACTGACGCATTATAACGCTGTGGACACCACTTCTTGGACGGAGTATCTCTACAATCCCGGGGATTATTCCTATCATAATACGGTGCACAACAGATCCGGGATTTTGTCGGGCTACGTGGGACTTTGGTATGAGCATAAATTCAACAACCAAGGGCATAAGTTGAGTGCTTCAGCCACGTATGCGGGGCAGGGCTACCGTTTGAGCGGTGATCTCCAACGCGACTATCTTTCACCAAGGCTTTCGGACCGTAACTGGTTGCAAACAAATGATTACCAGTATCATAGGGGGAATGTTTCGGTTGATTACACGATCCCCTATCACCAGAACGGCGAGGTGGAGACGGGGGTGTCGGGAAGCTATTCTTACAACAAGCAGCTTTTGACTACGGACACGTTGGTGGCAGCCGATTTGGGGCGTTACTATGTGAATGACGCGGTGCGTTCGATGAACTCGCGCAATCAGGACGGGGCTTTCGACGCATACGTCACCCTGCAGCACCGTTTCGGCGGCTTCACGCTGAAGGGCGGACTGCGTTCCGAGCTGCTGTCGCTGAACTTAGACTATCCCGATTCCCCTGCCGATAACGTGCGGAAGCTCTATTGGGGACTTTTCCCGTCGATACACCTGAGCTACCGCACGAAGAACATGCACAATTTCAAGCTGAGTTACACGCGGCGGGTGAACAATCCGCAGGCCTCCGACCTGACCACCTACCGCAGATACGGGGAGGACAGCTTCAGTACGGGCAACCCCGATTTGCTGCAGGCGTTCACCAACTCCGTGGAGGCCGGCTGGACGAAGTATATCAACAAGTTCGGCAATGTGGGCGTCAATGCGTGGTTCAAGAACACGAAAGACGAGTTCTCCAGCCTTGCGGATGTCTGCTACGACCCGTTTTTCGGAAGGATGGTCTATTTTTCGCAGCCCATCAACGCGGGCAGAACCCTGAACACGGGTGCGGAGGTGAATGTTACGTACCAGCTCAAGAGCTTCATGAACATCCGGTTTTACGGCAATGTCTATTACACGAAGTCGGTGTTCCAGTTTCGCGACGAGGAGCAGCCTTACATGACGGAGAATTTGGGTTACAGTTTCCGGCTGAACTTCTGGGCGAAGCTGTGGAAGGTCTTGGAGGTGAACGCCGCCGCCAACTATCAGTCGCAGAACGTGTTCCTGTTCACCACAGTTCGGCCGAGCTACAGCATCGACCTCGGGTTGCGGGCGGAGTTCTGGAAGCGGCGCATCGCGGTGTGGGTCAATGTGGACGACCTCTTCGACTGGAACCGCAACGCGACCGTAAACGCCAATCCCTATTACAGTTACAGCGACTCCACGCGTGTGAGCTATCGGGCGCGGACGGTGCGGTTCGGGCTGTCGTTCAAGTTCGGGAAGATGGAGTTGGAGGGCTCGCAGGC
>ONCM01000067.1 GCA_900316305.1 uncultured Bacteroidales bacterium | reverse complement strand
CGTATAATAGGGATAGCCATTTTTATCTCTGAAGTAAGGTGACCCCATCGAATATACCCGAAATGGATACCCGCTTCGGGCAGCATATTTCCACTGCTGTTCAGTAGGCAAGGTGTATTCCCACACTTCACTACCCATTTTCTCGGTCAACCATTGGCAAAACAGTGTCGCACCGTCATAGCTGATTGACGACACGGGATACGGGCCAAACGCCGGATGATTGTAGTAATATGGGTAATCCAACATTCCCAGCGAAGTGTCAATCTTCGCCTTCTCGTAGTCGGCCATACGTCCTTGCGCCTTCAGGTCGTCAAGGAAGAGGTTGTAAGACGCGTTGGTCACCTCTGTCTCCAACATGCGGAACGGTGCGAGGGTCACCCGCATCGTGTCCCCTTTGGCGTTACGAGTCAGGAAATGGGCGCCCGGGATTTCCACGAAAGTCCCCACAAGCTGTTTCTCCAATTTTACGGTTTTCTTGTCGGGCTTCTGCGCCCAGGTCGCCGCCACTGCAGCAACCAAAAGGATGGTTAAGGTTAATTTTCTCATAACGGTTAAGGTTTTGGATAGGTTTCTATATGTAATAACGAGATTTACAGGGAGAATCTTGGGTGGGAGGATGTTATTTTCATCGAGGCGTATGCGATACGCCCCCACGCTGTCTTGTGTATGACTTCCGACATTCTCCCGTCCCCGTTAGGGGACACCTATCTGTAGAAAAACGGATGCCCGCGCGGTTTCCAAAATCCCCGTCAGGGGATTCATTTAAAACCCGTTTTTTTATCGTAATCCATTGATATGCAACCCCTAACGGGGTTGTGAGGGGCCGTGTACGTTTCCTGGCTACAGATATGAATCCCCTAACGGGGATAAGAGAATCGCTATTTTCCCTCCAGCAGTTGCTCCAACCGAATAACCAAAGGCCGCAATTCTCCTTGAACCTGATCGGGTTTCAGCGTGCCACCGATCTTCTCCACAATCACATTCCGGTCGGCACCGATTAGGAGATTCGTGGGGAAATGGGAAGACGAAAAGGTGTTCACGAACGCTGTTCTCTCAAGGACCACCAACTGGAACTCCATCGGATGCGTCTTGAGAAATTCCGCAACGGAAGCTGAATCGTCGCATGCCACCGCGACAAACCTCACCTTGGGGTTGTCCTTGTATGTCAAGGCAATCCGGTTCAACTCCTCCATCTCTAGGATACAAGGTTTGCAGCGCGTATGCCAGAAGTTGTACCACACGATTGAGCCGTCAAGGGTGTCGCTCCTGAGGGTGTCGCCACCGATAGTCACCAAGTCCTTGTGGACAAATGCCGTTCCTACGGTATATGTCGAGAATGGATGAGTAGCATTCTGCGCAAAAGCCATACAACACATTGATGATAACACTAATATGACGGGTATTCTTTTCATTTTCCGTTCGGTTTCAGATACAATTTGTCATGTAGATAGTCGAAGATTACAGAATGCTGCGACAAATAATCAACGCCAAGAGTGCCGTCCTCTTTGACATTATAATCATCTGTGATAGGGATGTAATAGTCGTTGAGCTGATGGGTCTTCAGTAAATAATCGTATGCTTGAGAAGTTGTATCCTGCTTTAAGGAATCTGTCGTGAGTTGCATTCGGAAATCCTTATACCACACAGCGGTTATAGAGCCCAAATCCACAAGAAGCCACGCGTCTGTCTTAGTGCCGTCTTTCTTGACAAACCCCTCGAAAATCACACGTGGAAGCATACTGAATTTTTGGTCTTCGGGGACTCTGTGCAGATCGTATGCTTTATATGATGATGCCTTGTCAGGTAAAACACTGTGTATGATGATGTTGCGGTGTTCGAAATCAAGCTCCACAATGTTCCGCTCAAAAAGTTCAAAGCCTAATATGGCATCACAATAAGACTCCCATTTGAATTCTTTAAAAGCATGAATAGTGTCCAAATGCAAGGTGGTGTGATTCAATAGCAACGTCATATCCGTTGTGGACAATTCGTAATCCTTATTGAAAACCGTAAACGGCTGATTGATTTTTTCCAACACTTTTCTGTTAAAGGCAGAGTGAGGGAATCCACAATCCAAAAGCATTGGCAAGACGGTGTCGTTAATGCCGACCTGGACAATAATGCGATTGAAACTGCCCAGATTTTCGGGGGTCGGAGCAACGCCAGACGGGAATGTGTCCACCATGGTGAACGGGATGGTGTCGCACACGTCAACCGCTTCCACGACGGCCTCGTCCGTTTTAGTGCGGGAATGGCAGCTGGCAAGCAACAGCAGGCAAAACAGGATGGAGATGAACTTTTTCATAATGGTTATGGTTTTGATGAAAGATTTCTATAGATAAGAACGTAGTTTTTGACGGAAATCTTGGGTGGGAGATGATTATTTTCGTCATCGCTACTCCCACAGTCCGCAACGGTCTGCCTTGTCAAGCCCCACACTGCGCTGCGCTTGTATGGGGTTATTAGCGCTTCGCGCGTCTTGCCCCTAATACTACCCCGCCCTGCGGGCACCCGTTAGGCTTCGCCTTTTCTCCTTTTCGCTCGGCATAGCAAAAGCAAAGCTTTTCCTCTGCTCTCGCTCATTCGTCGAATCTAAAAGAAGGGGAATGGGCCGCTCAAGGAAGTAGTTTCAATATATGGGGCTTTTTCGTTTCATCTATACAGTATTCTTCTTCATCAAATTCTATTTCGTTTCAAAAATCAGGTCAAAATCTTTTCCCATAACGACATCTGCGCTTGAAGTATATGCAGAAACAGGGATACCGTATCTTGTGTGTGGTTTTAGCGGACCTTCTATTGGAAATAAAACGGTGTGGTCATCAGCCCAGAATTCATCTCCTTTGAAAGGAGGTATTTCCACGTTAAGACTGTCCGGAAAGTCTCTCCACCACGCAAAAAAAGGTTGCATAGGTTGCGAAAAAGAGATAACTATCGTGTCCAAATCCGTATCCACAATGGAGTTAGCTGCAGGATAGGTGTATAATATACGTGGTCTGAGTAATCTATGCTTGGGCATATAGTACGATTCCATGTTTTGTGGCACTTGTTGCAGAAATCCCATAAGTTGTGTCATACAGTCTTCGAAATACGGGTAAGACGTTTTTTTATTTGTGAGAACATCTAAAAAGTCAATCATCTCTTGCTGCCAAACAAATCCTATTAGATTAGTGATGATCATATTGGTTTTCATTCTTTTTTCAGAAACAATCGGGTGTATCTTGAGATATGAATATTCACACAACCTGTTTATACTTTCGTAAAACATTGCTTTTGATGTTCCATAATGGCGACTTTTCAATTCGTCACCGACAAAACTAAAGATGCTGTCGCAGGTTGATTCTATCCCGTTCCAAAATTTGTCGCAAATCGGGTTGGCGTAATTGTGGCATATCTCATGGATCAGAACATTAAGATCCGATTCGTCGAAAACAGGATATCCCAAAGAATCGCTCGTACTACATCCTAACGCGCAGTTAAAATGAATTTTACCAGTTTTATCCTGATTGCTCACAGAATAATTATTCGCTCCATTTGCTGGTATCACCCAAACATTTGCAAGTTCGGGAGAATGCCCAAAGAATGACTTAAACCAAGAAGTGTCAATCTGATTCACGATTTGTTGCATTCTTTTTTCTGCCGTTCGATAATAATCGGTGTGCTGTACAAAAAAATCATGGAATTTGGTGTCCTTGTAAAATTTGTTAAGCAGACGAAGATACTCTTCCAATTCAGCTTTTGTCCATTCACTGTTGGTTGTATCAATTGTCGGTGCCAAATCATAGCAGGTGATCAGATTTTTAGAAAAATGGATGTTGTTATCGCTAATTACGATATCCGCTGCCGAAGTGACCACGAAAGCCATATCAAAAGGCTTTTTCGTCATCACAATGTGGTAAAGAAATTTGACCAATTCGTGTTCTTTGTATTTGTCGAAGTATTCATCAATATCATTCGCATAGCTTTTGGGTACAGACTTTGCGAATGTTTCAATTCCTGTAAGCCGAAAGACTATGCCTGTCAATTCAAACCGCTCATCTACACGGACATTTGTTTGCCCATAAACAATTATTGATAAGGCAAATAGGAATAGGGTGACGATTGTTTTTTTTAGATTTTTCATTGTATGGTGATTGTTGGTTTATCTACTACACTGCGTTCCTGCGTCGCTTATACAAGCCCAACACTGTGCTGCGCTTGTGTGGGGTTATTAGCGCTTCGCGCGTCTTGTCCCTAATACTACCCCGCCCTTCGGGCACCCCTTCTAAAATAGAAGGGGAATGGGCTGCTCAAGGAAGTAGTTTTACCCCCCCTGCCCTTCGGGCATCCCCCCTAAAGGGGGGAATTGGGGCTCTTTCGCACCATCATTCTTCTTTATGCATTATGCATTATGAATTATGAATTACGCACCGTGTCCACCGGCTCGAACCTCAGCGACAGCGCCGACTGCACCGTGACGACCAACGCCGTGAGTACCAATAGGATGACGTACGCGAGGAGGAATATCCAGACGGCGATGGGGGCGTGGGCGACGAACAGCTTCAGCCACTGGCGGAGCAGCAAGATACTGACGGGCACGGAGAGCAGGAAGGCGACGGTGCAGACGAGGGCGTACTTGCCGTTGGCGCGGGCGAGCAGCTGTCCCGTGGAGGAGCCGAAGATCTGCCGCAAGCCCAGCTCGGGACGGCGGTAGGTCATCTCCAGCAGCAGCATCCCCGCCACGCCCATCAACGCGAGCAGCACCGCGATGCCGCAGAGGATGAACATCCCCTTCGAGAGGCCGGCCTCTTTGGCGTAGCATCTCTCCAAATCTTGTTCCAACGTACTGATTTTCAGTTCGTCATCATCCCCGAAATCGTGAGCTGTTCTGCGGATACCTTGCACTATGGCGGCCGTGTCAGCAACCTCGTTGTACTTCACGAAGAAGTGTCCTGTCATCATCCCAAGCTCACCGGCAAGCTCCAACGCCATCGGCTGGATGGTGTCGTAGAGCGGTCGGAAGTGGAAGTCGTGCGCGAAGCCCACAATCTGCGTCTTCATCATGCCGTCGGAGAAGTTGTAATACCAGTTCAACTGCAGATGATACTGTTCCTGCGCTTTCCGGTTGAAAATCACATAACGCATTGTATCCGCCGTATCGCACTTCTCGAACGGGATTCCGTCGGCCATCTTGATGCCGAAAAAGTTCAGAAAATTCGGTGCCACGCTCATCACGTTGAAAATCGCATTCGTGGCGGAATCGCCCTCGGCCGTCCACATCGTACGCCCGAATATGGAATAGCCCTGACGGAGAATGTTGTGCGATGCAAACGTCACGTCGCTTACGCCGGGTAGCTTTTTCAATGCAGCAGCAAATTCGTCTGTCTTTTGGAAGTTGATGCCCGAACTGTAATTCAGGATGTTGTGCGTCTGATAGCCCATGTCATACTGCTTGAGGTAACGGTTTTGGACAGCGACATACAGCGTGCAGGTCAGTATGACAGAGGCGAGGAAGAATTGCAACCCGATGAAGAGCGTGCGCAACCGGATCCCCGTCTTCGAGAAGCCGTAGTTGCCCTTCAGCGCGACATCCGGGGAGACAACGGTAACCATTCGCGTTGGGTAGATGGAGACGACAACGCCGACAACTATGGACAACAATAAGGTGGTCAGGATGATAGGAACATTGCCGGACAAGGTGACGGGATTGGTCAGCATGGGGATTTCCGGCAGGCGAGTGCAGAGCAGGAAGACGAGGAAGGCGATGAGGAAGGCCACGAGCGAAAGGATGACGTAGCCTTTCGCCATCGACCACCAGATCGCGCTGTCCGACTCACCAAGCACCTTGCGGGTATTCACGCGGCGCATACGCAGGGGTGCCTCCGCGATGGCGAAGTTGGCGAAGTTGAGGAAGGCGATGATGAGGACCGCCCATGCAATGCCGGCCAGAGAGTTGGTCACGAAACGGCTCACGGTTCCATAATCGGATTCTACATCCGTTTCGAAACGGACATCCTTAGCCGCCACCAATCGTACCACCGGTGCACCGGTTCGTGCCTGCGCCTTCCGGAGCCACTCATAATGGGCGGTAATCCGTTCCGCTAACGACTCCTCCGACGTGCCCGGTTTCAGCTTCACATAGAAACACCCCATCGGATCCGGTTTTTCCATCTTGGCCTTCACAATCACCGGCACTTGGTCTGTCGAATCCATGGAAGCTCTGAGTCTCAGCATCTTCGTATGCCCGGCTTTTGTTCTCATGTTTATATTGGATCCAGCTATGAGGGAGGTTTCCGCCTCTTTCTCGGTTTCGTCGTAAAGATGCAGCCTCGTGAACAGCGTGTCGGATTCCATTCGAGTGATGGAAACCCAATAATCGAACGGTTCCGACCATGGCCAATGCGCATTGAGGGAGTCCCTGTTGACACTGACAATCTCGTAATTCAGGCGAGGCGGATCGAAGAAAATCACGGGATTCCCGATAGAGTTGTTTTCGGGCAGGTCCTGATAGACTGCGACCACCCGATACCGCAGGAGAGTATCTTCTTCCGGTTCCAGGACCGTTTTGTCGCGATATTCCATCTCAAGATAGTCGCCAATGGCATTCCCTTTTGGGAAAAGTTTGTCGGCCAACGACTTCGGCATTACGACCTCGTGGTCCGTGTCTAAATCGGCAAAGTCGCCCGCCACACACTGGAATCCGAAAAAAGCGAAGAAATCCGTGTCGTAGATTTGGATGAAAGAGACATCGGAAATGTCTTTCGCCGGATTATGCAGCATATAGTAATCGTATCCGTACAGGTTGTGGAACGAGCTTATCGCCTCCACCTCCTCCTGACTGCTGAGAAATGCGGCAAGATTACGTTGGGTGACGTAATCGGAGAATCCTTGTCCGACATCGTTCTCCTCCACGCGGTACATCCGTTCGGAGTCCGCGAAGCAGCGGTTGTAGCGGCGGTCGTAGCGGACCTGCGCCATGAGGATCATGAAGACGGCCAGGGCGGTGGCGAGGCCGAGGATGTTTAGCACCGTTGCGGTGCTGGTTGGTTTGGTGTTTTTCATATCGTTTTGTTTTATTTTCTCTTTTTTTATTTGGGCGCCCCGGCGCGGCTCAGGGGGCGACGCTTCCAAGCGTCGCAATCACACATTCTCGAGCCAACGTCGCGCAACGTTGTCTCATCTCGCCGCGCCGTCGGGCTTTCCGGTACAATGTTTTTTGCCATCACACATGCCCGGCGGGACGATTCGGGCGTATGCGGCGTATGCGATACGCCCCTACGTACGGGCGTATCGCATACGCCCTCCTGCAAAAAACATTTCCCCTTCAATCCCTGGCGCGACCCTCGTCGGAATCCTATCCCCGTTTCGCGGCGAAGCACCTGATCCCCTCGTCTGTCACCATTCCCGCGCCGCGATCTCCGCCCCGCTTCCCATCCCTACCGAGCTTCTGCCCCTACCGGGGCATCCCGCAACGTCCGCAAGGTCTGCCACGCGGTGATGCCGAGGGCGAGAAGGGTGACGGTGAGGAAGGTCGCCAGGAAGGGCCAGACAGGGATGTCGGCTTTGTAGGCGAAATGCTGCTGCCACTTCTTGAAGATCTCCACAGCCAAGGGCGCGGCAGCGGCGAAGCACAACACGCAGATGATGAGGATGTTGCGGACCACCTGCCACAGAAGATTCTCCTTGGAGGCGCCATACACGCGGCGCAGACTCATCTCCCGACGACGGTAATGGCAGTCCAACATCACCATGCCTAACAAGCCGGTGAGCGTGACGAACATCGTGACCGCCCCGAAAAGGACCATCAGCTTGGCGAAGTCGTCCTCTTTCTCGTACTCCTTGTCGATGGCATCCTTCAGCGAGGTGAACGGGCATAACTGTCCCATGTGGGCGCAAGCGGCGTCCATTTGGCTTACTAAAGACGCGTCAACTTTTTGTTTGCCAGCATCTTTCAGTTTGATGTAAATATACGGATCATTCCACACGAGTTCGTCATTGACCTTCGCAAAATAGATACAAGGTTCAATCTCATTGATGAGTGGCATATTATGAAAATCTTGCACAACACCATCAATGCCTGAATTGCGCCGATTCGAGTCTATTTCCCACTGCTTTGTCAATTTCAGAGCCGACTTGTTAAGGATTCTGCCATTACGCGATGCATTACAAACCTCTTCAAAGTCTTTGCCTTCCAGCATTTTGATACCAAAGAATCGGAAGAAATTGGCTGAAACCGTGCGGTCGCAAATCGACACCATTTCATCTCCGGCTTTAAGCGTCACCATGCCGTAGGAGGCCCCTTGTCCCAGTATGGGATTCTCCGCCCAAGTAACATCCGCAATTTCCCCTAACTTTTTCCATTCGCCTTTCAAAGAGTCCAAAGTCTTACACTGAAAATCTTCCTGATACCCTTTGAGAGCAGGATTCGTAGTGTTTGGAACTGACTTCTGAAATTGAGATACATAGATATTATCCGTTTCAAAGCCCACATCAGCGGTCTTCATCTGATGGTTCTGTACAAAAACCAATGTCATGAAGAGAATGATGGCGAAAGAGGCGAAAAACTGCACAACAGAGGCCGGGGTGGTCTGCATACGAAGCAACAGTTTGCGCCACTTGCCGTACTTCTGCGGGGTGGCTAGCTGGCTCTTCAACGCCGATTCGATGTTAGTGGCGGCGGTGGTGTAGAATACCGGATACAGCGAGGCGACCACAGCCACCAAGAGGGTGACGGCGGCGGAAATCCACACCACAGGCAGGTTGTCCGCCAATTTCAGACTGATTTCCACGAACGGGATCACCTTCGTGCGGGCGCACACCTCCACGATGACCAACGCGAAGAGGAAAGCGATAACGGCGGAGAGGAGGAACCGCCCGAACATCTCCCACCGCAACTGCGCGTTGGAGCAACCCTCGATCTTGCGGATGTTCGTCTTGCGCAGGAACATCGGCACGGTGGCCTGGAAACCGTAGTGAACTGCTTTGCTTCCAAATTCCAGAAATTGTTGGGCGAAGAATAGTTGTCATGCAAAGAGCTAATCATCACATTGTCGATTTCCTGCGGTGCATCTTTATACTTTAGTTGATATTCCACATGGCTTAATGCCTCGTCGCCGGTGGTGTCAACATTGTCCCAATAAGCTTGATATGCTGTTTGATAACGATCCAACATCTTTTTCTTCAAGACATTAACCATCGTTGTATCTTTCACTTTTACATATAAATTACCGTAAAAGATGCCAGATGGATAGTGACGAACCACCTCGTAATCATGCAGGGAACTATTCTGCGGCAGGTCTTTGAAAACGGCAATCACCGTAAGTGTATCGAGATCTCGCACTGAACGTTCTTGACCATCATTCTGACTTAAGATAATCCGTTGTCCGACAGCGCTTCCGTGCGGGAACAAAATCTTTGCTAATCGGCTGGAAATCACCGCATTTCTAAAATCGGCAAACTTCTCCAAATTTCCCTCTTTAATTTCAACACCAAAGAAGGGAAAGAAAGACGGAATGGTCATTTGTATCTTAGAGATGGTGTCGGGTGCGGTGCTATTCTCCGCGGCCACCCGTTGCCAACCATAGCCGTAACCGCTCAATGTGCAGACATCCTCAATCTCTTCTAAAGGTTGCTCCGAGGATTGGATTTGGCTGTTACTTTTCATAGGAAAGCCTGTAAGCAGCTACTTGTCGTACCGGAGGTCATAGTATCTTACCATCGCCACCACCATGAAGGCGGCGATGGCCACGGCGAGGCCGAGGATGTTGAGGATTTTTGGGGTTTGTTTCATATCATTTTGGGGTTTTGGTTCTTAACTATCCCAGGGCTCCGCTTCGCTCCACCCTGGGTTGACACGTGTCGGGCTTGTGGCCCTCTTGGATGCCCTATGGCTCGACTTCGTCTCACCCTAGGTTAGCATAGGTCGGGCTTTCAGCCCTTTTTGGAATGATATTCATTATAATGGAGGTTCTTTCGTTACAACTGCTAACTGCTAACTACTAACTGCTAACTACTAACTGCTAACTACCGTGCCGTCCAGCAGTTTCACAATCCTGTGCGCGAACCCGGCATCGTGAGCGCTGTGGGTGACCATGACGATGGTGGTGCCGGCGGCGTTGAGGTCGCAGAGGAGGTGCATGACGTCGAGGCCGTTGTGGCTGTCGAGGTTGCCGGTGGGCTCGTCGCAGAGGATGAGCTGCGGGTTGGAGACGACCGCCCGGGCCACGGCGACGCGCTGCTGCTGCCCGCCGGAGAGCTGCTGCGGATAGTGGCTCGCACGGTGGATGATGCTCATGCGCTCCAGCACCTCGTTGACCTTCTCCCGCCGCTCCGACTTGCTGAGGCCGAGGTAGCGCAACGGCAGCTCCACGTTCTCGAAGACGTTCATGTCGTCGATGAGGTTGAA
>ONCM01000055.1 GCA_900316305.1 uncultured Bacteroidales bacterium | reverse complement strand
CAAGCAATATTGGGCCGGACACGACGCGAAACACTGCAAGAACCTCTTCTTCCGCAACCACAAGGGCAACCAGCACTATCTGGTCTGCCTCGACTGCGATCAAGATATGAACATCCACGACATCGAGAAACAGCTGCACCAAGGCAAACTGAGCTTCGCCTCGGAGCCGCGATTGATGAAATATCTCGGTGTAAAACCGGGCTCGGTGACCCCGTTCGGACTCATCAACGACACGGAACACCACGTGCACCTCTTTTTGGACAAGCAACTGCAGAATGCCGCGCGCGTGAGCTTCCACCCATGCGAGAATACTGCCTCGCTCATCGTGAAACGAGAAGATTTCGAACGTTTCCTGCAATATATGGGCAATCCTTACGAGTGGATAGATTTGTATTAAAAAAATTTTTCAACAAACTGCAACCTTTTCACTTTTTTGCATCCTATATGCAGAAAAATAATTGAAATAACCTTTGCAACAACAAGGTTCAAAATTTCGTTAAAAGGTTGAAAATTTTAATATCATGTGTAGAAGAATTACTATCGCCATTCTGGCAGTTTTGGCAACTTTGTGGTCTGGATTGACCGCGCAAACCCTCACCGTGGCGAATGGCAACAACGCCACCGACCGGTACATCCCCATCTATGGCTACTACATGGATGCACCGCAAAAATCGCATGTGCTGTATCCTGCCGGGATGCTCTCCAGCATTTCAGGAACATATATCACCGGTCTGACCTACTACTTCTCCACCTCGCCTTCCGGGGCGTGGGGAGGCACGCAGATGGTCCGCATGGGCATCACCACATCCTCCGACCTGCAGAACGGATATGACAGTGCCACCGTCACCACCGTGTGGACCGGCACGCTCTCCAGCCACATCTCCGGAAACACCTTGTCTATCACCTTGGACGAACCATTTCTCTATTCCGGTGGCAATCTGCTGATCGAGGTCGAAAACCCGACGGGAGTGGCATGGAAAGACGCCTATTTCGCCGGAGAGAGCCAGAATGACCAACTTTCTTACATGACCTACACGTATGGGAGTACGACAACTCCCCATGGTGCTGCATTTCTACCCCAGACCACCTTTGCCTACGAGGTCGGCTGCCTTACGCCGAGACATGCTACCGTCGGTGGCGTGAGTGACGAATCCGCCCTACTGTCCTGGGCGGCCCCGCAGTTTACGCCCGTTGCTTCTTATACGGTGGCTTATAAGAAGAACTACGACACCGCTTTTACCGAAGTTACGGTCACCGACACCTTCCTGACCCTAACGGGGCTGCAACTCGCCACCACCTACGAGTGGCGTGTGCGTGCGAACTGCGGCAGCGATGGATCAAGCAACTGGAACAACGGCGGCACATTCACTACCGATATTGCAATTGCCCATGTTCCCTACTACTGCGGCTTCGAGGACGAGCCGGAACGCAACTGCTGGCAGTTTGTCAACGGAACAGGTGTGAACAAATGGTGCTTTGGCACTGCGGTGCACACCGAAGGGAATGCTGCGCTGTACATTTCAAACGACAATGGTGAACATAACCACATGTCTTCAGGAGGCTTCTCCGTGTGGGCGTATCGAGACATTTACATCGACTCAACCTTGAACGATGTAATCCTCTCTTTTGACTACCGTAATGCGAATGTTTCCGCCAATTCCGCCAAAGTATTCATCGGTGCACCCACTACTCCTTCGGGAAATACAACACCGCAAAATGCTGTACAGCTCGGCGGCTCGCTTTCCACCAGCGTAATGGAGTGGAAGACGGCCAATCTCCTGATAGACTCCACACAGCGTGGTTTGCTACGGCTTTATTTCCTTTTCAATCATAGCAGCAGTTCCTACAATTCTGATAATCGGCCTTTTGCCATCGACAATCTTTCGATAGTATCCTCGCATTGCGCCAGCCCATACGCACTGAAAGTGGCTTCCATGGACAGCACATCCGCGTTACTGACCTGGCGGCAGCCGCTGGCCGGGAACCCGGGAAGCTATACATTAGCTTACAAAGAAGAGGATGCTCTGGACTTTACGATGATTTCTGTTACCGATACTTTCTTAATACTCAACGGATTGCAATATTCCACCCCGTACGTATGGAAAGTTCGTGGTCATTGCAGTCCGACGGAGCTGAGCGATTGGAGTGCCGAAAAGAGTTTCCTCTCGGCTCCGATCATTCCTCCGCTGCCCTACTGCTGCAATTTTGAGGATGCCATCGAAAACGCCCATTGGCGGTTTATCTCTATCGACAGCAACGCTCAATGGGTTGTAGGACAAGCTATTAACAATGGTGGTGCATCTTCCATGTACATATCGGGGGACAATGGGTTGACGAACACTTCTTCGCACCCCGACGAATATTTAGCATACGCTTTAGCTTATCGCGATGTCTATTTTCCTCCTTCCTCTTCTGAGTATATGATATCCATGGATGTCAAGATGAGTGACTGCGACTACACTAGTCTGACGCTATGGGCCGGCGAACCTACCACCGACATGTCCATTATCAATTACGACGGTCGTCCCACAGGAGCGAAAGCCGTACGCTATTTCAACAATTATCCGACGGACACCCTTTGGCAGCACTATGACCTTATCGTTGACTCCACATTTGCAGGCTTACAACGGTTATATTTCCACTGGTATGAGTATGGAATATCCTATTCTTGCATGGGAACTGCGGCGATTGACAACTTCTGCGTGTCAGCGAACAGCTGCGGGCGTCCCAGAGCATTGAACCAGCTAACGGTTACGGACACCTTGGCCGAACTCATCTGGCGGCCCTTCAACAACCAAACGGCCGAATCTTATACTGTTGCCTATCGAAAAGAGACGGATACTATTTTCACAGAGGTTGTGGTTACGGATACGACCTGTGTTATCGGCGGATTGCAGCCACTCACCGAATATGTGTGGAAAGTCCGCGCCAACTGCTCTGGTTCAGAGTCCAGCTACTGGAGCAATGAGGGGTATTTCTATACGGAACAGCTTCATGTAGAACTGCCGTACTTCTGTGATTTTGAGGACAGTGTGGAAAACAGCAACTGGCTGCTTGGATATGAGTGGAATCTCAATCAGGCTCACATAGGTAATGCCGTTGCGTACAGCGGTGAAAAGTCCATTTACATCACCGATGACGGAGGTCTCTCCAACAGTTACACTCCGCACCAAGGCGAACCGGTTGTCTCCCGGAACATTTACTTCACTCCTGGATTCTCCAAGTATCAGATTGATTTTGACTGCAAAGGCGGCGGTGACATGCAAGGCTATATGAGAGTACTACTAGGTAGTAATGCCGTAAGCGGTTATTTGAGCGAGGCACCGTTCTGGACACACCACAGCATCACAGTGGACTCTACGTTTGCCGGACTCCAACAGCTGCGCATCGAATTTACATTCTACACCTCTTTGAATCCCGCTGGTGCTATCGACAACATCTCCATAAAGGGCATCAACCATACGATTCCCGGACAACTGTCCACAACGGACATCACCTCCCATTCGGCACGCTTGACATGGCAATCCGACACCATAGAGATGCCTCAGGCATATCTGTTAGCCTATCGTGCCGAAGAGGATTCAACATATACGGAAACGCTCTTGTCTGCATCCGATACAGTCTTCCAGTTCTCCAACTTGGCAGCATCCAGCTGGTATGCCTGGAAACTGAAAGCCCTATATGCCAACAACGAATGGAGCGAATGGAGCAGCGAAAAGGCTTTCAAAACATTGGCCTCGATTCCCTATTTCTGTGACTTTGAAGATTCTACGGAAAATAAAAATTGGACTATCCGAAACGGTGAAAACTGTGAAATTAACAACTATGGAGGGGGTTCTTTTAACTACGATTACCAAAACCGCTGGTTTATCGGCACTCTGGCAAATGTTACTGACAATACGCTGTTGTATATTTCCAGCGATGAAGGCACCTCCCATACGTACAATTTCCAACGCACCTCGTTTGTCTGGGCATACCGCGACATCTATCTGGAACCGGGATACTCCCAATACCAGCTCTCTCTGGATTTCAAAGGCGTAGGACAAGATGGGCAGGACTATGTCAAGCTTTTCCTCGACACCCCTGCCACGCCTCCTGTCGAATATTACAATGTTACTATCCCCTTCACCCAAATCGGGGAAGATTTGAACTTGACCGACCAATGGGTACACAAAAGTTTCACCGTGGATTCCACCCATGCGGGCGCGCAACGGCTATACATCTTGTGGAACAACAACAGTAATTCCGGCACCAACCCGCCAGCCGCCATCGACAATATCTCCATTAATGTGGCAACTTGCGGAGTGCCCGACAACATGGTCTCTTATCCGCAAGACACCTCAGCCACACTCTCATGGTCGAGTGGGAGCGCAGGCATCGCATCTTCTTATGTATTGGCCTACAAGATGTTGTACGATTCGGTTTATACGGTATTAACCACTCAAGACACGTCACTTACAATACAAGGACTCATTCCGAATGCTGATTACATTTGGCATGTAAGGTCCCTCTGCAGTGCTTCGGACACCAGCGAATGGAGCGGCGACGCAATCTTCACCACCACGCAAACGCTGCCGCATTTGCCGTATTTGTGTTCATTCGACAATTTTGCGGAAAACAGTCATTGGGCGATGTTGAACGGCGAAGCTGAGAATCAGTGGTTTATTGGCAACGCCACTGGATATGATGACAACCACGCCCTCTACATCTCCAACAACAGTGGCACGACCAATGCCTATACTATCACGGAAACCTCTTCTGTGTGGGCATACCGCGACATCCTTTTCGAAAACGGTCACTCAGAGTACCAGCTGTCTTTCGATTACAAGGGCGTGGGACAAAATAACAACGACTACATGAAGGTGTTTGTGGGCAGTCCCGCTGTTCCGTCCGGCAATGCAACACCTGCAGGTGCCGTACAACTGGGCACTACTCTATACTCTGTTAACGACTGGGCACATTACGCCTTCACCCTTGATTCCTCCTACACAGGCATACAACGCATCTATTTCCTGTGGGTTAACAACAACTCGGTCGGTGTGCAACCGCCCGCTGCCATTGATAATCTCTCAGTAATCGGGACCAACTGTTCTATTCCGTCAGGATTGTCTATAGCGGATATGACCGGTCAAACTGTCACATTGACATGGGCGCCCGTTTCGGACAATCCAGCTTCCTACACCGTAAGTGTGCGACAGATAGGACACACGACAACCACTGAGTACACAACTACGGACACCTTTCTGACGGTCACGGATCTGACCCCCTCCGCCGCCTACTTCTGCAAGGTGCGCACCAACTGCTCCTCCAACGACCATAGCGGATGGAGTAGCGACCTGCGCGTCCAAATGCCAGCAACCATTCCGTACCTTTGCGACCTCGAGAATGCCAACGAGCGCAATGCTTGGCAAACTGTAAATGGAAATTATATTAACCAATGGTATATTGGCAATGCCGTTAACAATGGCGGGGATTATTCTCTATACATTTCCAATGACGGTGGTGTTTCTTACGCCTTTTCCCAAAGTTACTCTACTGCCAACTTCTCATACGTGTGGGCGTATCGGGACATTTATTTCGACCCGTCCGACTCTGTATATACTCTCTCTTTCGACTTCCGTGGAGTAGGTGGGACAGACTGGCGATATTTATCTTATGCGAATGTTTACATAGGTACACCTACTATCCCCAACGGCTCAACAGTACCCAACGATCTCACCGCACTTGAAACCGGTCTTTGCGGAATGTCGGCGTGGACAACCAAGACCTACACGTTGGACCACACCTATTCTGGTCTGCAGCGTCTCTATTTCTTCTGGAGCAACACGGGCTATTATGTCGCCAACCCGCCGGCCGCTATCGACAACATCACCATTGAAGGCACCCCTTGCACTAACGTTCCTTCCGAACTGACCGCGCAAGTGATGGATACGCTCGCTATCTTGTCGTGGACGTTGGCGAATGGTAGTGCTGATTCCTATACTGTTGCCTATAAACTACAATATGACACCGTATATACTTACCTCACCGTACCTGATGAACATGCCACCATTGGCAACCTCACTCCGCTGACCACCTACGTTTGGAAAGTGCGGGCCAACTGCACCGCCACCGACCACAGCCAATGGTCTGCGGAATCCACCTTCCAGACCCCGTCGATCACCGCCCGTCTGCCATACGTATGTGATTTCGAAGATGCGGATGAGAACAGCCGATGGACGTTCGTGAACGGAAGTTACGCTAACCAGTGGCACATCGGCAGTGCTGTGAACAACGGAGGTACCTCATCGTTGTATGTTTCCAATGACAATGGCGCCACCAACACCTACACGACCAACTATTCGATGATATGGGCTTACCGCGATGTCTATCTGGATCCCAGCTATACCGATTATGTGATTTCATTCGACTGCAGAGCTTTCGGCGAGCTGTACAACAACAATCCTGTTGACTACGCGAAGGTATTCTTAGGACCTCCCACGACACCAACTGTCACACCCGTCAGCTCAAATATTATTGTCCCCGACGGTGCAACCCAGATGGGCGATGTCATCTATTTGGATTCCACCTGGCACAATGTCACCATCAATTTAGACACCGCATTCACCGGTCTGCAGCGCATCTACATCCTGTGGCGCAGCGATGTGTCATGGGGTACCAACCCGCCGGCAGCTTTCGACAACATCTCTATCACACCGGAGGGTTGCGGCATCCCACGCCATCTGACCGCAAACCAAGTGTCGGAGAACGATGCGGTGTTGTCGTGGAGTGCGGTTTACCAAGCCGACTCCTACACGGTGGCTTACCGCCGACAATCCGACAACACCTATAGTTATGTGACCGCCAACAGCAATCAAGTCACGTTGACCAACCTGCAACCCAAGACCAACTATATAGCCAAAGTCAGGACCAACTGCGACACTTTGCAAGGCGTATGGAGTGACGAATTCCTGTTCAGCACGACTACTTTGCCTTATTTCTGCGGCTTTGAGGAGGCAGATGAGAACGTATGTTGGATAATAGATGACGGTATGAACAACCACAAATGGTATATCGGCCATGCGGCGCACTGTGATGGCGATTCCGCATTGTACGTTTCCAACAACAATGGTGTTTCCAACACCTTCTCCGACAACGTGAACGCCCAGACCTGGGCTTACCGCGACATCTACTTCGACCCGCAATATTCCGAGTATCTGATGGAATTCGACATCCGCTCTTACGGTTATCCCGGAGCGTCAGTGGACTATGTAAGGGTGTTCCTCGGACCACCGACAACCCCTTCCGGCAATTACACCCCCGCCAATGCAGAAGTTATCGGCGACTTCTATGGGATGGCCAACTGGAACCATTTCCGTTTCGTAATCAACGGTTCCCATGCGGGCATGCAACGCCTGTATTTCCTTTGGACACAGCAGATTGTCGGGACGAACAACAACCTTCCGGGTGCCGTGGACAACATCTCCATCGTCGGTTCGCCATGCAGCATCCCGACGGAACTGACCGTTTCCGACCTTGCCGATGTCACAGCAGTGGTTTCCTGGAGCCCCGGTGCGTGCGGCATCACCAACGACTACACGGTCGGCTACCGGATGAGCAGCGATACGGGATGGTACGAGCTTTCCACCACCGACACGTTCCTATTGCTGCAGAATTTGCAGTCTTCCACGCAGTACACTTGGCGGGTGCGCAAGAGCTGTGTGCCGTCATTCGCCAGCCAGTGGAGCGATGTAAGCACCTTCTTCACAGAAGCCACCGAAGCGCAGCTGCCTTATTTCTGCGGCTTTGAAGAGAGTGACGAGAACCGCGACTGGCGTCTGCTGGGTGTGGGCGACAACCGCTGGTATATTGGGCAGGCCGCACAACAAGCAGGCCAATACGCCCTTTATGTCTCCAACGACAACGGCGCGACCAACGCCTACAATGTCTATGGCTCTATGAGCAATTCCTGGGCTTATCGTGACATCTATTTCACCCCTGGATATTCTGAATACCAGATTGCCTTCGACTTCCGAGGGCTTGGGCAGAGCGGCGATGACCGCACCCGCATCTTCCTCGGACCTCCTGTCCCTGTGGAGCCCAATGCCACCTATTCCATCACTATCCCTTCCGAATTGGAGGAACTCGGCAACGGGTTGTACACGGATACCGCATGGACCAGCCATTCGTTCACGGTCGATTCCACGCACGCGGGACACCAGCGGCTCTACTTCCTCTGGAGCAACGGCTTCTATGAGGGAACGAACCCGCCGGGTGCCGTCGATAACATCATGATTTACGGCGGTTCCTGCGCCGCACCTCACACGCTGACAGTGACCGCAACCTCCACAACCAGCATCAGCATCAGCTTCACCCCCGCCGACACCAGCGACCAGAATTGGGAGGCCGTCATTGTGGAAGAAGGGCAACCTTTAGACACCACGCAAATTATCGCGCTGACAAGTACCGCTTACACCTTCAACAATCTGCACAAAGACAGACTCTACACCATCTATGTGCGTACCAATTGCGGGAACAGCCAGAGTGCATGGTGTTCCACTTCCCAAAGGACAGACTGCGGCACCATCACCGATATCCCTTATTTGGAATCCTTTGACACCTACGGCACCGGTTCCAACCTGGACGGCTATTCCGCATTCCCGAGATGCTGGAGCCGCCTCTACTCCTCCTATATCGTCGCACCTTATCCGTTTATTTTCCCCAACGGATTTTACAGCTCACCGGGTTCGCTCTATTTCCAACCCAGCAACGGCCACAACGTCGCCATCACGCCCGAATTTGATTCGTCTATCCCGATGAACACTTTGCAGGCATCGTTCAAGTTCAAAGCCAACACGACAGCCCCCAACTCCATATTGGTGGTGGGTGTGATGACCAATCCTAACGATTTCGCCACGTTCACGCCTGTTGACACGGTTTTCCCGAACCCTTACGCGCTGACATCTTGGATTGACAAGACCGTCAGTTTGGCCTCCTATACCGGCAACGGTCACTACCTCGCCTTCATGCAGGAGAACTTCTCCAATCCGCTCACACCGGTTAGCATGGATAATCTGATAGTGGATTACCTCTCCACCTGTCCGCTACCCACGAATGTGACCGCTGACCCCATCACCCACGACAGCGTGTTGGTGGATTGGCAACCCGGCGGGTCGGAGACCGCTTGGCGCGTGGTGGTCGTCCCCAACGGCAATGGACCTGAGAGCGGCACACCTGTGCAGACGGGAACCCATCCGATCGTTATCGGCGGTTTGGCCGACAACACGATGTACGATGTCTTCGTGCAGTCCGATTGCGGCAGCTCGAGCAGTTCGTGGTGTACCCCCGCCACCTTCATGACAACTTGCGCCCCCGTGGTGGATCTGCCCTATTCGGAGAATTTCGACGACTACCCGTGGATGAGCTCCTATATTGTGAGACCCGACTGCTGGATCTTCCCCGTCACCCACGCCAACTGTCCCAGAATAGACTGGAACACCTACGGCTATTACGGCATGGAGAGCAAAGCCCTGCTCTTCCACTCCGACACGTCAACGACTGCCACCGCTGTCACCCAGCCGTTCGGGGTGGACATCCATTCGCTGCGGGCGCAGTTCCGGTTGTCTGCTGACCACGAATATATTGCCGGCTGTATGGAAGTGGGGGTGATGAGCGACCCGTACGACCTTTCGACTTTTGAATCCGTGCAGGTTATTTCCATCGCCCATTTTGATACCTGGCAGGATGTCACGGTGGATTTCCGCAACACGGCGATGACGGGCACCAACCGCCATATCGCCTTCCGACAGGTGGGATTACACTCCTCCAATATGGCCATGTGGCTTGACGATTTGGTTGTCTATCAGGCAGATGATTGCGATGCGCCCTCCGCTTTGACTGCCCACGGCCTCACCTCCACCTCGGCTACCATCTCGTTCGAGCCCTCGCATAGTAGTGCTTCACAATGGGAATACGTGGCCTGCGCCCCGGGTGTTTCTCCCAACACCCAAACCCCGGTGGCCACCGCCAGCGCCTCGTTTGTCGTGGACAACCTGACTCCCGGACAAACGTACCGCATATTCGTGCGGACCGTCTGTGGCTCGAACAGCCATTCGGAATGGTCAGAGCCGTTAGAAATCACCCCAGACTGTGGAATTATCAGCCAATTGCCCTACACGGAGACGTTCGACACCTACGGAACAGACAGTGAGACGGCCTTCCCCGATTGTTGGCGCCGCATTCTGACCCCGGCATCCTACTCCTACTACCCCATCGTTTCGTCTGAAGTTTCCGCCAGCGGCGTCGGGTCGATGCTCTTCCTCGCCAACTCTTTCAGCGACGATTGGGCCATCACTCCCGCATTCGCCCCGAATCTCTCCTTCGACAGCATCCAATTGGATTTCAGCTACTTCCAAAGTGTTGGTGCTGCTCCGGGCTGGGACACGATGTTCATCGGCGTGATGAGCAGTCCTTACGAAGAGAGCTCCTTCGTGCCGGTCGATACCATCACCCTCCAGAACTGGGGTGTTTGGGAACCCCATTCCGTACTCTTCGACAATTACAACGGCAACGGACGGTATGTGGCGTTCCGCTACCACTGCCCCGCCTACTTGGGCAAGGTGTTCATCGACGACGTGGTGTTCTCCGTAAGACCTGATGTCGGGGTTCCCGAGCGTGACATCGACCAACTCTTGCATCTCTACCCCAACCCCACGACTGGAAAATGCATCGTCCGCAACGAGCAAGACCTCATCGAGCAGTTGGAGGTATATGACATGTACGGAAAACGGTTAGAACAGCACTTTGTGCGTGATTACCAGACGGTTATCGACCTCTCCACCCGTGCCTCCGGTGTCTATTTCGTGCGAGTGACCACCGAACAGGGTACCGTCACCAAACGGGTGGTGAAACGGTAATCCCCCAAGCCCCCTAAAGGGGAGAATTAATTCGATTAGATGATTAAGGGCGGAGAAAGATCTTCGCCCTTTTTCGTATTCAAGGTTTCCACCATAAATCACCCACTCCCCGCTTCTAAAACCCATAACCACTCACCATTAACCCTCAATAACCAATAACCCATAACCAATAACCATTAAAAAATGTATTTTTGCAGCCAAAATTCCAAACATCATGAATGGAGACCCGAAATTATACCAGCTTTTGGACGAATTGCACATCCCCTACGAATATCTGGAGCATCCGCCCGCCCCGACCATCGAGATTGCC
>ONCM01000092.1 GCA_900316305.1 uncultured Bacteroidales bacterium | reverse complement strand
GAAATGATGTTGTTATCTTTCTCCCACTGACGGAAATCCGTCGGGTTTTGCGGGAGCTTCTTGAAGTCGATATTGCTGAAATCAGGACGCATATTAACTCTTTTTCTTTTTATATTAATGAGGCTGCAAAAGTACAAAAAATATTCGCTTGCTCACTGTTTTTTTTCTTCGGGTGCCGCAGTCCACAAATCTCTGTCACTTTTCACTATTCACTATTCGCAAAAAAATGTACTTTTGCCGTTTCAAATAAAAACAGAAACCCTTATGGTTACAATCCTTACCCTTATTGGATACTTCATCATCCCAGTCCTCATCATCTTGTTGTTCAACAAATACAGATGGGCAAAAAGTATTGGCACCGTCATTATGGCGTATGCCGTGGGCATCATCGCGGCGTTGATCGGATTCCTGCCCACGGGTACGGAACCCGGCGCGGAAACCCTCGAGTCGATGCAGAAGACACTGATGAACGTCGCGGTGCCTTTGGCCATCCCGCTGATGCTCTTCAACTCAGACTTCAAACTGTGGACCAAGTCGTTGCCGAAGACCATGGCGGTGCTCATCGGCGGTCTGGTTTCCATCCTCATCGCCTTATTGTCAGGCTATTTCATCTTCCGCAACACTGGAATTCCGCAGTTCGAACGCGTAACGGCCATGATGACCGGCATCTACACCGGCGGAACCATGAATTTCTCCGCCTTGGGCAACATGTTAGATGTCGATCCATCCCTCATCACCATGACCCTGACCTTCGAGGAGATCGCTACTCTCCCGTTCATCGTCTTCATCGTGGCCGGTGGTTACAAAGTGTTCCGCAAACTGCTGCCCGCCAAAGAAGAAGCAGAAGCTACGGAATCGGAGCAGCAGATTGAAACAGAGAGCTTTGAGAATTACAAGGGAATGCTGCAGCCCAAGACTTTCGGACGCATGATGCTCGGATTCCTGCTTTCGCTCGGCATGTTGGCCATCGGCGCGGGGCTCTCGCTGCTCATCACGGGCAAACTCAACGAACTCATCGTCATCCTGACCATCACCACCCTCGCCATCATCGCCTCCTTCAGCCCGAAAATCCGCGCCCTGCCCAAAACTTTCGAGCTGGGTATGTTTTTCATCTTGATATTCAGCATTGTAGTGGCCTCCAAGTTCGACATCCACGCCATCAAGGGCTCGCTGCAGATTCTCTGGTTTATCCTCTTCGTGATGATCACCTCCGTTATTCTGCATGTCATCATCTGCAAGATTTTCAAGGTGGAAGGCGACCTCTTCACCGTGGGACATATCAGTCTGCTCTGCTCCCCGCCGTTCGTCCCGCCTATCGTAGAAGCCCTCGGCAACCGCAAAGTGCTCCTCAGCGGCATCGTCATCGGCCTCGCGGGCTACGCCGCTGGAAACTATTTGGGAGTACTTATCGCTTGGTTACTCGGGGTGTTCTAATTATGAATGCTGAATTATGAATTATGAAAGAGGAGACGCGCATGGCACGTCTCCTCTTTCATTCATCGTCATTTCATCGTTATTCATCGTCATTCATCGCATCCTATTTCCCTTTCCGGATAGGCTCGCACGTCAACCCCACCCCTAACTTCTTGAAAATCTTATGGTCCACCTCGCTGAGCATGACGGTGGTATGGGCTTGGCAACCCTCTAACTGGGGCAGGCAGGCCAATGCTTTGCGGCAATTTTCGTCGTTAAGGCTGAGCATGGAAAGGGCTACTAACACCTCGTCGGTGTGCAGGCGCGGGTTATGGCCATGCAGCAAGTTGACCTTGGTGCGCTGGATGGGCTCGATCATGGCCTGCGGGATCAGCCGCACTTCATGGTCGATGCCTGCCAGATATTTCGTGGCGTTGAGCAACAGCGCGGCACTCGGGCCTAACAACGTGCTGGTCTTGGCCGTGATGATGGTGCCGTCGGCAAGTTCGATGGCGGAAGAGGCGACACCGCTCTCCTCCTTGCGCTTCCGCGCCGCAATAATCGACTTGCGATCCTCCACTGTGATCTTAGCCCGCTTGATCAGCAATGATATCTTGTTGACTTCCTGCTCGGTAGCCTTTCCGTCCACCACATTGCATAACGCGGTGAAATAACGACGAATGATCTCGTCTTTGGAGGCTTCGCAGCACGCCGCATCGTCGGAGATGCAGTAGCCGGCCATGTTCACGCCCATGTCGGTGGGCGACTTGTACGGATTCTCCCCGTAAATGCCCTCGAAAATGGCATTGAGTACCGGGAAAATCTCCACATCGCGGTTGTAGTTGACCGCCATCTTGCCGTACGCCTCCAAATGGAACGGGTCGATCATGTTGACATCGTCCAAATCGGCGGTGGCAGCTTCGTAAGCAATGTTCACGGGATGTTTCAGCGAGAGGTTCCAGATGGGGAAGGTCTCGAACTTGGCGTATCCGGCCTTCACGCCGCGCTCGTTCTCCTGATAGAGCTGGCTCAGACAGACGGCCATCTTGCCGCTGCCGGGACCGGGCGCCGTCACGACCACCAACGGA
>ONCM01000066.1 GCA_900316305.1 uncultured Bacteroidales bacterium | reverse complement strand
CAAGCAATATTGGGCCGGACACGACGCGAAACACTGCAAGAACCTCTTCTTCCGCAACCACAAGGGCAACCAGCACTATCTGGTCTGCCTCGACTGCGACCAAGATATGAACATCCACGACATCGAGAAACAGTTGCACCAAGGCAAGCTGAGCTTCGCCTCGGAGCAGCGACTGATGAAATACCTCGGCGTGAAACCCGGTTCGGTAACGCCGTTCGGACTCATCAACGACACGGAACACCACGTGCACCTCTTTTTGGACAAGCAACTGCAGAATGCCGAGCGCGTGAGCTTCCACCCATGCGTGAACACGGCCTCGCTCATCGTGAAGCGCGAAGATTTCGAGCGTTTCCTGCAATATATGGGCAATCCTTACGAGTGGATTGACCTCTATTAATCACATTGATAATCAAATAAATATGAATACTCAAAACAGCCTCTCCCCGAAAATGAAGATGGCCGATGCCATCAACCGATACCACAGCCTGCTGACTGTACTGCCGCGCCTCGGCATCCCCCTCGGCTTCGGCGAAAAGAGCGTCGAACAGCTTTGCGAGGAGCACCGTGTCTCGCTGCCACTGTTCACCCTCATCGCCCGCGTCTATTGTCTGGAGGACTACTTCCCGACCGCTAACGAGCTACAACAGTGCCCGATGAGCGACATTATCCAATACCTTGTCACCTCGCACAAAGACTATCTGGAGAATAAATTGCCTCATATTGAGCACCACCTCAACATCCTGCTGGAGCCGATGGACAAGAAGTACAGCACACTGATTTCCAACTTCTACGCCGAATTCCGGAAAGAGGTGGAGAAGCACTTCCTGTACGAGGAAAAGGTGATTTTCCCTTACCTGCGACAGATCATCTCCGAGCAGGAGGCCACCGAATCCGCCACCTATCAGAAGCATACGTTCAATCAACAGCACGACGACATCGAGGACACCCTCAATGACCTTTCGAACCTGCTGCTCAAGTACATACCCGCTGAAGTCTCCCCGGCGGAACGCGTGGATATGCTGTTGGACATGTACGCCCTCTCCAACGACATCGCCAAGCACGCCATGATGGAAGACCGCATCTTAGTCCCTTACATCCAACTCTTAGAATCCAAACGCCATGATTAAGATCGCCATCGCCGAACCCTCGTCCATGCTGCGCATCGGACTGGAACAGCTGCTACGGGAGTTGCCGGACGCGGAGGTCGTCTTCTCCACCGACAACCTCAACGCCCTCTATTCGAGAATCAACGCCCTGCATCCAGATGTCTTGATTGTCAATCCGTTGCTGTTCGACTATACCAAACGGGCCACCCTCCGCGCCGAATTTGACCAACTGCCGAACCTGCGCATCGTCGGGCTCATCACCGCCTACATCGAATCGCAGCACCAGCGACAGTTCGCCGGCATCATCGAACTCAACGACGACCTCCAGCGCATCAAATCGACCCTTAACCAAGTGGTCAGTTCCCTCCAATCTGACAGCGACGAACCCGACACCGACCCCCTCTCCGATCGCGAAAAGGATGTCCTCGTCTGCCTCTCCAAAGGTCTCAAAAACAACGAGATCGCCGACGAACTCAACATCTCCGTCCACACCGTCATCACCCACCGCAAGAACATCGTCCGCAAGACCGGCATCAAATCCGTCGCCGCCCTCACCGTCTATGCCATCCTGAACAACCTCATCGAACAAAAAGACATTATTTAGTTGTAGTTAGCAGTTGAAACGAAAAAGCCTCCATATTATTAAACAACTTCCTTAAGCAGCCTCGGAGAGGCAAAACGCGCGAAGCGCAATTAACCCCACACTAATATCATAGCACAAACAACGACAAACAAAAACAACCAAAACAATTATATGTCAATATTTTACGTTTGTTTCGATTCTGACTTGCTTGCTTTTGGATAACCTTTTTTTTGCTTATTTTTGTACCTTGTTTGTCCCCCGTATTGAAATAAATTCTATCTTTGCCGACGATTTAAAAGTGAATGTCTATGGCAAAGAAACAGTATCAGAAAGTCAAGGAGCCGGTGAGAATCAGATTCAAGGAACTGGCGAACGGGAACCGGAGCATCTATCTGGACACCTACACGGACGGCAAACGACAGCCGAAGGAGTTCCTGCGGCTTTACCTCATCCCCGAACGGACACCCGCCGACAGAATCCAGAACCGCACGACACTGGAGGCGGCCACGGCAATCAAGGCCAAACGGATCGAGGAGCTGACCATGGGGAAGGCGGGAATCAACAAGCACAAAGGGAAAATCCTCCTGAGCGTGTGGCTTGAGGAATACCAGAAGTCGCTGGAGACGAAGAGCCGCAGCTTGAGAAGCGTGACCCGAAGAGTCGGGGAAATGCTCCTGAAATACGGGGGCAAGGATGTGCGGCTGTGCGATGTGGACAAAAAGTTCGTCCAAGGTTTCAACAATTATCTGAAAAACGACTGTGTCCAAGCGAACGGCCAGAAGCTGAGCGCCAACACGGCCTCCATATATTCGCGGATAGTGGTCTCCATTCTGAACGTGGCGTTCAAACGCGAACTGATACCGTCCAATCCCTGCTGGCTTCTGGAGAGGAGCGACAAGCTCACCCGCGCCAAGACGAAACGCACCTACCTGACCATCGAGGAGGTGAAGACCTTGATGGAGACGGAATGCGAAATGAACAAGGATGTGCGCTCCGCCTTCCTGTTCAGCTGCTTCTGCGGGCTGAGGCTGTGCGACATCAAAAACCTGCAATGGAAGCACATCAAGGCGGTCAACAAGACACCCATGGTGGAGATATACCAACAGAAGACATCCGAGCCCCTGTATCTGCCGCTGTCTGATGCGGCGATCAAGAATCTGCCTCCGAGAGCCGACAGAGAGGAGTTTGTGTTCACACTCCCCTCCCACGGAATCGTCAACAAACATATCCACAGATGGACGGAGGCGGCAGGGATAACTGACCGCAACATCACATTCCACACGGCGCGGCACACGTTTGCCACACTTAACCTGACGGCGGGGGTTGACCTGTACACGGTCAGCAAGCTGCTGGGCCACACCGAAATCAGAACCACCCAGATTTACGCAGAGGTGGTGAACAGCGCGAAAATAGAGGCCGTCAACAAAGTGAGCGACATCTTCAAGACGAAAGGAGGTGACGATGAAGATTAAGACGAAAATGGATATGCTCAAGGCGTTTGCGAAACTTGAGAGCATCTGTTTCACCCACTTGGAAGCGTTGAATGATTTCGCTGATTTTGACTACAAGCCAATAGCAGTGTTGGAGGCGGAATTAAAAGCAACAGGGAAATTGGACTTTGGAGACACGGAAAGAGAGAATTACGATGTCTTTACGGAATGGTTGGTTGACTTGATGAAAGATGATGAACATTGGAACATACCGAATCTCAGCGAGGGATTAGCCGCCCATTTCCCCGATTGGAAAGATTATCTGGTCTTCGGCATGGAAGAAGAATTGGCGTGGGAAATGGTTGGGAAACTGACGAACGCATTCCCCCCGTTTAATGAATGGTTGCGGACAGAGTTTTATCCTGAAACCGTGGACATGTTGGAATCAGTCAAGGAGTTCGCTGACCAATTCGAAGATTGTTTCTGCCCGCTTGTTGAATATATCGTCAACAACAATGGCGACAGTCTTATGGAATATGCCAGAAAACTTGAAAAGATCACGAGGGGGATTTCTTGTGGAAGACCCTCAATGAAGTATTTTTGGAGCAACGAATACATCGAATGCCTGGATGTGCTGGATATATTCACTGGCGAGTACGAACCATTGCTCGGTTACGAATGCGAGACCGAAACAAGCACTTGTCCTGCCGACGGTGACAATGGCGGCAACGCGAATGAGGGCACTACAGAACCCGCTGCCGAAGAGAACGGCACCCACAACCAAGATGATGCCGCGAACCAACCCGAAACATTGGGGCAACCCCAATCGGTTTGGGAACTGGTGGCCGAACTGTATAAACCGAACGAGAAGAGGGCGGAAGACTTGTTCCGGTTTGCGATACTCAAAGGTCTCATAAAAGTCAGTGACGACCAACAACATTTTGAGTGGGAAAAGACCAAACTCTACAGGGGGAAAACTGTTTCCACGATATACATAGCGTATTTTGCCGTCAAGGTTTCCGAATTGCTTGAAATGAGGATTTCGGACACCCCTCAAAGAGCACCCTGGGGCAAATTCAAACGATTGTTCAACAGAAAGTCCCTCCAGTCAAGCGACAACACGAGGGAGGATGAGATAACAAGAGAGATAGACAGGTGCTTCACAGCTTTTACCGCCTCGCAGAAGGACCGAAAATCTTTGTCTCCGAAAAGTTTTTTATAAATGCAACACGTTGATTGCCAAATAAAAAGGCATAATCTCGTAATGCATTACGAATATGGAGTTATGCAATAACTTCATATTACAAATTTGCTTTTTTCTGACTTTTGCGGCATAATTCTAAACCCAAAAGACATGAACAATGAACTGCAACTATTAATGGAAGAAGTCAGAAAGCAAGCCCAAGCCATGAGCAACTCCAAAATCGTCCTGACGATGGACGACGTGGCCGAACTCACGGGGATGAGCAAAAACTACATCTACAGACTGGTACACCTGCGCAGAATCCCGCACTACAAATCCCCCGGAGGGAAGCGCACCTATTTCAAACGCGAGGAGGTGGAGCAATGGCTGCTGTCCCACAGGGTGCCCACGGCGGAGGAACTGCAGCAGCAGGCGGAACAGTATTGCGCAAACCATTTGAGATAGGGCCTAACGAATACGCCTGCATACCGTTATGGAAACCACTTTGGAAAACCGAAGTGCCCTTGGCGCAATAATAAGGGGTGAGCGGACGGCCATCCCGCCACCGAAGACAGACAGCCCAAGAGACTGTGGGGCGACCAGCCTGATACACAAGCATCTCGATTGGGACGGGGATTGCTGCACACAATCGGATGGCGGCTGCATAATGACAGAACAGGATGCGGAACGGCTTATCCGGAACCCGCCGCCCGCAGCTGTCAGAATAAAAGGTGTTCGGACCGGGTCGTGCGGTGACCTCTCCCTGATATTCGGCGGTGCAAAGAGCCGGAAAACGTCACTGGCTATCATGATGGCGAAAGAACTGCTGGCATGTAACGGTGATGACGGCGGGGAAGACGGCGTTGTCACAAGCGACATCCCGTCACCGACCGTGACCTATTTCGACACGGAGCAGAGCAACTACCATTCCGCGAAGATGCGGAACCGTATAACCGACGGTCTGACCGCAGTCCAGAAGGGAAACCTTACCTATATGCGCCTCCGCGAAGAGAACAGCAGGGGACGGCTGTTCCTGATTGTTGACCACATGCTCAACAACAGGCCGAATGTCGCATTCATTGACGGGGTGGCCGACCTTGTCACGGACACCAACAACAACACCGAATCCTCGCAGATGCTAAGCCTGCTCATGGAACTCGCGGAGAAGACAGACTCCCATATCATAGCGATATTGCACAACACCGAAAGCAATGTGAAAAAAGGCCGCGGCCATCTGGGGAGCGAGTACGAGCGGAAAGCCGAAACGGTGTACATGGTGGAAAAGGCGAAAGACATCGGCTCGTCCTCCATCGTGACGGCACAGCACACGCGGAATGCGCCTTTCGAGACATTCCATATCACGCACAAGGGCGACGGGAGACTGGAGCTGTCCATTCCCTACGAACCGCCCAAGGTCAGTGACGGCGACATGTGCAGGGCAATGATCGACAGGGCGCAGGGTTCCAACCCCGGCAAGACCACGTTCACAAAGAATGAACTGGAGGAGGCGCACGCAAAGGCGAGAAAGGAACTTGGAGGGGGCGACTCCCTGTCCGAAAAACAATTCCGCAATGAATTGGGCAACTTCATCCGGCAGGGCTTTCTGGAGGAGGTGCTGAGTGCCAGCGGGAAAAGCCATAACCCGAAACTTTACAAAAAACATGACAACTAAAAGAAACCCGCATGTACAATGGCAATGACGGCAGACAAAGGAAGGCGGATTGCCCCATACGGAGCACAACGGTACCAGCTGACCAGCAAGAACCCATTGACGGGCAAAACGGTGAAATTCTGCTGCCCGCAATGCGGACACAAAGGGAAGTTCAGCCGATACTGGGATCATTTTGCAGGGGACTGGAGCCGTGACACCCTGGCGGGAAAATGCGACCGCGTGAACAGCTGCGGGTATGAAAAATTCCCCGACAAGGACATTCCGTCCATAACAAGACACTTCCGACACGTCGTCCACAAGCAGGAACGCGCCGAATCAGCCCTTGTACCGATGAACGACAGATGGGAGGCGTGGAGGGCCAACAGTGTCCGCAACTGCCTGAAGGAATGGTTCTATTCCATGTTCGGGAAAGATTTGACCGACAATGTGTGGGACAAATATGGCGCAACCGCTGTTGACGGCTGCCGTGTGGCCTTCTGGCAGTTCAGCGGGGACGGAACGGCCACCACCGCCCGTATCATACCGTACAAGTCCGACGGCCACCGCGACAAAGAGAAGACGATGTACTGGGCGCACAACACACTGAAAATTGACGGCTACAACCCCGCCAAGCATCTTTTCGGGTTGCGGCACGCAATCGGCTGCACGGCCGCGAGAATCGCGGTTGTGGAGAGCGAGAAGAGCGCACTGCTTTGCGAGTGCGCCCGCAGGCAGTACGGGATCTTCAGCGACTACGCGTTTCTGGCCACGGGCGGTGCAACCTTCCTCCAAAGCACACTTGACAGCGACCGCACGCTTTTGGGAGGCAGGGACGTTTATCTGTTCCCTGACAGCGACAAGGCAGGCCGGCTATGGAGGGACAATGCGGCCAAATATATTGCAGGGGTTGAGGACTGCGCACACCTCTACGCAGAAGAAATCGGGGCGGAGGGCAGCGGATATGACATCGGCGATCTGATTTGCGACTTTGTAAAAGAGCAGCGACGTAAGGAGCGGGAAACTATAGAACGGACATTGGACGACATACTGGTTTCCTTTGGATTTCCTGCGGGATACAGACCAAAGCATTGGCTGTTTTAGGCTGCACGCCAAACGCCAAGCAAACAGACAAAGCAAAGCCTCCAAAAAACAATTTAACTCACTGGCTATCAATATCTTGCCCGTGGTCAAAAAGAAAACTACATAACTTGCTGGTTTTCAATATCTTGCCCTTTTCTCTCTCCTTATATATAGAAAGAGAGAAAGAAAGAGACATTCATATATATACCCATACCCACCACCCCCGATGTAAGGGGGTGGGTATAGGGATAAAAGAATATGATAATAGGATAAGAAAAAACGCTGTCGTGCTGGTTGACTTCGGTTTCCGCTTTCTGTAAAGGCGGAGGTTTCGAAGAACAGCAAACAGCCTGTTGTGCCGACGACTAAGGAGATAGAACAGCGATTGTTCAAAAAGAAACCTTACGAACACCCATCCGAGCCCTTCCTCTTCATCAAGGAGTAAAGTCCGATCTGTTCTGGACACAACAATATGTAAAACAGCAACTCAGGATTGACTTTTGAGAATTTTGTACAAAAATGACAAAATGACATTAATACAAAATAAGCTGTCATAATGCTTTTCGTAGGTCATTTTTCAACATTAAAAATGAATTTATTCCTCAATGGCACGATTTTTGAAAGAAGAATGACGTATGAAATAAATTTTATGGATAGAATTATACGCAACAATCATCCAATCAATTTGGAAACAAGATCTCTGATATCAAAGAGATACAAAACGATTACAAAGGCTGTTAATGGGGATTTTTGGAATTCGAATTCTGAAACGGCGCATAGCAAGTATGTAGGTTCGTACGGACGCGGTACGGCTATTAATGTCAGCGATCTTGATGTCCTTATCGAACTTCCAACAGAGGAGTATGATCATTTCACATCTCTGACAGGGAATGGGCCATCAAGACTTCTTCAGGCTGTTAAAAAGGCAATTCAAGACACTTATCCAAGAACAGATGTCCACGGTGACGGCCAAGTTGTAGTGGTCAAATTTTCAGATGGCATGAAATTCGAAATATTACCTGCATTTCGAAATCTAAATTGGCTTGGGAATTGGGACGGAACATACATTTATCCTGATTCCAATATGGGAGGAAATTGGCTTTCTACCGACCCAAAGGCAGAGCAAGAAGCCATGTCAAACAAAAACGGATATGACCGGAGCAATGGCTTGCTGTTCGACACATGTAAGCATATTAGGGCTGTACGAGCGAATAATTTTTCCAGTTACCATTTGTCAGGTATATTGATTGACTCATTTGTTTATTCTGCAATAAGAGGTTGGCATTGGAGGAGACCTGAAGATATAAGTTGTGATAACAACGTGGTTTCCTATGAACAATCATTGGTTGATTTTTACAATCGAAGTTCATATTGGTCGATTTATGCCCCTGGTAGCGGAATGAAGGTTGATGCTTCCAAAGATTGGGAAGTCTTGGGAAAGGTACTAAATAACATAGCGAAATGAAAGATACTACTACAAGGAAACTGATGCGGCAGATTATGGATGCTGCTGGAAATGTGGTTTATACTTATGATGCCCACTGGATTATAGTCAATAGGCTTAAAAACAGACAAATCTGCATAAAAATTGCGCAAATAGTATTGACGGCTTTATCAACAGGAGGTTTCTTGGCTTCAATAATAGCAGGAATCCCTTGGCTTAGTTGGATTGGGGGCCTCACTTCAGCTATTGCACTTGCATTGAACCTCTATTCACTCAATTTTAATCTTCCTGAAGAAATAAAAAATCATACAGAAGCTGCAAATGCACTTTGGGATGTTCGAGAGGCATATAGAGATCTTATTACCGATTATGAAGATATGACAAATGATCAAATTCGCGAGAAGCGCAACGATATTACCCGAGAAATTAGTCGTATTAACAAAGAGTATCCTGGCACAGATGAGCGAGCGTTTATTAAAGCGCAGAAAAACATCCAGAACTATATGTTTTCAGAAAAAGAGGCAGCGAAAATTCTCAATTTTGAAGAAGATGTTACGAACTAAGCTCAATCATACACAATGTTCCTAGCAAACTGAAGTTAATCAAATCAGATTTCCATATTGTGGAATCCATGCATCCATGCGAATAAATATATTTGACGGAGAACTATTTTTTTATTATTTTTGCACTTGAAAAATTATCAAAATTTCAAAGGTGTATGGATAAGACATATTCTAACAATGAGGGAGTTTCGCTTCGAGAACGCATTGAGGGTTTGCCAAATGACAGCGTGCTGTTCCGTTCCGATTTTCCAGAGTTCCATCCCGAGTTTGTAGGAGAGACTTTGGCGGAACTTACGCGCGAAGGTGTACTGGTGAAATTAGCCCAGGGAATCTATGCGAAACCGACAAAGAGCAAATACGGGACAGTGCTCCCTTCGGTCAATAAAATAGTGCAAGCGATTGCTAACAGAGACAATGCAAAGGTTCTACCTTCAGGCATGACGGCATTGAATGTGCTGGGACTTTCAACACAAGTGCCAATGGATTACACGTATCTAACCACTGGCAGCGAGCGCACCATAAAGCTTACCAATTGCCAAATCAAGCTGAAACGCGGCGTACCGAAAAATTTCTGCTATGAGACACGTCTCATAGGCCTGTTGGTACAAGCTTTGAAGGCGTTAAAACAAGAAAATGTTGGGGAAAATGAATTGCAGGTGATACGTGAACTCATCACCAAGGAATCCGACAAGGATGCTTTGGCGAAGGACGTGGATATAATGCCTGCCTGGATGAAACGTATTGTGAAACCGATGCTAAAAACAAAATAGACTATGGGAAAATTATGGCTTAACAATGAGTTGGTTGACCGTCTGGCAATGTTACAGCAGACAGCGAATGGTCATCCAGGAATCAATCAAGTGGCGATAGAAAAAGACTGGTGGGTAACCGTGGTGCTAAAGGCTTTGTTCCAAACAGAATGTCGCGAATCGCTACTATTCAAGGGCGGCACGTCGCTCTACAAAGGGTTCAACCTCATAGAACGTTTTTCCGAAGACATTGACCTGTCCATCAGCCATTCTTTCTTTGGAATAGAGCATACCAACAAAAGCCAGCGCGACAAGTTGCGCAAGACGGCTCGGAGATATATCCATGAAGTCCTTTCCGAACAACTGGATTTCAACTTGAAGAACATGGGTGTTTCTGGATACAACATAGAGAATGTGGATCGGTGGCAGGACACCATGGGCGAATGGCATCCGATTGATTCAGACAAAGACCCCACTGTCATTATCCTACAATATCCTTCTGTTTTAGAAGATGCTATCAATTATATTCCGCCACGAGTCAAAATTGAAATCAGCTGTCTGTCTATGGACGAGCCCACGGAAGAACGAGAAGTCCACTCGCTGATTGGCGACAGTTTCCCCGTTGAAGATAATGGAGCTCGGAGCACGATAAAAACAGTTTTGCCCACTCGCACGTTCTTGGAAAAGATGTTCCTTCTGGCGGAAGAATTCCAAAAGGAGAGGTCCAGAAGCGTGCGTATGTCGCGTCACCTGTATGATTTGGAGAAATTGATGGACACCCAATATGGTCGTGACGCTTTGGCGAACCGCACGCTCTACGATGCCATAGTGGAGCATCGCAAGACATATTATGCTTTGAAGTATGTCAACTATGCTCTATTGTCTCCCTCCACCATCAACTTTATGATTCCGGAACAGCACAGAGAGGAATGGCAGGCTGACTACGCGAACATGAGACGTTTCTTCATTTACGGTCAGTCGCTGGATTTTGACATACTGATGAATCGGATGGCAGAATTGCAGATGAGGGTAAGGAATATGGGATAACATTCTGTGATCCCC
>ONCM01000065.1 GCA_900316305.1 uncultured Bacteroidales bacterium | reverse complement strand
TCCGTTGACTCGAAAAATCTCTACAACTAACTATATATCAATCGTTTCAAAGAACATTTTTAAGTTTTAACGGGACAGCAGTGCCTTAAACCCTAAACCAACCTCAGCACCCTGTGCTGTAATAAATCAAATCGTCATCCTTCTGCACCTTGACGGGGGCGATGATGCTCTCCATCCATTTGGGGACACCGAGGCGGGGTTTCGTCTCCAACATCTTTTGCCACTCCTCGTCGGTGTGACGGGGGGTGTCGTAAGCATCGTGGAACTCCCGATAAGAGAAGACCGCGCCGCGCGTGAGGTAGAGATAGCCGTCAATCTCCACAATGACATAGATGACATCGGCGGGACCCACCGCATTGTAGAGGACAGCCCATTTCTCCATCGGGACATTCAAGCCGTTGGCCGTATAGATGTCAGCAATCACCGCCACTCTGCGGTCGGCATTCTGCACTTCTTCCCAGTGATAGGGATATTCGTCCTCGCCGCGCATCATCGTCAGTGTCATGTACTCAAACACAGCACCTACAATCTCCAACTGACGGTACTCCTGTTCGCTCAATTTCTTGCCGGCAAGCTCTTTTTTGCTGCAATTCAGGAAAAATTGCGCCTCTTCAGCCATATCATCAGTCAAAGCGAGCATTTCGTTGGTCATAATTCCGAAAGCGCCGAAGGCCTCCTTCGTGGTGTTCAACAGGTCGATCACCGCCGCCCAAAAGTCGATATTGGGCTCCACATACCCTCTCACAATGGGAGCATCCGGACCACCGTCACCACATTCAGCCGCATTAGGCTGCTTGGCATAAAGGATAGCGTCGTGTTTCAACTCGGCGTATGAGGCCAAAGCCGCATTCAGATCTTTCTTTCCCCATGCCGTACCGTTCATGAAGTACGGGGCATTCGACGGATGGCGGCCTTTGGAAAGTTCGAGGAGCACCCGCTGCCATTGCACGGCGATGTTCTCCTTCCAGTCGATTTCGCCCATTCGCTTCTGCATACGGTTCATGTTCGCGTCGAACTCGTTCCAGGTCTCCCCTTCCTTGTCCAACTGGAGGGCGAGCGGACTGCCCCCTGCGGCAAAGAAATCGATACCCTTCGGACAGAAACGCTGCGACGGCTCACTCTTCCAATCGTACATTTCCTGCAGTACCTCAGCATCGGGCTGGTAGCGCTGGGGCATCACGTTGACCTTGTTACGACCCGAAAGTTGAGTCTTCGGACGGAGGCGCGTCTGTTTCTCAGCAAGGACATCCACTTCCGCGACAAATTTCTGCAATTCCTTGTCGTTTCCAATCAGTTTGGCATAGTCGTACCGTTTCAGAATCTCATACACCTGCATCAGGGTAATATTGTCCGGCTGACCCATAATGAACGTCATCGGATCGAAGATGGTCTTGAAGGCGGCGTTCAGCTCGGCGTTCCCGCAGATGGTCTTGGCTAAGAAGGCGGCCCGACGCATCATGGAGGGTTTGTCGGTGTCGAAGGCGGCTGTCTGCACCCACATCATGCCGCGGAAATAGCGCTGCAGCCGTTCTGTGCGGGTGTAGTGTCCACGAGGGCGGAACAGGGCGTAGGGGAATTTCACCTTCATATATTCCATGAACGGCGAGAAATCGGTACTGGCTGCATTGCATTTTGCCAACTCATCCTCTACAATGGCTTGGTATTGCGGAGCAACGGCGCAGACCTCCTTAGGGTTAAGCAGCCGCAACGCGATGGCGAAATAGGCCTGGCTGAATTCAGCAAGCTCCTTTTCCTGCTTGTTGACAGGGTTGGAAATGGCGTTCGTACACTCGCGATATCCCTTGCGGCAGAAATCCAGCAGGGCATCGTACAGTTTGCCCTCCTCGGCCTTGCGCAACATGCAGTCGAAGTACATGTGGTAGAGCTGCAGATAAAGGTCGGTGGTGACGAAATTGGGGAAATCGTGATAATCGTTGTTCTCATACACCTGGAACAGCTGGTCGTAGGTGTCGGGCACGATGGCAAATCCCTGTTTCACGAGCATATCCGTGAGCTTCGGGTCGGGATTCTCCAACTGGAAGCGGTTGATGAGGTTGTCCAGCACCGGTTTGCCGTCGGCGAAGTTGTGTTTCTTCAACTCCTCTTCCCTGGCCTTGAGCTTGGCCATGAAGACCTCTTCCTCCTTGGTAAACTGATACTCCGGCACCTTTTTACCCTCGTACTCCGCATCCATTTCAAGTTCCCATCTGCCCATCATGGTGTCCCAATACCACGTGGTCTGATCGAACACCGACCGCAAGTCAGACATCATGAAGGCATATCCCTGACGGGCGTAAAACGCATTGCGCAACACCCGCAACTCATTGATGCTGAGGTTGGAGATATCCATGTTGAGGTCTATCTTCTTGTTCAGCATCTCCACATCGATCTTTCCGTTGCCGGGAAGAATGTAGTGCTCCTTTTCAGTTTTTTGGCTCCATCCCATAAGGATGAGCATCGACAGCATGACTGTAACCAGTATTCTTTTCATATTGATAAAATGTTTGTTTCGCTTCTTCTGCTGTTACATTTGTTATAATATATCTCAAAAAACGGGGGCCAAACCTGGACCATTCCCATTCGTCCAGATTATATTGTCCGTTCCGACATTTCTCGATACTGACCAGTTTGCCGTCTGCCACGCAGAAATCCACCAGCTCCTCGCCCAATCGCGATCCCATCCACAGCGGGCGGACCCTCCCGTCGCGGTTCTTGAAGACAAACAGCCGGTTCCCTTTTTCGGGATAGAACCGCGTGGACTTCACCACACCCACCAGGGCCTCCTCCACTCCGTCGCCATCCACATCGCCGACACGGAACTGATAAACGGGATGGAGCAGCATCCACTCGTCCGACATGGAATCCGTGGTCAGCACCAGCACGCTGCACGTGTCGTTGATCTGCCGCAACGAGAACGTCTGGGCGGACAAACCCGCGCAGAACAAACAACAAAATGCACTAAATAACAAAAATTTCCCCTCCATCCCCCAACTGCTAACTACTAACTACTAACTGCTAACTAAACTATACCAACGCCCGTATCAACGTTTCCTCGTCCCCCGGCAGCATATAAATTGGCGGGATCTCGATCATCGTGCAGGCGCCGAAACGTTGTTCGGCCTTCATGCGCATGGCCGCGCGGGCAACGGCGACCAACACCTGGCCGGTGAGTGCAGGATTGTTGATGGTCATGTTGAACTCAAAACGCTGGTTATGGGTTTCGCCGCTCACGCCGTTGCGCACCAGATGCACGCCGTGGGCCACGTTGTTGAGCGCATCCACCGACGGGACGGGGATCACGTGGGTCTCGTCGTGGGCGAAATAGTCGTCCGCGAGCAGCAGTTTCTCCACGGTGGCGAAGTCGGCGCCGTCTTCCAACTCGACATAGACCATGCGGCGATGGATGCCCGTGCCGAGCGGGATGGTCATCGAGAGGGCGTCCTTCACGCCGGGGATGGCTTTGGCGGCCACGGTGTGACCCATGCTTCGGCCGGGACCGAAGTTGGTGTAGGTGATGCCTTTCGGGGCGATGGCGGTGAGGAGAGCGCGGACCATGGAGTCGGAACCGGGGTCCCAGCCGGCGGCGATGACGCTCACCGCCTGGTGCTCCTTCGCGATGGGGGTGAGCTGTTTGCGCAGGTCGTAAATCTGCCCGTGGATGTCGAAGCTATCGACCGTGCAGATGCCACGGCGCAGCAGTTTCTCCGCAAAGGCGGGCACTTCGCGGGTGGGGGTGCACAAAGCCGCCACATCCGCGTCGATGTTGTCTAAATTGTCGTTATGATGGTAAATGCCAACGAGTTGCATGTCTTCGGCAGCCAAAACCGCCTGTTCCACGGCCTTTCCGATGTTGCCGTAACCGATAATTGCGATGCGAGTCTTCATATTTCTCAGTTTTTAAAAGCGCAAAAATACGAAATAATTAGAAAAATCATTCGGGAAAGTTTTTTTAACAAAAATCTTCCTGTTGACCCTACAATGAGAAATACACTTTGTCCCGTTTCTGTCCCGAATCAAAAACAAAAATCAGCAACCTACTTGCGTAAATTGCTGATTCTGATTGTCTTTTGGACTTTTGCGGAGAGAGCGAGATTCGAACTCGCGGAAGAGTTACCCCTTCGTCAGTTTAGCAAACTGGTGGTTTCAGCCACTCACCCATCTCTCCGGATTAGGTCGTACCTAAAATCGGCGGCAAAAATACACTTTTTTTTGATACGACAACACACCCGTTAAAAAAAAACTTTGGCTGTTGGCTATTGTCTGTTGGCCAAAAGCTAATAGCTAACAGCTAAAAGCCAAAAGCCAAACGTCCATAACGAAAAAAAGTGTACTTTTGCCGCCTCAAAATTGGCAAATAATGAAGTATTCCGTTGCTCAGATCGCAGAATTGATTTCTGCCGAAATAGTGGGCGATCCCAACGCCGAGATCACCACAATATGCAAAATCGAAGAAGGCGTGCCCGGCGGCCTCACCTTCCTTTCCAATCCGAAATACACACAGTATTTATATACCACCAAAGCTACCGCGGCCATCGTCAACCAAGACTTTGTGCCCGAACAGGAAGTCCCCTGCACCCTCATCAAGGTGGCCAACTCCTACCTCGCCTTCGCACAGCTGCTCAACTTCTACCAGCAGAACAAACCGCGCAAAACCGGCATCTCCGACAAGGCCTGCATCGCCCCGACCGCCAAGATCGGAAAAAACGTCTATATCGGTGAGTTCGTGAGCATCGGCGACGGCGCGGAGGTCGGCGACGGCGCAAGCCTCTACCCGCAGACCGTCATCGGCGACCGCGTGAAGATCGGTGCCCGCACCACCCTCTACGCCGGCGTCAAGGTCTATGAGGACTGCCACATCGGCACCGACTGCATCCTCCACGCAGGGGCGGTCATTGGCGCCGACGGCTTCGGCTTCGCAGCCCACGACGGCGAATACCTCAAAATCCCGCAAATCGGCAATGTGGAGATTGGCAACCATGTGGAGATCGGTGCCAACACCTGCATCGACCGCGCCACCATGGGCTCGACACGCATCCACGACCACGTGAAGATCGACAACCTCGTGCAGATCGCGCACAACGTGACCGTGGGCGAGGGCACCGCCTTCGCCGCACAGGCAGGCGTGGCCGGTTCCGCCAAGCTCGGCAGCCGCTGTATCATCGCGGGCCAAGCCGGCATCTCTGGACATATCACCATCGCCGACGGCACCGTCATCGGGGCACAGTCCGGCGTCACCCACTCCCTCAAACAGGGCATCTATCTCGGAAGCCCCGCCCTGCCCGCCTCCGAGGAGCGCAAGCTCATCGTGCTGCGCCGCAAATTACCCGAACTATATCAACAATATATAAACAACAAGAACCAGTAATCTTATCTTCATGACCAGATTTCAAACCACTATCGCCTCCCCGGTCTCCGTATCGGGGAGAGGCTTACACACGGCTCAGCAGGTGACCGTCACCTTCGAGCCCGCACCTGCCGATTTCGGGGTCTGCTTCGAACGTACCGACCTTCCCGGCAACCCTATCGTGAAAGCCACCCCTAACACGGTTTTCGACACCTCCCGCGGCACATCCATCCGTGAGGGCGAGGCACAGGTGCACACCATCGAGCACCTCATGGCCGCTCTCGTCGGCCTCGGCATCGACAACGTCCTCGTGAAAACCGTCGGTCCCGAAACCCCCATCCTCGACGGCAGCTCCCGCATCTACGTGGAGATGCTCAAAGAGGTGGGCCTCAAAAACCTGAACGCCCCCAAGAAAGTGGGCGTCGTCACCGAGGAGATCTCCTTCTCCATCCCCGAAAAACAGATCGAGCTCACCATCAAGCCCGCGGAACGTTTCAAAATGACCGTCAACGTGGACTACGGCACCAAGATCCTCGCCTCCCAGCAGGCCGTGCTCGACAATATCGAGAACTTCGTCCCCGATGTCTATAACTGCCGCACCTTTGTCTTCCTCGACGAGCTGCAGTTCCTCATCCAGAACAATCTGGCACGCGGCGGCGACCTCGACAACGCCATCGTTTTCGTCGATAAGGTGCCCGACAACAAGGTGCTGAACGCCCTCGGCGACTTCTTCCATAAGAGAGACATCACCGTTACACCCGACCATATACTGAATAACACGCACTTGCGGCACCCCAACGAACCGGCCCGCCACAAGCTGCTCGACCTCCTCGGAGACCTCTATTTACTGGGGGTTCCGTTATGCGCGGAGATCATCGCGAACCGGCCCGGCCACTTCGCCAACACGACCTTCGCAAAAAAAATTATGGAAAGTTGTAACTTTTTGATACAACCTGCGTAAGAGTATAATGATTATGAAATTATTATTTCATTGTCTTACATAGGTTAATGGTTTTGGACAGCGGTATGAATTTACCGCTGTTTTTTTGTCTTCTGCTTAAAAGACTTCAAATCAAGCTTTTTGCCTTTATTCTTGCCTTTACTTTTCCCTCTGGCTTTGCTCTTCTCCATCTTCTGCACCGACTGCAGGTAGCGCTCGCGCACGTGGGCGATGTACTCCTTGGTGAATTTAGGGGTGCCGTATTTCGCCATCTTCGCCTCGATGTTGGCCGCACGACCCAACAGATACGAGGTCGGCTTTGCAGGATTCCGCTTTTGCGGACTGGGATAGCAGGCGGTGATCAGCGCGGCCTGGTGCGCCGACAGCTGTGACGCATGGCAGTGGAAGTAGGTCTGCGCCGCCTGTTCTGCCCCATAGATGCCGGGACCCATCTCGATGACGTTCAGATAAACCTCCATGATGCGCTCCTTGCTCCAGAACGTCTCAATCAAAAACGTGAAATAGGTCTCCACGCCCTTGCGCACCCAGGAACTTTTCGGCCAGCAGAAGACATTCTTGGCGGTCTGCTGCGAAATGGTGCTGCCGCCACGATGACGGCGGCCGCTCTTGCGCTCCTCGATCACCGTGTTGAGGGCGATGACATCGAAGCCGCGGTGCCCGAGGAAATAGTTGTCCTCCGACGCGATGGCGGCGCGGTACATATAAGGCGAGATTTTCTCAATGGGAACCCATTTCTTATGGATGCCGTTTCCCTTGGTGACGGCCTGCACCAACTGGAAGGAGGTCACCGGCGGATTGACCCAGCGATACATAATCGGCAATAAAATGCTGACTGCAAATAAGATGAGAACCGTTTTACCAAATATTCTCCAAAATTTACGACCCTTTGACGTCTTTGACTTTTTCTCCATTATACCATATTATAAGATGTAAAAAGCACTCCGCTTTTCCAGGTCGCAAAAATAGTATTTTTTGGAAACTAACTGCTAACTACTAACTACTAACTACTAACTGCTAACTGCTAACTACTAACTGCTAACTGCTCTGTACCCTCCCGTCTTCTTGCTCCCCTCATACGTGATGAGCCCGTCCGCCTTGAGCTGCTTGAGGATGCGGTTGACAGTGGACTGGGAAATGCCCATGAGCTCAGACAATTTGATTGCAGAAATACCAGGTTTATTGGCTATAAGCCGCTGGATCTTTTTTGTTTTTTCGTTGTCAGGATCTTTTTTCTTTCTTTTTTCCTCATTATCCTGAGAAAGCTCGCACTTCTGATTCAATGATTGAAGTTCCTTCTGATCTTGGAATTTTGGGGACACCTCAAACGGTTTATTTTCGTTGGCTAACGACAATTGCCCATCCGAATACTGTTCAATCTGCTTTCTTGACACCAGTGTTTTTCGGTTTATCTGCAAGAGGAATTCATCACCGACAAGATTTTTGACATCCGTCAAAGAACCGTATCGGAAAAAGACATTCTCCTCGTTAGCATATATTTTGGTGACATTCCGGTCCTGCTCGCAATAGCGTATCTGCTTATAATTCAGCAGGACATTGTTTCCATAGAAGTCTTTAACCTCTATCTTATTGTCTGTCTTCATCAAAAGGCTTTCGGTCGTCTTTTTCTGAGCCCGACAACTGTTGAGCTCACAAATGAGGAATGTAAACGAGAGCAAGCCTATATCTCTAAGAGAAGCATAAAACACACAGTTCCAATAATAAGCATGGGCTTCCTTAGGGGCGAAAGACCTGAGAAGGCAAGACATGATGTCGTTATAAAGCCACGAAAATTCCACAAAAAGGGCAACCACTACACTGACAATAGTGCTTATTAGATAAGCAGCAGTCTTATTTCGTTGAAAGAAAGCCGGATGCAGAACATAAGCGTTCAAGTAGCAGGTGACTAACAGCAACACTCCAATAACATATTCTTTAAACGCATTTCCAGGGCTTGGTCGCAACAGAGAATTATTGCAAAACAAAAAAAGGAACACAGTGCAAATCACCAGTTGTGCAGGATAAATCCATCTTGTAGAAATATTCAAGCTTTTCATAATCGTTTTTTGGTGCAAAGATAGTCATTTTATACATTCAAAACGAAATGTTCGTCCAAATGATAGGATAAAGGCCGTTTCTTAGGCTAAAAAATCAAATAAGATATATTTATTTGAATATCACCGTGTTGAGACATGAAATTTAAAAATTTAAACATTCATTTATCCATTCATAAATCAAGTTCGTCCTGAAAGACAGGATAAGGACGAAGAAAACGAGGTTTCTGTGGAAAAAAAACATATTTTTGAGGACAATTATTAATAAAAATATCGCATCATGAAAAAAGTAAAAACAACAAGTAAGATTGTATTATGCTGTGTGATATTGCTTAGCATTATTTCATGCCGGCATGAAGCTGAATCGGTCATTGACAGTGACAACAGGGTGATACCTGTACAGACGGGAGAAAAAACAGCCAACGAATGTATGTGTATAGTGAACGTGGGACATGATGCCAAAGGATGTCCTGGCTGTATATTTTATTATGGAAAATACGTTCATGTCGATTGTCAGGGACATGGCACCGCATGTCGTGTTGCCGCTACCGTATCGCTGAACCAGTCCGGCACGGACATCACCGCCACCACGACCGACACCTTTGGCTTGACTTCAGAAGATTTCTTCCTGATGCCGGACCGTTCTTTGGACTACGTGGACGAGAACAACAACCGCATCTTCCTAAACATCCCGGAGCAGTTGGTCTATCGCGACACCACCACATTGCAGTTCACGTTCACGGGGCTGTTTTTCAGCAACACGGCGGCGTACAATAACGATTAACGGTTAATGGGGATTTGTAGGGGCGGATGATACGCCCCTACAAAGGGACATATATAGAATTAATGAGATTTTCAAATAAAAAAACAAACAAAATGAAAAGAACAATAATGACGACGGCCATCGTTATATTGGCCATTACCAGCCTGCGGGCACAAACAACAACATGGAACACACTGGGAAACAGTTTCCCACAAATCAACCAGTACGTATATTTTATCGGAACCACGAACAACTATCCACTGCAATTCAGAACCAATAACTTGGACAGGATGTATATCAGCACAACAGGCAATGTGGG
>ONCM01000062.1 GCA_900316305.1 uncultured Bacteroidales bacterium | reverse complement strand
TCCCGTAAGATCATCGAATACCTCGTTGGAATGGGCTTCAGAGTGGTCGCCGTGCGTCACCCCATGCCTTACGATCCCGATTTGAACAAACAAATCGTCCAACGTTTCGCTTGTGTCGATGACCTCAAATATCAAAACTGCACCATCGAAGAGATGGAAGAGTACGAACCCCATGTGGTTACCAAACGTAACGTCATCTACGCTGGTGTCGATTACGAAGCTATCCTCAAGGGTGGTAAGACCAAAGATCCTCAAACCGGCAAGTGGGTTGAGATGGCTGGTGCTGAGAACGATCCCGACGGCTGCGACATCGTGCTGTGGGACGGCGGTAACAACGACTTCCCGTTCTACGTTCCGGATTTGACCATCGGCGTTGCTGACCCGTTGCGTCCCGGTGCTGAGGTGAGCTATTATCCTGGTGAGGTTGTCGCTCGTATGGCTGACGTCATCGTCATCAACAAGATCGACTCCGCTTCCCTCGATAATATCAACACCGTCCGCGCTAACCTGCGCAAAATCAACCCGACGGCTAAGCAGATCGACGCTGCTTCTATCCTCACGGTTGACAAACCCGAACTCCTCAAGGGCAAGAAAGTCCTCGTGGTGGAAGACGGTCCTACATTGACCCACGGTGAGATGAAGATCGGTGCAGGTACGGTTGCCGCTCTGAAACACGGTGCTGAACTCGTTGACCCGAGACCTTACGTCGTTGGCAAACTCGCCGAGACCTTCAAGATTTATCCGAACATCGGTACCCTGCTGCCCGCTATGGGTTATGGTGCTGAGCAGATGAAGGACCTCGAGAAGACCATCGCCAACACTCCTTGCGACGCTGTTGTTGTCGGTACTCCTATCGACCTGCCTCGCTTCATCAAGATCAAACAACCCGTTGTGAAGGTCGGTTATGAGCTGCAGGAGATCGGAACTCCTACTTTGAAGGAAGTTCTCGACGATTTCGTTGCAAAACACAATCTGAAACCCAAAAGACGCAGAAAATAATTTGCTTCTTTAAAATAAAAAAGCGCGACCGGATGGCCGCGCTTTTTTTTGACCATTGACCATTGACCATTGACCATTGAAAAAAAAATTAAACCTTGCAGCCTAACGAATATCTAAAAAATGTATTTTTGCAGCAATAAATAAAATGGAAAAATTATGATGAAAAAAATATTTACACTCGTGTTGGTGATGGCTGCTGTTCTTGTTAACGCACAGTCAATCAAAGTTTTCTATCAAGGTTCTGAACTCAATAGTCAGGATACGGTATTTTTGCCGTCAAACAATAACGGCGAAGATGTGGATGCCTTTTTCGGTTATCAGAACACAACGAATGACGACATCTCGTACAAAGTGCGTAAGGAGGTCATCTTCAAGGATGAGGATGCGGACATGATGTTCTGCATCGGAAACTGCTATATTGGCAACGAATCCGCAGAGCTGATGATGGAACCCAATCAGTCGGTTTCCGACCAAGATCCTTTGGCACTGCATATTATCTATTCGGGTCCGGACTCTCCGGCATTTGTCAAATATACGTTGTTTAGAACGGACACAGAAACCGAGGATGCTTTTTCGTTTTACGCCGCCTACGGTACCGCCACTGGCGTGCGTGAGGCCGACATGGTGAAATCCCTCCGTGCTTATCCGAACCCCGCCGTACGCAATGTCACCATCGAATATACGGCTCCCGCCAACAACGCCAGTTTGGTTATCAAGAACTTGACCGGCAGAGAGGTCTATCGTGTCTCCGTTGGCACCGCCGGCGCTAAACAAGTCGATCTCACCTCCATGTCCCCGGGTGTCTATTTCTATGGCATTGAGGCCGATGGAAAGATGGTTTGCACCAAAAAGCTGTTAATCAAATAGTTTTACTTCTGAGTTTCGAGAGGTGCCATGACCGCACTGCATTGTCTCGTTGCCACACAGTTCCAGTTGGAGCCAGTGTTGCAGCCTAATAATTGGATTACGCTGATTTTCTGTCTGTTGCTGTTTTTGTTTACAGTGATGATTATCACGTTTCGGCGTAAGCTTTTCCTGATGTTCCGTGCCCTTTTCTTCCAACGTCATTTTTCGTTGATTCAGCGTGAGAGCAAAGTGTTGGAAGACCGTGTCTCATTGTTGGTGCTTTTGTTCGACTTGCTGACCATCACCACGGGATTGGTGATGTTTTGTACCACCTATATTCCCAAAGCCATGTCAAAGTTGCCGTTTATCGCCTATATCGGCATCTCTTTCTTTATTCTTTTGATGCTCTATCTCATTAAATTGCTGTCTGTTTCGTTGTACAGCAGTCTTTATGGGCGCGAGAAGGAGCGTGCTCCCATCAACCAGTCGCGGTTCATCTTCATGACCGACATGGCTGTGCTCTCCTTCCCCTTCCTGATCGTCATCCATTATACCGGTCTTACTTTCTTGTATTACATTCTCATACCTCTCTTAACAATTCTGCTTGGCGTGTGGTTCTACCGCATTATGAAAATAAATTCAGTTCATGGTCACGGGTTTCAATTTTTTCTCTATTTTTGCACCCTTGAAATTTTGCCATGGCTGGTAGGATTAAAAGTGTTGTTAATTATTTGATGGATAATTAATTAACGGTTTTTAAAGAGTCTTGATAATTATTAAAAAATGAAGATAAAAAACATATTGGTTTCCCAAAATGCCCCGGAAGATATCGAAAGATCACCTTACGGCGACTTGAAGAAGAAGTACAGCATCAATATTGATTTCTACAAATTCTTCAAGATTAACTGTACGACGGCCATTGACTTCCGTAAGACTCACATCAATATTTTGGATTACGAATCCATCGTTTTTTCAAGCACGAACACGATCGACAAATTCTTCGAGTTGTGTAAGGATATGCGTCTGGAGATGCCTGAGTCGATGAAGTATTTCTGCGCCACCGAGTCTATCGCGCTCTATTTGCAGAAGTATGTCCCGTATCGCAAACGCCGTGTCTTTTCCGCCAAGGATGCCCAAGTGAGCAGCTTTTATGACCTTCTGATTAAGAACAAGGCTATCAGTATGCTGATTCCGTGCAGCCAGGACGGTATTTCTCCGCAAATGGTAAGCGTTTTGGAAGAGAATGAGATCAAGTATGCGCAGGCGGTCGTTTTCAAGATTGCATACGCCGACTTGGTGCATGACGTGGATATTGACAAATATGATATGATTGTGTTGTTCAGCCCTAACGGTGTGAAGTCGTTGCAGGCCAACTACCCCGATTTCCAACAAGGGGAGAAGGTCTTTGCCGCACTAGGCACATCGGCGCAACAGGCTCTTGCAGAGGCCGGCTGGACTGCCCACGTGACAGCTCCCACCAAGGAATATCCTTCGTTGACGGAAGCGTTGGATGCTTTTCTGAAAGAATATGCCAACAGAAGACGTTAAACGGCTGTTTCCACGGTCACATCGTCTAAAATCGTCGCTGCTCATCCGGGATGTGATGCGGCAGCGACATGCTTTATTCTGTTTTCCCATAAAATGTTTTTACACGGTGCAGCCGGCATCCGCTGAGCCGGTCAAAACGGCCTTTATGGTCTCCAAAAAGCGTTTTCACCATGCGGTCGATCGTAACCGGGTGAAACGGCTGATGCGGGAGGCTTATCGACTGAACCGTCAAGAGTTTGCTTTGCCGAAAGGTACTTCGGCAAATATCTGTTGGATGTTCGTGGGTACCGAGTTGCCCTCCTATACGCAGGTGGAGACCGCCGTTCGGACCATCCTCAAGGAATTGCAATCCAATATCCAATCCGAAAGATCATGAGGTGGCTCTATCGTGGCTTTAAGAATCTTTTGTCCAAGCTGATGATCGGGCTGATCAAGCTCTATCAGGTGACTCTTTCCCCTTATATCGGGCGAGCCTGCCGCTATACGCCCACCTGTTCCAATTACGGTATAGAAGCCATACAGAAACATGGCCCGTTCAAAGGGTTCTGGCTGACGCTGAAGCGGGTACTCTCCTGCAATCCATGGGGCGGAAGCGGCTATGATCCCGTTCCTTGACCGTTGCCCTTTCAACAGTCAACAGTCAATGGTCAATGGTCAATAGTCTCGTCTTTATACGTCCTCCAGATATACACAATGGCCATGGCGCTGGCGAGTGTGCAGGCGATGGTCACCGGTATGGAGCCGTGTACATCCGTGAATTGCATGTTGTCGGTATCGATGCCGCGTCCTTGCAGGGTGAAATCAATCAGTATGGAGAGGGCGTTGTGTAGTATATGCGCCAGAATGGGAAGCCAAAGCGAGCGGCTCCAATAGAAGAGATAACCCAGATAGACTCCTAACATGAAACGCGGGATGAATCCGTAGAATTGGAAGTGCAATACGCTGAAGATGAATGCGGTGAGCAGGATGCCCACGTGCGGGTTCTTTGTCCATTTCATCATCAGTGGTTGTAGAGCCCCTTGGAAAAGGAACTCCTCGCAGATACCCGCCAAAACGGCGAATACCATTATGTTGGAAATCAGGTCCCACGAACTACGCTGACTGGTGACGAGCTTAAGGATGTCGTTGGCGGCCTCCTCCAGATTGCGCATGAATTCCGCGATTGTGCCTTCCTGCGGCATGATGTTCTGGTTGAATGAGGATAGCATACCCACAACAGGCAGCAAGGTCATGGAGAGTATCAAAACCATATTGATCATCGATTGCGGTGGCCGGCGATTGGCGGCGTTGTAATCGAACCACTGCCGGTTTTGGCAATAGGCAAACAGTAGCGAGGGTATCAGGAAGGTGCCGATGGTGACGAATGTCTGGGAAATACGGATGGCGGTCACGGGGTCGGAAGCCTCCAACATCATGGGCGTACCATAGATCAACAAGATGACCAACTCACCCAATGCGGAGGAAATCAGCAGTCCACCCAGCATAAACAACCCTAAAACCAGCAATTGAATCCAATATGATTTTTCTTGTAATCGCATAATAATCGTTTTTACCAAAATGTAGAGACGCGGTACACCACGTCTCTACAAACGGATGGAATTGTATTATCTTCTGTTCACAATAATCTTTCCGGTGACCGTCTTGCCGTCGTCGAGGGTGACCCTGACCACATAATGTCCGGTGGCGAAACCAGTGACGTTGATGCGGGTCTGCTCCGGCGTGTCGGGGTCGGCGATGAGGACGAGACGACCGCTAAGGTCATACACGTGGATGCGACTCATGCGCTCGCCAGTGATGTTGAGGGCGGCTTGCGTGGGATTCGGGAAGAAGGAGAACTCAGGCATCATCTCGAACTCTTCGATGCCGTCGTTGAAGGCGACAAGCAGGGTGAGGTGTACGACGGAGTCACAGCCGGCAACGGTGTAGTACTGGATGTTGTAGTGGAAAGTGCCGCTGTCGGAAGGCGTGACGACGAAGTTGTCGTACTGGTACTCGTGTCCGTTGATGGCGGAGTCGGAGACGAAGACCTCGTAGGTCGGGTTGATGGTGAGGTGGAGGATATAGACGGAGTCGCAGCCGTTGGCCGTGACAAGGCTGTCATAGTAGGTACCTTCGGTGATGAACTCGCCATCGTGCCAAGCGTACGGGACGTTTTCGCAGGTCTCGGCGTAAGTTTCGAAGAGATAGGAGGGCAGAACTGTGAGGATGAGGTTGACGATGCTGTCGCAGCCGCTTTCATTGGTGAGGACGATCTGGTCGTAGAGGGTGCCGGCCTGTGCGGCGAGGGTGTCGAAACCGTGGAGCTGGTAAGTTTCGCCTTGGCAGATGGTGTCGTAGATGCTCTGTACATCAGGCGTGTTGATGGAGAGGTTGAGTTCGAAGATGTCAAGACATCCGGCGGCGTTGGGCAGGGTGTCGGTGTAGTGACCGGCGGCAGAGAGTAGCTGTCCGCGCCATACGTACGGGAGCTCGTTCTGGCAGACGGTGTCTGCGGTGACGATGTGTGCGGAAGCGTTGACTGTGAAGGTGAGCGTGAAGGTGCTGTCGCAACCTGCCGTGGTGACCAGCGTGTCATAGTAGATGCCGCTCTCGGTGAGGGTTTGTCCGTGCCAGAGGAACGGGAGGTCGTAGTCGCAGACGGTGGCGGTCTCCTCCGTATGTGAGGCGGGGTTGACCATCAGTGTCAGCCGGTAGATACTGTCGCAGAAGGAACCGGCAGTCTGGAGGAAAATCTCACGGGAACCGGCCTCGTTGAGGGTTATGCCGTGCCACTGGTAAGGCAGCTCGTCGCTGCAAAGGATGACGGTCTCCTCAAAGAGGTAGGAGGGGTTGACGGTGACAGAGACTTCGTGGATAATGCGGCATCCCGTAAGGTCGTTGGTGACGGTGTCACGGTAGATGCCAGCCTCAGAGAGGAAGACACCACGCCAGAAAGCGGAATCGCCTTGGCAAATCATGATCGGATCGTTGACTACGAGTTGGGTCTCGTTGACGGTGAGTTGTAGGCGATAGATGCTGTCGCATCCGTACTGGGAGACTAGCGAGTCGAAATAGATGCCCGTCTGCGTGAGTTCCTGTCCGCGCCAGAGATACGGAAGCTCATGGTCGCAGACGTCGTCGGTCTGGGTGAGCAAGTATTCGGAAGCCTGGTGGATGGTGAGGGTGACGATGCTGTCGCAGAGTCCGTCACGGTGGAAGGTGATGGGATAGACACCCTCAGCGTTGAAGGTCTCGCCACCGTAAACCACCGGGAAGTCGGATGCGCAGACGAACATCTCGTCAACACCTTGAGCCGTAGGAATCACGGTGAAGTGGACGGAAATGAGACTGTCACAGGTGCTCACGCTGGAGAAATGCACATCGTAGTCTCCAGAGGTGGTCATCATAGTCGTACCGTATGTGTAAGGAAGCGTTTCCTGACAGACGGTGACGGTGTCGTATCCGTGGTAGGTGGGGTTGACGATGAGGGTGAGATGGTTGATGGTGAGGCAACTGTCACCATCGGAGGTGATAATGTCGTAGTTGCCCGCCTCGTTAAAGGTTTCGCCCATGTAGGTGTAAGGAAGCTGAGAGTCACAGATGATCTGCGTGTATTCATGCTCGATGTTGGGAGTGACGATGAGTTGGATGTTCCAGATGCTGTCGCAGCCATTTTCGGAGAGCAGGTTGACGACGAAATTGCCAGCGTGATCAAAACTGTGGTTCTCATCGAAGGAGTAGGGGAGGGCTCCGTTGCAGACGGTGATGATGGTGTCCTGCACGTAGGTCGGGTTGACGTTGAGGCGCAGGTGGATAATACTGTCGCAACCGGCAACCGTGGTGAACGGGATGTCGAAGTTACCGGCTTCATGGAAAGCAAGGCTGGTGTTGCCGTTCCAATAGAACGGAAGCATGTTGTCGCAGATGCTGACCGTCGTGTCGGTAGCATAGGTCGGGTTGACGTTGAGGTGCATGGTGACGACGCTGTCACAACCGTACTCATTGGTTAAGGTCAGCGTGTAGTCGCCGGACTCCGTGTAGGTCGTCTGGTTCCAGACAAAGCTGTCGCATGCGTTGACAGAGAATTCGTAAGTGTTGGCCGGACGGATGGTGAGGTGGAGTGTGACGGTGCTGTCGCAACCGCTTGCATTAGTGAACGTCATCGTATAGTCGCCGGATTCGGTGAAGGTGGTGTCGTTCCAGTCGTAGCTGACACAAGCCGTATCGGCAAATGCCGTCGTGTGGGTCGGTCGAACATTAAGGTGCAGCATAAAGGTGAACTGGCAGCCATGGTCGGTGCTCTCCGTGCGGATATAGTCGAAATCGCCCGGTTCTGTCGTCTGGATTTCAAAGCCGTTGTCCATGTAGATTTCCCCTTGACAGACAGAGGCTTGATAATGGGTGGTGTCTAAGGAGTGGACGAAGAGTTGCAGCACGGTAGTACTGTCACAACCGTGGATGTCTGCATCAGTATGCGTAAAGGTGCCGGATTCTGCAGGCGTTTCGATGGCAAAATTGTATTCGTTGTAGGATTCCCCTTGACAGATATGAGCCACGATGGTGTCGCGCCGCTCGGGATAAACCGTCAGGTTCAGCGTGATGATACTGTCGCAGCCGTTTATAGTATGTAAGGAGTCAACGTAGGTGCCAGTCGTATTCAAAGTCTCGCCTTTGAAACTATAACTTTCATTGTAACAGATGCTTTCATTGATTGTGGTACTAAATACGGGATATACGGTCAAATTCAGCGTGGTGGTGCTGTCACAGCCGTAGATGTTTTTCTCATAGTTAGTTAAGCTGTAATTGCCGGCTTGCGTAATCAGGGTGTCGAAACCGTGGGCGGCGTAAGGAATGCCCGCACAGATCTCATCGGCCAGTGTGATGTTGTGAACCGGGTTCACCGTGAGGTGCAGTACCAGAGTGTATTCGCAACCGAAAGCGGCACTCTCGGAACGGGTGTATTCGTATTCGCCGGGTTCAGAAGTCAAGATGTTAAAGCCGTTATCCGTATAGGTTTCACCGCTACAGATAGAAGCGTTGATATGCGTGGTATCAAGCTCGTGAACCATGAGCTCCAGAATAGTGGTGCTGTCACAACCATGCACGTCCGGATCGGTGTGTTGGTAAGTTTGGGTTTCCTGAGGATTGATAATCTCAAATCCATATTGGTAGTAGGAATCGCCCCTACAGATATGATCCGTGATATTGCGGATTTTTTCAGGATACACATAAAGCTTCAGCGTGACAATACTGTCGCAACCGCTGGCGGAGGTGAGCGTGTCCACGTAAATGCCAGCTGTTGAGAGAATCTCGCCGTGGAAGTCGTATGTCTCGTTAAAACAGATGGACTCTGTTAGCGTGGTACGTTTTATGGGATTGACGGTGAGTTGCAGGGTGAAGGTGCTGTCGCAGCCATGGATGTTCTGCTCATAGTGGACCAGCGTGTATTTTCTGGCCTGGGTGAGCACGGTGTCGAATCCGTAGTTGACGTAATGGTCACCGGCGCATACCGTATCGGCAACCTCTATGTTTTCGATGGGATAAACGGTGAGGTAGAGCGTGACCAGACTGTCGCAACCATGCGAGGTGTATCTTTGCTGATAATACGTGAAAGTGCCTGTGTTAAACGTAAAGACGTTGAAGCCGTTCTCGTTGTAGCGGATGCCCTGACAACGTTCTCCGTAGAGTATCGTGGTGGCGGGCTCGTTGACGGTGAGGTAGAGTACGGTGGTGCTGTCGCAGCCGTGCGCGTCGGGAGTCACGATTGTGTGGAAACCGGAAGTCGTAGGTTGCTGGATGTTGAAACCGTACTGTTCGTAGGATTCTCCAAGGCAGATTTCATCGTAAATGGTGTCGCGTTTCTCAGAATATACCGTGAGATTCAAAACGAAGGTGCTGTCGCAGCCATTTACAGTCTGCAGCGTGTCATAATAGGTGCCTGATGTGGTCAGAATCTCACCGTTGAAGTTGTAACTGCCATTAAAGCAGATGTTTTTGTTGAGTGTGGTGTGGAATACGGGATGTACGGTGAGTTGCAAGGTCGTGGTACTGTCGCAACCATTGACGTTCAGGTTCTGATGAGTCAGGGTGTAGGTGCCTGCTTGTGCGATGACGGTGTCGAAACCGTAATTCGAGTATGGTTCGCCCGCACAAACCTGATCCGTCAGCGACACTTGGTCGATGCTGTAGATGGTCAGGTGCAGGGTGACCGTGCTGTCGCATCCGTGGATGGTCTCGAATTGTTTGGTGTAGTCGCCAGATTGGGTGTAAGTGGTGTTAGCCCAGGTATAGGAGACACAAGCGGTATCCCAGAATGTGTAGGTGGCCGTCGGGTTGATGGTCAGATGCAGCGTAACCGTGCTGTCGCAGCCATAAACATTGTTGAAATGTTGTACGAAATCGCCGGACTGGTAGTAGATGGAGTCGTTCCACTGGTAGCTGGTACAAGCGGCGGCGGA
>ONCM01000075.1 GCA_900316305.1 uncultured Bacteroidales bacterium | reverse complement strand
AACATTCGAATGGATGACTGCCGCGTCGGCCGCATACTCGTGCTGAGACTTGAGCGCGGATTTATACGCCCACACGAAAGGGTTGAACCAACAAACCACACCCACAAGCTCTACAAAAAGAATATCCAACGTGTGCCATTGTTGGGCGTGCGCCACCTCGTGACGCAGCACCAAATCCAACTCATCAAGTTCAAATGTGGTAGAATCTACCACAACGTAATGGAAAAAGGAAAAAGGCACTTTCTGTTCAGGATTGTCAATGACTTTCAAGCCATCCCTCTCATTGTAATGCTTTCCTATGATCTGCCGCAAGACCTTAAACAATTTCAAAAGAAACAAGATGAAGAAAAACACAGCCCCTGCCACATATAATATTGTACCAAAAGGAATGGTGGAAGTTTTCGTAACCGTTGTCAGAAAGATTTGAGTGTTCGACATTAGGGGTTGTTCAGGAAGACTGAATCTTATAAAAGGAAGCAGCGAAGAAAACGTCAGAAAAAACAAAAGATAAGCGCGATTAAGCTGATGATACTTCTCTTTACGTAGAAAGAGCAAGTAGCAGAGCAGAAATAGCCCACTCGACAACACTATAACTCCAATATCTACCAGCTTAATCATAAAAGTAAGTTATTTGTTCTGTCGTTTCGCTTCCTTCACCAATCGCTCGAGTTCCTTGAGCTCTTTTTCCGATATTGAATGGTCAGCAGTAAAGGCGGAAACAAGACTTGACAGAGAGTTGTTAAAATAGTTGCTGACCACACGGCCGAGCAGGCTTCGGGAGTAGTCCTCCTTGGACACCAATGGATAGTAGCGGTTCGCCTTTCCGAACGTGTCGTGACCGACATAGCCTTTGCGTTCCAAGGCTTTTACCACGGAAAGTGTGGTGTTGTACGGCGGTTTCGGCTCCGGAATTTCGCTCATGATATCTTGTGCGAAACCTTGTCCCAACTTCCAGATTATCTGCATGATAGCCTCCTCTGAGGCCGTGAGTTTCTTCATTGTTACCATACCTGTTATTTTACGGCGGCAAAGATAACGAAATTTTCGTTACAAAACGAATAACAAGTTATAAGGCAGACTTTATTCTAAAATAAAATCTCTACTTGTAATCGGAAAAACTCCTCTAAGGTGTCTTCCAAATACTCAAATCTTTATTACAAAATGTTCAAATCTGGGTAAAAAATTCCAACACTCTGCAACCATTTGGTTTTCTTGCGTCATATAAATATAATTATAGTATCTTTGCCGCAAATTCACGAACAATGAACGAAAGCACCGCCTCTCAAACAATCCATTGGCTGAACCGTTTCCGGATGGCTTTGGTGTTTCTCCTGCTGCTATTGTTCTGCTTCCTGCAAGTACCCATGTCGGCGCAGCAGAAAACGGAATTTATCATCCAAGAACCGTATCAAGAGACTTGTTTCTATGGTCAATACACATGGTTGAACATCGCGCTAAACGGGTCTGTTATGTCAGTGGTGCAGACCGAAGTGCCTGCCTCCGTACTGAACAACGGCATTTCTCGGGGTGCATACGTCAGACAAAAAGAGTGGTGGTTTACCAATACAGGCTATTTGTTTCGTTGCTATATCAACAAAATCTATTTAAAGGATTCTTTAGAATACGATTTCTATAATGATTTAACTTTTTCAGAAGAGGAACAAGATTCCACGGAACTTGTGTCATTTTATAACATAAGTTATGGCCAAATGAGTCAAACATTGGAGTCAGGATATGATAGACATTTCGAATATGATAGAGACGGGCGACTGACAACCATATCGACGTACTACAAAGGTGTTGATGTTATGTCCCAAAAAGTAATCACCTTAAACGAGGCTGGAAAACCGGTTCGAGTGGAAGAAAACATCTATAAGGATGGACGGAAGCAACCGAAATGTCCTTCTGATCTCAGCCCCAGAGGTAAAAAGAAAGTCGGTATTGTTGACACCTATTGGTACGACGAACGAGGCAACAAAGTGGCGCATCAGATGAACAATGGCAAAATCACCAAGATGTGCAAGTACGTTTACGACAGTCTGAACCACATGATTCTTGAAGGCAGTTGCAACGGTTATAACGGCAACAACAAGACTTGTAAATGCAAGGATTTTAGCGCATACGAAGGATATGAATATGACGACCGGCACCGTTTGATTCGAGATTATTCCATCGGAGAGTGGCAGCCGGAAGGGATGGACAATTATTACCAATATGACAGTGCGGACCGAGTGATTGATTACCGGCATTATACTGTCCGCGGGACACAGCGAAGATTTAGTGACCATATTCAAACCACGTATGATTCCGCCGGCCGAATGGTGAAACGAGAAGCGTTACTTGGGGAGTTTAGGATTAACGAGTCCATTTTCGACTTTACCATGGCTGTTTTGGAAGAATGTGCATACGACAAACACGGCAATCTGGTGGAACATGTCGTTTATCAGACAAAAATCAAACCGTTCAAGATTGTCCGTTATCAATATACCTACGACCAACATGGAAATTGGGTGAAACGCATACGCTATGAAGGAGTAAGCAGGGATTCCAATACCGTCACGGAAATCCTGGAACGGCGGATTGTATATTACGAGTAGCGTTTTTTACACACCACCCCGCGCACTACACGGTGTAGAGACGCAAAATTTTGCGTCTCTACAAAGGGATTCATCCGCTCTGTTATTAAAATATCGTGCATTCGGCGCGTGTTGTAACCCGAAATTTTGTACCTTTGCACCCTTTTTGAAATGAAACAATGAAGAAAACAGGTTTATACTTCGGCTCGTTTAACCCGATACACGTCGGGCACATGATTATTGCCGAGTATTTGCTGGAACATTCTGACTTGCAGGAACTCTGGTTCGTGGTGTCGCCGCAGAACCCGCTGAAGAAGAAAGCCTCGTTGCTGGACGACCGCCAACGGCTACATCTCGTGAACCTTGCCATCGGCGACGACCTCCGCTTCCGGGCCTGCGACATCGAGTTCTCGCTCCCGAAACCTTCCTACACGAGCTACACGCTACAGATGCTGCGTGAACAGTACCCCCAGCGCGAGTTCTGCCTTATCATGGGCGAGGACAACCTGCAGACTTTCACCAAATGGTTCAACTACGAGTACATTCTCGAAAACTACCATCTTTACGTCTATCCCCGTCCCGGCTACGACGGCGGCGACTTCCGCAACCACCCGCACGTTCACCTCGTCGATGCACCCCTGATGGCACTCTCTTCCACCCTCATTCGCGACAACCTCAAAAACGGCAAGTCCGTACGATATATGATGCCTGAGAAGGTGTTCCAGTACGTCGATCAGGAAGGGTTTTACCGATGACGTGCCCTGGCGAGTTCGAGATTCCGTTGCCTCCTATCGTCGGCAACGGAATGGCGATGACTTTGACGATAGATTTTATTATAACCGAATATGAGCTTCAAACGATATAACATAGAAAATCTGGAAATCATCTCCGCGGGAGCGGAGGGGAAAGCCGTCGGAAAAGTCGATGGCCTCACCGTCTTCGTGCCGTACGCGGTGCCCGGCGACATCGTCGATGTGGAAGTCTATAAACGCAAACGCGGCTATGCGGAATGCAACCTGCTGGCCATCAAGCAGCCGTCGCCCGACCGAGTAGTGCCGCCTTGCGTACACTTCGGCCACTGCGGCGGATGCAAGTGGCAGATGCTCACCTACGAAAAACAGTTAGAGTTCAAGCAGAAGCAGGTAGAGGACAACTTCAAGCACCTTGGCAAGTTCGAGTTCCCGCCGCTGATGCCCATCATCGGGTCGGAGAAAATCTACTACTACCGCAACAAGCTGGAATACACCTTCTCCACCATGCTGTGGCTGACCTACGAGGATATGAAGAAGCAGGCGGAAGGCGAATTCTTCGAGAACCGCTGCCTCGGCTTCCATGTGCCTGGCATGTTCGATAAGATACTGGATATCAAGCACTGCTGGCTGCAGGCTGCCCCAAGCAACGACATCCGGCTCTTCTGCAAGCAGTACGCCATTGAGCACAATCTCGACTTTTATGATCCGCGCCAACAGGTGGGTCTACTGCGCAACATTATCATCCGCACCGCCTCCACCGGCGACCTGATGGTGGTGCTCATCGTCACGAAATACAACCAAGAAGTGAAGGATATGCTCGCCGCCCTTATGGAGCGTTTCCCCGAAATCACCTCGCTGACTTTCGTTATCAACACCAAACTCAACGACGCCATCTTCGACTTGCCGTTCCACCTCTATGCCGGTCAGGACTACATCACCGAAAAAATGGAGAACTTGCAGTTCAAGGTCGGGCCGAAATCGTTCTACCAAACCAACAGCGAACAAGCCTACAACCTCTACAAGGTAGTACGCGCATTCGCTGACATCCAGAAAGATGAGGTGGTCTATGACCTCTTCACCGGAACGGGTACCATCGCCAATTTCGTGGCGCACCAAGCCAAACGAGTGATTGGAATTGAGTACGTGGACACCGCCGTGGAGGACGCGAAGATCAACTCCGCACAGAACCACATCACAAACACGGAGTTCGTGGTGGGCGACATGGCGAAGATCTTCACCGACGAGTTCATCGCCAAACATGGTAAGCCCGACGTGATCATCTCCGATCCACCGCGCGCTGGCATGCACCCGAATGTCATCGAACAGTTGCTGAAGCTGGAGGTGCCACGCATCGTCTATGTGAGCTGCAACCCTGCCACACAGGCCCGCGACCTCACCTTACTCGACCCGAAGTACCGCGTAGAGAAGGTGCAGCCCGTGGATATGTTCCCGCACACGCAGCACGTCGAGAACGTGGTGCTGCTGAAACTGCGGTAGTCACGACAATCCTTTTAGTTGTCCCCAGTTGTCCCAGTTGTCTTCCTTGCTAACGACAACTGGGACAACTTGGGACAACATTATAAAGTCTGTCCTTAACGTCGTTTCACCAAACGGATAGTGTCCAAATTTTCTGTCGGGATCGTGTCTATTGTCTCTAACGAATGAAGACCACCGACCGTGACAAGAATGGTATCCGAAGCCGAATCTTTCAAAGGAATCTCGATTATAGGCATCCCTTTTTTCCCATAGTGTATGGGACCCTCAATATAGTATGCGTCATCGCTACTCCAGACCAAATTGTGATAAAAACGGCGTGACATATCATCGCACGAACAATTAATCACAACGTATTTTCGGTCTGACTTGATATATTTCGGGAAATCAAAGAAACGCGATTTGTCTATATACAACATATATTGTCCGATGGCCTCCTCAAAGCGAATCATGGTCGTATCATTCACAGATACTTCCGTTGGTATCACATCATATTCCGCATAGAAAACGCCTTTCTTCTTAGTTTTGTCAACACTTTGAAAGGGTACGTGAGCAGCTACAAATGAATCCAAAATAGTCCGATAAACACCCGCTGCCGCCAACAACATCAAAGGGACAACGATGACCAAAAACATCCTTTTCAACCGCTTGTAATTTTTCGAGGAGGCGATCTCAACAAAAGCGATGAGGGCGAAAACACATACTGCTATGCCAAAAAGAATAAGATACAGCAATCCAGCCTGAGCAGGATCCAAAAAATTATGGTTTTTCACGCCCACAACCCTGGGCAGCAACCACAAAAGAAACAGCAGCAACCACCAGCCGACAGCTATCTTCTTGTAATGTCGCTCAAAAAAATTCATAACCTCAACATTTTGGGTCGCAAAAATACAAAAAAGTTGTCATGGTTGTCTCTGTTGTCTTTTGGGAAGGACGACAACTGAGGACAACTTTTTCAAATAACTTCTGCGAGTTCTACACTCCAGCGAGACGTCCCTGTGTCCCCTCATATTAAGTACCGTAACCCCATCCATAGCATTCAGCTGTTTTTGAATCTTACGCAGCTCTTTTCGATAGAAAGTGCCATCGTATATTGCAAACGCAACAAAAGCGAAAAAGATTAGCGCACATAAGGAAATCGCCGCCCACGTCAGGATTTTCAGGAAAATCCTCATGACGTTTAATCGTAAAACACTTTGGGTAAGGTTCTTTGGAAGATGTTTATTGTTTGTCAAACTAATATTGAATCGCCGTTTGTAGAAAAAAGCGTATCTTCGCGGCAATAAAAAAGAAAGAATTAATGAAAAAGCCAAAGAAAACACCTCGATACGTCACAGAAGAGATGCACGCCGAGCGAACCAAATCCCCAGTCCATATCGGACGTTCCGAGGTGACCGACGCCGACATCGAATACGTTCAGCACATTCTGAAAGAAGACCGCAACTTTTTCTCCCAAACGCTTTCCGACCTGCTTCAGGAGGAGTGGCGAGACGAAATCCCTTACGACGATTCTTCCGTCGTCCAGCACATGTATTACCTGTACCACACGCAAGCCCGACGGTGGACGGTGGAAGATTACCGATATTTAGTTGGACAAAAGACCGGATTGGACATCATCCTGCCAAAAGTGTTTGAAATACTTCAGCACGACATCAAGGTTTCAGGCGATTTTTACGACGGAGACCTGCTTAATAGCGTTTTACAAATAAATGCGGATTTCTGGGAACAACACAAAGACTTGTATAATACACAAAGACTTGTATAATACAGCGTGTATGCTGATTAAAAACAACATGGAAGAATTGTCAAAGATGGAATATTTCACTGACAAGGAACTGTTGGAGGACGCCACCGCCTTCTTGTCAATGATGGAGTAGGAGTCGACGCTTGGAAGCGTCGCGATGTGATGCATGTTTGCGACGCTTGGAAGCATCGACTAAGGCTTGCGACGCTTGGAAGCGTCGACTCCTATGCGCCGGAATGCCCAAATAGAAAAAAATAAGGTAGTTTTGGCATAAATCCCGACATTTTGTCACCAAAAAAGGACATTTCGTCCACATACACCGTATTTCGGCACGAAAAACGGGTTGGCACGCGGTTTGCATTATAGGTAGCGTCGCCGATGCGAGAGCAAAGGCGGACAGAAACGAAAAAAAATAAAAGTCTAACAATAAAAGAAAGGAGTTCATTATGCTACCAGTAATGTTTAAAAACAGTTGGTTTCCTACCATGTTTGAAGATTTCTTGAACAGCGACAGTTAGAGAAGACGAAAAGGCCTACACGATGGAAGTGGCCGCCCCCGGCATCAAGAAGGAATTCTGCCGCGTGAGCATCAACGACGAAGGCAACCTCTGCATCGCCATCGAGAACAAGATGGAACACAAGGAAGAGGAGAAAAAGCACCACTATCTGCGCCGCGAGTTCTCCTACGCGAACTACGAGCAGAACTACACCCTGCCCGAGGACGTCGACAAGGACCACATCGAAGCCAAAGTGGAGCACGGAATCCTCACCATCACCCTGCCGAGAGTGCAGAAAGAGGAACCCAAACTCGCCCGTACCATCGCCATCGGGTAATTTTCAATCAAAGCCAATGATTTTACGCCGCATTCGCAAGAGTGCGGCGTTTTTTTTTACCCTATTCACAAAAAATGTATTTTTGCACCCTAATTTTTGCAAAATGAGAAAGATAGTCTTATTGTGGTTCTGTATCGCCCTGACAACCAGCCTTATAGCGCAGGATACGACCAAAACCTACTGGAAAAACGGCAAGCTGATGTCCATCGGCGTGCAGAAGAAAGGCATTGAGCAGGGACACTGGGTCTATTACCACAACAACGGGATAAAATGGACCGAGGGCGACTACCGCGACGGCATCAAAGTGGGAGTGTGGAAAGTTTGGTACGACGACGGCAAACTCGGTCAGGAATACCACGCCGACAACGGCCCGTTCAAAAGCTGGTTCCAGTCGGGCAGAACAGAATCGGAAGGACAATTCAAGGACGGTCAGCGCGACGGCGAATGGACTTTCTACCATCCTAACGGTCAGCTATACAAAAAAGTAATGTACATCGCGGACAGCGTTCACGGTCACGTCGTTGAGTATTTCGACAACGGGGAGAAGTACTTCGAAGGCACCTACGATATGGGGCTGCTCGAAGGCGACGCTTGCTGGTGGCAACGCGGCGGCAAGAAGGAGATGGAAGGCAAGCTGGTGCACGGACTCCAACAAGGACTATGGAAATTCTACGATTCCGAAGGCCGATTGGGCAGCGAAGGCAACTTTGACAACGGACTGCAGAACGGCGTGTGGACCTACTTTTATGAAAACGGAAGCGTATGGCGCAAAGGCAATTACGTGAACGGAAAACGCGAAGGCCTATGGAAAGCATGGTTCGAAGACGGCAAACTGCAACGCGAGGGCACGTTCGTGAACGACAAGGAAAACGGACTGTGGACCGC
>ONCM01000060.1 GCA_900316305.1 uncultured Bacteroidales bacterium | reverse complement strand
CTACCGGATCTGTACAGGCACTTCCGAATCCCGTCCAACTGCTCACTACTCACTGCTAACTGCTAACTCGTCTTACACGTTCTCCGCCAAAGAAAAGGATGTTGAAACGGGCTTAAGCTACTTTGGCTCACGGTATTACAACTCTGACTTAAGCATTTGGCTGAGTGTTGACCCGATGGCAGGGAAATATCCCCATCAGTCGAACTACGTTTATTGCAGTAATAACCCTATAAAGGTGATTGATCCGAATGGGGAGGATGAGTGGGAGGTGAATAAATCTGGACACATCAGGCATGTTGATGGGAGCGAAGGCACCCCTGATAAACTATTTGTAGTTAGAGGCTTTGGTAAAAAAAGATTTAAAGAAAGAATCGATGTTGAAGGTCTTAATGTGGATGCTGACCTTATGAAAGGGCTCTGTGATTCTGAAGGAGATGGAAAGATTGTTTTCTCCAAAACACATTCTGACGACAAACTGGAAAAGATGGAAGAAATGTTCAATTTTCTGGCGGACAATACAGTAGTATCAGCAAACCTTCAGGCGATCCACATGGGACAGACCAAAAAGGGGATTACGGGCACAAAAGGCTCTGTACAGAGCCGAAAAATTCACCAAATGCTATTTTTATTTTAAGACATAGGGGGCATGAAAGAACATACTAGTTTAAGAAAAAGCAGATTGATTTTCATGTTGTTGTTTACGGTTGTACTCCTATCACCTAAAATCATGGTTTCACAATCAGAGACATGCAAACATCGTTATGTGGTTGTTGAACCGTCTCCAACGATGAAAACCGTGTTGGGAAAAGTTTGCTCCTCCATCAACGAATGCTTGTGTGTTCGTAAGGGCATCCCGTTTTATAGTCGTGTATGGATGCATGACACGATGATAGTAGTCCAATTGAGCCAGATGGAGACCATCTTGCCATTGGTTCCCTGCGTTTGCATTTTTGACGATATCCCTTTTTTCATTCATTATTCAAACGATATCTCTAAGTTTTTCAAGGAAACAAACGCAACGATATGCGCAGATACACTTTTTGACATCCGTTCTTGGGATGGAATGGTGATTTGCAGTTACTCCAATATTATAGATGACGATTATTATGAGGCGAAATTCACTTTTTCTGGCGATAGCTTTCACCTTTGCTGTGAACATCCTTGCATTACCGAGCAGCAGAACGTGCCCAACCTGAAACCTCAAAACATTCACTATTCCCCAAAATCTCTGGACAAACTTTGCATTTATAGTCCATACGTTGACACTGTGTCCATCGCAACTGTACGCCTTTCTATCAAATTCGACAACATACGTCGAATGAATGTGGTTGACATTAAAGACCTGACATATCTTTGGGTGTTCAAATATCAAACTGACCGTTATCCAGACAAAGAGTATTTTTATTATGATGGTTGTGAAATAGCCGATTCAACACAGTTTGCGTATTACAAGTCCCAAATAGAAGAGGTTGTTCACAGATTGCGTTTTCGAGTCCCGAGAAGATATAAACGTTTTCCAAAGTTCAAGCAGAAGTACGGTTACGACGACTATCTCATAACCGATTTCCGGATAAGTGAGAGCGAGCCAGTTGTCCTGACTTTAAAAGTTTTACCCGCTTTTATGAAATAATCATTCACATTTTTTTTTGTACCTTTGCGCTCACAAACTCCACCTATGCCCCGCCACCGCCCATATCGCCAGAGACCGATGAATCCCCTCTCGGGGATTTGGGACGAACCCGCAAACGTCCCGGGCTATTGCCATGCATCCCCTAACGGGGAGAACAATGACGGCTCCCGCGCAACTGCTAACTACTCACTGCTAACTGCTAACTAGTCTTTCACGTACCCTTCCAGCTCTTTCACCGAAAAACAGATGTCTAACCGGTCGTTGACCTTCTGTTTTTTGGATTTTTTCTTGGGCTTTTTGTCTGCCGGCAGGGGCTCGTAGCGGTAGCAGATGCCGTAGCCGCAGTGCACGCAGAGGTTGATAAGATATTGTACGCCGGCATCTTCCGCTGAAAACTGCGAGGCCAGCAGCCATCGCATGGTGGGAAGGTTTTCCTTCGCTTTCTCAAATTGGCTCAGGATGGTGTAGTGATAGACAAGCTGGTTGCCGTCAACGGACAAGGAGTCCAGACGGGTCATGAAGTCTATCAAAGCGGGCAGTTGCTTGTTGGTGTTGGTGATGATGTTGTTCAGTGCCCCCAGCGCCCGTTCGCGCTCGGAAAGGCTGTCTCCGGCATTCATCGTCTTGACCATCTCTTCGTATGAGAAGAAGATGGAGACCACCGTGTCCATGCGAGGTATATAATAATGTACGATTAGACCGCCTTTGAGCTTTATCAGGGTGGTGAACAGGCTGGATTCCGTGGTGGCGAAAGCGAACTGCGTCCGCAACGTCGCCTTCATCTCTGCAGAGTCGTTGTTCCACACGTAGTCGGGGGATGTGCGACCGTAATAGTGTAGGTTTTCGTAGTCATACACCAGACTGTCAATCCATACCTCGCCCGATTTGATGGGACAAAGCTCCCGACTGTATTGGGCCAGTTCGTTGGCATAACGCTCGGCCAGCAGCTGCTCTTGGATTTTTTCCTGCGTGAGTTCGTCCGTCTCCACGACAGGCAGTTTAGCGTTCTGGATTTCAATCGTGTGGAATGTGAAATCTATGGTCTTGCGGGTGTTCTCTTCCATGTAGATGATTTGGAACCCTTTCAGACGCTGATAGACCCTGCCAAGGCTGATGATGATGGTGTCGTTGATGATGTCGGGTGATTCCAAAGATGATTCGAAGGAGTGTTTCAGCGAGGAGCCCAAGGCTTTTCGAAGGAGTTCTAAGTCCTTTGGGGTGGAATTGAAATTCATTTCGCCCTCTTTCACCATCAGCGTGAGCTGGAGAAAACCGTCACGATAGTCGAAATCCAACGAGGTGTACGAATCAGAATGTTCTCCAATGAGTTGTTTCCATTCGTCCGAAGCCTCTTGGGCGGCCTTTCGCAGGTAAGCGTCAACTTGCTGGTCGTCAGCTTCCTCGAAGTGGTCGTACAGCTCGTTCATCTTCACGAGCGTGTCATTGGGGAAGTAGATATGGAAGCTGTCGGTGCGGGCAACGTTCTCATAGATGGCCAGAAAGTGGTAGCCGGCAGTGGCAAGCGCCTCCATCGCGTCCGGGGTGTCGAAATAGAACATATTCCGGAAGAACTCACGCCAACTGTCGCGGTTCTCATAATACGTGGCATATTGCTGGTTGGAAGTGGAGATGTAATAGGTGAGGGTCTCCCCCTGGATACGGGCGGAGTCAATGTTGATAGGCTCCTCATCGCTCACCCTTTCCGAAAAATCGTAGAGGTTGTCCAAGTAGGTCTGGACGAAGATGTAATATCTGGCCTCCCATTGTTCGCTGTTTTGATATTCGGGCTTTTTCCGGTCGGCCAAAATCTTCCGCGTCTCCTCGGGGGTATAGCGCAGGGAGAACTGGCACCGACTGCTATCCAAGGTGAAGTCATAGACGAAGCCACCACGGATGTCGTTCAACTTCTCGTAAAGATATTGGAACTCAGCGGGCTCCAGCCGGTGGCGGAGACGGTCGGCACAGAATTCCTTCAACTCAGCGGTGTCGCGCCCGAACATGCGGACATCTTCCATGTCAATGGTAAAATGGAGGTAGCCGGCTTTGTATGACAGGTTTTTGACCACCAGTCCTTCTTCCTCAAACGGACAGTTCCGCTTCTGGTTCATCCCCACCACCTTGGCATACATCTCCTTGTCGATGGGCTGCGCGTGAACCGTTCCTGAGAGGAGTACGAAGAGGAAAACGATATATCGGACTATTGACCGTTGACTGTTGACCATTGACTGTTTTGACTATTATTCTACATTCTTCATTCTACATTCTACATTAGAACGAAGTGGTGATAGAGAGGCCGGCGCCGAAGGAGGCGGGGACGGCACGGCAGACGCCGCCGACGCAGAGGATGCCTTCCTTGGTCTTGCCGAAGTTCAGGGCGATGCGCGTGGTGTTCCACACGTAGGCGCAGGCTATGTTGTAGTAGTGCACTTTGTGGTCGGGCTCCGGATTGCCGTAATTCCAGTCGTCGCCGATGCTGATGAACCAGTTCGGGCTGATGGAGTATTCCAACATGGCATACAAGCTGCTGCCTATGTCGTCTTTGGTGTACATGTGCTGGAGCTCAAGGCGCAGGGCGTGTTTAGGGGTAATCTTGTAGGAGAGGTCGGAGGCGACCAGATGGCCGCGCATCATGCCTTCGTGGCCTTGCAGGATTTCCAGATTATAGGTGATGTAGTTGTAGGCCAGAATCCATTTCCATTTCTTGTTGTTGAAGCGGTGGCTGATTTCGAGACCGATATCCTGGTAGAGCAGGTCGGGACCGAATTTGAAGAACTGGGAGGTGTAGCCCATGGTACCGGTGGGCGTGCCGTTGTCGATGGCCTCCTGCACGGGCTGTTGGTCGGTGTTGTGGAATCGGGAATAGTTGAAGGTAATGTCGGTGCCGTACTTGCCGCCGAGCACAGACTTCTTGGGAATCTGGTAGTTGACCTGCACTTGGGCACCGATCTGGCTGTTGGGCTGGGAGGCGAAGCTGTAGTCGCCAAGCAGCTGGTAGGAGTACTGTCGGTTGATGGCTGGAATGCAGTTGATCATCAGTTCGGAATTCTGGTTCTCCCAACGGTCGGAGCGGAATTCCATGTTGTCGGAACGGATGAAGGAGGCGGCGATACCGAAGCCCTTCATGGAGTATGTGGCCGACAGGAAAAGGGCCTCACCGTTTTTGTAGATGAAGTTGTTGGTGACGTTGGGGTCGTTCATTTTGCGGGCATACTCTGCGTCGATACGGAACCCTTCGTAGCCGAAAGTGGCTCGGGCGGCCCAGGTGGCCACGTTGGCAGGGAGCTTGTCCAGGGTGATGATGCCCATGGTGTCGCTGTTGGCGCCGCCGATGGGGAATCGGATGTAATTGTCGGGGCGGTCATACTTGCTCACGATGTTGGCTCCGATACGGGCGATGAAGACCTTCTCTTGGATGACGGGGAACATTTCGCCGAGGGAGAGCTCCAAATCCGCGCCGCGCACGAAGTCGTGACGGCCGAGGTAAGGCTCGAAGTTGTCGCGCTCAATGCCCCAAACGCCCTTGAGGTAGATACCCTTATAGGGGGTCAGCCTGACGCGCGCACCCAGCAGACTGTTGTCGATACCCAGTTGACGGTCTTCGTAGGCTCTGAGCGTCAGACCGTTACCGAACTGCTCGTAGTAGTTACCTGCCGTCACCTGAATGAACTTGTTGGTGTAGTCGGCGAAGAAATACTTGATACCCTGTCCTTGGTATCCGATTTTTTCGAAATCGATAAGCGGGAACATGTAGAACTCATACCTCATGCCTGCGGAGAAGCCGCCGTTGTTGTATAATAGGTTCAGGAAGGCATTGGCGCGCACCTTGGATTCAACAGGCTCTGCCCCGATGATGGAATCGGGGATGTAGTACATGCCGTTGAAACCGAAGTCGCCGCTGATTCTGCTGTTGCCGAACTGGTGCTGGGCATTTGCGTTCCAGCCGCATAAAAAGAGTAAAGAAGCGAGCAGAACTCGCTTTATAAATTTGATGTTCATATAGTTAAGTTATCGTGAGGATTACTTTTTGACTAAAGATTTGATGATTTCATAGACTTCCTCTTCGCTGCCGGGAGCGTAGGAGGTGTGCTGCCACACAATCTCGCCGTTGCCGTTCAGGATGCACATATAGGGTACATCATTGACGTTCATGGCGCGTTTGAAGTCGGAGTTAACATCCAGTAGGACAGTGTATTCCCAGTTCTTGCCTTTCACGAACGGGGCCACACGGGCACTGGTCTTCGCGTCGTCGATGGAGACAGCATAGAGTTTCACGCCGGTCTCTTCTACCCAGTCCTCGTATTCGTCGGCGATGGCCAGCAGTTCGGCGATGCAGGGCTTGCACCAGGTGGCCCACAGACTCACGATAACGGGTTTGCCGTCATTCTGGATGTCTTTGGTGTTGAAGGGGTTGCCGTTCAGATCCTGAATCTCTATGGCAGGGAGTTTGGCCAAGTGCTTGTTGTTCTCTTCTTGTGCAAAAAGGCTGATGCTGAGGGCCATACAAAGGATGACCAGTAAGTGTTTTTTCATAATCGTTATTTTTTATTGTTTATTTCTGTTTTGGAATAGCGGATTGGTGTCTTCTTCGCGTTCGTCGGGGAAGTGGATTTGCAGGAATTCGGGAAGCCCATGTTCGGGGGCTGGTGCATAACGCTGTTGCACGCCGCCGGCCGCATTGAAGAGGATGTGGTCGGGCATTGTTTCCACCCCCTGCTGCCAGAGCCAGTCGTACTGGCCGTCGAAGTAGAGCATCGGCCAGTCGAACTGTTTGCCGTACTGCTTGACGAACTCCTGGTAGCTGTTCTTCCGAGGATCAACGCAGAGACTCACGAATTGTATCTTTTCGCCGTATTTGGCATTTAATTCCTTGATCATCATCATTTCCCGAACACAATTGATGCAATCTGTCTGAAAGATATGCAAATAGACAGGCTTGCCGACGAATTGTTTAAGTTTCGTTTTGTGTCCTTTTTCGTCCAAGAAGGTGCTCTCCTCTAGCAGTTTTTGACTGGTTTTGATCTGTGATAATTTGTTTGTTATCAGCTCCTTGTGTTTGTCAAATGAAGTAGAGGTTCGGATGTATTCGAGCAGTTTGAGGATGTTGTGGGCATCAAACTCCTCGTTGTCGAGGAATCCGATGAGATTCTTGATGATGACCAGCTCACGCAGACGCGCGTTGGTCAGTTTCGGGTCGCGGCCCACTTCGTTGAAGAGGGCGGGGTAGTCGGGTGAGTCGTTGATGGTACGATCGAGCACTTCCTTGCTGATATGGGGGGAATAGTAGAGATAGTTTTCGTAATACTGGTTGAAAAGCGACATGTAGGCTGGGTTGTTGTAGAGGATGTAGTCGTTGTCGAAATACTTCTGATACAGGAAGATAGGTTTCTTGCGGAACTCCAGCATGTCAATTTCGCCGAGTGTGTAGTAGCCGTAGGACTGGTAGTAGTTGGCGGGATCGTAGTGAAAGTTGTAGCGCTTGGCGATGATGTCGCGGACGGTGTCGAAGACGTTGTAGGAAGCCCCGTAGATCATCGGATAGGAGTAGGCGTCGGAGACGCGGTTGAAGAATTGCGAGAATCGGCTGATCTTGTAATTGAGGTCGCCGGTGTCGGCTTTGGTGTTCTCTATCTGCAGAAATCCGCCGTATTTTTCGGGGTCGATGCGTTCGTAGAGGGTGCTGTCCATCGAGATCGTGAAGGCGTAGCTGTTGGACGGGGTGATGAAAAACTCGGCTTTGGAGGTGCGGATGGCCAGCTGGGCCATCAGGATTTCGTTGGTGTTGTATTTGAGGGTGAAATGCCCGTTTTTGTCGATGATGTCGGTGGTGGCGACGGTGGGGATGCCATTGAGAAGGTCGTGGAAGACCAGCAGGCGGATTTCCTCACCGGCGGCAAAGGGGGCGCTGCCACTGATGGTGACGGGTGGCTGCGCGGTGCCGGCGATGCACCACAAACAGAGTATCAGGATGATATGACGGACTTTCCTTCTCATTGTTGGGTCTTGTCGGGGAGCGGGTAGGAGAGATAGGGGGTGTAGTCGGCTCCGAAGGTCCAGAGCTCGCGGACGAGTGAGGAGGAGACGGCGGAGAGTTCCGGGGAGGAAGCTAAGAAGACGGTTTCCACGTCGGGACAGAGGCGGTGGTTGGCGGCGGCCATCTCCTGTTCGGCGAGGAAGTCGGCGGCGTTGCGCAGACCGCGGATCAGGAAGCGGGCGCCTGTGCGGCGGCACAGATCGACGGTGAGTCCGGTGTAGGAGGTCACCTCCACGGCTGGATTTCCTGCGTAGAGGTCATGAATCCATTGCGTCCGCTGTTCCACGGTGAAAAGGTTCTGTTTCTGGATGTTATAGCCGATGGCGATGATAATCTTGTCGAAAAGCGGCAGGGCTTTGGCGACAATCTCCTCGTGACCCTTGGTGAACGGGCAGAAGGAACCGGCGAAAACAGCGATCTTTTCCATGGGGTGTGTCAGTCTCTGATGATGGTGAAGTTGTAATCGTCGAGGAATTTGATGACGCGCGAGGGGCGGAAGGAGACGGAGGTCGATTGGTCGTGGGAGACCACATAGTCCATCTGGCGGGTGATTTCAGGGGAGATCTGGTCGAAGGTCTGCGGGGTGGGTTCCCCGGCGAGGTTGGCGGAAGTGGAGATGATGGGCTGTCCGAGTCCGCGGATCACGCGGCGGCAGAACTCGTGCTGCACGATGCGGATGGCGATGGTGCCGTCCTCGTGGATGAGCTTCTCAGGCAGGTTGTAGGCGGACTGGTAGATGAAGGTGGTGGGGCGGGTGACGTGCGCCAGCAGGTCCCACGCGATGAGGGGGATCTTTTTGACGTACATAGGTAGTTTCTGCATGGAATCCAGCAGGATAATCATGCTCTTTTTCTCGTTGCGCTGCTTGATGTGGTAGATGCGCATCAGTGCCTCCTCACAGGAGGCATCGCAACCGATACCCCACACTGTATCAGTAGGATACAGAATGACTTTGCCCTCTTTCAGCAGGGAAATACATTTTTCAACTTCCTCTTCCATAACCATGAAATTTAAACCGCAAAGATATAATTTTTTTTGTTATACGGTTAGGGGTTTAGAAGCTTAGGAGTTTAGGAGCTTAGAAGCTTAGGAGTTTAGGAGCTTAGAAGCTTAGGAGTTTAGGAGCTTAGGAGCTTAGGAGTTTAGGAGCTTAGGAGTTTAATAGGCTTCAGTGTGGAAGCCTTCGGCGCGGAGCTTTTCCGCGATTGCCTCTAGATACTCTTTGTCGAATTTGTGGAGGGCGAGGGCGGGTGTTTCGCGGTCGAGGGAGTAGATGACGATGCGTTTGGGGCGGATGCGGCGGATGCGGGCGAGCCATTGCGACCATTCGGGGTCGATGGAGTTATCGAAATGGTGGCCGTCCTGCTCCCCGCTGAGGAACATCGTCTGGATGACGAGGTTGCCGTTGAAGGTGCAGAGCTGGTCGGTGACCTGCTCGATATCGACCGGCACGATGGGAGCGTTGAGGATGTCAAGCATCGTTTGGGTGCCCGCGTCGAGTTTCAGCATCGGGTTTTCGATGCGTTTGAGGGCCTCCACGATTTCGGGACGGTGGAGCTGGGTGGCGTTCGAGAGGCAGGTGATGACGGCCTTCGGGTAGTACTGGTCGCGCAGCACCCGCAGTCGGTCGATGACCTTGTCGAACCAGGGATAGAGGGTTGGTTCGCCGTTGCCGGAGAAGGTGATGCTATCGACGGGCGTGTCCGTGCGGGCGCACTCTGCCAGCTTGCGTTCGATGGCCTCCATGACGAGCTCCAGCGGGTACGGTTCCCGGGCGTTGATGTTCTTTTCCAATGTCCAGCCGCACTCGCAGTAGAGGCAGTTGAAGGTGCAGATCTTTTCATCCACGGGCATGAGGTTGATGCCCAGCGAGTGGCCCAGTCGTCTGCTGTGTATCGGGCCGAAGGCGATGGATTCCCACAAGAATGTTGACATGTTTAATGGTTATTGGTTATTGAGGTTTATAGTTTACAGTTTATAGTTTACAGTTTATAGTTTACAGTTTATAGTTTACAGTTTATAGTTTACAGTTTATAGTTTACAGTTTATGGTTTAATAGTCAATGGTCATTGTTTGTCGTATTTGACGACCTCCTCGGAGAAGAAGTCTAGTTGCACGCCGGCTTGGCGGAACATCTCTTCGGATTCGGCGCCGGCGTGGTATTTGTTGGCGCAGACCACGCGGACGATGCCGCAGTTGATGATGAGCATGGCGCAGGTGCGGCAGGGGGTCATGCGGCAGTAGAGGGTGGCGCCGTTGAGGGAGATGCCCAGTTTGGCGGCCTG
>ONCM01000059.1 GCA_900316305.1 uncultured Bacteroidales bacterium | reverse complement strand
CTTCGACTGGTACGAGCACACCGGCATCACACAGTCTTGCGAGAACCTCACCCATACCTTCGTGGGAGGCAATGCTGCCGGATGCGACTCTACTGTAACGCTGCATCTTACCGTCAACTACAGCAAAGTAACAGAGCTGGACAGTGTTGTTTGCGACAGCTACCAATGGAACGACTCCATCTACTACCAGTCGGGCGATTATACGCAACAGTTCCTGACAGCGCATGGGTGCGACTCCACCGTGACGATGCATCTGACCGTACATTACAGTGCGGATTCGGCCCTGTATGCGGTGAGTTGCGACAGCTACCAGTGGAACGACTCCGTCTATGACCATTCGGGCGACTATACGCAGCAGTTCCAGACGGTGGATGGGTGCGACTCCATCGTGACGCTGCACCTGACGGTTAACTACTCCGCCACCCACGAGTTCTGGCAGACCAGCTGCTATAACTATACGTGGAACGATGTCACCTACGACTCCACCGGCGACTACACGCAAACTTTGCAGACGGCTGACGGCTGCGATTCCGTGGTCACCCTGCACCTTACTATCAACGACACCATCTTCCATCAGTTTGAGGATGAAGCTTGTAATGCTTATTCATGGAATGATTCCACCTACTATGTATCCGGGGCGTACACCCAGACGTTCACTTCGCAAAGCGGCTGCGACTCCATCGTCACGCTATCGCTCACCCTCTACTATGATACCACCACCGCTTGGAGCCAATCTTCTTGCGACAGTTTCGTTTGGAACGATTCCATATATTATATGTCTGGTGATTATGTCCAACATTTCGAGGGTATTCATGGTTGCGACTCCACGGTCACGTTGCACCTCACCCTCTATCCTAGTGCCGACACCGCCTATTCTACGGAAGCTTGCAACAGCTATCAGTGGAACGACTCCATCTATGACCATTCGGGCGACTATACGCAACTGTTCCAGACCATTCACGGTTGCGACTCTACCGTGACGCTCCACCTCACGATCCACCACGACACCACCACCGAATTCTCCGCCACCAACTGCTACACCTACACGTGGAACGACTCCACCTACACGCAGTCCGGCAACTATACCCAGACGTTGACGAACATCCACGGCTGCGATTCGGTGGTCACCCTGCACCTCACCATCAACGACACCATCTACAGCCAGTTTGACACCGCCAGCTGCAACAGCTTCACCTGGAACGGCGTCACCTACACGCAGTCCGGCGAATTCCGGCAGACCTTCACTCCCCAGAACAGCTGCGACTCCGTGGTCACCATGAACCTCATCATCTACCACGACACCGCCACCGTGTGGAGCGACTCTGCCTGCGAGCAGTTCGTATGGAACGACTCCATCTACTATGTGTCCGGTGACCATGTACAGCATTTCCAGACCATTCACGGCTGCGACTCCACGGTCACGCTGCAGCTCACAATCTTCCACACGGCTTACAGCGACACCACCGTCACCGCCTTCGAGACCTTTACTTGGCACGGGGTCGAATATACGGAAACGCCCGAGGTAGATCCGACCTACACCATTGAAGGCGGAAGCCAGCACGGTTGCGACAGTATCATCACCCTGCACCTCACCATCACGCATAATGCCTACAGCGACACCACCGCCATCGCCTGCGAGTCGTTCACGTGGCATGGAATCGAATACACCGATACGCCAGACACCTTCCCTACCTTCACCATTCCGGGAGGCAGTTCCAGCGGAAACGACAGTATCATCGTGCTCCATCTCACTATTAACCACAAGACGTATGGTGACACCACCGTGGTGGCCTGCGAAACCTTCACGTGGCACGGGCAGACCTACACCCAAACGCCTGCAGTGGCTCCGACTTACACGATGGTGGGCGGCAACGCCAACGGCTGTGACTCTATTGTGACGCTCCACCTTACCGTAAACCACCAGAGCTTCGGCGACACCACGGCGGTGGCCTGCGAAACCTTCACCTGGCACGGGCAGACCTACACCCAAACGCCAACGGTAGCCCCGACCTACACGATGGTGGGCGGCAATGCGAACGGCTGCGACTCCATCGTGACGCTCCACCTCACCGTGAACCACCAGAGCTTCGGCGACACCACGGCGGTGGCCTGCGAGACCTTCACTTGGCACGGGCAGACCTACACCCAAACGCCAACGGTGGCCCCGACCTACACGATGGTGGGCGGCAACCACAGCGGCTGCGACTCCATTGTGACGCTGCACCTTACCGTGAACCACAACGCCCACAGCGACACCACGGCGGTGGCCTGCGAGACCTTCACCTGGCATGGGCAGACCTACACCGAGACGCCCGCCACTGCACCCACCTTCACCATTGCGGGAGGCAGCCAGAACGGTTGTGACAGCATCATCACGCTGCATTTGACGATTCATCACACGGCCTACGGCGACACCACCGTTTCGGCCTGCGAATTCTTCACGTGGCACGGGGTGGAATACACGGAAACGCCTGACGAGGATCCGACCTTCACCATTGAAGGCGGCAGTCAGCACGGCTGCGACAGCATCGTGACTTTGCACCTCTCCATCCATCATCCGGTGCACACCGCCATCACCGACTTTGCCTGCGGACCCTACGAATGGAACGGTTACATCTACAGTGAATCGGGCACTTACACCTTCGCCCATCTGGACGAGCACGGCTGCGAGCAGGTGGATACCCTCCACTTGAGCTTTATTGACACGGCCATCCACATCATCAACCACACCGCCCGCTTCTGCGAGGAGAGCAGTGCGGTGCTGGAGGTGGTGACCTCGCTGGAGAACTACCTTTGGAGCACAGGCGAAACCACGCAAGCCATCACCGTGTTTGACGAGGGTACCTATAGCGTGACGGCCACGCAGGGCGAGTGCTCGGTGCAGGCGCAGATCACCATCAACCCGTGCGAGCGCGAGATCATTCTCCCGAATGCCTTCTCGCCCGACGGCGACGGCATCAACGACGACTTCGGCATTCCGGAAACCTTGCTGAACCAAATCAACGACTACGGATTCCAAATCACGGTGATTAACCGTTGGGGCAACGTGGTGTTCACCTCCTCCGACAAGCATTTCCGCTGGAACGGCGAGGTGAACGGCAAGGTGTATCACGACAATATCTACAACTATGTCATCGATTACAAGACCCGCAGCGGCGCCCCGAGACACCTCACGGGCAGTGTGATCACGTTGTAAATCTAAAATTTTCTCCCCCTCCTAAAATATTCCCCTTTTTCCAAAAATTGGGGAATGTTTTAGTTTGCACCCTTGTTTTCCTCATCTTTTGGTTAGAAAATGGGAATCGCTGACATTATTATCAACGGTTCCCTCTTTTTTAGTCCAAAATCTTGCACACAAATTTTTACTGTTAATTGTTAAATAATGTTTCGTAAATTATTTTTTAATACAATGAATTTTGTATTAAAATAAGTTTTATTTTTGCCCCGGAAAAACAGTTGTAAACAACGATAATTTTAACAATTAATTCTAAAAATAAACTTATCATGAAGAAACTACAATTATCACTCATTTTTGTATTTTTCGCCATCCTTGGGCTGGCGCAGTCGCAAAACGAGGCATTTCAGGTACGTTTTATACCGCTGGAGGCCAGTTGTTACAACAATGCAAAGGTGGTTTACGCATTAGTGGACAGTGCCGGGAATGCTTTGGATTCTTTGCCACCGGGAATCACAAACGTGCGTTTCTATTATAAAACTTCGGAAACGGACTCCGTGCAATTCGCTGGATGGCACTATGTCGGTGGTTACGACACAGTTAACCTGAATCACGGCACATACACCATCGGCGTTGAGGCTTTGATGTCGGATGGAAACGCTGGATTTTTCAAAGCGGACACGCACACTGTGCTCACGCTCAGCACCAGCTACCAGCGACCCACCGCATCTTCCGTGGTCTATCACGCTTGGTCGCGACTGAGCGGTGCCGGCACGCTATACACGATTCCTTGCGCTGACATCGGGCGCGTACAACTACTTATCGAAAACGGAACCTTCCCCTACACGGTCACCATCATAAACAACGAAACCGGAGACACGCTCCGCACAGAAGTGTTCGAAAGCAGGCAATATAATGGCAACGACCGCACCAAGTTCAACTACAAGGACTACTACTCCATCTCCAATCTGCCTAAAGGGAACTGGGGATTCTACATTGTCGATGGATGTGGATATGGTCTGCCACGCATCGACCAAACCGTGACTGAAAAAGAGTTTCCCAGACCTCAGACCGTATTTCTTTTTGTTTCCTCCGGAAATTTTGCAGACAGCAATGTTATCCATCTCCAACTCTCATATTCAAGTGAAGATGTCTTGGAACAGCAAGCACTGATGCACCAATATGTCAGATACAGAATTAATTATGGCGATTTAGGAGAGGGGGAATGGAAATCTCTGCCGTTAGTCAATGACAACTCTACATTATATCCTATATATGATACGGCATCCATAGTTAACAGATATTGCGACCTCTGGGATCACGAACTGCGGTTCGAATACAAGGTTGAAAATTGCGGCGCGTATGAGTTCAACAGACCGTTCAGCATCAAAAAGCCCAAAGATGAATTTTTCGACAAGAAGGTGACCACCTTCACGGATTCCACCACAGTAGGATCCGATGAATGTTCTATGCATTCCTATTGGCATCAAGACCATTACAGTATCCGCTATTACTCAAGCGCCTACAGCCCATATTATTTCCCCGATTACACCACTTCCAACTTAAAGCACGACTATTACAGGTATTACTACACTCACCCGTTAACATGGATTTACACCGACGTACCTTCCGGCGGGATCATCAAAAAGGATACGGTAGCCAACATTGTCACAAAATCTCTCCTCACTTTAGCGGATGTGAACCATTACTACGGATTATCGGATACAGGACACGTCATTATAGTGGAGCGGAAGCTATTAGACCGCAAAGGTTGTATCATTTATTCTGATATTGACACACTGGACTACAGACAGCATCACGATCTGGAATGTGTCGTCTGGGAGATCCAGAGCACCCACGATCCAGACGATCACTGCTGCAACGCCCCGAGGCAGGTAAAGGTTTTCACCACCAGCTCGCTGGCAAGCGACCGCGACAGCACGGTCATCCGGCTAGTACGAAGTCCCTACAACAATCTTTACAACTTCACGGCGACATATCTGAAAGGGGAACAGCGTTGGGAAGTTCAGCGGGACAGTCTCAGCAACCAAGCCACCATTTTCGGTGAAATAGGAGGATGTAATCTTGTCATCAGCGACTACTGTCTGCCCTCCGGCCCATACGAATTCGAAATACATTCCCACTGTGGCGACTACCATCTCAGCAAAGAGGTTGCGTTTCCCGGCCGTTACGAGATGCGGACAGACCATTGCGGGGGACCGACGCTGACGCGAGACTGTAGCAATTTCCGACTGACTTACGACAGTTGTCGCTTCCAACGCATCATCTACAACACCTCGCCCGAAACCGGACTGCCTTTGGATCCGGTCATTGAGAATCGGATCATGAGGGTGGACGTTATCGAATCTCCGGACAAGGAATTATACAGATATTACGAAGGCAGCCTACCGATAACCTTAAACCTTTCACTGCCAGGCACCTACATCTTTCATTCGGCACCATCAGAAATAGACGGCATCTGCGAAGCGATGGCCGAGCGATACGACACCATTGTCATTGACAATTCAACAGTTGAATTTGTGGATGTCCGGGCTGTCCTTTGCGACACCTCATCCACCTCCGGAACCGTCTGGGTGGAGAGCACCAATGGCACAAAGCCCTACACGTTCACCCTGTTCGACCATCCGAACAAAACAGGAGACACCTTAGGGGTCAATCATACCGGATTGTTCGTGAATGTACCCATGACCAGCAGCCAGACGTTGTCCTGTTTTGTCCAGGACTCCTGCAACGCCTATTTCCATATCAATTTCCAGCCCACCACCATTGCCAACTTGCAGAAAGTGTGGTTTGACGGTCACGCAAGCACTATGACAGCCTGCGAAGGAGCCACGATTCAGGTGCACGCGCTCTCCCTGGACAACATCATCCAATACGAATGGACGGGGCCGGACGGTTTCCACAGCACCACTGCAGACCCGACCATATTCGTACCATACGGGTACAGCAACGGTTGGTACAAGGTGACTTTGCGGGAGACTGGCTGTGCTGAAGAACTCTCTGACAGCATCTTCCTCACCATTCTGCAAGCACCCGACATTGCCTTGTCGGCCGACACAACCGTCTGTCCGGGCGAAGCAACCACCGTGCGTTTCACACCGGAAAGCGCCAACACTAGCGGAGAGATCACCTTCTCCATCGCATTCGAGAATGCTGACGGCACAACGGTCCGCCAATATGCCACCATTTCCGGTGCAACCGTCGCCGACACCTTCACCACGCTCTCTCCTGCCAAGATTTACCCTGTCGGCATTGATGACGGGTTCTGTGACCATCTGCCCACCCACCCCGACACCATGCACCTCCACCTGCGCACCGACCTCACCCCGAACTGTAACACTCTCACCACCTACGACACGGTATGTGTAGGCGGTGAAGCACACTTGAGCGCACATTCGACGCTGGAACCGCCCTATTATCTGCGTTGGCACGGCGACTATTACCAAAAACAGCTGCTCAAAGCCGAGCTCATAACAGAAGATGGACAATGGTCCACGTACGACACGGCCGGCATTATGGAAAAGACCATTCTTTATATATCTCTCCAGAAAGGAGACGCCTGTCCGAGTTCCAATGGTTTGATTGACAGCACTATGCAGATGCAAGACGGTACTACTACGCTCGCTTGCGGCCAGCACCTCCGACTATATGATGATGGAATAGCTGATTCGTTGGCAATTTTGGGCGAAGATATCGTTCATCGGTTCAGCACCGTGGACGGAACCCGGCTCTGCATCACCTTCGATCAGCTGAATTTGTCTCCAGCAGCACACTTGCAGGTTTTCACCGGCGACGAGCCAATTCTGGATTCGCTGCTCGGTGATCTCGGCGCCAGCATCAATACGTTAAGCCATTTTGTTTCCAACGGGAACACGCTCACGTTGCGCTTCTTCGGTCGTGATACTCGAAACACTACATGGAGCGCCATCGTCGAGTCCGCGCCCGGCATCGCGGTGGCGGACATCAAAAAAGGAAAGACAACTTTCTTATCTGATGAAGTTTGCCAAAGTCAGACCAATACCTATCACGACCGATGCAGCATCACGCCCGAGCTGGCTACCGCCGAAGAGTTGAATCACGCGATCCGCAAGACAGGCAACTACTATTTTTCCAAGATGTATCCGGCAGGCGGCTCAAACGGATGCGACTCCTTGGTCTCTTTCACGCTGACCGTAAACATGCCTGCTATTTCCGACACAACGGTCTTAGCCACCCTGCAAGACGGATTTCTTTGGCGCGACAGTATATACCGAGAAAGTGGGCGATATGTGAAAATCACCACATCTTCTGACGGATGTGACAAACTTGATATCCTCACACTCAAGGTGTTGGATGCACACTGTTCCGATGGGGAAATATGTAAAGGGGATACTGTTTCCTTGAACGTCACGGCTTCACTCACCGCAGGGAAGCATCAGGACAACCTCATTCCGAGAAGGGCATACGTTGGGGATATTTTATGCACAGACGGAAGCATTTTATCCTTTGATACTTTTATAAACAGTGGAAAAACGCCCGAAGGGGTGGTTTTCTTCGTTGACCAGAGTGGAATCCACGGCATAGCAACGGCTCTCAAGGAAACCAGCGGAATATTGGCTTCGAGCGACTTATTCAATGTTGTAGTGGACTTTTTATTGAATAGCGCATTGTTATTGGACTGCGACGGCATGAGAAACACCCGAAACCTGCTCATGACGGTCGAACAAATGCATTTATCCAGCAATCCTAATGAGATCGACGCCTTGAATTACTGCTATCATTATAACCCTGAAATCGGTACTGCAGACTTGTTTCCACACGGATGGCATCTGCCTTCCGTAGGAGAGACGAATCTACTCATCAGCAATTACACAGATGTCAACAAGACCCTGAAGAAGATGAATCAATACGATAATTCATACCAAATCATGACTTCGCCAACCTATTGGACTTCATCCATTTATTCCTATTCTGAAGGATGGGTTTTCAAAAAAGGGAAAGCGAGCCATTCAAACAACCAGGATATTCATGGAATAAGACCAGCAATCAATTTTTAACTCAACAATATCTAACAAAAAATCAACAACTTATGAAAAACATCCAGTTAATCACAAGACAGATTACACTATGGGCGCTTCTGACCGCAGGTTTGTTTCTGAATACGTCCGGTCAAGTTTATCAGCCCGGGGACCTCTATACTTTCGAAGACGGTTCGAAAGGCATTGTGTTTTACGTGAATCCTGACAATCCTGGCAGTGGTACCGTTGCCGCCTTGCACGATTTGGGAGAGCAGTATGCACTTTGGAACGGAAACAAGCCCTCCGTGATGAAAAACTCCACTCTACATCGTTATGATTTCGACTATTCTGGAAACATTTCATGGTCTCATGAGGGGAAACTGTTCACACAGTTGCTCAAAGCTTCGGGCGCGTCACCGCTCACCGATACTATCGGAGCGGAAATTGACAATGGATGGTATATTCCTGATGTCGTACAACTTAGATGCTTGTTAGCCATGGCACCCTATTTGGAGGAATATTTCGCTGCGCAACAAGGAGAAGTATTCAACATGTGGAACCGGAACTATTGGAGTTCCTGTTTCAGTCCATACGAAGAGAACAAAGTTTATTATGTTGATAAAATTCGTTTTAATATTACCGATGGAAGCAATTCCAAATACATACGTCTCGTTCGTGATTTTCCTGACAGCAGCGTTGTACACGCCTTTTGGAAAGAATTCCCACCACTGTCGGAAACGAAAGTGAGTCCCGACTCGACGCGGGATTATGATGCGCTGGTCATACTCCGTTCCGACACCATTCGTCTATCCGGTAGTGTGACCGTACACCACCCCGTCCAAGACACGATAATCTACGCCACATCTTCTTCACAACTCTCTGATGGCGAGTTTATTGCCGCTTGCCACACCTTCACCGGAATCACCGCGCCCGGTTCCTATACCGCCCGCGACACGCTGACCGCCGCGAACGGGTGCGACAGTATCGTGGTCGTCACACTTATCGTCACCGAGGACGCGCACTACTACGACACCATCTGCCCGCAGGTGGAACAATACGTCTTTGCTCCCTTCGACACGGTCTTCCTTTCCGGCACCGTCTCGGGTGAGTACGTCCACCACGGCAGCAAGCTCATTGACGGGCACACCGTCGACACCGCCGCCTATCTCCATCTTACCGTCCTGCCCGTTTACGACATTCCCGACACCGTGAGTTGGTGCCTCTATGGTGAATCCGAGACTATGCCCTATCACAACGATCCGCGCATAACCCTCTCCGCCGAGACTAACGACGGGACCGTCACCATATCCGCAACTTCCTCAAATACAGCGATCACCATCGAGGAAGGCACCGCTGTCGGCGACTTCCTCCTGCACATGACCACCATTCACGGCTGCGACAGCATCGTACGCCTGCACATACGAACCACGGCGGTTGCCCGTGATACGCTCTACTACGACGTATCGGCATCGCACGTAACGGAAGGAGAGATCACCACAGCCTGCCACACCTTCACTGGAATCACCGCGCCCGGTTCCTATACCACCCGCGACACGCTGACTGCCGCGAACGGGTGCGACAGTATCGTGGTCGTCACACTTATCGTCACCGAGGACGCGCACTACTACGACACCATCTGTCCGCAGGTGGACCACTACGCCTTCGCTCCCTTCGACACGGTCTTCCTTTCCGGCACCGTCTCCGGCGAGTACATCCACCACGGCAGCAAGGTCGTGGACGGGCATACCGTCGATACCACCGCC
>ONCM01000064.1 GCA_900316305.1 uncultured Bacteroidales bacterium | reverse complement strand
GATGTTCGGCGATTGGAACGATTACGGCCGGCTGTTGGACTACTGATTTTCAATTACGCAAACGAACAAAACGACAATAAAACAAGTTCAAGATATGAGTTACTTTTCAAATGACGGTTGGAGAAGATAAAGCCCTGTGTTGCCTTCAGCCCTGGCCTGAGTGGCGAGTTTGCCGATAGCAGATTCCGCGCTGCGACCGACATCGATGATGAGACCGTGACTCATATCAAGGAATGCTGTGAGCATGGCCACGTCGCCGTTGCTGTCACCGGCAACCAGCACCGGTCCCTTGTTGCCATGGGAAGGAGCCATATAAGCTCGAATGCAGTCCACTTTCCCTTCTCTATTGGGTTGCTCGTAATTAGGGTCAAACTGTGCTACAATTTTGTCTCCCGCAACAAAACGAAGTCCATAAACTCGCTCTGCGGGTATGCCAAATCCCAAAACCGGATCGCAGGCCAGTGCTTCCACGATTAACTCCAGAGAAGCGGAACAGACATATACATCAATGCCAGAAGAATCGAGACGTTTGTATAGTTCCTTCATCTCCTGCGACACCCAGATGCCTCGCATAACATCTCCTCCCCATTGGCCATCAGGCGAGTGCCACGACTCAACGGCAAGTTTGTCCAAACCCAACTGTTCGGTAATGGCGTCATGAATGAGCGCTTTGGCTTCGGTTTCGGTATAGCCCGCCAACAGTCCAGGTTGCCAAAGATAAGTCACCCAACTTCCCCATTGCTCGTCCATTGCTTGCATCAAGGAGGCCATGCGAGCACGGAAGTCAAGATAAACATCCGATTCCCATATAGATACGATGCTTTCGCCCGCATTCAGCCTGGAAATCAAGGTTTCATATTCTGTTGAAAGGGCATCTCCCATCTCGGCGTACGTCACGTTGGAGCCCGGCATCAGACTTTCCGGTGCAGGAATGCCATCCAAAAATTTATGGTCCGGAGCATCGGCAAAGCGCAAATTTTCGATCTGATACACCCAGAGAGCCTGTGAGATATCGTGGACAATAGAGGTCTGGTCAAAATCAAACACAGCGTATGACCCCTGTCCAGCGCTTATCATCAGTTCATTGAGCGCTTTCCATACTTGAGGGTCCCATTTTCCAACCGGGGAAACCTCTGATTGAGGGGTCTTATTACATGAATTTACCATAATAAGACAGAAGACAATGACGAAGAGTTTTTTCATCGGATGTTGTTTTTCAAATTTCAGGTGCAAAAATAGCATTTTTACACATAGTTCATTGTCAATGTTTTGTCAAAAGTTCTACTTTTTCAAATTTGAAGAGGCAACTGAAGAAGTATCACAAGCAGAGAAGTTATTCTACTTTAGTTTAAGTAAGTGAATCCGCAACTCATGCAAAGGCTTGGATTGCATTTTTTTGGCCTAAACAGAAAGAAAAGTTGAGCCAAATAGAAATGCTTGTTTGATCAAAAAGCAGTTGTTTTGCATTCGATTTTTATAAACAACAAATATGTGTTCAAAAAGGTGAGTGGAAGATCGTGAGCAAAATTTATTCGTGAAATAATCTTTAACAAGTATTTTGGTCTGCAAAATTTGTAATTTTTGCGGCATGAAATTAGGGAAACAAAACACATCCGTTTTCGGGCCTGCGCTCATCATTCTGGCAGGCATCTTTGGGGGCAGCATGGGCATTTTTGTCCGAAGACTTGGCACTGTCGCTTTGCGGCGATACTCGCCCTTCACCGTCACCACCTGGACGTTTATTATTGCGGGCATTGGTTCTATCCTGATAAGCCATCCTGCGGATATAGTAGCGAAATTTGCTGCCGCTCCGTCTTTACCTGGACTTTTGGGCCTCAGTCTGTTAACCGCCTTGGTGACAGCTGTGATTCCTTTCCTTGCCTATACGCTCGGTTTACGCCACATAGAAGCCAGCAAAGCTGGGATTCTTGCCACAGTGGAGCCGATGGTGGCTACGCTGATTGGCATCTTCGTGTTCTCCGAGCCTTTGACACTCATGTCGGGACTTGGCGTGCTGCTGATTCTCACCACAGTGGTGATTTTAAATGTTTTCAAGAAATAGCCGATGGTTTAGATTCCTCAAGGAACACGGAAAGTTTATGCCGATGGAGGAGGGATTCACCGTAGATAAGACCAAAGTGTGCGAGAACGAATAAAGATAGCAATTACTTGACTGACATGTCTTGTAGATTTTTAGTATCTTTGCCGTTCAAAAGAGCAATAATGGTAATGGTAATAAACTAAAAATCAAGATTATGGAAATCAAAGCAGTCAAATTCCGCAAAGACGGGTTCTATACCCAGCCTTTCGCCTTTGGCGGCGAAAAAGGCCCCAACGAATTCGACCGCAACATCCGTTATCGCGGCAGCTTGCAAAACTACCTCATCGACACCGGCAGCGAGGTGATTCTCGTTCCCGTCAGCTTTACCGACGGCCCATACTACAACTTCCCCGACAGTCAGAAAATCCATGACGGCATCTACCTCATCAAGGCCAAGGGCCACACCAAGGGCAACAGCATCATCGTGGTGGAAAACGACGGCTTGTTCTATATGCTTCACGGTGACATCACCTACGTGGACGAAGCGTTGTATGAGGACAAACTCTCCGTGGTTTTCGACGACCTGTCCGCCGCCCGCGAGACGCAGGACCGCATCCGCGAGTTCGTGCGCAACCATCCCACCGTCTATTGCGGCACCCACACCCCGCAGGGCTACGAGAACCTGGAGGCCAAGCGCGTGATGGACTTAGACCACCCCGTGCCGACCACATTGGCCGAAGTGGATTTCTCCAAACAACAAGCCTCCGGCAAGTACGTCTGCTCCATCTGCGGTTACGTGTATGACCCCGCTGAGCACGACGGCGTGGCCTTCGAGGACCTGCCGGAAGACTGGAAGTGCCCGAGATGCAGGCAGGGGAAGGAGAAGTTCAATAGGGCGTAAAGGAGGAACGGCTCCGAACTACCAAGATCCGTAAAGGAAGCCGGACAGATGGAACAGAATCTTGTTGCCAAGGCATATTCGATGTCTTGGCAACAAGCATTTTTCCCCAAGGGTGTTTTCGTGTTGGTGGCACGGTGATGTAAATAAATTTCGTCAGTGCGTTGACTGAATTTACGTAAAAATCGTCAGCGGATTGACTTTTTTTGTATATTTGCACATTCTAAAATATGCTGTTATGTTAGTGCGAACAATACAACAAAAGATTGAAAAACAGCTTGTTCCAAACAAAGCCGTGTTGATTTTTGGAGCGCGACGTGTGGGGAAGACCGTGCTGATGCGTCAGATTCTAGAACGTTTTTCGGGCAAAACAATGCTTCTGAACGGTGAAGACTATGATGCCCAAGTGCTGCTTGAAGAGAAAAGCATCGCCAATTACCGACGGTTACTCGCCGATGTGGACCTGCTTGCCATCGATGAGGCGCAGGCCATCCCACATATCGGTGAGAAACTCAAATTGATGGTGGACGAGGTGCCGGGCATCCGCATCCTTGCCACCGGATCTTCCGCTTTCGACATACGCAACCATGTGGGGGAGCCGTTGGTGGGCAGAGGGTCCTCTTTTATTCTTCAGCCTTTTTCACAGCTGGAAATCTCGCAACAGGAGAACCTGCTTCAAACCCGCCGCAACCTCGAAACACGGCTTGTCTTCGGGAATTATCCCGATGTGGTGTTGGAAGACGACAGGGAGGCTAATGTGGAATATTTGAAAAGTATTGTTTCGGCATATCTGCTGAAGGATATCCTCTCGTTGGACGGAATCAAGAATTCAGGCAAAATGATGGAACTGTTGCAATTGGTGTCTTTTCAGATCGGGAGCGAACTGTCGTATGATGAATTGTCCAACAAACTGGGAATCAGCAAAAACACAGTGCAGAAGTACATGGATCTGCTTTCGAAGGTGTATGTGATTTTCCGTTTGGGCGGCTACGCGAGAAACTTGAGGAAAGAGGTGTCCAAAATAGGGAAATGGTACTTTTACGACAATGGCATACGCAACGCTGTCATCGGCAGATTCCAGCCAATGGCCTTGCGCGACGATGTGGGGGCCTTGTGGGAGAACTATTTTATCAGTGAACGTATGAAACAGAACCTTCACGGACAATTCAACAGGAATCTTTATTTCTGGAAAACCTACGACCGTCAGGAAATAGACCTGATAGAAGAGGCTCCAGACGGCTTGAGTGCCTTTGAGATAAAATGGAGCGAGGAAAAGGTGAAAGTTCCGGTTGCATTTGCAAAGACTTACCCTGAAGCCGCCTTCCATGTGGTCAACCGCAAAAATTATCTGGATTTCATTTAGCTTGCGGGGATGTTCAGCAGTTCTACTGCAAAACATAAAACAGCTTTGCGCTTGTCAAATTTTGAGAAAAAATCTCAAAAACAAACACTATGTTGATTATATTTGTATATTTGCACTTCGGATATTGAAATCTTCAAATTAATATAAATAGTTATGTTACTTGAATTTACGGTAGAAAACCATCGCTCGTTTTACGACAGGAGGACGCTGGAACTGCAATCCCGCAAATTGAGCGAAGAGGCCAAAGAGAATGTAGCCCAGGAGTTGTCATACGACATTTTGAAGACCCTTGCCATTTACGGAGCTAACTCCAGCGGCAAGTCGAATTTGGTCGATGCCTTGCAAGTCATGAAACTCTGCGTGCTTTCTTCTGTAAAGTTGAATCCCAACGATACACTTCCCTACGAACCGTTCCTGCTTTTGAAGAACAACACCAAACCCACCCTGTTTGAGGCGACGTTTTTGAAAGACGGCTTTTGCTATAGGTACGGTTTTTCATACACACGGGCGGAAATTGTTGAAGAATGGCTGTTTCGCAAGACCACAAAACGCTCGAAGGAACAAGTGCTTTTCATCCGAAACAATGACGGTATTGCTTTCGAGGATGAGAAGTTTCCTGACGGGGTCGGTTTAGAGTCAAAGCTGAACGGAAACCGCCTGTTTCTCTCCCTTTGCGCACAATTGGGAGGAGAGATTTCCAGCCGTGTGATTTCATGGTTCGAGAAGGATTTCCACGTGGTTTCCGGCTTGAACAATCAGGAATACAGGTTGTTTTCCCAGATGCAGTTCCATCAGCACAAGGAAACCGGCCAAAAGGCATTGGACTTCTTCAAAACCCTTCAGTTGGGCTTTGACGAGATTTCTACCCATGAAGAGGAAATCTCCATTCCTGACGACATGCCGAAGGAGCTTCGTCCACTTCTAGTCAAGGAGGTAGCGGGCAAAAAGCGGATAGAGATGGAATCAGTCCACCATTTGTACGACAAGAGCGGCACGGTCTGCGGTTCAGTCCATTTTCCGTTTGACGAAAACGAGTCGTCGGGAACCCGCAAGCTGTTCGATATGTCAGGGCCGATTTTCGACACGTTGGAAAAAGGGACTGTACTCGTGGTGGACGAGTTGGATGCCAAAATGCACCCGCTGATTTCACAGCAAATCATCCGTTTGTTCAACAATCCGGCCACCAATCCCCACAACGCGCAGCTGATTTTCACCACGCACGACACGCACCTGTTGTCCACCAAGATGCTCCGCCGCGACCAGATCTGGTTCACCGAGAAGAACCGGTCGGAACAGACGGACCTGTACTGTCTGACGGACATTGTGCTGCCCGACGGCACAAAGCCCCGCAACGACGCCAACTACGAGAAGAATTACATTGCAGGGAGATACGGGGCGGTGCCGTATATTGTTAACGACTAAACCCTATTGCCATGCCTGCGAACAGAATAAAATTGGAACCAGCACTTGAACGTCGTTACGCACGGAAAGCCCAACGACGCAAAAGTCGGCAGATCGTGTGCAAAATCCTCATCGTGTGTGAAGGCACCAAAACAGAACCAAACTACTTTGAGGCATTTAAAACCCTCAATGGCGGAACAATTGTATATGACATTGACGTGAGAGGTTTAGGGCAAAACACTACAGATGTGGTAGATAAGGCCATTGAACTCAAGAGCAAAGGGGATTATGACCGCGTTTGGGCGGTGTTTGACAAAGATTCGTTTTCTGCTAACAAGTTCAACGGAGCCATTATCAAAGCGCAAAACAATGGCATTGGGTGCGCTTGGAGTAATGAGGCATTTGAACTATGGTACCTGTATCATTTTATGAATAGGGTTACAGCAATGAGTCGCACCGAATACAAGCGAGCCATTTCCGAGGCGGTGAACAATTCTCCGCAATACAAGAAGAGAAAAGTTTACGAATATGCCAAGAACGACAAAGACAATTATCGCATTATGACCACCTACGGCTCTATGGAAAACGCCATCAGGTTTGCCGAGGCAAAAAGTCGCGCCTACACTGACCAGCGTTATGCCACGCACAATCCTTGCACGATGGTTTTCAAGTTGGTACGGCAATTGATAGGGAAAGACGAGGAATTGAATAAAGAATTGACAAATAAGATTGAAGAATAAAACAAATAAAGATATTTCATTATGGTACCAACATTTGACAAGTTTCTATATCCCGTTCTTAATGCACTAAATGATGGAAAAGAGCATACGCTAAAAAGCCTCATGGATGACATGGCACTTATTTTTTCTTTGTCCGATACTGATGTAGCAGAAAAAGTGTCAGGCGGTTCAGAGACCAAACTTCACAACAGAACCCAGTGGGCAACCACCTATTTAGGTAAGGCTGGTTTGCTACAACGTCCCAAACGAGGCATCAATATGATCACCCCCGAAGGAAAGAGTTTGTTGGCCACTGGTATAACTGCAATCACACCAAAGTATCTTGGCGAACATTATCCATCGTTTACTGTTTTTGCATACGGTCACAAAGATAAGGGTGACCAAGAGAATGTGGCAGTAGATGAACCATCAAAAACACCTTCAGAATTAATGGACGAAGCATTCGGTGAAATCAATGCCACTCTTGCAAGTGATTTACTCGACCATGTGAAAAATCAATCCCCAAAATTTTTCGAGCAATTAGTAGTAAAACTTCTTGTTTCCATGGGCTATGGGGGTAGTCTTGATAATGCAGGTGTAGTAACGCAAATTTCGCATGATGACGGCATTGACGGCATCATAAAGGAAGACAAACTTGGTCTTGACAACATTTACATTCAGGCCAAACGCTATACGACAGGTTCTGTCCAAAAACCTGACATTCAAAAATTTATTGGTGCACTCACAGAACAAGGTGCTTCTAAAGGCGTTTTCATTACGACAACAACATTTTCAAATGGAGCTATTGAAACCAGCAAAAAAGCAGCAGGTGTAAAAATAGTTTTGATTGATGGTGAAATGCTCACAAAGCTTATGATAGAGAACAACATCGGTGTCAGTCTTAAACAATCTTATGAAATCAAAAGGATAGACACGGATTTTTTCAATGAAGAGTAACGTGAGTTGTGTTGCGTAATAGACCATTATGCTAAAAGAGAATGATAGGTTATGGAGAAAACCTCGGTTCAGGCTTTCCATTGATACTCAATGCCTGGAAACAGGCTGGTTGGGGCGAACCGGAACTGAAAAACCGTCTGGAAGTAGATGAGGTCGCATTGGTGCTCCCAATCCATCGGTTTGAGGGCACTGTCCCCAAAAGTGTCCCCAAAAGTGTCCCCAAAAGTGACCCCAAAGTTGGCCCCAAAAGTACTAATGGGGAATTACAAAAAAGACACTCAATAAATAACAACTAATCGTAATTCATGAAAGAGGAATGTTTGATATGCAAGGCGCAGTTGGAATATCTGGAAGTCGATGAACTGATGGAGTGTGCCATCTGCCATAAAAAAGAGAATAGCAAGACTCGTTGCGTTAAAGGCCATTATGTCTGCAACGACTGCCATACCGCAGGGCTTGACACCATTGTTGGCCTTTGTCTCAAAGCGACATCGAAAGATCCTGTCCATATCATCAAGCAGATGATGGCCTTGCCGTTCTGTCATATACACGGCCCTGAACATCATGTCATGGTAGGTGCTGCCTTGTTGACAGCCTACAAGAATGCAGGAGGGCAGATAGACCTTCAACAGGCACTCCCTGAAATGATGAATCGTGGAAAGTGTGTGCCGGGCGGGGCTTGCGGCTTCTGGGGGGCTTGTGGAGCAGGAATCAGTTCAGGCATGTTCATCTCTATAATCTCCAAATCCACACCATTGACAAAGGAACCATTTGCTTTGTCTCACAAGATGACGGCAAAGTCATTGAGTGAAATTGGCAATATCGGCGGGCCTCGTTGTTGTAAGCGCGATTCCTATCTGTCCATTTTGTCTGCCATAGATTTTGTCAAAGAGCATTTCGCTGTGGAAATGGAAAAACCGATTGTAATATGCGAGCACTCTAAACAGAACAATCAATGTATTGGAAATCGCTGTCCCTTTTTTAAGAAGCAATAAAACAAATTCCAATTTATAAACATGAAAAAAGTCATCGTAATCTCAACCAGTCTCCGCCCGGGCTCGAACAGCCACGCGATGGCGGAGCAGTTTGCCAAGGGCGCGGAAGCCGCCGGACATCAAGTGGAACTCGTCTCATTGAGAGGCAAGAAAATCAAGTTCTGCGTCGGCTGCCTGTCGTGCCAGAAGACAGGCGCGTGCGTCATCAAAGACGACGTGCCCGCCATTATGGAGAGCGTACTCAACGCCGACGTGGTCTGCTGGGCTACGCCCATCTACTACTACGAGATGAGCGGCCAGATGAAGACCCTCATCGACCGCATGAACGCGATGTACCCAAAGGATTACCGCTTCCGCGACGTCTATCTGCTGACCACCGCGGCCGAGAACGAGGAGTTCGTGCCGAAGCGCGCCGAGGGCGGTCTCACCGGCTGGATCGACTGCTACGGCAAGTCCGCACTCAAGGGCCACATCTTCTGCGGCGGCGTGGGCGGTCCGAACGAGATTGCCGGCAACGCCAAACTGCAGGAGGCGTTTGAGATGGGAAAATCCATCAAGTAATCAAATCCAATACGGCTTAATGAAACTGAAGAAACGTAAAATCAAGTACGCGGCCATCTTTTTCCTATGCTGGCTAACCTTTTTGGTCATTCTGGTTAACGGCATCCTGAAATTCCAGACGCTGGTGGACATTTTCGGCTCATACGCCTTGGTAGAGGTCTCGTTATGGCTACTGGTCCTTCTGCCGACTGTGGCGGTTTACCTGTTCACAAAAGAATGACAGCCGCCGACCACCCGCCATCGTGTGGGAAGGTGGGCTTTTGAGATGGAAAAAATAGTGTAAATAAATTCCCGAAATCTTATTCAAAATGGTTTCGGAAATTTCAACCTGTAAACTAAAAAAAATTATCTTTGCCAGTTGAAAAGTGCATATTCAAATGAACAGAGAAAACGCTGAAATAGAACTGAAAAGAATATTCGGCATAGACCATTTCTATGACGAACAATGGGAGCGCATTTTGATGATTCAACGCACGGGCTTTGGTAAATCACTATGCTACCAGTTTCCAGCCACCCAATTCGATGGCATTACGGTCATCTTCTCTCCTCTGATAGCCCTGATGAGAGATCAAGTAAAAGCATTGAACAAAAAAGGCATTCCTGCAAGATACATCAATTCCGAACAAACAGTGGAGGAAAACTCTGCCACTATACAAGACGCGCTTGACGGCAGAGTCAAAATCCTATATATCGCCCCAGAACGCCAGGAAAATGCAGAATGGATTGAAGCGACCAGAAAGATGAACTTGTCCATGGTTGTAATTGACGAAGCCCATACCATATCGGTTTGGGGACACGATTTCCGCCCTGCCTTCCGCCGTATCATCAATTTGGTAAAGTTGCTTCCTCAAAGTCTGCCAGTACTGGCCACTACTGCAACCGCAACCAATCGGGTTCAAAGTGACATCGAACAACAGATTGGAGGACGATTGACTACAATCAGAGGACAACTTGTCCGCGATAATTTCAGATTGTATGTGATAAAAGTCCATTCAGAAGACGAAAAATTGGTTTGGCTGGCCCAGAATCTCAATCATATCAACGGGACGGGATTGATTTATACGGGGACAAGAGTCAACACTGAGATTTATGCAAAATGGTTGGCTTACAACAATATAAATGCAATCAATTACAATGCGGGGCACGACGCGGACACCCGGAAAGATATTGAAAATGGATTGATGCAAAACAGATACAAAAGCATTGTCTCCACCAACGCATTGGGAATGGGTATCGACAAGCCCGACATTCGTTTCATTATCCACACCCAAATTCCCGCTTCCCCTATCCATTATTATCAAGAAATCGGTCGTGCCGGAAGAGATGACAAACCGACAACCATCATATTGTTCTATAACGAGCAAAGGGATAAAAACGGTATCGAAGAAGACTATAAATTACCCAAAGCCTTTATTGATGGGGCACGACCCTCAAAAGAAAAATATTTGAAGGCCATCGAAGCGTTAAAACAAGAACCACTCAGTGAAAGAGGCTTGATGAAGGCCACGAATTTGAAACAGACTCAAATCAGGGTCATCAAGGCCGATTTGATAGATCAAGGAATAGCCAAAGAAGTAGTGGATGGTAAGAGCAAAGTTTTGGAATATCAATTCGGTGCCAAAGAGCTAGACACACAATCTTTTGAAAATTTAAGAATCGCTAAACTAAAGGACTTGGATGCCATGGTGGGGTATATCAATACATCCCAACCGCGAATGCAATACTTGTGCGAGTTTTTGGATGATGACAACAACATTAACTATTCCAATTGCGACAACACCAATTTAGACAAACTGACCGTGGCATTAACTTATGAGTGGCAAAAAAAACTGTCTGACTTTAGAGAAAACTATTTTCCCATATTAGAGGTTTCAGAAACAACATCAAAGACTCATAAACCGTCTAATATCAAATGGACTATCAATATTCCATCAGAAAATAAAATTGACGTCTATAAAAATGATCAATTATTCGGTTCATTTAGTTGTGTGATTAATTGGAATAATTTTTCTGTTGAAGAACGAGAATTTGTAGAATCACTCTTAGAAAGTCATTTAGCCAGAAAATCTCATATTGTAAACGGAATTGCCGCATCTTATTACGGCGTTTCGAATGTTGGGAGTGCTCTGCATCGCTCAAAATATGAAAACGGCGGCGACTTCCCTGATTTCCTGTTGCGTCTCACATTAAAGGCTTTCTTCAAGACTTTTGGCAACTCAAAATTCGACATGGTGTTGTACGTTCCCCCAACCCATTCGGGAGACCTTGTCAAGAATTTTGCTGTAAAATTCGCTTCTGCCATCAAAGTACCCATCTCGCATAAACTGGTAAAAATAAGACAGACAAGTGAACAGAAAGTATTTCAAAACAGCTATCTAAAACAAGAAAACGTTAAAGATGCTTTCTCTTATTTGTCACCAGAAGAAATCAATGGAAAGAAAATCATTTTGCTGGATGACATCTTTGACAGCGGAGCCACGATAAAAGAAATTGGAAAACTATTAACAGCACTGGGCGCGGAAACCATTGTTCCAATTGCCATTGCAAAAACAGTAGGAGGTGATATATGATGAAAAACGAATTGACATATTGGGTTGCCTTGACGCACACCCCTAAAATTTGGACAAAACGAAAAAACGAAATCATTGTCTATTGCTTCAATCTTAGTAAAACTATCGCTGATTTCTTTGAATCAGAGAATTTCTTAGGAATGGAACTGAAGCACGAAGAGCAAGAATTGTTGTCGCAGACCAAGAAGGAATTGGCAAACTATGCTTTTTTGGTCGAAGAACTTTTAAATCAAGGTTATAGCATCATTCCGATAACTTCGCAAGAATATTCACCAACGCTAAAAGCTAACCTGAAATACAATGCGCCGATTATTCTTTATACCAAAGGCAACAAACAGCTTCTACAGGAAAACGCTATTGCGATTGTCGGCTCCAGAAATGCCAACGACAAATCTTTGCTATTTACGGACAACGTGGCAAAAAAGGCTTCCTCTGAGCGTAAAGTGGTGGTAAGCGGCTTCGCCAAAGGCGTTGACAAGCAGGCTCTTGACTCCGCACTGAATTACAAGGGACAAAGCATCGTCGTTTTGCCTCAGGGTATTACAACATTTGCCAGTGGAATGAAAAAATACTACAAACAGATTATAGAAGGAACTGTTTTGGTGCTGAGTGTTTTCCACCCCAAATCGCCGTGGAGTGTTGATTTGGCGATGGCAAGAAATACCATTATCTATGGTCTCGCGGATGAAATATATGCTGCCCAATCAGACGACAAGGGTGGCACGTGGAGCGGAGTAACTGACGGTTTAAAAAAGGGAAGGACAGTTTTTGTGCGTATGCCAGAGAGAAACGAAAAATGCGCCAATATGACGTTAATAGAAATGGGAGCTAAAGCCGCTGACATAGAAGGTAATCCCATACATAAAACGACAGAATACGTATTGCATGAACAGTCCTGTCAAGTGGTGGCAGAACCAACAGCATCATACCAGACTAACTCCGTTGACAAACAAATCGTTGATTTACTAAATAAAGGAGAGTATTCTTCAAAACAAATCATTGAGATATTGCATCTTTCAGACTTTAGCACCCAAAAATTATCGCAACGTCTATCAAAGATAGATGGAATTCAGATTCATAAAATCGGAAAGACCAATAAATATTCGTTGAAGACCAAAAAACAATCTGAGCAATTGACTTTATCTTTGTGAATTCAATAGCCTAACAAAGCAAACGATGATGAACAGAAACAACCAGATCATTCTCTTGACCGGGGCGAGCAGCGGTATCGGATACGACACGGCCGTGGCCCTGGCGAAACAGGGGCACAAGGTGTATGCCGCCGCCCGCCGTGTGGAACGTATGGAACCACTCCGCGAATGGGGTGTCGTGCCGATACAGATGGATGTCACCGACGAGGCGTCAATGCGGCAAGGGGTGCAGGCCCTGCTCGACCGCGAGGGGCGTATCGACGTGCTCATCAACAATGCCGGCTACGGTTACTTCGGGGCGGTGGAGAACGTGCCGATGGAGGATGCCCGCAACCAACTTGAAGTCAACATTTTCGGCTTGGCACGGCTCTGCCAGTTGGTGCTGCCCACGATGCGCGAGCAACACAGCGGCCGCATCGTCAACATTGCGTCGATGGCAGGCAAATCGGTGATCTACTATGGCGGCTGGTACCACGTGTCGAAGTATGCGGTCGAGGCGCTGAGCGACGCACTCCGCATCGAGATGCAGCCCTTCGGCATCGACGTGGTCATCATCGAGCCCGGGGCCATCAAGACCAACTGGGGCATCATTGCCGCCGACCACCTCGCGGAGACCTCCAAGGATACCGCTTATGCCGAAACGGGTGCGATGATGGCGCAGAACCTGCGGGGCATGTACGAGTCGTCGAGCATTTCCGACCCCTCCGTGGTCAGGAAGGCCATCTGCCGCGCCGTGAACGCCCGTCGCCCCCGCACACGCTACCGCATCGGACGCCTCTCCTCGACAATGGTGTTCTTCCACTGGCTGCTGCCCACCCGCTGGTGGGACAGCATCGTGCGGACGATGGGAAAACGGAAGTGGATGTGAGAGGTCCTTGGCGATGGAAAGAACCGTTTTTTCGCAATTTTACGGAATACAATCCGATAAAAATATATAATTTTCGGATTATATTCCAGAAATTTTATATTTTTGCAACTTCAAATCCGTTGCTATGATCAAGAGAAAACTGGAAGAAGTTATTGCAAATCAGTTGTTTAAGGGGAAAGCGATTATTCTGGTAGGACCCCGACAGGTGGGGAAAACCACTTTGCTGAGAGAATTAATACGTCAGAGCGACAAGCAAGTGCTCTCGCTCAATTGCGATGAACCAGAGGCACAGACGATGTTGACGAACACTAATGTGGCCAAATTGCAAACCATTATCGGCAATAATGAATTGGTGGTAATTGACGAAGCTCAAAAAGTGGACAATATCGGCTTGACACTCAAACTGATTGTGGACAATATGCCAGATGTGCAGGTGATTGCGACGGGGTCATCGGCTTTTGAGCTGCGCAACAGTTTGAATGAGCCGCTTACAGGTCGCAAGTTTGAGTACCAGATGTACCCCGTCAGCTGCGGTGAGATTGTGGATACATATGGTCTGTTCGAGGAGCGCCGCACCTTGGAAAATCGGCTTATTTACGGCAGCTATCCTGATATCATCATGCATCCCGAAGAAGCCCGCCGATACCTCACAGAACTCACACAAAGTTATCTTTACAAAGACATTCTCTCGCTTGACAGTCTTCGCAAACCACGGCTTCTTGACAAATTGTTGCAGGCATTAGCTTTCCAAGTAGGTAGCGAAGTATCGACCAATGAGTTGGCCCGAACCTTGCAAACAGACGGTAAAACCATTGACAAATATATCGATTTGTTGGAAAAGAGCTATGTGATTTTCCGGCTTGGCGGGTTGAGCCGCAACCTGCGCACTGAACTGAAACGGGCCAAGAAAATCTACTTTTATGACAATGGTGTGCGAAATGCCATCATCCAGCAGTTTGCGCCAGTGAATCTTCGCAACGACATGGGAGTCTTGTGGGAAAACTTTTTCATTGCCGAGCGGATGAAGCGCAATCACTACTACGGGCTCTATTGCAACCGCTATTTCTGGCGCACCACGCTACAGCAGGAAATTGACTTGGTGGAGGAGAGCGACGGTGAAATGACCGCTTTTGAGATGAAATGGAACCCAGCCAAAAAGGTGCTGTTCTCTAAAAGTTTTACCGAAGCCTATAACGTCAAGGAGACCATCACGGTAACTCCGGACAACTATTTAGAATATTTGCAAAAATAGATGAACAACAATTGAATTAAACATTCATCATGAGAAAAACATTCATCCTCTTAACTATTATGACACTTTTAGCATCACCAGTCATGTCTCAGATCGACCTCCACAGTCACGCCATCACGCAGGGTTACCTTGACTACATCAAGGCCAACGGTGCCGAGATGGATGAGGGGTTTCCCATCCCGGGCTGGGACGTGGAGAAGCACATCGCCTTCATGGACAAGGCCGGCATCCAGACTTCGGTGCTGACGATGCCCGCGCCGCAACCCTTCTTTGGCGATGCGGAGGCTTCGGCGGCGGTGTGCCGAAAGTACAACGAAGAGTGCGCCGCGCTGAAGGCCCGCTTTCCGGGGCGTTTTATGTTCTGCGCCGCGCTGCCCCTGCCCGATGTGCCGCACGCATTGGAGGAGGCACGCTACGCCTTGGAGGTGTTGGGAGCCGACGGCATCAAGTTGGCCACCAATAGCTACGGACAGTACCTCGGCGACCCCGCCTTGGACACGCTGATGGCCTACCTTAACGCGCAAAAGGCCGTCGTCATCCTGCATCCGCACAAACCCTCGGCGGTCAACGCACAGCTCATCGCCGACGTGCCGTTGGCGAGCTACGAATACTTGGCCGAGACCTCTCGTGCGGTGTTCAACATGGTGGCCCACAACGTGTTGGTTCGCTATCCGAACCTGAAGGTAGTAGTTCCGCACTGTGGCTCTTTCCTGCCCAACGCCCTGCCGCGCTTCCGTTCCCTGCTGCCCGTGATGGTGAAACAGGGCATTATGCAGCCCGTGGATATCGATGCCAACCTGTCGCGGCTCTACTACGACCTGGCCGGCGCGCCCACCGATGACGTCCTCGACGCGCTCCTCACCATCACCACGCCCGACCATATCCTCTACGGCAGCGACTACCCCTATGTGGCCGAGCCAGTGCTCATCAGCGGCAAGCAGGCCTTGGAGGAGCGTCTCGCCTCGCACGGACTGAACCCACAGGACATTTTCACTGACAACGCCCGCCGGCTGTTCGGTGAGAACGTGCCACTTCGCACCTATGGCGAGCGCATCGTCCGTCTCGCCGAAATCGAGGTGTTGCCGGAGTATCTGGAAGAATATCTTGCTTACGCCAAGGAAGTTGGGGTAACCTCGGTGAAGGTGGAGCCCGGCGTGCTGACATTATTTTCGATGCAGACGAAGGAAGACCCCTGCAAAATCTACATCCTCGAAATCTACGCCGACAAGGAGGCCTACCAGAGCCACCTCCAGACCGCCCATTTCAAAAAGTACAAGGAAGGCACCGCCCAAATGGTGAAGTCGCTGAAGCTGATCGACACCAAGCCGATGGTGGGAATGGAGATGATAGGACAATAAAAAACAAACAAATCAAGAGCAATATGAAACACACCCTTCTGATTTTCGCCGCCGCCATCGTGTTGATGGCCGGCTGCAACAAGACAACAAAAACAGACAAAGATATGAACACTTTGACATTCAACGAGAAACAGGCGGCGGCGATGTCGGCCATCGCCTGCTACGAGGCGCAGGGCGACCAAACGTCGTTAGCCACCGCCATCAACGAGGGTTTCGACGCGGGGCTTACCGCCAACCAGATCAAAGAGGCCCTCTCGCAACTCTACGCCTACACGGGATTTCCGCGCTCGCTCAATGCGCTGGGCACCCTGCAGAAGGTGATGGAGCAGCGAGGCGAGGTGACGATAGGGGAGGAGTCCACTCCGATCCCCGGCAGCTACGACGCCCTGAAACAAGGCACCGAGGTGCAGACCAAACTGTCGGGACAACCCTTCGACTACAAGTTCTGTCCCGCCGAGGACTACTACCTCAAGGCGCACCTCTTCGGCGACATCTTCGCCCGCGACCTGCTTACCCACGCCGACCGCGAGTTGGTGACCGTCAGCGCCTTGGCCGGCTTGGAGGGCGTGGAACCCCAGTTAGCCGCCCACGTGCGCGGCGCACGGAACATGGGTCTGACCGACGCCCAGCTGCTCGCCATCCCGAAGGTGTTGCAGGAGCGTGTGGGCAAAATGGAGGCGCACCGTGTCGCCGTGGCCATTCAGCAGTTAGGCATCAGCGATTCTATTAACGATCATCTTGCCAGTGACATATACATCCAAAACTACGTTGACTTGAAGTCGAACTGGCGGCGGGGCGAGCCCAACACTGCCTACGCGCAGTACTTCATCGGCAACAGCTACCTTGCGCCCTACGACGGCGGCATGGTCAACGTGACCTTCGAGCCGGGCTGCCGCAACAACTGGCACATCCACCACAAGCAGGTGCA
>ONCM01000056.1 GCA_900316305.1 uncultured Bacteroidales bacterium | reverse complement strand
TTTTATATCCTTAAAATAAAAAAATCGATTCATCATTCGACAACTGCAAAAGTACAAAAAAAGAAAAAAATTTCCCAGATGTGTTGCATGTCAAAAAAAATGTATTTTTGCGGTGATATTATTTTGATATTGTTTCAATGTTAAATTAAAAACTATAATGTTATGGAAACCAAAGAATTCAACAGAAAAATGAACGCAGGAAACAATGGTTTTCTGCATATTATCCTGAACCTGGCGTTGCTCGCCTTCTCCATCTGGTTCACCATCCGGCTTGGCAAACTCGACTGTGTTTTGGACGCAGACGGCGAGCCTACGGTTTGGCTCCTGTTGCCCATCCTTACGGGCAGCTTGTGCATGTTCGTCTATATTCTGCACTTGTGCGGCTTCATGATTGTGCAGCCTAACGAGTCGCGGGTGCTGACCTTCTTCGGCAAATATTCCGGCACCGTGAAGGAGAACGGCTTTTTCTGGGTCAACCCCTTCTTCAGCAAGGTGAAGCTCTCGCTGCGCGCCCGCAACATGGATGTGGAGCCCATCAAGGTGAACGACAAGAACGGCAACCCCATCATGATCGGTCTCGTGCTGGTGTGGAAGATTCGTGACACCTACAAAGCCTGCTTCGAGGTGGATTCGGACGTGCGCACCACCGTCACCCAGAATGCGACGCATTCGGTGAAAAATTTCGACTCGTTCGTGCGGGTGCAGAGCGACGCCGCGCTGCGCAAAGTGGCGGGATTGTACGCATACGACAACATGGATCGTGAAGACCATGAGGTGACCTTGCGTTCCGGCGGCGAGGAAATCAACGAACGGCTGGAAAACGAATTGCGCAAACATCTGGAAATCGCCGGTATAGAGGTCGTGGAGGCCCGTATCAACTACCTGGCCTACGCTGCCGAAATCGCCAGCGTGATGCTGCGCCGTCAGCAGGCCGATGCCATCATCTCCGCCCGCGAGAAAATCGTGGAAGGTGCCGTCAGCATGGTCGATCTTGCCCTGAAGAAACTCTCCGACGACAAAATTGTGGAACTTGACGAGGAACGCAAGGCCGCCATGGTCTCCAATCTCTTGGTGGTGCTCTGCGCGGACGAATCCGCGTCTCCGGTCATTAACACAGGAACATTGTACCAATAAATTTCTGAATCCCCTCCTGTAGAGACGTGGTGCACCGCGTCTCTACAGAAGGGAATCGGAATTATCTACCGTTATGAAGAAAAATTTCGCCTTGCGGGTGGATTCTGAAATCTTCGAGGCCGTGGAGAAATGGGCCGCGGACGAGTTCCGTAGTACCAACGGTCAGATCGAATGGATCCTCTCCACCGCGTTGAAAAAGTCCGGGCGTCTGCCGACAAAGAAAGCAGAGCCCAAAGCGGATAATGATAAAAATTGTAATTTTGCCGACTGAAAGTGACTGTTGACCATTAACCCTTAACCCCTAACCTTTACCTTTAACCGTTATATTATGAATAGAAACAGAGTTATAAGGATGCTTTTCGGGCTGGTGATAGTGCTGATGTCGGCGGGCGGCTTGTATGCGCAGAACGCCAACGGATTGGTGAACATCAGTTATGACCCGCATGGAGATTCTCTCTTTTTTGCCAAGATGCAGAAGCGGATGGCGGAAATCAGGAAAAAGGAAGGTCGCCCCACTGTGGCGCTGGTGCTTGCAGGCGGCGGTGCGAAGGGAGCGGCGCATATTGGCGTTCTTAAAGTTCTGGAAGAGAAGGGAATACCCGTCGATTTTGTGGCGGGTACCAGTATGGGTGGCCTCATGGGCGGTCTCTACGCCATGGGCTATTCCGCTGTGGAGATCGACTCCATCGTGCGCTCCATCGACTGGAACGTGATGATGAACGACAACATCCCGATGGAATACTACACCTATACCCGAAAAGACTATAAAGGAACCTACCTTATGGACATTCCTTTTGATGGGATGCAATTTCTGAAAAGCTTGCCGTCGGGTGTTCTTTACGGACTCAATGTCTATAATATGCTGAGTGCCTTGTCGGTCGGTTATCAGGATGACAACATGGATTTTATGAAGATGCCCACGCCCTACTGCTGTGTGGCCACGGAGGTGGTGTCGCAGAAGGAGAAGCACTGGACGTCGGGATGTCTGATTGATGCCATGCGCTCCACCATGTCCATTCCGGGTTATTTCAGGCCGGTTCGTGTGGATTCGATGATCTTTTCCGACGGCGGTACCAAGAACAACTTCCCTGTGGACGTGGCCAAGGCTGCCGGCGCGGACATCGTCATCGGCGTGGAGCTGACCATGCCCAGAGGTTATGAGAAAGTGAACAACATGGCCGATGTGTTGATGCAGACGGCGCAGTATTCCGGAGGTTTGGAAGCCCATACGGAAAATGTGAAGAATGTGACGGTCTATATCACACCCGACATCTCCGGCTTCGGGATGCTGAGTTTTGGCACGGAGGAGATTGCAACCTTGATTGGCCGGGGCTATAATGCGGCGAAGCTGAAGGAGTCTGCACTGGATAGCGTGGTTCGCATCGTGGGCAATGGCGGTCGCAAGCTGCACGCGCCGCAGGCCATTAACACGGCCACTACCAAAGTGAAAATCACGGATCTGCAGTACGAAGGGGTTACAGATGCCGAAGATGACTATATCGACGGCAAGCTGCGTCTCAAGCTGGGTGAGTATTACGGTCGTGAACAGTTTGAGATTTTCCAGTCCATTATCTATGGTACAATGGCTTTCTCGCAGGTGACTTACAAACTGGTCAGTGACGGCGCGGACGGCTACAAGTTGGTGTTCCGTTGCGAGAAGCGTCCGCAGAACTCTATTGGTATCGGCTTCCGTGGCGATACGGAGGAGTGGTTCGGGTTGATCTTCAATGCCGGCTTCGGTAGAAACAAAATCTTCGGTTCCATCTTTGATGTCACACTCCGGCTGTCCATGTCCCCGTATTTGAAGTTGAGTTGGTATTATCTGCCTAAAAAGGGTCCCAAATTTGGTGCTTACCTGAAGACACAGTATCGTATGCAGCTCGGCACGACGGGCAACATCTTCAACCACACCTATTATAAACAATATTGGCAGAATGAAGCGAGGGCATATATCGCCAGCACGCGCTGGAGCCAGATTGATCTGAGTGCAGGGGTGCGAGTTGAGCACACCCCCTACTTCAAGCAGATTGGCGAAGATGCAGGCACAATTACCCGCCCCGAATGGGACTGGAAACACTATTATCCTTACGCCTATCTGCGTTTTATTTATGACCACGAAAATGCCCGCTATTTTCCGGACAGGGGCTTTAAGCTATATGCGTCATACGATTACAATTTCAGGAAGACGCATTATGCGGCGACGGGTATCCACGGCGTGATTCCCGTATGCAGTTTCTTTGCCATCCAGGCTTCCGTGAATGGACGCTATATTTTAGGCGATCAATCCGATAATGTGAACATGGACAACTATGTGGGCGGTGTCATGAGGGGAAGATATTACGAACAACAGATTCCTTTCATCGGTTTTAATGGGGAAGTCACTTGTGACAGATACCTGACGACGGTAGATTTGGATTTCCGTTTCCGCATGGGCAAGAAATACTACCTCTCCCTCATCGGTGCGGCGATGCACGACGGCAACGGTTGGGTAGGGTTCCAGACGAAGAAAGCGGTATTTGCGGCAGCCTTGCAGCTCGCCTACAAATCCAAAATCGGCCCGCTCATGGCCAACGTCCACTGGAACAGTTTTAACAACAAAATCGGGTTTTATCTGAGCGCCGGATACGATTTTTAAAGACCCATGTCAGCCCAGGGTGAAGCGAAGCGGAGCCCTGGGTTTTATGTGTTACGTTAGTTAATTTAAATTCCAGCAAAGGGATAATATGTCGCGCCAGGGCAGGTGCAACCGTTCGGCCGTAGGTTGATGGCAGAGGTTGCCGGCGTGACAGAAAACGATTTGCATGAGCTCGGGTGCGCGTTGCAAGGCGTAGGCGATGCTGGGCGCGTGGATGAGCGTATCGACAAGTGGGAACAGGAAGTTGGACAACGCAATCTGGAAACCGGCCTCCGAAAGGGTCTCCTTGCGAATCTTTTCGATGACGGGCGTACCGTTGTCGTCCAACAGGAATCCCAAGCATAACATTTTGATTTTCTTTTCGTTGATGGTTTCAATATACTCTTGCGACAGGTCGGTAGGCGGGAGTATGGAGAACAGGATTTGGTTTTCTTTAGACAGGGCGATTTGGTCTGCGGTGAAGGTGTCGAATTTGAGGACGAGGGGACTCAGCAGGGCCAGATCGGCGTAGTGGTGGGCGAACTCCGCACCGGCGTCGGCGTAGTCGGCATCGGAGAAAGGGTTGTGGTTGGCGAATCCGAATTGTGCGAACACTTTGATCTGTTGGTCAGTGAAGTTGCGCACGGCGTTCGGAGTGAGAAAGCCGCTGTCAGGAGTGGCGGTTTCGGGCTTGGCCAGCGCAAGGGTAAGTTTACGCGTAGGGGCTTCCACCGCGGCCTCCCAAGCCTGGGTTTCCACGTGCGGGGTGTCTTGGAGGATGATGTATTCTGAGCTCATAGTTTAATGGTTATAGGTTATAGGTTATTGGTTATTGGTTATTGGTTATTGGTTATTGGTTATTGGTAGGGGGATCGTATACGCCCGTATAATGGTCAAAAAGAAAATTTACGGGTTTGGTCGTCAATACGTTCGATATAGACAGGGGTGTATTCGCCGTTGAGCAGGGATTCCACTTTGTCGGTCCATTCGATGAAGCAGTAGCTGCCGCTGTAGAGGTAGTCTTGGAAACCGATGCGGGTGGCGTCGTCGGGTTCGTCGATGCGGTAGAAGTCGAAGTGGTAGAGCGGTTCGCCGTCGCGGCTCCAGTACTCGTTGACGATGGCGAAGGTGGGGGAGGTCATGTCGCCCTCCACGCCGAGCTGGCGGCAGATCTCCTTGATGAGGGTGGTCTTGCCGGTGCCCATCTCGCCGAAAAAGCCGAACACGCGCTCCTGCGGGTGCGCCTCTATGAGTTGACGGGCTACCTCGGGAAGTTGCGATTCGTTAGCTATAATGTTGTGTATCATATAGTTACTTTTGTAGATGATGAATCTGCGGTTCAATGGGCAAAGATACGATTTTTTCTATAACTGCTAACTACTAACTACTAACTGCTAATTTTTCCATCGGGTCCCCCGCAATCTCCCCGACGGTGCATTCTGCGTTCTTAGCCGCCTCCCGCAGCATCTCCTCGAAGTGCGCCGCCACGGAGCCCGTGAAGTGCCACGGAAGATTATTGCAATCAGGATAGTAGCTCTTTTGTTTGGCGAAAAGGGTCTCGAAAGCGGTTGTAACCAGTTTTCGGATAGACGGTTCGTCACAAAATTCGTTCAGAAACGGGGCGAACTGTGACATGAAGAGGTTCGGTTGCGGTTCTTGGTAGAGCTTGTGCAGGATAAGGTCGCGGTTGAGGTGGTAGCGTTCCTCGAAAGCCGTTCGGACGGGGTGGGGGAGCGTCTCCGACAGGTAGGCGGTGAGCAGGCACTTGCCGAGGTGGGTGCCGCTGCCCTCGTCGCCGAGCAGCCAGCCTAACGATGGTGCTCGGCTTACCATTTCGCGACCGTCGTAGTGGCAGGAGGCCGCACCGGTACCGAGGATGCAGACGATAGCCTCGCGCCCGCCCGCCAACGCGTGACAGGCGGCCATCAGGTCGGACCAGACGCGGATGTCCGCGGTCGGGAAGTACATCCGCAGGTAACCCTCCATGCGGAAGGCGTTCTGCGGGGTGGCGCACCCGGCACCGTAATAGTCTATCTCATGGATGGTTACCCCTTTCGGGAACTGGCTGACGGCATCGGCCAGAATGCGCAGGATGTCCGCCTCGGGCGTGTAGTTGGCGTTGATGCCCGCGCCCTGACAACGGAACGGAGTCTCCCCACCCAGCACCACGAAAGTAGTTTTTGTAGCTCCCGCATCTACCAATAGGTGAGGATGGTGTGTGGTGTGATTCATTTTTTTAGTTAGCAGTTAGTAGTTAGCAGTTAGCAGTTCGCGGAGACCAAATCCTCGCGACTCAGGCAGGCAGGATTATGCCGTTTATATTCGGCACCGTAGTACCGTTTAATGAGGGTGTGCTCGCGCAAGGACTCGTCGCCTTGGAAGTAAGCGGCGAAGATGCGGTCGGCCTCGAAATAGTTTTCCACGCCGAGCTGCTCGCAGTCGCAGGAGCTGATGCCGAGACCATCCACCGGAGTGGCATCGATGCTCGACTGCATGGCGGCCTTCTGCTGTTCGTTCTCCTCGCCTAGGAGGTAATTGGCGAGGTTGTAAATCTCTGTCTTCCAGAGATGTTGCACAGGTGCGTAGTCGCCCACGTCGCCGTGCAGGGTCCAGAAGCCGGTGAGGTATTCGGTGTAGTTGTCGGTGCTGATGACCATGCCTCGGTTGAGCTGGGCGAGGTCGAAGAGGACCATCATGCGCATGCGGGCCTTCATGTTACCTTGGCGCAGCTTCGAGAGCATCGAATCGTCAAAGCGGACGAGCAGTTTCTTGTTGGCGTAGAAGGTCTCGGTGAGGTCGAGGTGCTCGAAATCGTGGCAGAAGGCCTCGCCCACCGCGATGGAGCGGGCAATTTCGTCGGCCTTGTTGGTCTCGATGGTGATGGAACGGCCGATGAGCGGGATGTTGAGGCGGTCGCACACGGGTCGCAGCAGTGCGGCGCATAGCGTGCTGTCGATGCCGCCGGAGATGCCCAGTACTAAAGATTGCAACTTACTTGTTGACACGTAGTTGTACATGCGCTCGCGGATTTCTTCCGCCAGCTTGCGCATCGTTTCCTCACCTGCGAGGAACGGGAAATATTGTTCGTCGGGTCTGATCATATTAACGGATTTTTGAGCGGCAAAGATACTATTTTTTACTTTAGCCATTAGCTATTCGCCAACAGCCAATAGCCAAAAGCTAAAAGCCAATAGCTAAAAATAATTCCCCATCCTTTTTTCGTGCCCATATTTTTTGTATTTTCGCGGCCGATTTTATAGAGAGTATTTTTTATCAAAACTAGTTGAAAATGACGAATAACAATGTTAAGTATGTCTATACTTTTGGCGGAAAAAAAGCCGAAGGTAAAGCGGACATGAAGAATCTTTTGGGCGGTAAAGGCGCCAATTTGGCTGAAATGTGTCTTCTCGGTCTGCCCGTTCCCGCAGGTCTGACCATCACCACGGAATGCTGCACGGCTTATTATGACAACAACTGCCAGCTTCCCGCTGGCCTCATGGATGAGGTTTGGGAAGGCATGAAGAACGTGGAGAACATCATGGGTCTGAAATACGACGACCCGGAGAACCCGCTGCTCGTCTCTTGCCGTTCCGGTGCCCGCAGTTCTATGCCCGGCATGATGGACACCGTCCTCAACATCGGTTTGAGCTCCAAGACCATCCCCGGACTCATCAAGAAGACCAACAACCCCCGTTTCGTGTATGACTCCTACCGTCGTCTTATCATGATGTACGCTGATGTCGTGATGGAGAAATCCGAAGGCATCGAGCCCGCCGACGGCAAGGGTATCCGCAAACAACTGGATGACATGCTTGACGCTTTCAAGGCTGCTCGTGGCTACAAGAGCGACACGGAGATTACCGCCGAGGAACTTAAGATTCTCGCTGAGAATTTCAAGACCAAGGTGAAAGAGGTGCTCGGCACCGAGTTCCCCGATGATGCCCGCGCCCAGATGGAAGGCGGTATCAAGGCCGTGTTCAAGAGCTGGAACGGCAAGAAGGCCATCGCTTACCGTCGCATCGAAGGTATTCCCGATGATTGGGGTACCGCTGTGAACGTGCAAGCTATGGTGTTCGGCAACATGGGCGACAACTCCGCTACTGGCGTTGCTTTCACCCGTAACCCTGCTACCGGAGACAACCAGTTCTATGGCGAATGGTTGATCAACGCCCAAGGTGAGGATGTGGTGGCCGGTATCCGTACCCCCAATCCGCTGAACGACGACACCAAGAACGAACAGAACAAGCATCTCGCTTCCATGCAGGAGCTGATGCCTGAGACTTATAAGGAACTCTGCGATATCCGCAACATCCTGGAACACAACTACAAGGATATGTTGGATATTGAGTTCACCATCCAAGAGGGCAAACTTTATATGCTGCAGTGCCGTGTCGGTAAACGTACCGGTGTTGCTGCTATGACCATGGCTCTCGACATGCTGCACGAAGGCCTTATCGACGAGAAAGAGGTGGTGCTCCGCGTGGCTCCCGCCCAGCTCGACGAACTGCTGCACCCGATTTTGGATGTCGCTGACGAGAAGAAGCACAACGTCATCGCGAAGGGTCTGCCCGCAGGTCCTGGCGGTGCCGTCGGCAAAATCGCTTTCGACAGCGAAACTTCTATGAAATATACGGCCAACAAGGTCAAGAACATCCTCGTCCGTGAGGAGACCAATCCCGAAGATGTGGAAGGTATGCGTGCCGCCACTGGCATCCTGACCGCTCGCGGTGGTATGACCTCCCACGCCGCCCTCGTGGCCCGTGGCTGGGGCAAGTGCTGCATCGTCGGTTGCGACGCCATCAAGATCGACATGAACGCCCGCACGGTCACCATCGACGGCAAGACCTTCAAGGAGGGCGATATCCTCAGCTTGAACGGCTCTAAGGGTTGGGTCTATGGCGAGGAAGTCAAGATGATTGACGCTACCGAGAATCCGCTTTTCGTGGAGTTCATGAAGTTGGTGGACAAATACCGCACCATGGGTGTCCGCACCAACGCTGATACTCCGGAAGATGCCCAGAACGCCGTCAACTTCGGTGCCGAGGGTATTGGTCTGTTCCGTATCGAGCACATGTTCTATGGCAAGAACAGCGAGAAACCTCTTGAGAAACTGCGCAATATGATCCTTTCCGACACGAAGGAAGAGCGTATCGCCGCCCTCAACGAGCTGGAACCCTACATCAAAGAGGCTGCCAAGGGAACCTTGAAAGTGATGGATGGCAAGCCTCTGACCTTCCGCTTGATGGATCCCCCGTTGCATGAGTTCGCACCTCAAGGCGAGGCCAAGATGAAAGAGGCTGCCCAACGCCTCGGCATCAGCTACGAGGCTGTGAAGAAACGCGTGGAGTCCCTTCACGAAGTCAACCCGATGATGGGTCTTCGCGGTGTGCGTCTCGGCATTATCTATCCCGAAATCACCCGCGCGCAGTTCCGCGCCCTCTTTAGTGCCACCGCGGAACTGATGAAGGAAGGCATGCACCCGATGCTGGAAATCATGGTCCCGTTGACCATCAATGCCGCTGAGCTGCGTCACCAGAAAGCCATCGCCACGGAGGTGAAAGAAGAGGTCGAGAAAGCCTATGGCATCACGTTCGAGTACAAGTTCGGCACCATGATCGAAATTCCGCGCGCCGCTTTGGTCGCCAACCAGATCGCCGAGGTCGCCGAATTCTTCAGCTTCGGCACCAACGACTTGACCCAGATGACCTTCGGATTCTCCCGCGATGACGTGAACGCTATTGTCAAGACCTACGTGGAAGACAAGATCATCCCCGCCGACCCGTTCAACTCCTTCGACAGCGAGTGTGTGGGCGAGCTGGTGCAGATCGGGATCAAACGTGGCCGTTCCACCCGTGAGAACCTCAAGTGCGGTGTCTGCGGTGAGCACGGCGGCGACCCGACGGCTGCCGAGTTCTTCTACAAGGCCGGCATGAACTATGTGTCTTGTTCCCCGTTCCGCGTGCCCGTCGCACGTTTGGCCGCTGCTCAAGCTGCCATCAAGGCCGAGAGATAATAATTGAATTATAATATCATTCCGATCGTAGAGCCGTCATATTATGGCGGCTCTATTTTTTTCAAAATGTAGCTTTTGTTTTTCAAAATGTAGCTTTCTTACATTTTTCTCATGTTATAAGTAAAAATTGTTATTTTTGCCCCTTGGTATAAAAGGGACTTGTTGTGAATATTAATATTTATAACTTGTTGGATATCAAATTTTTACCCCCCCCCCTGCAGTCGTCGCTCGAATTGCGGGTATTTCTTCTATTTTCTTCATTTTTAGCTACATTATGAAATTCAGAAGCACTATCATAACCCTCCTTTGTCTTTTGATCATGGGCACCTCGTTCGCCCAGTCCCCCATGATCCCCCATGACCGTGCGCGCGACGGTGACAGCGGGCGCCACGGAGAACAACGTCTATGCCGCCATCGGACAGCCGTTCTACCAGCAGATCTGTCAGGGCGGATATGAGCTCTCCTACGGGGTGGCGCAGGCCCAGCTGGTGAATGAGCAGCTGACCGCCGAAACATGCGAGAACCAGGATGTCCACATCGGCTACTTCAACATTCCTGCTGAGGAGCTAATCTTGGGCACCTCTGAGTACGAAAAGTACATCAACCACGTGGACAGCCTCTTCGGCTACGACCTGCTGACACATCTCACCCTCTCCGTTTGGCCGATATACGCGGTGACCACCAGCAAGATGTACCACGGCGAATTTCCTGTTATCCCCGCCGAGTTGATCAAAGGCGATGAGGATTACCCGATTCACGAGGGAGAGAATATCATCGATTTTCTGACGGTACACGGTTGCGACAGCGTGGTGACCCTCTACGCGACGCTTTGTCCCTACACGGTGAAAGACGCCGACAGCATCCAGTACAGCACGCTGGTGTTGGACGAGTACTGCTGGACCAACCGCAACATGAAGACGACCCACTACATGGGCGACGCGCACACGGAAGTGACGGACGCCCTGATCTATAACAGTCAATTGTATCCCAACACGGTTGAGAACGAGGCCATTTACGGCCGCTTGTACACGTGGCATGCGGCCACGGGCGACAGTCAGACGTTGACCGCCGACGGTTTCGTGCAGGGTATCTGTCCCGACGGCTGGCACATCCCGGCCGCTCCCGAGGTGGCCGCCCTCAACGCCCACAGCGTCACGGAGTTGCGCAGTGCGGACTACTGGCAGAACGGCGCGGGGGTGAACACCACGGGCTTTTCGTTGCTGCCCGCGGGCATGTACAATTCCGTGGCAAACCGTTTCGAGGGGCTCCACACCGACACGCGTCTCTGGTACGCCACCGACAACGGCGGCATGGCAGCCCCTGCAGTGATCGGCTTCTCCTACTACTGCGACGATCCGCTGCCGGTGACTCCGACGCTGACGGATGCGTATTCGGTGCGGTGCGTGATGGACTATTGAGACGATGAAAGACGATGAAAGACGATGAAAGGCGATGAAAAGCGATGAAAAACGATGATGCGATGAGAAGATGATTCCAAAAAGGGCTGAAGGCCCGACCTATGTTAACCTAGGGTGAACGAAGTGAGCCCTAGGACATTAAGAAGAATAAAACGAATAACAATATGAAACGAAATCTACTACTCTTAATCGTGCTATGCTGCACGATGACCATGATGGCGCAGAACGGCAAGATCAGCTACCAGGCCGTGGTGCGCGACAGTGAAAACCACCTGGTGTACGACACCCCGCTGCAGGTGACGGTGTCGTTGGCGAACAGCGAGACCGGTACGGCTGTCTATAGCGAACAGCACGCCGTGACGAGCAACGCCAACGGTCTGATCTCCTTGCTGATAGG
>ONCM01000085.1 GCA_900316305.1 uncultured Bacteroidales bacterium | reverse complement strand
GGCACACGCCCTCGAAATCGCCTCGATTCTGAAATACGAATGGTACAATCCCTCCAACGAATTGATAGACAGTGTGTCTTCGCCCTCCATCTTCATTCCGAGGGGCGCGGCCGACGGCTGGTACAAGGTAATCATCCGCAACACCGGGTGTACCGACAGCATCGTGGACAGCGTGCAACTCACCGTGAAAGAGGCGCCCACCATCTCCCTTACCCAGACCATGACGATCTGTCCCGGCGAGGAGGCGCACCTCAGCTTCACCCCGACGAGTCCGACAGACGAACCGCTCACGTTCACCGTTGCCTTCGAAAATGGTAACGGCATTGAGACCCGCACCTACAGCACAGCCTCCGGCGTGGCGCAAGATGACGATTACATCACCTACACGAACGCCAAAATCTATCCGCTGAGCGTGGACGACGGCAACTGCGACTACACCATCGCGGACGAGCACGACACCATATATATTTATATGAAGACCAACATCGTGGATATCTGCACACTGCTCGGTTCGCGCGACACAGTCTGTTACGGCAGCGATGCCCAGTTCCTGGCGAAATCCACCATGGAGCCGCCATACACCCTCCGTTGGTACACCGACTACGAGCTGACGAACCTGATCAAGACTGACGTGGTGACAGATGCGAACACGTGGTCCTATTACGACACCCTTGCGCTCACGCACCACGCCGAAGTGTTCGTGGCCATCGAAAAGGAAGGTTTCTGTCCCACGGTTTACGGTCTTCCCACCAATTCGGTGAATTTCGCGAACGGCACTACTGAGATAGCTTGCGGCCAGGTGTTCCGGGTGTATGACGACGGCGGCGCCACCGGCAATTATTCGACGGGCACCAACGTGCGCCACACCTACACCACCACCGACGGCAAGCCCGTGACCATCCACTTCGAGGAGCTGAACCTCTCGGAAACGGCGCACCTGTTCGTGATCAACGGCACGGCCTTGAATGTGGACTCGGTGCTTTATGACCTCACCGCCGGCAGTCCGAATCCCGGCGTCATCTCTTCCAACGGCAACGCGCTCACCCTTTTCTTCATGCCCGGCATGAAACCGGATGCAGGCTGGAATGCCATCGTGGAGCACTCGCCTGGCATGTCCATCGCCGATGTGTATAAGAAAAACGAAGTGGTGCTCCGCGACGAGGTATGCCAAAGCCAGACCAACATCTATGACGACCCATATCACGTGGTGCCAAACGTTGTGGCTGATCTTTCCATATTGAACAAGAACCTGCGCAAAGCCGGCACATACACCTACACAAACACTATTCCCGGTGCGGACATGCACGGCTGCGACTCCACTGTGACGTTCATCCTCACCGTGAACCCGCCGGTACACCACGATACCACCGTGGTCACCACGAACCTCATCATTGGGCAAACCGGCGGATATGTTTGGCCGACCGACGGCCGTGTTTATACGACAACGGGACGCTACTCCAAGCGCACAGGCCTGCCCGACGGCTGCGACAGCTTGGACATCCTCGACTTTATCGTGCTGCAGGTGGATACTTACAACAACGAAATCTGCCGTGGTGACACCGCCCGAATTGGTGTGAGCGTGACTACCCCAGATATCAGTTTCCATGACGATTTGATTCCCCCTGCTATCGCTATCGGCGATGTGTGGTGCGATGACGGCAGCTTTATGAAGGTGGATTCGTTCCTTGCCAGTGACAAGGTGGCCAAGGGGGTTGTGTTTTATGTGGATTCTACAGGTTTCCATGGATTGGCCGTCTCCTTGTGGAATGCCGGAACCGGAATGAAATGGGCTACTTCTTATGGCCAATGGACTCCTAAATTATATAACTCTAATGTGGATGCGATGGATACAAACAACGTCACAAATTTTTATTCCTTCGCGATGAACGGGATGGAAAACACCCTTTCCATTAAAGAACATGCCGAGGCTTTGCCCGGCGGATTCCAGGAAAATGCACCGGCAGCCTATGTTTGTTATTACTATGATCACCTTACCGGCTCTACTGGAACTGAACACAAAGGTTGGTACTTGCCTGCTCTCGGAGAATATTATATGTTTACCATTTTTAGAGATGAGCTTAATGTCACTTTTGGAAAACTCCGGACAAAAATCAATTGTGAGAGTTTGTCGTATCCGTGGGATTTTGCTACATCCACTGAATGCTCAACTGATAAAACGTACTATCGCATTGTGCTTGTCGGCGAATTAATTGCAATCCCAAGTTTCCGCGTTTCTTGTTTCGATAAGAGTGAAAGCTCCTACACAGTACGACCTATTATAGCCTTTTAATTCATATATAGCAATTTGATAATATAGGAAAGATATAAAGATATGAAACGGAATAAAATATTTTCAGCCTGTTGTGTTGTATTGACCGTGCTAACCATACTTACCCAAACGGGTGGGGTGTTTGCACAAACTTATCATGTGGGAGATCTATATGAGTTCCCTGACGGAACAAAGGGTGTTGTATGCTATGTCAACCCGGAAAACGGGAAAAAAGGCTGGGTTGTGGCTTTAAACGATTTGGACCAAAAATACGCCCTGTGTATTTCAGGGCCTTCTCCGAGTGGATATACTGATCGTGATGGGTTTGGGAAAGAAAGCACCCGACTTTTGTTGGAATCAGGAAAATCACCTGCCGCAGAGGCTGTTGACAGGGAGTATGGGGTTTATAACGGATGGTATATTCCCGACATTGCTAAGCTTCAAAAGATTTATGTTCTAATGCCTTTGCTGAAAAGCAGGATTGAACATTACGGAGGTAGTATTACTAAATTTGGCAACGGCGGTTATACTTCTGCTTATTGGTCCTCCACGTACTTGTCTTGGGGAAATAGTTACAGAAGCCTAAGCACAACTGGCATTGAATACTATTTTAATGATAATGGCATCCCCAGATGTGATGGAACAGTGGAACGTTACATTCGTCCTGTCCGTGACTTCGGTGATGAGGCTGAGGCTTACTGGGTGGAGCCCTACTTGGCCGACGGCTCCAAGTCCGCCAGCATGGAGGTGAGTCCCGAGGTGACCACCACCTACGACGCCGTGGTGGTGTTCGGCAAGGACACCATCCCGCTCACCGGCACCGTGCTGGTGCATGAAAGCTACAAGACCGACACCCTCTACGAGGTGGTCTGCAAGGACACGTTGCCCTACAACTCCAAGAAAAGCGACCTCTTCACCAACCTCGACATCTCGCAGGTGACCAACGGCTACGACACCTTCAGCCTGAACCCGCACACCATCCACGGCTGCGACAGCATCGTGACGCTCTTGCTCAAGGTGGTGGGCGACTGCGAGAACATCTTCCACGACTCCATCTGTCCCATCGTGACCTCATTCACCCCCGACCCCACCAAATACGACACCACTTTCTATCCGGGAACGACATCCGGCGTGTTCGAACGCCACTTCACCAAAATCGTGGAGGGATCGGAGATGGATTCCGTGGTGTTCTACGAGCTCACGGTGATGCCGGAGTACAACACCGACGACGAGCTCCACCTCTGCTTGGAAGAGGAAACCACGGTGATTCCATACGAGAAGAACGAACATGTCACCATCACGGTCACAAGCGGGCATATCAGGGTGAATGCGGAAGACGGCTACGGCATCGCCATCGACTCCACCGACAAGGCCAACGGCAACTTTGTGATTGTGATGCAGACCGATTTCGGCTGTGACAGCCTGATCAGCCTGCACATCGACACCTCGTCGACGCGGTTCGACACGGTGCGCAGGGCCGACATCTTCCATCAGAACATGGCGGAATGCACAGACCGCATCATCAGC
>ONCM01000053.1 GCA_900316305.1 uncultured Bacteroidales bacterium | reverse complement strand
GAATGCGTCACCATCGGCGACGACGAGAGCGCCATCCGCAGCGCCATCGAGAACGGATTTGCGAAAACCAACCTGATTGTGGTCACCGGCGGACTCGGACCCACCCGCGACGACATCACCAAAAAGGTCATCTGCGACTACTTCCACCGCGAACTGGTGGTGGACGAGCCGACCTTGGAGTGGGTGCGCGAGATTTTCGCCGCCCGCGGGATGGAACTCACAGAAACCAACAGCCACCAGGCCGACGTGCCCACAGGCTGCACCGTCCTGAAAAACACCTTGGGTACCGCCCCCGGACTCTGGATAGAGCAGGACGGCAAGATTCTCGTCGCCCTTCCCGGCGTGCCGTTCGAGATGGAAAAGCTTATCTGTGAAGAGGTTCTGCCGAGATTACAGGAGATTTTCCACCACGAGCACGCGGTGCTCTACAAGGTACTGCAATGTACAGGCATCAGCGAGAGCAACCTCTCCGACCAGCTCACCGACTTCGAGGCGCAGCTGCCGGAGAACATCAAATTGGCCTACCTGCCGAAACCGGGCATCATCCGTCTGCGGCTGACCGCTTCGGGTGCCAACAACGAAGAGCTGCAAACTTCTCTGAACCAGCAGTTTGAGAAACTGAAAGCCGAGGTAGGCTCGTTAGCCTTCGCCGACGAGGACATCCCGATGGAAGCCGTCATCGGCAAACTACTGCGCGGGAGCGGTCGTCGCGTGGCCACCGCCGAGAGCTGCACCGGCGGCTTCATCGCGCACCTGATTACCTCTGTACCAGGAAGTTCCGAATATTTCCAAGGAAGCGTGGTCTCCTACAGCAACCAGGTGAAGCGCGACATCCTCAACGTTCGGGAGGACAACCTCAAGAAACGCGGCGCGGTGAGCGAGCCGGTGGTCAGCGACATGGCCCTCAACGTGATGGACCTCTTGGATGTCGATTACGCCGTGGCCACCTCCGGCATCGCGGGTCCCGACGGCGGCACGGCCGAAAAGCCCGTCGGTACCGTTTGGATGGCCGTGGCTACCCCTACCCGACTGACCACCAAAGAGTTCCATTTCGGTAAGCACACCGGTCGGAAGCAGATTATCGAGCGGGCCGCTCACGCCGCGCTCAACATGCTGCGCATTGAAATCGAGAAAGACCTCCGCCGATGAACGCGCAAATCGCCCATTTCCGACAATATTTGGTCTATGAAAAAGGCCTCTCGCCCAAGAGCGTGGAGGCCTATTTGCATGATGTGCTGCTCTTGGAGGACTTCTTAGGCAATACACCTATCGAAAATGCCACTTTCGAGGACTTGCAGCAGTTTCTGAAACACCTCTACAAAGCGGACTACAACGCGCGTTCACAGGCGCGCATCATCTCGGGAATGCGGGCGTTCTACCGCTATCTGATTTACGCCCACGTGTTGGAAGCCGATCCCACCGAGCTTCTGGATGCTCCGAAAATCGGGATGCATCTCCCTGACGTGCTGACTGTTGAAGAAATCCAAAACATCATGGACGTGATTGACTTGAGTACGCCGGAAGGTCACCGAAACCGCGCCATGGTAGAGGTAATGTACGGTTGTGGGCTGCGTGTCAGCGAGTTAGTGACCTTGCGGCTCTCCAACCTCTTCTTCGACGACGGTTTCATCAAGGTGGTAGGCAAGGGCAACAAAGAGCGGCTGATTCCGATAGGAAAAACGGCCATGAAGATGGTGAACCTTTACATTAACGGAAAACGTAAACTATTGAAAATCAAGAAGGGTGAAGAGGACTACGTCTTCCTGAACCGTCGGGGGGCGCACCTCACCCGCGAGATGGTCTTCATGCTCGTGAAGAAATGGGTAAAAGCTGCTGGTATCGACAAGACGGTGAGTCCGCACACGTTCCGGCACTCCTTTGCCACGCACCTCATCGAGGGCGGCGCCGACTTGCGTGCCGTGCAGGAGATGTTAGGCCATGAAAGTATCACGACCACAGAGATTTACACGCATCTGGATCAGGATTACCTCAGGACGAATATTGCGTTGTTTCATCCGAGATATTGACGATGAATTAACGATGAACAAGCGATGAATTAACGATGAACAAGCGATGAATTAACGATGAATTAACGATGAATTAGCGATGAATCACTAATTTTTGGACAACTGTTCTGTTCTGGTTGTCACGGATGTGCAAGAAATAGACCCCGTTATTCCATTGACCACAGGAAATCTTCTCCACCTCATTACCTGAAAGGGTGAAAAAGTCGATTTGACGGCCCGTCATGTCGAAAACAGTGACATCAGCCAAATTTTCGCCTTGAATCAGCACAAAATCGGTGGCAGGGTTGGGGTAAACCCGAACATTCAACGACTCATAGTCATCAATGCCCACGCCGTTCATCACAAAAACGTGCGGGTCGGCTGCGCCGATGTAGGGGTGCTTTTCACAACGTCCAGACGCATCTTTCGCATATATGTAATATTGTATAGAATCCCCATTTTCGAAAACCGTGTTGACAGACGCGAAAGAAAACGCGTATTCATTGCCAGAGACGTGATTCAACGCGGTAGCCTGCCACTCGCCGTTATTGATGCGGTAATAGATCAAAAGGGAGTCGGTGATGAGACTTGCACCGCTTAACGCTTTGATAGTCACCGAGACTGTAAGATCATCTTCAGGCGTTTTGCTTCCCAACAGCGGATAATGCTTCAGGTAAAGCATCCCCAGATCGGCGAGTTCGTGCGTGCGGCAATGCAAAGCATCCGTGCTGAGCCATGGTGTATATTCTGATTGCATAATGGGCACGATAGTGTAGCCCGGCATCGCCTGCTGATATACGGCAATCGCCTCGTTATCATGGGGATTGCCCGTGACCGGCACAAAAACATGGTCGTTCAAAATCAGTGAGTTCGTATAGGGTGTGGCTTTGTCGGCGTTGGGGTTGGCATAGACCCGATAGACCTGATAGTGGTTGCCCCAAGGCGTAGTGGTTTGCGCAAAGAACTGTGCCATAGCTTCATAGCTGGCATAACGCGGGTCACTTTGAGGCACCTGGCCAATCAACACCTTGTCCACATCCAGATATTTCCCCCAACAGTCGATATGGGCGATGTACTCTCCCAATGGATCAGCGAGATACATATAGTTGTCAACGCCCAGATAGTCCATCGCCATAGCCGACAGGGAAGCTTCGGTTTCGGATGGATTCTCCTGAAGCACCAACATGGTGGATGCCGCAGTACCGTAACCATCCACCATATAGTTGCCACCGGTATGCACCATCGGCATTTCGTAGCGATTAATACCCAAATAATCAACAACATACTCCATAGAGGCATCGTCATTAGGACGTTGCGGACGGTTATACACGAAATCTATCACATTCACAGAATCGTGTCCATCGATGACAAACCATGGGCCGTAGTCACGGGTCCAATAGGAATCGTGGTTAATCATCCAGAACTCCACATTGCCCATGGTCACATTGTTGTTGGTGAAGTATTGGGCGGCATCGGCACTGTCGCTGGCATCATTCACCAGCACTTTCACCTGCGTGATATGGGACAGTTCGCTGACGAGTGTTACGGGGATGCCGAGCGGGTAGGCGATCATCACCCCGCCCATGGGTTGGAATTCCGCCACTGCGGTGACCGGTGCGGTAGGCGGATTGGTGTTGCGCAGATGGGCCTGTTGGGAGAGGAAGGGGATCATCAGCTTCTCCTCGGCAGTGGCGTGATGCGGGAATTTCGGGTGGGTGTCGTAGTGGATGGACTCGTTTTGGGCGAAAAGTGTCGCAAAACAGATCATCAATAGGAAAATCAGATTGTATTTTTTCATTGTTCAGATTTGATAATATTCAATATAAAGACAGACATACAATAAAAAAACGCTTATTTGTTTGAAAAAATAAGCGCTTTTTCTTGGTGACCCCTGCAGGATTCAAACCTGCAACCTTTTGATCCGTAGTCAAATGCTCTATTCAGTTGAGCTAAGGGGCCTTGCTTCAAAAGAGCGTGCAAAAATACATTTTTTTTAATATCATAGCATGATGAAAAAAAAATTTTTTCTCTGGTATGTTGTATTGAAAAAAAATGTATTTTTGCCGCCGAATTGATGATAAAGAATGAGCTATGGTGTAATGGTAGCACTACAGATTTTGGTTCTGCCTGTGTAGGTTCGAGTCCTGCTAGCTCAACTGGAAAACTCTCACCGATTTGGTGGGAGTTTTTTTTACAAAATGAGTAATAATTTAGATACATAAATAATTTTTAGAAATGGAAGAACAAATTAACCTTATCAGCACTTTCGCCGATTTCAAAGAATCAAAAAGCATTGATCGTGAGACGCTTATGATGATCCTGAAAGATGTTTTCGTAAGTGCGCTAAGTAAAAAATACGGTGCGAACGCCCAGTTCAATGTGATTGTCAACGTGGACCGCGGTGACCTCGAAATCCAGCATTCCTTGGAAGTGGTGGAAGACGATGAGGTGACGGACCCCGTCAACCAGATCGCCCTCTCCGAGGCTATCAAAATCGAGCCCGACTTCGAAGTGGGTGAGGAGGTGATTGAGCAAATCCAGCTCTCCGACTTCCAAAGACGTGAGATTCTGGCTCTGCGTCAGAACCTCAGCAACAAGATTTTGGAGCACGAGAAGGATGTCATCTTCCACAAGTATGAACCCCGCAAGGGAGAATTGATCACCGGTGAGGTGAGCCAGGTCTGGAAAAAGGAGATTCTGGTGATTGACGATGAGCGCGTGGAGATGGTACTGCCTAAAACAGAGCAGATTCCGTCAGATTACTATAAGAAAGGCGACAGCATCATGGCCGTCATCACCTCCGTGGATGTCGTCAACGGTTCCCCGCGCATCCTCCTTTCCCGTACTTCTCCCAAATTCTTGGAATGCCTGATGGAACGCGCCATTCCGGAAATCGAAGAGGGTGTCATTATTATTAAGGACATCGTCCGCGTGCCCGGCGAGCGTGCCAAAGTGCTGGTCGAGACCTACGATGACCGTATCGATCCCGTGGGTGCCTGCGTGGGCGTGAAGGGTAGCCGTATCCATGACACGGTGCGCGAACTTCGCAACGAGAACATTGACATTATCAACTATACCAACAAGAAAGACCTGCTGATCGCCCGTGCTTTGAATCCCGCCAAGATCTCTTCCATTGAGCTGGATGAGGAAAACAAGACGGCGAACGTGTATATGAAGTCCGACCAAGTGTCGTTGGCTATCGGTAAGGGTGGCTATAACATCAAGCTGGCCAGCAAGTTGTCTGGCTATGAAATCGATGTCTTCAGAGACGATATCAAGGAAGAGTATGTGATTCCGTTGTCCGAGTTCAACGATGTGTTCGATCAATGGGTGATCGACACGTTCATCGGCATCGGTTGCGACACGGCAGAGAGCATCATGCAGCTGAGCCGTGAGGAGCTTATCCGCCGTACTGACCTTGAAGAGGAGACTGTCGATGCTATGATTGCTGCCGTCAAGGAAGAGCTGGAGAAGTAAACCCTCCCAAAACCCAATCAAATTCACGAAATTTTAACCAGATTCATCAATAAATATGCCGGAAGAAAAAACCTCGCTGCGAATACCAAAAGCAGCCATAGAATTTAACGTTTCTCAGGAGCGTATCATCGACATCCTGACAAAGCACGGATTTGAGATCAAATCCCCGTCTGCCAAATTGTCTGCAGAAATGTACGATTGTCTGTTAGGCGAGTTGGCCAAAGATAAAATGGTGAAGGAAAAATCAGGACAGATGGTGCCTCCGAAAGCCAAAAAAGAGGAAGCCAAAGCTGAGGAAGCCGAAGCTGCTCATGACGATAAAGGTGGTGGCCATGTCATCATCCACACCACGGGCATTCAGACCGTTCAGACCCCTGCCACCCATCTTCCCGGGGTGAAAGAAGTGGGCAAGATGTCCTTGGAGGATCTGAAAAAGTCCAGTAAATCAAAGACTTCCAAAAAGAAGGAAGAACCTTCCGTAGCATCCGAACCCGAAATGACGGACGAGAATCCGCAGGAGACTCCGGCAGCTCCTCAGGAGACCCCCGTCACGGAAACCCCGGTTGCAACGACAGATTCCGAACCTGCACAGCAGGAGGAAAAGGTGCAAGAGGTGGAGCACATTGAAAAAGAAGTTCCCCATCTTGCAGGACCTTCCATTCTCGGAACGATGGATCTGGATGCTTTGAAACCCAAAAAGAAATCCTCTTCAAAGAGCAAGAAGGGACCAAAGAAGGAGTCTGCCCAACCTAAACAGGAGAAGGCGGAAGCAGTGAAACCGGCTCCCAAACCGGAGCCCGCTCCCGAGCAGAAACCCGCTCCCGTTCAGGCTCCCCAACCTGAGCATATTAAAACGGTGGTTGATCAGATTAAGGGACCCACCATTCTAGGAACGATAGATCTCTCTATGTTTCAGAGTAATAAGGGTAACGGCAAAAAAGACGAACATCGTGGCGCGGAAGCTCAGGACAAGAAGAAAAAGAAGAGAAAACGCGTGGCGAAACCGGTCAAAACGTCCGCTAATCCCAACGTTAAGGAGGACAAAAAGCAGAAACAGGAACCTGAAAAGGTGGAAATTTCCGCTGAAGATATTCATCGTCGTATCAAAGAGACCAAAATGCGTCTCGAAAGCAATACGAAGAAGACCTCCACAGCAGCTAAACGTAGAAAAGAGAAACGTCAGCTTATCCACGAACGTATTGAGGAACAAGAACTTCAAGCTATCGAAGATCAGAAGACGTTGCGCGTGACCGAGTTTATCACCGCCAACGAGCTGGCTACCCTGATGAACATCGATGTGACCAAGATCATCTCCACCTGCATGAGCATCGGACTCTTCGTCTCCATCAACCAACGTCTGGATGCCGAAAATATCGCCATGCTGGCCGAGGAATTCGGCTTTAAGGTCGAATTCATTGATGCAGAGGAAGAAGAGAATATGCACAATGCGGAACAAGCTGACGCTGAAGAGGATCTGCAACCCCGTCACCCGATCATCACTGTCATGGGTCACGTTGACCACGGTAAAACCTCCTTGTTGGACTATATCCGCAAGACCAACGTCATTGCCGGTGAGGCTGGCGGTATTACCCAGCATATCGGTGCTTACGAGGTGAGTCTGCCCGACGGTCGTAAGATTACCTTCTTGGATACCCCTGGTCACGAAGCATTTACGGCTATGCGTGCCCGCGGTGCCAAGATTACCGACTTGTGTATCATCGTGGTCGCCGCTGACGATGCCGTGATGCCGCAGACGGTCGAGGCCATCAACCACGCCCAAGCCGCTGGTGTCCCGATGGTGTTCGCCATTACGAAAATCGACAAACCCAACGCCAATCCCGACAAAATCCGTGAAGAGCTGGCCAACATGAACATCCTCGTGGAAGAGTGGGGTGGTAAATACCAATGCCAGGAAATCGATGCCAAGCACGGTGATAACGTCCAAGAGTTGCTCGAAAAAGTGCTCTTGGAGGCCGACTTACTCGACCTGAAGGCCAACCCGAACCGTCCCGGCGTGGGTGCGGTCATCGAGTCCGCCTTGGACAAAGGTCGTGGTTATGTGGCCAAAGTGCTGGTGCAGAACGGTACCCTCAAAGTGGGTGACCCGATTTTGGCCGGCAGCTGCTTCGGCAAGGTGAAGGCCATGTTCAACGAACGTAATCAGCCCGTGAAATCGGTGAGTCCCGCACAGCCTGTGTTGTTGCTGGGTCTCAACGGTGCCCCGCAGGCCGGTGACACCTTCAAGGTCTGCGAATCCGAGCAGGAAGCTCGCAGCATCGCCACCAAACGTGCCCGCCTCGCCCGCGAAATGGGTCTGCGCACGCAAAAGCACGTCACGTTGGAGGAAATCGGCCGCCGTATCGCCATCGGCGACTTCAAGGAGCTTAACATCATCGTCAAGGGTGATGTGGACGGCTCTGTCGAAGCTTTGGCTGGTGAGTTGCTGAAACTCAGCACCGAGCAAGTCCAGGTCAACGTCATCCACAAGTCTGTGGGTCAGGTCACCGAGACCGATGTCATGCTGGCCACCGCGTCCAACGCCCTCATCGTGGCCTTCCAGGTGCGTCCCTCTGCCAACGCCCGCAAGATGGCCGAGGCCGAGCAAATTGACATCCGCACCTACTCCATCATCTACACTGCCATCAATGAGATCAAGGACGCTATTGCCGGTATGCATTCGCCCGAAATCCGCGAAAAAGTGGTCTGCAACATCGAAATTCGCGAGGTCTTCCACATCTCCAAGGTCGGCAATGTGGCCGGCTGTATGGTGCTGGATGGCAAGCTGCAGCGTAACACGAAGATCCGCCTCATCCGCGATGGTATCGTCATCTACACCGGCAAGCTCGGCTCCTTGCGTCGTTTCAAGGACGATGTCAAGGAGGTGGTCGCTGGTCAAGACTGCGGTCTGAACATCGACGGCTGCAACGACATCAAAGTCGGTGACATCATCGAAGGCTACGAGGAATTCGAAGTGGCGTACGGAAAATAGACGGCGAATTTGCTGATAATAAAGGCAGGCGATGTCAAGAACGTCGCCTGCTTTTTTTAGTTAGCAGTTAGCAGTTTTAGGGGAAGTCCTCGTGCTGGTCGCATCCGCATCCCCCGCACTGCGGTTACGAATATATTATTTCAGCAGTGACAACACCATCTCTGGGGTAAAATCGACCTTGATAACGGTACAGAGGCCGTGACCCATGTCTTTGGCGGAAGCACCAAGCAACCACACTTCGTCGTCAACAATCAGATAGCGGTCGTGGATATGCAGTGGTAGCTGAATCTTTTTGATTTCAGCATTTTGCTCGTTATGCTTTTCAAAGTCCAATTCCGTCTGCTTGCTGAAGCGTGTGTGAACGGTACATTCAACGCCAACAGCCCGCTTATCGAGCAAAAGAAGCGTGCGCTCGTCCACAAAGTTGTCAATCAAGATAATGCGCCGACGGGCACGTCTCACCAGACTGCTTAAGAAAGAGTAGGCATCCCACACACAGCCTGTGCCAAACAACTCTTCGGTCGTTACTGCGGGCGACAGTTCTTCAATTTTGTCTAAAACCACGTCAAGTTTTTTGTCCGTCTCTATCTGCTTCTGCTCCAACACATCAACACGCTGAAAAAGCCCAGCATTGGCGGTGATAAAACGGCGCATAGCGACAAAGGCGCGCATAATGGAGATGCTCACGTCGGTGGCCCTTTTGCTCTTGAGCACAGTGGCTAACATGGCAACACCCTGTTCGGTGAAAGCAAACATATCAGTGCCACCGGTGTTGTAACCAGGAGGTATCACAATTTGTGACACCCCGCTGGAAATCAATTGATTAGACTCATTTTCGGTCAATCGCAGCATAAAATCGTCGGGAAATTTAGCAAGATTGCGGCGCACAGCCTGCTTCAATACACGGTTCTCCACACCGTAGATGTGTCGTAAGGTGTTGCTCACTTCAACCCGCCATAACTCTTGGCGGCCGTCTGTAGTGCCTCCTCCGTGGTGTATTGCTCATAAACCTTGCAACGGGTGACGATGCCCTGCGACGAGCAGTTCTTTCCCTGCAGGCGCACCAAGGCCCAGCCCTTCGCCTCGTTGGCAAAGTCGCTGTCCACCAAAGCCAGGCATCCGTCCAGTGCATCACTCTCACATGGTCGGATATTTTAGCATTCATAGAGTAATAGTTTTTCTGAATCAACGTATGGTTTAATGTATTTTGACATTCCTCGCGAGGAAACCAGATCGATGGATTTTTGCAAAAGAGACTGCAGATCTAGTTGCATTTGTACAAATTCCAACCCGACAGGCTTGGAATAGTCCAAATCCACCAAAATATCCACATCGCTTTCGGGAGTTTCCTCCCCACGCGCGTACGAGCCGAAGATCCAGGCCTTCAACACCGGCTGGGTCTTAAAATACTCGCGGATGGTTTCTATCATTTCTGTGCTCATAATCGTTTTCTTTTGCAAAGGCAAAAATACATTTTTTATATATACAACCCGTAGGGGCGAATCATTATTCGCCCCTACAACCCAACTGCGAGACGCAGGGAGGAAAAAAACGGGCGCGCCCGCATTGGCCGCGCCCGTTATTCTACATTGTTCACTTTTCATTCTGCATTGATCAGTTTCGCACGCAGCGGACGGAAAGTCCGTTACCACCCTTGTTATAGTCATCGCTGGGCACATTGGAGGTATGAGAACCTAACCACCGAATCCAAGCACTACTGGATGAAAACTCCGTAGCAGTCCAAAAGTAGGTGTTGGCGCCAATGTCGTGGATGCCGCCCGGGTAGTAGTCGCCTGCAGGTAACGCTGTGAAACCGGTGGCGTTGTTTAAACTCATGTCATACCCAGGACCACATGCCGTAGTACCTGTGTTCCAATTTGTTTGTGAAGCTAAAGCACGGGCAATATTCTGCGGATTGTCTCCGCACACATATTCTGGTTGCCCAGATACATAGTCTGTCAACTGTGTCCACTCCGCATCGCTCGGCACATGCCAGCCAGTAGGACAAATACCAGTTACTCCTGAAGGATTCAATGCGGAGCTTGGCATACCATTCATCACGGTCGACCATTTGTATAGATACCCGTATTCTTGCGGTCCAGTTGGTACGTAGAAGTCTCCAGTAATGGGCGACCCATCCGCATAATGCGTAGTCCGCATATTTTCTCGCATCCAGCACTGGTTGCCGATTTTCACGGTCTGATAGACATTCCCATCGAAATCGGTCACAGTTGGGGCTTCGGGACAAGACATGATATCTACACCGGGAGCGATCATATCGAGCAACGTTTGCAAGCTGTCAATACGGCCGTTTAATGCAGCCAACAACGCCGCCAGCTGGGCGTTTGTGATATATTCGGCATCATTATTGAACGCACTGACATTCTGCGGTGTGTTCGTCAGGTCATTGTAGTCTCCGCTGAAACCGTTTTCGGCCGTTTTTGCGTACAGCGCATACGGCACGCTCAGCAGCTGTTGAGTAGTGGTGACGGTGTAGTTGCTGCCGCCATTCGGGTCGGTCTCGGTCTTCAGGAAGAAAGGACCGTTCGCCCAGTCGATATTGGCGAAGGTGCCTTGCTGCACGTTTCCGCCGCCGATGCTGAGGGTCACCAGCCCGTTGGCGTTCGTGGTGCCCGTCTGGGTCTCAACATAGACGGCACTGCCGCTGACGCTTCCTTGCAGGATGCTCACGCGCATGCCCACTTGCGTGTTGGCCACCAGGCTGTTGCTGGCGTTCCGCACCACTGCCTGGTAGGTGAATTTCTCCGGTGCCTGCGCGAAGAGCGTGACGGCGCAGAGGAGGAGGGTGATTAAGGTTATAAGTTTTTTCATACGATTTATGATTTGGTGAATACTATTGCTTTGGGTTGCCCTGTATGTGGAGACGCAAAATTTTGCGTCTCTACACCGTGGGGGAATCGTTGCGTTTTCCGGCGATATGCAATCAGCGCATCTCTGCTTTCTTTGTCCCACTGTTGTGTCATAATGCAATGCCCTCCCTCATAACATTAAGATAAAATGGTGTAACAAAAGGCCTGTTTTCCCAATCTTTTTTCAAATATATCTTAGGACTGATGTTAACTCCTGTTTCTATTTTGAGTAGCATTGCCTGGCCGCTGATTTCGAGTTCGCGGTCAACAGACTTTTTGTCGCCGGACAGCAGCACCAACAGGTCAATGTCACTGTCGGGACGGGCGTCGCCGCGGGCTTCACTGCCAAACAAAATGATTTCCGCATCCGGCTCGACAGAACGGATGGCCTGCTTGGCTTTTTCCACTATTTCCTTGCGATTCATAATTGTCTTCTTTTGCAAAGGCAAAAATACATTTTTTATATATACAACCCGTAGGGGCGAATCATTATTCGCCCCTACAAAAAAAAGGCGCCGCAACCGCGACGCCTTTTCTCATATCCTACAGATCAGGAATTATTGTTTATCCATCTCTCTGTACTCGTTAATGATGCTCTTCACGTTGGCGGGAGCGAGGCGGCCGAAGACCTTGCCGTCAACCAAGGCGACGGGAGCCAGACCGCAGGCACCGACGCAGCGCAAAGAGGTGAGGGAGAAGAGACCGTCCTTGTCCGTCTCGCCGGGCATGACACCCAGTTCTTTCTCGAACGCATCCAGAATCTTCTCAGCACCGCGCACGTAGCACGCAGTACCCATACACACAGAAACCGGATATTTACCCTTCGGCTGCATGGTGAAGAAAGAGTAGAAGGAGACAACGCCATAGACCTTTGCGGTCGGGATGTGCAGTCTCTCAGCAATCAACTCTTGTGCTTCTGCTATTGAATCTGTCGCAGATCTCAATAATCTTGTCGCTGACTTCCTTTTTCATTTTGATAATTATCTTATCCATAATGGTGTTTTTTTAATTATTGATGAATACTGAAACAGAATTATTTGTTCAAATCCACTTCAACGGTCGTTTGTCTGTCGAAATAGTGGGTATGCAACAGTTCATGCGATTTGTGGCCGCAAGGCTCGCCCAGGAACTCCTTGTAGAGAGTTTGGATGGACGGGTTCTCGTGGGATTTACGGATCGGCATTTCCTTGTCTGCTTGATAGATAGCTTCCCAACGGGCTTTGATGATATCGCCGTTGCCGTGGTGCAGGGGCTGGCCACCGCCGTCGATACAACCGCCGGGACAAGCCATGATCTCGATAGCGTGGAAGTTGCACTTGCCAGCCTTGATGTCCTCTAACAACTTGCGGGCATTCTTCAAGCCGTGTGCGATACCGATGTTGATCGGCAGGCCGTCGAAGTCGATGGTGGCGGAACGGATGCCTTCCAGACCGCGCAGTTCCTCGAAGTCGATTTTCGGACACTGTTTTCCGGTATAGACTTCGTAGGCGGTACGCACAGCAGCCTCGATCACGCCGCCGGTGGTGCCGAAGATGACGGCAGCGCCAGTGGATTCGCCGAGCGGGCTGTCGAACTCTTCCTCGGGAAGTTTCGTGAAGTCGATGTTGGCCTGTTTAATGAGGGCGGCCAGCTCGCGGGTGGTGATGGAGAAATCGACATCAGGATTGCCGTTCACCTTGAACTCGTCACGACCACACTCGTACTTCTTGGCGAGGCAGGGCATCACAGAGATGCAGACCATGTCTTCGCGTTTGCAGTTGATCTTCTCGGCGAAGTAGCTCTTTGCCATGGCACCGAACATCTGTTGCGGGGACTTCGCGGTGGAGGGCAGTTCCTTCAGTTCCGGGAACTGGTGCTCGAAGAAGTTCACCCATGCCGGGCAGCAGGAGGTCAGGATAGGCAGCTTGACATCCTTGTCGCCACCGAGGAATCTCTTGAGGCGGCCGAGGAGCTCGGTACCCTCTTCCATGATGGTCAAGTCAGCACTCCAGTCGGTGTCGAACACATAGTCGAAACCGAGGGCCTTGAGGGCGGCGGTGAGCTTGCCGGTCACGATGGAACCGGGTTTCATGCCGAATTCCTCACCGAGAGCCACACGCACGGCGGGAGCCACTTGGACAACCGTCTTCTTGCTGGGATCCACGATAGCGCGGATGACCTTGGCGGTGTTATCAACTTCGGTAAGAGCGCCCACAGGACAAACAGCCACGCATTGACCGCAGAACGTACACGGTGAGTGGTCGAGGTGTTGGTTGAAAGCGGTAGAAACGACGGCCGGGAAACCGCGCTCGATAGCGGAGAGGGCACCCACGGTCTGCATTTCGTTACACATCATTTCGCAACGACGGCACATGACGCACTTGTTCATGTCGCGGATGATAGAGGGAGAAACCTCGATCTGGTAGCTGGACTGAGCGTGGTCGGGACCGACGAACGGGTTGCTGCGGATGCCGAAGCGGATAGCGAGAGCTTGGAGCTCGCACTTGCCGCTCTTGGCGCACTGCAGACAGTCGTTCGGGTGGTCGGAGAGCATGAGCTCGAGCACCGTGCGGCGAGCGTTGATCACGCGCATCGAGTTGGTGCGGACCACCATGTCGGGCATACATTCGGTGACGCAGGCGGGAGCCAGGTTACGACGACCGGCGACCTCCACGACACAGAGACGGCATCCACCAGGTCTGTTGTGGACATCCATGCCCTTGAATTCAAAGTGGCAAAGGGTGGGGAT
>ONCM01000068.1 GCA_900316305.1 uncultured Bacteroidales bacterium | reverse complement strand
ACCATCAGTATGCTTGAAGAGAAGCACATCGACAAGATTTTCAAGGCATACAAAGATTATAAGGACATTACAGGTTTCGCCAAGGTGGTGGACAACAAGGATATTTTGGAAAACGGTGCCACATTGAATATTTCACAGTATGTGTCGAGGTTGGAGGTGAGAGATGATGCGCCGAGACAGACTTTGGAGGAATTGATGGAAGAATGGAAGGAGAATCGCATAGAATTATATGAAGGAATTAATGGATTATTAGAAGATTAGACATGGAACAACATATAGAAAACACCGGCGACATCATCATCTATCAGACCGAAGACGGTTTGACGAAGATCAATGTAAGCATTCAAGGCGAAACCGTTTGGCTTTCTCTTGATTTGATGGCAGAACTATTCCAGCGCGACAAATCAACCATCTCACGCCACATTAAGAATATCTTTAGCGAAGGAGAACTCTCGCCAAATTCAGTTGTTGCAAAATTTGCAACAACTGCCGCTGATGGAAAGACCTATCAAGTGGATTACTATAATCTTGATGTCATTATTTCAGTAGGTTATAGAGTGAAATCCGTGAGAGGTACTCAATTTCGCATTTGGGCCACGCAACGTTTGAAGGAGTATATGATTAAAGGCTTCACCATGGATGACGAACGGCTGAAGGGCAACGGCGGCGGCAATTATTGGAAGGAACTGCTCGACCGCATCCGCGACATCCGTTCATCGGAAAAAGTGTTGTATCGCCAAGTGCTTGACCTCTACGCCACCAGTGTGGATTATGATCCCAAAAGTGATGAATCCATCCATTTTTTCAAAGTAGTTCAGAACAAACTGCACTTTGCCGCCCACGGACATACCGCAGCGGAAGTCATCTACGAGCGTGCCGATGCCGAGAAACCTTTTATGGGATTGACCACTTTTTCGGGAGAACTGCCGGCATTAAAAGACATAGGCATTGCCAAAAACTATTTGAATGAAAACGAGTTGAAGATTTTGAACAACCTCGTTTCGGGTTATTTCGATTTGGCCGAAATCAATGCGTTGGAGCACAAGCCCATGTACATGAGTGACTATATCCGCCAATTGGATTCGGTGCTCACTTCCGGCAACCGTCCGTTGCTCGAAGGTGCCGGCTCTGTAAGCCATACCCAAGCCTTGGAGAAGGCCACCGCCGAATACCGAAAATACCAGAACAATACACTCTCGCCCGTGGAAGAGGCCTATTTGGAAACCGTAAAGGAGACGGCCAAGTTGGTGAAGAAGAACGCTAAAAGCAAGAAGCAATGAAAGGGAGTATATTGATACGATAATACCAATAAACAATTGTAAGAATATAAACTCACACTATGTCAAAAGCACAATTAAAGAAGCATCTTGTCCCGCCGCAATACCACAGCAAAGTTGACGAGGCGGATGCGTTGGGCGAAGCACAATACTACGCAATGCATCCGGACCTCAAACATTGGTAGATGTGTACGCAACCCCGTAGAGACGCGCCATGGCACGTCTCTACAATCCCCAAACCGGGCGTTGACCCATCGCGGTCGGCGCCCGGTTTTTCATATCGGATTATTTTGTAGTTTCGCGGCGGAAAAATTATGTTGATAGAATAACCCCGATGAAGAAATACCTGGTTCTTATCGCTCTTTTGTTAACAATCCTTTGACGGGCTGGGCTGAGGCTGTAAACCAAGAACAACTGTGTCGCCTTTTCTCACAGTTCAAACCTTATCGTTGGCCGAGGTTGTCGTTAAGGCCGAATTGATTTGTTCATCGTCTCATCGCACTCTTATACCCCTTTTCCTTCCAACGCGCACTCTCTATGGCCATGATAATGCCGTAAAACCGCTCGAAATCAGCTTTGAAGGCATCTTCGGTGGGCCAGTCAGGGTAGGCGTTCCAGGCGCGCTCGGCCGTGCCGAGCCCCTTGGGGAGCATCTGGTAGGTGGCGTCGGAGAAGCTGCGGAGCTGCGACGACCACAGCGCGGCCTCCACCCCGACGATGTCGCCGAGATACTCCTTGGGCTGCAGCGAGAAGGTTTTCCGCTCATCTACGTAGCCGGCCCAGTTGAGGCCAATTTCGAACGGACTGTCGTTGTAGGCCAAATCCAAGTAGGTGTGGTCCGCGGGGGAAACCACCACGGGAAATCCCTCTATCCCCTTGGTATTCCATACGTTGAGGAAGTAGAGCGATTTCCGCAAGCGCTCCTGCGTCTCGGGCGTCAAGTTGCGGGCGATGTCTTCCCAACCCGCCAGTTTGATGCCGCGCTCTTCGGCCAAGTCCAACATCCCGTTGATGAACTGCTCCTTCAGCGCGCGTTGATCGCGGCCCGACCACGCGCCAGCAGGCACCTCGTCGCCGCCGATGTGAATGGCGGGCAACGGCACCCCGGCCTCGCGATGCAGCCGGATCACCTCGTCAAAAACTTTTCCGTAGAACGTGTAAACACTTGGCAGATAGACACTCAGCACATTGTCGGTGAAGTCCTGTGCCGACCAATAGTGCGAGGTGTCGGCGGGATCCTGCAACCGATAGGTGGCGTCTCCCGTGCGTCGCTCGTAAGTCTGCATCGCCTTGATAGAGGCCCGCGAGTGTCCCGGCGTGTCGAATTCCGGCACCACGCGGATGCGCCGCTCCCACGCGTAACGGAGGATCCGCTGGTACTCCTCCGCCGTGTAATAGGTGCTGTAGCCGATGCGCCCGTTGCAGGTGGGCTTCAGCGCGGCGGTCTCCTGCAGGTTCCAATCCGGCAGTTCGTGGTGCGCCCCGTATTCCGTAAGCTCCGGCAACCCGTTGATTTCCAGGCACCACGACTCATCGTCTGCGATATGGAAATGCAGCGTGTTGAGCTTCCATTCCGCCATCAGGTCGAGGATGGCTAACACCTCGTCCACCGTACGGAAGTCGCGCGCCACATCGAGCATGAACCCGCGGTAGGGCATGTCGGGCCAGTCCTCGATGGTGAAGGGAACAAGCGGTTTCCACAGCTTCTCGAGGGTCATCTTCGCGTAAAAGGCACCGTCTTCATCCTCGGAATCCACCGTCACACTGTCGAAATCCCAAATCGTGATGCGGTACCAACCGGCAGGGTGCTCGCCGCTGTCCTCCATCGGTTCCGTGCCAAAGTGCACGCGTTTCACCCGGGGGATGATCTCGCCGAAGGAAATCCCGTCGCCACTGGGGGTATATCTGTTGGTAACAACGTCTGTATCTTTCTGTCTAAGAAAGTGATATGTCACCTCCATTGGTTGGTCGGGCTTGTCCTTTTGCTGGAGGACAAATCCTTCGGGTGCCCAGCCATGTCGCGGCAGTGGCCGGCCGAAGTACTTTAACGTGACCTTGCCGCTTTTCGGGATGTCAATGTACCAAGAAGTGCCCTGATAGTGGTGCATGGCGGGCCCTTCGATGTACGTTTTGCCGTCGAAGAGTTCCTGGAACCAGACGCGGGAGCCTTTGGTCACGTTGTGGAGCACGAGGGTGTGCAGCGCATGGCCCGAACTGTCTGCCGCACCCTCCGTCCACTCGGCTCTCGGCGTTTGTGCGAAGACTGCGACATGGAGCAGGAGCAAAAGGATGATGTTGGTTATGAACGGTCTCATTATGTGTCGATAATTACATGTCTCCTGACCAACCGTGTCCCAAATCCCAATGTTCGTCATAAACAAACTCAAAATAAGGCAACGAGAATTCCTTTTCGAGCAATTCGGTCAGTTCGTCTTGAATAGGTTCAGCCCAATGTCCCACAAGCACGATGAACTTGTTGATGTTCCAAGCTACCCTTCCGCGTGGGATTTGGGTGTAGTCGCCTTTGAATTTCGTATCCTCATGCGTGGCTTGGGCCTTGAAAAACTCCTTTGCCCAGATTTGCCGGTGCAGTTTCGGATAGTTGATGAAGGGCATCCCTTTGTCGGCGGCCTCTTCCACCATCTTTGGAGTCAGCTCTTGTTTGCAGACTCCGAAAAAGGTTTTGTCATTCAAGTCGTACCAAAAAATGCCCACACACGGCATCTGTTCGTCAAACGCCTTCATGCTTGCCATTTGGGCGGCCCGTTCTTTGTCGGATAATTCAGTCATCGTTCTGATAAAAGGTGATTCGTTTCGGACGGCAAAGGTACAAATTTATTTCAGATATTCGAATTACTTGCACGCCCAAAGCGTTCGAAAGGAATCTAACAAGAACTCCGCCACCGTTTTCCCCTGGTGGTCCATCGTCTCCAATGTCTCCAACGCCCGTTGCTTCACCGCATCGTCCTCGTCCTCGGCATGGTTGAGGATAAGGTGCCGCTCATAGTCCACCGTGAACTCCGGGTGGCCCTGGAAAGTGAGAATGTGGCGGCCGATGCGGAAGCCCTCGTAACGGCAGAAGTCGCTGGTGGCGAGGGGGATGGCACCTTCCGGCAGCTCCATCACCTGGTCGTGGTGATTGACGATAAGGCGCATTTTCTTGTCGGGAAACCAGGGGTGCAAGTCCGCGTCCAAAACATCCATCTCACGAACGCCCACGCCCCAGCCGCCGGGGAAACGCTCCACCTGTCCGCCCAGTGCCTGCGCGACAACCTGGTGACCGAAACAGATGCCGACAAGGGGGATTTGCTGCCCCGCGGCCTTCCGAATCCACTCCTGCAAAGATAAAATCCACGGCAGGTCGTCGTAGGCGGCGTTGTTGGAGCCCGTGATGAGGTAAATTTCATGACAAACAGGATGTTCCGGCAATTCGCCGTCTAACGTACGATATACTTTGAAGATGATGTTTGGGTTCACGGAATGGAACCGCTTCTCGAAAAAATATTCGTGGTTCGGGATGCTCTCCGGCAGCAGTCCAGGGAACGTGTCGCAAAGCAGGATGTTGATAACGGGTTGGCGCATGGGTTTGTTGATTTCAGGCGGCAAAAATACTTTTTTTATCAAACTGCAACCTTTTGGATTTTTTGCATCCTATGAATAGATAAAAGAATTAATTTTGCAGCGTTGTTTGCTTATCTTGATGTTTAACGGACTTCGCATCAAGGTCGGCGGCAACGCGAAGAAATAAAAAACAGAAGTCCTCTTAAAGATATTACTTTTGCATCGTAATTAGTTCGTTTAAAACCTCGAGATGAATAAAATCCTTTTCGCAACAACATGTGCGTTACTGATAGTTTTAGCAGCCACCTCCCTGACGGCTCAAAACAGCAGGGACCGTTGGAAATACGACGACTACTTCCCGAATGATTATTTCTCAAAGGACCCTGCTGATTATCGACTGCATGTTCATGTTGGGGAGGTCGTTTATTATATGCGCCTCGCCGATATCACGCCTTTGTTTGAAGAAAAACAGGGAGCGGGGGATACATTGCTGCGGCTGAACTATATCCCGAAGTTTGCGCACCCGCTTTTTATCCAAGTGCGTCGTCATCATAACCAAATCCGCTTGGAGTGGCAAAAGGGAACCGCCTTCAGGGGGCATATCTCATCTTCCATGCACATGGAACCGAGTGATACGGGCTACGTGGATGCGACGGAGAAGCAATATTACGGAAATTCTTGGGAGAAAGGGATTTTGGACTCGGGCGGCAGAGAACTGACCCAGGAGGAGTGGGACAACATACAGCAAATCCTGACGGAAATTGATTTTGTTCATTACAAACACGCAAACGGATGTTGGGGCTTCCGTACCCCTTTCATTTTGGAGTATGCGGATCAGAAGAAAACTGTTGCACACTATACGGAGTGCCCGAACGAAGCGAAAGAGGAACGTCTGGCGAAACTGTTAGTGTCGCTCGTGGATCCACAATACGTGGATATGGTGGTATATTCTGTCAATGAGAAAAATGGAATAATCAAACCCGAATACCCTGGCGGAGAGGCCGCTTGCAAGCAGTTTGTCGAGACATCTGTCCGCTATCCTGATGATGCCTTGCGGGATATGGTGGAATTCACCGCCTATCTTGATGTGATTATTGAGAAAGACGGTTCTGTCGGCTACGTGCGGGATGATTCCTGGCCGAAATCCCCGTATGGTTTTGCCGACGAGTTGATCCGCGTGGTGAAATCGATGCCGAAATGGAAACCCGCTATCCGCAAAGGAGATACAGTGAGATGTTACGCCCATATCACCCACAAGTTCACCCTTCCTGAAAAGATACGCCCCAAATACGGGAATCCAGTTCTGGAATCGCAGCGCGACAAAATTGTGTGGGATAGAATTGAGGAATGCCATCGCCAATTGCTGCTTAATCCGAGCGACAAAGGGGCGGCGGTACGTATGGGATGCTTTTATTACGGGGAATTTCTGCTGGAAAACGCTCCTGTTACCGTACTCGATGCAACGGATTCAATGTTCTATCAAGCGGCTATGCCCAACGAAAATGATTGGTCCACTTTCCATGACCGGACGCCGGTGGTCTCGCATCCCGGCGACAGCGCCTTAAAGTATCTCTATCAAGCTTTGCAATTGAATCCTGATACAGAAACCCTTATAAACCTATATCTGCCGATCCTGCAATTGGAATATAACCTGAAAAAAACGCATAACCCTTTGGCTGAGCTTCCCTACGACACTGTCGAGGGGGTTCATTTTCCCTATTCCTATTTCGTGAACAGACCCGAAAACGGCGCGTTCGACAACAGCACAGACTACTTGGGTGAAACCTCAAGTTCATTCTTTTGGGTGGACGCTTTTTCCAAGGATTTGACGAAAATGCAGGAACCGGTCCTCTATAACAACCAGTTGCAAGAAGATGAGGCCATTTTCCGCTTCTCCTTCTTCCCCTCCTTTCACCCGCCTGTGTCGTTCCGTGTTGTAAAGAACAATCGAAAGATGACGCTGTATTGGAAAATTCTTCTTACAAAATACGATCCGAATACTTGGAAAGAAATTTCCACAACCGTGAATACGGGGCATCGGAAAATGACCGCCGCGCAGTATGAGAAATTGTTGCAATATATGGAAGCGATACGTCTCGACGAACTCCCACGCAGTGAGTATGTAATGATGTTTGACGGTGCGCAATGGGTGATGGAACGGGTGACCGACCAAGGATTCAAAGCCCACTTTACCGACGTTGCTGGGAATGACATCCAGCAGGTTTACAGCTTCTTAGCTAAACTCAGCGGTGAGAAGTTGAAATATATTGAAGAGTATTATTGATTCTAAAACATTTCAAAAACGTCAAAATATGAACACCACTATCGAAAAAGCCCTTGATTACCGCTGCTTTCTGCTCGGAATCATTCTTTACTGGATGTTTGATGCCGTTTGGGGATCTTTCGCTTCGTTTTTCTTCGCGCTGGAAGCCGTGCTGCATCCAATAGCCGTGGTTGTCGGGAAATCCCTGCTGTTCCTGCTGGTCTTTTACCTGCTGTTCCGCAAACCAAGGATGATCGATGTCAAATGGGGGCATCTCGCGATGTTGGTCGGTTTTATTCTCCTGATGACGGCGCTGGATTATTTTCTGCTCGACCGCTTCTTTGACCTTCATTCTGTCGCGGACAATCGGATGGAATGTGACGTTACTATGTCAACGATGCGAAATGTGCGGAAGTGGGCGAATCTGATCGTTTCGCTCCTTTTCATCGGTTTCTTGTGGTGGCGTTATGATTCCGAGAATTCGGAAGCTGATGCGGAAGTTTCCGCAGGAAAATCGCGAAGTTTTTACGCAGGGATATTATTTGTCATGACTATCGGATATATGCTCTATGCCATTTCCATTTTAGGAGGCATGTTGTGGTTTTATGTGCATCATCCGGTGTTGATGGAGGTCATTCTTTGCCTGCTGATGGCCTTGGTTACAGGTGTAGCCATCTATTTGCTGGCCAAAAGGCGGACGATAGTTTTTCCGCTTGCGGTGATCTTGGCGGTGGTTGCCGTTCATTTTTTCATTTTCAACTATTTGGGAGTCATCCTGTTTGAACATGGCACGGCAAACACAGTCACCACCCAAAATGGGATGTTATTCGACAATGTCGCCAATTGTTGTGATTGGGTGTTGTTTTTGGGTGCCTTTGTCCTCTACCGCAGGGAATTAAAACGCCAAAACGAGTAGAGACGGGAGCGCGCCCCGTCTCTACCTATGTATGTCCCAATAGCAGAGACGCTACGCATAGCGTCTCTACAATCGTTTGTTTAGAAAGATTCGAGTAATTTCACGGAGTTGAAAATGGTCTTCTCGCGCGCCTCGTTGCCGTATTTATCGACATCCACGATGTTGCGCGGACTGTGGGTGATGCAGACGGGGCCGTTGAGGCAGCCGCCGTCGCAGGCCATCCCTTCGAAGAAGTTTTCGGTGGCCTTGTTGAACTTCAACTTGGTCAGCGCGGCTTTGCATTCCGCGATGCCGTTCATGGCGATCGGTTTCACCCCGTGTACGCCCATCGCCTCCGCCACATCGGCAACGCCGTGGGCGATGCCGCCTGATTTGGCGAAGATACGGCCGTAGTAGGAGGCGTTGTTCAGTTCCGAATCCTCCATCTGCGTGGTGTCGATGCCGCGTGCGTCCAGAAAGGCTTGCAATTCTTCAAACGACATCACACAGTCGATGGCCCCGCCGGTCTTCTCCAACCGGTATTCCAATTTCTTGGAGGTGCACGGTCCGATGAAGACAATCTTCGCCGTGGGGTCGGAACGTTTGATCAGACGCGCCGTCTCCACCATCGGTGACACTGAACTGGAGATATGCTGGGTCAGTTCGGGGAAGTTCTTCTCCACGAAGGAGACGAACGACGGGCAGCAAGAGGTGGTGAGCAGCTTCTTCTCCTCCCACTCCTTGGCTTCGCGGTAGAGCGTGATGTCGGCACCGAGGGCAGCCTCCACAACGTGGTGGAAGCCCAGTTTGCGGATGGCTGACCACCTGCGTCACGCGTCCGAAGCGGCACTGGCTCACAATGGCGGGCGCGATGACCGCATAGACTTTGTATTTCGTGTTGTTCTCCGATTTTTTCAGGATGTCGATGATGTCGAGTACCAGCGACTTGTCGGAGATGGCACCGAATGGGCATTTATAGACGCAAGCCCCGCAAGAGATGCACTTCTCGTTGTCAATAGTGGCCTTGTGGTTCTCGTCCATCGAAATGGCCTTCACCTTGCAGCTCACCATGCAGGGACGATGTTGGAGGATAATGGCCGAATAGGGGCACGCTTGCGTGCATTTGCCACATTCGATGCATTTTTCCTTATCCACCGTGGCTTTGTGATTCACGATGGTGATGGCGTCTTTTGGACAAACCTCCTTGCAGCTGTGAACCATACATCCGCGGCAGGCGGGTGTCACGTAAATACCGTCGATGGGGCACTCGTCGCACGCACTGTCGATGACCTCTATCACGTTGGGGTTCTCCTTGTTGCCGCCCATTGCCAGCTGAATACGGTCTTGCAGAATGGCGCGCTCCTTGTAGATACAGCAGCGGGTCTCTGCTTTGGGTCCGGGACTGAGGAGCTTGGGAATCTCCATGTAAGCATCCTCGAGACCACCCTCGTAGGCACGGCGGATGACCTCCTTCAGGACCTTGTATTTAACTAGTTGGACATCAGTGTCAAATATCCGATTTGAATTCATATTGATTGTTGTTTTGTTGAGGATTAATAATAATTCAGCTCGACGATTTTACCCATCTTGCGCAAATTTTCAGTGATCTTCTCCACCAGTTTCAGCTTCATCGTGGTGTCGATGGGCAGGCCTTGGTGCGCCACGTTGACGCTTTGTCCGACGAAAAAGGTGATATGGGTGGCCTTTTCGAAGAGGAAGTCCGCCAAAAGCGAGGCACCATCCTGCTTGGTGAAGGTTTTGGGGGTGAGGTCGTCGATGGAGACGTATTTCTCCGACAATTGCAGCAGCTTGCGCAGAGTAAGCACGCCTTCGGTAGTCAGGTCAATGCCTTTGATGTATCCGATGGGCGGAACCTCCTTGTCGGGGAAGTCGAAGCTGGTTTTGAGCTCCGTTTTCAGGTACCTTGCCACGATGGTGGAGCTGGTGCCGCCGCAGACAATCTTCTTGGAATGCCCTTCCAGGAAATGTTTGATGTAATAGTCGTCTTTCTCTTTATCTACGGGCGGTCCCACCATGATGTTGACATCGAGTCGCTGACGGATTCTGACGGCGGCCACGGTGGTGTCATCGCCGGGCTTGTCGGCATAGAGGTCGTTGCAAGCGGCGGCAAGCATACAAGCCACCGCACGGGCCGACATCCCGGGTTTGATGTTGTTGTCGAGATGTTCCATGATTTGGGGACGCTCCCAGCCGAAATTGAGGATCATGCCAATGCCGGCATGGATGGTGCCGTCGGACATGACAACGATGATGTCGTCCTCCTCGAGATTGAGCTCGGAACGATAGACCCGCTTGCCGCAGACATCCAGTTCCTCGCGCTCGAAGTTCTGGCATTTGCCGTTATGGTAATAGATGGCTTCCGGATTGTCAAATTCGAACAGCTCCCCTTTGCCCTCCTTGTTGACGTGGATGATGGAGAACGTGGAATAGGCCACTCCGCGTTCCGCGCACACGGGCAGCGTTTGGATGATGGTCTCCACGCATTCGTAGATGTCGATTTCGTTGGCTGCCATCGTACACAAAATCTTGGAGGTGAGGGTGGAAAGGATATTCGCCTTCACACCGCTTCCTAATCCGTCGGCCAGCACCAAGGTAGTATAGTCGCCGTTCACCGTGCAGGCCACGTTGTCGCCACACAGTTCTTCGCCGTAATGGTTCAGCGAAGTGCATCCTGTTTCTAAGCAAAGTTCCATCACTCCGAGATTTTTTCTTCGGTTAACGTTTTCTTCAGCTTCAGCAGGGCCACCTTGGTCTCGGCAGTCGTCTCTCCCAACAATGACGCAATCTCCTGTGCCACACGCATCTGTTTCTTGATCACATTGTCGGTTGTGGTCAGTGTCTCCATCTTCACCTTCATGATCCGCTTTTCATAGTCAACAGTCTCCGTGACGTCCTTCAGAATGCCGAAGATGAGATCCTGATTGGCTAAATAGTTGATGGACACGTCCACATATTTGCCTGTGTTTGAGATAAACTCCTTCTTCAGCTCAACATTCTTCTTCTGAGCGTATGCGTTGCAGAAGTCGATGGGGTTGAAGTAGTCGATGGCAGGATGGCCTTTGGCGTAGGGGTCTTCGATGCCCAGCAGTTCGCGTCCGCGGTTGTTGATTTCCAAAATATTCATGTCAGAGTCAAGCACCACGATGCCTTCCGGACTGTTCTGGATCACCTCCACAGAGAAGGACTCGGCGCGTTGGCGCATATAGGGCAGGCAGATGTCAATGTCGGCATAGCCATTATAGACGGCCCAAGCTTTCTCACGGCAGGTGGCATAGCCGCAGGAGCCGCAGTCGAGCTCGTCCTCCGGTTTGAATTTGCCGGTTTTGTGCAGGATGGCTTCGATTTCGCGCTCGCTGGCGGGCATGCTGTGGCTCCGGATTCGGGCATGGGCTGTGGCGAGCGGGACATCCACTTGCACAGGTGTCTGCGTGGCAGTGAACTGGCGTTTCTCGGCAGTGACATACTTGCGGATGTCCGACATGGCCTTGACGGAGCCCCCGTCCTTTTCCAACGAACACGGTCCATTCACGCAGGCATCCTCACACAGGTTCATTTCCAGTACCACGTGGTCCATGTGCTCGATGTTCTGCAATGCATTGACACACTTCATCGGGCCGTCGATGGCGATATAGTCATAGCCATCCGGCAGTTCCGGGAAAGAATGGATGATACCTTGGGGGATGGGATATTCTTTGGCCAAGTTCGGCATCCCATTCCGCTTCTGCAAAACGATATTGGTGATTTCGTCGAGTTGTACACCTTTTTCTTCGAAAAGTTGGATGACATCCTCAAAGGTTAAGACATTGTCGATAAGGTGGCACTCTTCCGCTTCGCGCTTCTTTGCAATACAGGGTCCGATGAAAACAATCTTGGCCTCGGGATGCTGTTTCTTGAGGATTTTGGCGTGGGCCACCATCGGGGAATCCACGGGGGCCAGGTATTTGAGGGCCATCGGATAGTATTCCTGAATCATGCGGCAAACTGCTGGGCAGGCGGAGGTGATGAAGTTTTTGAACTGACCGGATTTCAGCAGGTTAGCGTATTCCTGGGTCACGGCCTGGGCACCCACCGCTGTCTCCTCGGCATCAAGAAAGCCCAGTTTGGCCAGCGCCAGCTTCATCACGCCGAAGTCGGAAAGTCCGAAACTGGAGATAAAGGAAGGGGCGACACTGGCGATCACCTTGTCGGAACCTGCCAGCAGGGCGCGCACCTCGTTGATCTCACTGTGCACCACTTTCGCGTTCTGCGGGCACACGAGCGTGCAATGGCCGCACAAGATACATCTGTCTTCGATAATTTCCGCCTGATGTCCCTTGATGTCAATGGCTTTCACCGGACATTCACGCAGGCATTTGTAGCAATCTTTACATTTCGCATTGCGAAACTCCAAATATAATGACATCTCCCCGGTTTATAATTCAATTAAAGGATAAACTTCTTTCACGAAAATCTCTTCCACATTCTCCTTGGTGACGTTGTGAAGAATGATGCTGCCGTCTTCGGCAAGCGAGGTGGCTTTCTGCTTCATGCTGTCGGAAAGGCCGTCGGTTCTGACATTTACGCCTTTGGCACAATGACCCAAACAGAAACTGGCTTGCAATTCCACCAGATCTTCCACGTCGTATTTTTTCAGGATGTCTTTTAAGGCTTGAATGACATCGTAAGAACCTTTCAGGTGGCAGGAGCTGCCAACACAAACTTTAATATTCATATTGGTTGGTTTTAGGGTTTTTTATATTGAACGATTATTATCTGTAATTTGTTACAAAGTTGCAGAAACATTTGGGCGGGCAGCTGTTTTTTTGTGTAGCTGTCCCGCCGGTCAACGTTCATCACAACTTAAAAATCAACTTCTTGGTCGTAGTAGCAGCACTTCAGCAATTGTTCCATCTCGGCTTGTGTCGGGATGCGCGGGTTGGAACCTGTGCAGGCGTCGCCGATGGCGTTCTTGGCGATTTCGGGCAGTCTTTCAAGGAACACGTTTTCAGGTACAAAGCCCTGCTCGCAAGGGTAAGAGTCAGCACCGTAGTTTTGGATGCAGTGCGGGAGGTTGAGGTCGTCGTTCATCTTGCGCAAGGCAGCGATGAGCAGGGTTACCTTTTCGTCGTCGTTGTTTCCGCCCAAGTTCATGGCATCGGCAATGGCGCCGTAGCGTTGCTTGGCTTCGGGATTCTTGGCGTTGAAGGCGATGACCTTGGGCAGGTACATGGCGTTGGCCGCTCCGTGGATGATGTGTGCGCCGTAGTCGGCAAATACGGCTCCCGTTTTGTGGGCCATAGAGTGGACGATGCCTAACAGGGCGTTGGAGAAGGCCATTCCGGCCAGACATTGGGCATTGTGCATCTCGTTGCGGGCTTGCGTGTCGCCATTATACGAATTCACCAAGTCCCTCTGTATCATTTTGATGGCGTGCATGGCCAAGGGGTCGGTGTAGTCGCAGTGGGCGGTTGAGACGTAAGCTTCCACGGCGTGCGTCATGGCATCCATGCCCGTATGAGCCACCAATTTCTTGGGCATGGTCTGAGCTAAGGCGGGGTCAACGATGGCCACGTCAGGCGTGATTTCAAAGTCGGCGATAGGGTATTTGATGCCCTTGGCATAGTCGGTGATGATGGAGAAGGCAGTCACTTCGGTGGCCGTGCCCGAGGTCGAGGATACCGCGCAGAACTTGGCTTTTGTCCTCAGTTTGGGCAATCCGAACACTTTGCACATGTCCTCGAAAGTGGTTTCGGGGTATTCGTATTTAATCCACATGGCTTTTGCGGCATCGATGGGCGAACCACCGCCGATGGCCACAATCCAGTCGGGCTGGAACTCTTGCATCACGGCAGCACCGTTCATCACGGTCTCCACTGACGGATCCGGTTCAATGCCGTCAATCACTTTGACTTCCATGCCGGCTTCCTGCAGATAGCCGATGGCCTTGTCAAGAAATCCGAAACGTTTCATGCTTCCGCCGCCAACGCAGACGACGGCGCGCTTGCCTGTGAAGGTCTTTAATGCTTCGAGAGCGTTCTCACCATGATAAAGGTCTCTCGGTAATGTGAATCTATTCATTTTTTGTCTATTTTTGGGTTAAATCGTAGGTTCAACGAGAACCTTATTCTTTTCCGTAATAGGCTTGTTTGTATATGTCAATGATCTCACTGACGAGCGGATATTTCGGGTTGGCGCCGGTGCATTGGTCGTCGTGGGCCTTTTCAGACAGTGCGGCGACATTTTCCATGAACAATTTCTCATCCACACCCTCTTCTTGGATGCTCATCGGCATGTTCATGTCCTTCATCAGCCGGCGGATGGCCTTGACGAGGTTGTCGATGCTCTCCTCGTTGTCCTTGCCACCGAATCCGAGGAAGCGGGCTGCCTTGGCCAGTTTCTCGTCCGCAATGAAATGATCGTATTTCGGGAAAGGAACAAATTTGTTCGGTTTCAATGAGTTATACTTCACAACGTAGGGCAATAAAATGGCGTTTGCGCGGCCGTGCGGGATATGGTAGTCGCCGCCTAACTTGTGAGCCATGCTGTGGTTGAGACCGAGGAAGGCGTTGGTGAAGGCCATGCCGGCGATACAGGAGGCGTTGTGCATCTTCTCACGAGCTTTCAGGTCGAACTGGCCGTTCTCGTAAGCGCGCTTCAAGTAGCTGAATACGAGATCCATGGCCTGCAGTGCCAGACCGTCGGTGTAATCGTTGGCCATGTTGGAGATGTAGGCTTCGATGGCGTGAGTCAGCACGTCCATGCCCGTGTCCGCGGTGGCGCGTTTCGGCAGTGAAACCACGAACTGCGGGTCGATGATGGCCACGTTGGGGGTCACGGCATAGTCGGCCAGAGGATATTTGATGCCCCGCTTCTTGTCGGTGATGACCGTGAAGGCCGTCACCTCGCTGCCGGTGCCGGAAGTGGTCGGGATGGCGACCATCTTGCACTGGTTGCCCAAATGCGGGAATTTCACCACACGTTTGCGGATGTCCATGAACTTCTGGCGCAGACCGTCGAAAGAGGTCTCAGGATGTTCGTAGAAGAGCCACATGCCCTTGGCGGCGTCCATGGCGGAACCGCCTCCCAACGCGATGATGACGTCAGGTTGGAATGAGCGCATCTCGGCCACCCCGCGCATGATGGTTTCCACATCCGGATCCGGCTCCACATCGGAGAAAATCCGGTAGTGGCAAGGCTCGCTGCGCTTGTTGAGATAATAGGTGACCTTATCGACATAGCCGAGTTGCACCATCATCGGGTCACTCACGATGAAAGCCTTGCTGAAACCTTCCATGTGCTCCAGATATTGCACTGAACCGTACTCGAAATAGACTTTCGGCGGAATCTTGAACCATTGCATATTGACTCTTCTTTTTGCGATTTTC
>ONCM01000079.1 GCA_900316305.1 uncultured Bacteroidales bacterium | reverse complement strand
AGGGTGTAACAATTTCTGTCACTACTGCATCGTGCCCTATACCAGAGGCCGTGAACGCAGCCGCGATGTAGAGAGCATCCTGCGCGAATGCCGCGACCTTGAGGAAAGGGGATACAAGGAAGTCACCCTGCTGGGACAAAACGTAAACTCCTACCACTTCGGCGATGTGGATTTCCCCCAGCTTTTGAGAATGGTTGCTCACGCAGTGCCTTCCATGAGGGTACGCTTTACAACGAGTCACCCGAAAGACATGAGCGACGCCACGCTGCACGTTATTGCCGAAGAGCCCAATGTGTGCCGCCATATTCACCTGCCGGTTCAAAGCGGGTCGAACGAAGTGCTCAAGCGCATGAACCGGAAATATACCCGGGAATGGTATCTCGAACGCGTGGAAGCCATCCGTCGTATCGTCCCGGATTGCGGTCTGTCCACAGATATCTTCGTCGGCTATTCCGGCGAGACGGAAGAGGACCACAAACAATCCCTGTCACTGATGAAGGCGTGCGCCTACGATTCGGCATTTATGTTTAAATACAGTGAACGCCCCGGGACCTACGCCGCCAAGCATTTCCCCGACGACGTTCCTGAGGAAACCAAAATACGCCGTTTGAACGAGCTTATCGCCCTGCAAAACGAGTTGTCTGCAGAATCCAACGCCCGATGCATCGGTAAGACCTTCGAGGTTCTTTTGGAAGGAACCAGCAAGCGCAGTCGGGAACAACTCTACGGCCGAACGGAACAAAACCGTGTGGTTATAGTCGATCGCGGACAATTACGCATCGGACAGCGCGTCATGGTACGCATCACAGAAAGCACTTCTGCAACACTGAAGGGCATACAAGTAATCACAGAGAATCACTAACGACAATGAAGAGAAAAAAGGATTGGTTCCGCTGGCAGGCCTTGACCAGCACCATCAGCACCACTATGGTACTTGTGCTTTTGGGCATCTTGGTGCTTTTTGTCCTTACCGCCAAACAATTGCGTGATGAAGTGAGGGAAGATCTCGCCGTGACCGTTGTGCTCAAAGACGGCGTGGACAACCAGAAGGGCCTGGCCATCAAAGAACGCTGGGAGCATCTGCCTTATATCAAGCACTTGGACTATATCAGTCGCGAACAGTCGCTCAAAGAACAAATTGAGACGATGGGGCTGGATCCCACTGAGTTTTTGGGGGCGAATCCGTTCTCCATCTCCATGGAACTGCACTTGGTGGCAGACTATGCGTGCAGTGATTCGCTGCAATGGATTACCAAAGAACTGCGCAGAGAAATTGACGTAGCCGACATCGTTTACCAAAAAGACATGGTGGAAACGCTCAACAGCAATCTGCAGCGCATCACGTTCGTTCTGCTTTTCGTCACCGCCCTTTTATGTATCATTTCCCTGAGCCTCATCAACAATACGGTGCGTCTGAGTGTCTATTCGCGCCGCTTCATCATCCACAACATGAAACTCGTGGGTGCCCGATGGAGCTTCATCCGACGTCCTTTCCTCTTGAGAAGTCTTTGGATTGGTTTGATGGCCTCCGTTTTGGCCGTCATTGCCATCGTGGGTGGAGTGGACTGGCTGCGAACCCACGAAACGGATTTGGCACATTTCCTCGTTTGGCATAACGTAGGAATTACCCTGATTGTCGTTGTCAGCTTTGGACTGGCGATTACCTTCATCTGCACCTACGTCAGTGTGACCCACTATTTGAGGATGCGCGAATCCAATCTTTACAAGTAAACAACAAGCACTAAAGCCTCAGCAACATGGCATTCAACAAAATCAACTACATCATCCTCGCCATCTCAATGGCCATCATTGTCATCGGCTTTATTTTGATGTCCGGCAGCGGAAGCACCGAAACGGCCTTCAACGAAGATATCTTTTCTCCCATTCGTATTAAGGTCGCTCCAATTGTGTGCTTCATCGGCTTCATCGGCATCATCTTCGGCATCATGTTTCACAACAAAGAAGCAAAAAAATCATGAGTGAATTCCAAGCCCTGCTCATGGGACTCATTCAGGGTCTCACCGAATATTTGCCCGTTTCATCCAGCGGGCACCTGACCATTTGCGGCACATTCTTCGGCCTGAACGGAGAAGAAAACCTCACTTTTACGGTAGCGGTCCACGTCGCCACCGTACTGTCCACCATTGTCATCCTGTGGAAAGAAATCGTCCGCATCCTAATCGGCATCTTCGACACCTCTGCACCTCTGTGGAGCCCGGAACGACGCTACGCTGCGTGCATTCTCGTCAGCATGATACCCGTAGGCATCGTGGGCCTGTTTTTCAAAGACACCGTTGAAGAAATATTCGGCAGCGGACTGACCATTGTCGGGTTGTGCCTCATCATCACTGCTGCACTACTCATCATGAGCCACTATGCCCGTCCGCGACAGAAAGAAAACATCGGCATGAAAGAAGCCTTCATCATCGGTTTGGCACAAGCCGTTGCCGTGATGCCCGGCCTATCTCGAAGCGGCAGCACCATTGCCACCGGCCAGCTCATCGGATGCAAGAAAGAGCGCATTGCGGAGTTCTCCTTCCTGATGGTCATTCCACCCATCTTGGGAGAAGCTCTTTTGGATATTCTCAAAGCCATGAAAGGCACCGAAGGACTTGCTACGGGCAACATTTCAGTGACGGCCCTTGCCATTGGTTTTTTTGCAGCATTCCTCAGCGGCTGCGCAGCCTGCAAGTGGATGATTTCCCTTGTCAAGAAGGGTAAACTCGTGTGGTTCGGCTTGTATTGTGCCATCGTCGGCAGCGGACTTTTAATCTATTCCTTGATTTGACGGATTATAAGGAGGGTGTCGTCCTCGCTTTCGACAAGCCCCTGAAATGGACCTCGTTTCAACTCGTGAGCAAAGTGCGCAACATGTTGTGCCAGCATCTGCACGAGAAAAAACTGAAAGTGGGCCACGCCGGCACTTTGGACCCATTGGCTACCGGAGTGCTTCTCATCTGCACGGGAAAAGCCACCAAAACCATCGAAACCCTGCAGGCCGGCACAAAAGAATACGTCGCCACATTGCAATTGGGAGCCACAACGGCCAGTTTTGACCTTGAAAAACCTATTGACGCCACCTATCCCACGGAACACATCACTCGCACACTCATTGAGGAAACGCTTCCGAAGTTTATTGGGCATATAGAACAGATACCCCCTGTGTTTTCTGCAGTAAAAGTCGATGGCAAACGCGCCTACGATCTTGCCAGAAAAGGTAAAGAGGTGGAACTCAAACCCAAAAGTCTTGTTATTGACGAAATCGAGCTTTTGGATTTCTCTCCCGAAACCATGCAACTCCAACTGCGCATTGTGTGCAGCAAAGGCACATACATCAGGGCCTTGGCTCGCGACATCGGCGAGAGCCTTCACTCCGGCGCTCACCTGACAGCCCTGCGACGCACACGCATCGGCGACTATCGCGTGGAACGTTGTCTCACCTTGGAACAATTTGAAAAAACGATATGAAACTCTCTCAATTCAAGTACAAACTGCCCGAAGACCGTTTGGCACAGTATCCCTCGACATTCGCCCCCGGAGAAGAACGTCCATACTTCCATCGCGATGAATGCCGTCTGATGGTCATTCATGCTAAAAGCGGCGTCATCGAACACCGCGAATCGTTTCGGGATGTCATCAACTTCTTCGATGAGAAGGACTGTTTTGTGTTTAACGACACCAAGGTGTTCCCCGCACGTCTTTATGGCAACAAAGAAAAGACCGGAGCCAAAATTGAGGTTTTTCTTCTCCGCGAACTGAATCCCAATCAGAATCTGTGGGACGTGTTGGTTGACCCGGCACGCAAAATTCGCATCGGCAACAAGCTATATTTCGGAGAGGACCAATCGATTGTCGCAGAGGTGATTGACAACACCACCAGTCGCGGCCGCACGCTGCGTTTCCTTTACGACGGACCGCACGACGAATTTAAGCGAATCCTCTACAGCATGGGGGAAGCTCCTCTCCCCCGGGAGATTATCAAGCGTCCGTCCGAGCCCGAAGACCTGGAAGACTTCCAGTGCGTATATGCCAAAAACGAAGGTGCCGTCACGGCGCCTATCGCAGGCCTACACTTCTCTCCTCAAATGCTGAAAATCATGGAAATCAAAGGCATCGAATCCGCATTCGTTACGCTGCATTGCGGATTGGGCTGCTTCCGTGAAATCGACGTAGAGGATCTCACCAAGCACAAGATGGACAGCGAAGAGATGCACGTGAACGAGACGGCTTGCGATATCATCAACCGGACGAAAGAGAGCGGACATCGCATCGTGGCTGTCGGCACCACCGTACAGCGGGCTCTGGAGACAGCCGTCAGCGCCGACGGACGTCTTAAGCCTTTCGACGGCTGGACCAACAAATTCATCTTCCCGCCCTACGACTTTCAGATGGCCGATGCCATGATTGCCAATTTCTATCTGCCCTACTCGTCACTGCTGATGCTTTCATGCGCATTCGGCGGCTACGATTTGGTGATGAAGGCCTACAAAGAAGCCATCAAATACAACGAAGCCGATCCCAAACGCCGCTACCGCTTCGGCACATTCGGCGACGCCATGCTCATTCTTCAGGACTGATGCATCAGCTCTACCTCTCTCTAGGCAGCAATTTGGGCGACAGGGAGCACATGCTTCAGGAGGCGCTTCGACTCATCGGTGAAGACATAGGCACCGTCATCCGCGTGTCTTCTTTCATCGAGACACGCCCCTGGGGTTATGAAAGCGAGCACCTTTTCCTCAATGCCGCTTGCAAGGTGGAGACGACACTCAGTCCGACGGAATGCCTGCATGTCACACAAGAAATAGAGCGCCGGCTGGGACGCACGGCCAA
>ONCM01000051.1 GCA_900316305.1 uncultured Bacteroidales bacterium | reverse complement strand
ACGTGTAATTTTCGCCATTGACGGTGTAGGTATAGACGAACGTACTGTCGCCACAACCGTTAGACAAAGTACTGGTATTCGTACCGTCATACAATTTGATGGTATCTCCACAATTGACAATGATCGGTTTCGTGGGCACGTGGATGTTTGCCACACAATGCACGTAGGTCGTGTCGTTGTCTTCCGGAGTGAACTGGCCGGGAGTCAGCGTGTAAACGAATTTCCAAATGGAACTGTTTCCAGCGCAATCGGTGTAGCGGTAACGGTAGGTCACCGAACCCGTGCCGTCCGTGTTAACCACGGCCGTACTATCTACGTATGCCGGGATAATCCGTCTGCCACATATATCGGTAATGGTATCCACCTTCGGGCGTTTCACATCCACCAGACAGGTGGCGCTTCCTTGTCTATCGGCAGGAATCACTAATTCTGTGGGCAGCACGATGTGGAACGTGAACGGCCACGTCTGCTGATGTCCTGCACAGTCGGAATATTTATAGTTGAACACCAAATCACCCTGACAGCCGCTATATGCTGTACTGTCGATGATGACCGTATCCGGAGTGAGTATGTTCTCGCAGGCATCCTTCACTACAGGCATCGTGACGTTCGTCACATTGGCTTGTGCCAGACAGTTCACATCCTTCTCCGTAAGCTCAGCCTCCACCGTGATACCATCCGCACGGTTGATCGTGAAATGCTGGGAAATTTGGGCAGTGTTGCCACAGACATCATTCACCGTGTAGGTTCTGGTCACGTTGATCACGCACGCGGAATCCACCACGTCTTGGCTGGTGATGGAGAAGTCTGCCAACGAAGTACAGTTGTCGTCAACGAGCAGGTTCTCAACTTCGTCCACCATAGCGCTGACATTCGTGTAAGCCGCCGGAATCACCGCACGACTACAACCCGTCAGCGTCTGATTAGGTAACGTACCCGTGATGACCGGTTTCACCGTATCCTGGATGTAATAGGTATAAGTCCAAGTCTTGGTATGCGACGGCACACAGTCTTCGTAAGTATAGACATAGACAACGGTATCCTTACAGCCGTGGGTCGTGGAATCCTGGACGGCAAATGTCGGAACGATAATGTTCTGGCAACTATTGGTCACCGTCGGCGGAGTAGGACGTTTCACATCCGACGCGCACATCACCAGAGAGTCGGCATTGGCCGGCACCTCAAACGGTTCGGGTTCCATACGATAGGTGTAACGCCATGTGTAATGCCGATCGTTGACCGTGTAGTGATAGACAAAGGTGCTGTCACCACATCCGCCAGACAAGTCACCCGTATTCGTGCCCTCAGTGAAGGTGATGTCCGTACCGCAATAGGTACGCTCCGGCAAAGCAGGAACCACAATCTGGTTCAAACAATGGACGTATGTCGTATCGTAGGCAATGGAATCAAAATCACCCGGAACCAGATTATAGACGAACGTCCAGGTAGAGTCGTTATGGGCGCAGTCCTCATAGAGGAAATGGAAGGTCACCGTACCGGTGCCGTTAGGTTTCACGTCAGGAATACTGTCCAAAAAGACTGGGACGATCTTGTTGCCGCAGACATCCTTGATGGTGTCCGCCTTCGGACGACGGGCATCCACCAGACAAGGAACGGTCACAGTTCTGTCTTGAGGCACATTCAGCGTGGTGGGCAGTTTGATGTTGTAGGTAAACTTCCACGTCTTGGTATGGCCTGCACAATCGGTGTAAGGATAGTTGAAGACCAACTTGCCCTGACAGCCGTTGTATCCCGTGCTGTCAATGGTCAGAGCACCGGGAGTGAGCGTGTTGCCGCAGGAATCCGTCACCGTGGGCAAAGCGATAGCCGAAGCAATGGCATCATTGACACAGTTCACCGTGGAATCCTTGGCCTGAGGCAAAGTAAAGTTGAATTGCTCAATATGCCATGTATATTTCCAGTTGTATGCCGTGTCGTTGACCGTGTATGAATAGTAGTACACCGTTTCACCACAGCCCACATGATGATCCACAACGGAATCCGGAGTAAACGTAATATCATTACCGCAAACCTTGATGACAGGCAAGATAGGAGTTTTCACATCTTGCTGGCAGTGTACCGTGCTGTCTTGGTCGGCTATTGGTGTGAAATCTTCCGGTCTAACAGTATATGTAAACTTCCACGGATACGTATGATTTGCGCAATCCGTATAGGTATAGTTGTACGTCACAGAACCTTCACCGTTATTATGCATAACCGTCTCCGGATTGTTGGCATTCAAAACAGCCTCAATCGTTCTACCGCAAGCATCCTTCATGGTGGGCGGCGTAGGCTCCACGGCATCGTTGACGCAATGCACCGTAGAATCCTTGTCTGCAGGCTTGGTCATCACCGGCAGCACAATGGTGTAGGTGTAGTACCAGTCGTGACTGTTGCCAGCACAATCGGTATAGGTGTATTTGTAAGTCACCACGCCCTCACACAAAGGATTACCCTCAATGCTGGGGCCTTGAGGCTGCAACACGCGGCCGCACTGATCCGTAACGATCGGCAGTTCGGGTGCCTTGACACTGTCAGGACAGCTCACGGTCTTGCTGCCGTTCGCAGCCGTAATGGTGAAATCCGCAGGCTTAACCTTGTACGTGTAGCTATAGGTGTAGTTCTGACCGTTGACGGTGTAATGGAACACAAAGGTAGTATCACCGCAGCCGTCAGACAGACCACCGGTGTTGATTCCCGGAGTAATCTCCACAGGTGTACCGCAGTTGGTGATGGTCACCGTCGGGACAGTAATCTGTGCGATACAGTTGACAGCCGAGGTGTCATTCTTCTTCGGAGTGAATTCATTAGGTTGCAGCGTGTAAACAAACTTCCAAATAGAGTCGTGTCTAGCACAATCCGTATAACGGAAGCGGAAGGTCACCGTACCCGTACCATCGGTGTTAATCACTGCCGTACTGTCAATGAACTCGGACGGGATATTATTGCCACAAGCATCTGTAAGCAACGGCGCCTGAGGTCTCGTGGCATCCACCGCACACGGAGCTTCAGCAGCTCCGTCAGGGTTTGGTTTCAGATCAGGCAATCTCACATGATAGGTATAAGTCCAATGCGTATCAACCTGTGCAGCACAATTTGTATAGGTATAAGTGTAGGTGACTGTTCCCTTACAATCTTGGACATCACTGAAGACTGTCGGGTCGGAAACTGGATACACGGTATTACCGCACCCATCCTTCACCGTAGGAAGCTTGCTAGTAGGCAGCGCTGTCGCCTGAGCCTCACAATTCACCGTTGTATCTGTCCTCACCGTAGTGATAGAGAAGGTGTCAGGACGATGGATGGTAATATTCTGCTCAATAGAGGCGGTCTTGCCGCAAGTATCCGTCACCGTGTAGGTTCTCTTGACCAACAGACTGCAGGTGGAGGAGACCACCACGTCGCTATAGGTCAATTTCAGTTTATCTAACGGCGTACAATCGTCACTGACGTTGACCACCGCGTTCAAAGCCGTAGCGCTGGCGTAAGCGGCGGGAGCGTCCTCTTTTTGGCAACCCGTCACAGACAGATCTTCCAATGTTCCGCTGATAACTGGATTGTACTGATCATAGACTCTCACCCGAGCTCCAACAGAATCTCTACAATAAGCATCCTGATAGACCACGGAATAGAGGATGGTCGTATCGCACTTGAACGGGATGGAAGCCATATAGGTGTCTTGACCGTCGGTCACCACATCATGATGGGTGGCGACATCCTGGAGATAACGCCAGCGCACCAGATGCTCTTCCATCACCACCGGGGAAATGGCCGCAGTCATGGTCAGCGTGTCGCGAAGCGGGCAGACCGTGTAATCCTCAGGCGTGATCTTCACCTTAGGAAGAACCGTCAACGCCACATTCACCGTACTGTCGCAATCGTGCTGGCTCTGGAACAGATGGGTAAGGTTGACGACGAACGGCTCGTTGGGATCGGCAGTTGCCGGACGCACCGGTAAGGTATCCTGACCATGTTCCTGATAACGATTACCAAAGCAAATCGTATCAAGAAGATTGTTCACGTATGAATAGTTCACCGTCAAGTGCAACGTCACCACGGAGTCACAACCCGCTTTGTTAGGAATCGTGAAGACCGGCGTGTTCGTGCTCTGCGTGTAGAGGTTTCCGTCGATCCCAGCGCAGACTGTCGCAAACCACCTGCTCATCAATGCCGGTAGTAGATTTGCGGATCGTCAGTTTCAAAGTGTCCACGCTCTTACAACCGGTCACCGCATCGGTGTTCTCCTTCGTGTAAACACCCGTCGCGTTATAGGGCTGACCGTTCCATACGTACTGGTCGCAAGTATCCTTGATTGTCACCAAAGGAATGCGGCGGTTCACCGTCAAATTCAACGTCACGATGCTGTCGCAGTGAGCAGCGTTGGTCAGCGTAAAGGTCGGAGTGTTGGTGCTGCTATAATAGGTCACGCCGTCGATCCACTTCATACTGTCACAAACCACCTGGGTGTCCGTGCCGTAGGTCTTCTTGCGGATGGTCAGCTTCAACGTGTCATAGCTCTTACATCCCGTCACATTGTCCTCATTCTCATACATATAAACCCCACTTTCCGTGTAGGTCTTGCCATTCCACACATAGTAGTCGCAGGTGTCTTTCACGGTCACCAACGGCACACGGTGGTTGATCGTCAGTTTCAACGTCACCACACTGTCACAACCGTTCACCGTCGTATAATGGAATGTCGGAGCAATCACGGGCGTTTCGGTGTATTCCACACCGTGCCACGTGAAACGATCGCACGCCACGACCGTCGTGTCGCCCTTGTCACTGTAGTTGATCGTCAAATGCATCCTCAGCACACTGTCGCAATCATTGTGGTTCGTCAACGTCTTCGTATAGACGCCCGATTTCTTGTAGGTCTCGCCCTGCCACGTGTAGCTGTCACATTCCGTCTGGTAAAAATCCATGGTATCCGAACGATTGATCGTCACGTTCAAGGTCACCACACTGTCGCAGCCGTTCACGTTATGGAACGTACGCGTGTAAACGCCGCTGGTCGTGATCGTCGTGTCACCGTCAGGCTTGCTCCAGACGTAGCTGTTACATGCCCTCTCGTTCAGATTGGTGGGTTCGCTGTTGTAGTTTATCGTCAGGTGCATCGTCACCACACTGTCACAACTATACCTGTTCGTCAACGTCTTCGTGTAATCACCGGACTGCGTATATGTTGTGCCTTGCCATATAAAACTGTTGCACTCCGTCTGGGTGAATTCCGAGGCATCTGAATGGTTGATGGTCACATTCAAGGTCACCACACTGTCGCAACCGTTCACATTGGAGAACGTGCGGGTGTAAACACCGTTCGTCGTAATCGTCGTGTCGCCGTTGGGTCTATGCCAGACATAGCTGTCGCATTCCGTAATATTAAGGTTCGTCGGCTGGCTGCTGTGGTTGATGGTCACGTTCAAGGTCACCACACTGTCGCAGCCGCTCACGTTGCGGAACGTACGCGTGTAAACGCCACTGGTCGTAATCGTCGTGTCGCCGTTGGGCTTGTGCCAGACGTAGCTATTACATTCCGTCACGTTCAGGTTTGTGGGAGTGCTGCTATAATTAATTGTCAGGTGCATGGTCACCAAGCTGTCGCAACCTTTCTTGTTCTTCAATGTCTTGGGATAGTCACCGGACTGCGTATACGTTGTACCTTCCCATGTGTAACTGTCACATGCCGTCTGAGAGAACTCCGTAGTATCCGAATAATTTATGGTCAACGTCAACGTCACCACGCTGTCGCAACCGTTGGCGGCTGTAAAGGTTTGCGTGTAAACGCCAGAGCGGATGTAGGGCACGTTGGCCCATGTATAGCTGTCGCAAGCGGTTTGCGAGAACGCATATTGCTTCGGCTGGTTCACCACCACCTGGTAGGTAGTGGAGCCCACACAATCCTCCGAACTTGTACCCGTCACGCTATAGGTGGTAGTGGCACTCGGATGGATGATAATCGTATCGTTAGAGCCGCCCGTGCTCCAGTGGTAAGAGGCCGCACCAGAAGCGTAAAGGGTATCGCTTTGGCCATTGCATATCGGTGTCGTGCCGTTAACCGTAATGGTGGGAGAAGTATTCACCGTCACAGTCTTCTCGCCACCGCCGGGACAGTTGTTCACATCTGCACCCGTCACCTTGAAAGTCATGGTTTCGGGAGGCGTGACGGTCACGTGGGCGGGATCGCTACCGGAAACGTAGCCGGGGTGATTCCATGACATCGTACTCGACACCAATCCCGTGACATCAATGTGGGAAGAACCGCCCACACACATAGGATCGCCACCCGTGAGCGAAACCACCGTTTCCGGATAGACCGTAACCGTATAGGATTGATCCTTCGAACACCCGTCCTTGGTAGCCCTCACATTGAATGTGGAGTCACCAGCTTCGGTCGGGTCGTAATACATGGTGTTGCCCGTTTTGATGACGGAATGCCACTCGGCATCATACCATTCGTATTCGGTGGCATCGCCAGATGCAACAAGCGTGCTGACCGAGTCAAAACAGATAGCCGGCTTACCGCTGATCTGCACGGTAGGGTTCGGCTTCACAATCAGGTTCAAGATCACCGTGGAGTCGCAATTAGCCTGCGTCTTCTCATGGAAAACATATTGTTTGGTCACCGTTGTGTCCGGTCCGAATTCTATCCCGCGCCAGGTAATAGGCAGATCATCCTGGCAAATAGGCAGGTCCACAGTATCTTTCAAGGATTCGCTCACCCGCACATTGACGGTTTTGGTAGTCACACAACCGTGAGTACTCGTAACCTCCACCGTATAGTCTGTGGTAGCCGCCGGATATACCGGCACGGTAGCCTCCTCGGAAATCACAGCAGCATCCTGCTTCCAAACATATTGACAGTGCGAGTTGTTCTTGAGCGTCACCTCATCGATATAGAAACGTCTTTCCGCAACTGAATTAGGCATTGCCACTTCAATAGAGGTTATGGTAAACGTGGAGGCATTTGTGGCTTCTTCAAAAAACACATGGTAATCTTGGTAGCCCGTACCCCCCACTACGACAATCGTAGTATCATAGAGGTCATCCACAGTGACTTTCACCCATACGTTCCTCTCGTCCCAAGTCTTAAGCCGTAATACCAACTCTGTCGGCGAGGACATATTGTACGGACGACTTTTAAGGTATCCCATACCGCCCACGTTTCCATTACCCAATCTCACCGCATCGGTAACACCACTAATAATTACCGGAAACACCTTTTCCCCTGATTGGAACATCGTCGTCTGCGACTTTATCTCATCATTCGTAAGAGCAGTTGAGACATTTGTATTACGAACTTTATTAAACGTCTCGTATCCAAGTATCGTTTGCTGTACATTATAGCAGGAGTCGCACTGGTCCACGGAGAGGATCACCTCGGTGCCCGCGTCGCACACCTCTCGGTTATGCACGGTTACTTCAGGCATCGGCGCCACCGTCAGGTGCAGGTAATGGATACTGTCACACCCGAACCGGTTCGTGAGATGGTCAATATACTCACCTGTGGCCCAGAACTTCATTTCTTGGCCATCCCTTTCATGCCCCTCCCATACGTAAGGAAGCGCAGCCCGACAAACCACGGCCGTGTCATGGCGCACATGGACGGAGTCCACCTGCACGATGAGCCGCACCACACTGTCACACCCGTGAACCGTCTGCAGCGTAACATCCTTCGACTTTTTTCCCGGCGTTGTGATATCCACCTTACCGTCAAACGCATGATTGGAAGGATTGACATACGTCTCCCCCGTCAACGATTGGCAGACGGTATCATAGACGATAGGTGACTGATTCCACGTATATGTCGGATAGACAATTGCATAGCCTTTCCCCTGGAAGGTATCCTGACCATAGACAACATTCCAGTCAAAATCCGTATCTGAAGAAAGGTTCTTGACGGTTATACCCGTGGTTCGGTTGTTTTCGTCTGGATAGAGCCAGTAGGCTATCGGATCATCCGTATTGAACTCGCGAACAAGACGGATTCGACGCTCTATTGACAAATCAATGTTCCCTTTGTCATTATAGGTGGATCCCGTTGTACCCGTATACAAGTTCATACAGGCGAGACCGGTTATACCAGTATTAGGTGTCGAATAGGTATATTCTCCGACAAGTACCGAAGAAGACCAGTAGGAATTCGCGAAATTTTCATTATAAGAATCTTGATCAGGAACAATAAGACCTGGAATATGCTTGTTTATCAAGAAGGGAATCATGGCAAACCAGAGACGCAGCTGCTGCGCATCCGGGATATACCAACCCGTGCCGACATCAAAGGCATTTTGAAGTTTGGAGGGAAAAACATGGGCATCGTAAAGTTTCTTCGTATTAGCATAGCCATGGTCGTGCCAACCGTCCATACGTCCCCAGGAGTTATAATCAGTCACGGTTTCCAAGCCAAGACTGGCGGTTAACGATTCAATTTGTTGGGTCGTACAGATAGCAAAAGTCGTGGAATTGTTGTATTTCAAATCGGTCATGGAGACCGCCCATCCCTTATGCGGGTTGTCGGGATCAACATAACAGACTACCCCCTTGGAACCGTCGGGGAAGATATAGACATCTCCCAGCTCATAGTGCCTTGCGCTGGACTGCGCAACAGCCGTGTGCTGACGACCCGTCACCCCCAATAGGCAGGTGATTGCCAGGACTATATGTATGTAATGACGTATATTTCCTATATTCATTGATTTCATCACTTTCAATTTATACGGATATGATAACATTTTGTTACTGTTCAGATGTTAAGGGGAAGTGGATGACCGCCCGAACACGCCTTGGGTTTTTGCTATAGTTGCTTCCACTTGAATTTTTTCCATTCCTATTGTTCACATGCCCGTTGGCACTTTGACAATACGCTGCGTTACTCCCTGATTCCGTAGAGGACCAATATTTCGAATCTGCCACTTTCATATCCACAAAAGTTTCCCCCAAACCGCACTCTTGCAACAGCAAAAACGTATGATTGATGGTTGCACGATAAGCAAAAACGTAATTCAGCTCTCCAATGGAGGGAAGATACCAGTTCTTATGTTCCGTGCCTGTTCCAGGAACTCGAGGGTCATAATACCAACAATAATAGGCGGAAGGGGCGTTTTCTCTGAAAGAACCGCCTCCGGCATTAAGAGCCGTCTCGCGCATTTTTTGCGTATTCACATACCCCTCCATATCTCGCAAAGCCTTCAAGTGATAGTTTCCTGGATAGTCATGGGCGGAGTGCACGTCCGCTTTCGTTGACCACTCCACATTCGTGGTATAGGCTTCAAAAACGGCAATGGCCCGACCGGTCAAGTGACGGGGATCATTGGGTTCCAAGTAGTACACGACACCAATGGGTATCTTATTTAGAGCCAATAGGGAATCCTTAACGGCGAGGAAAGCTTGTGGACGCATGATGGTACCGTCGGACAAGAGCACATCTCCCACATTGGGACGAGCGAACGCGTACCCAATATCGGATGACACCTCGATGGACAACTCCGCATCTTGCCCTTTACAGATGGTGTCGTTATAAATTTTCACATTCAAAACGGTCAGATTCAAGATGGAGACGCTGTCGCAGTCACCTCCGCCTAATCGATGAAATTCCTCATACCGTCCTGTGGCTGTACGTTGCGTGCCATACCAATAGAACGTATCAATACTCAAGATCACCGTATCCAACTTGTCGTACGGCGGAGCGGTGACCAATAGCCCCAGCATGATCGTGGAGTCACACCCGTGTCTATCCGTTTCATGGCGGTCGAAGACATACAAACCATTCAGCTTCACCGCTTCGTCCAGCTTTTGCCTCAATTCTGCACTATTGGGTCCTTGGATAAAATTATGACGGTCATTGTAAGGTTGCCAGTGGGTTTGGCACACCGTATCCCTAAGCACTGTCACATTGTCCGGATAAATATCCGCGACGGCAATGCCCGGCGCAGGTCTCACGAAAGCACCCCATCCGGAAGCCTTCTCTTCGCCCGGGACAAAATAGACCAACATGGTGTCACTTCGGGAGACAAGCACATCTGGGATAGCACTGTCTGTTGAGAAATCATAGAGGAGAGAGTCTGTGGTAGCATGCGAACCGGAGAAAATATAGAGATGGGAGGTGACCGAAAGATCAAGGTAGTCGAAATGCAGGGTCACCGGCATGCCAGGCTGGGTGGTGTAGAACAGATGGGTCTGGTAACCGCCACCGTCAATGGTGGAATAGTCGCCATCAGCACCACCATCATCCGTAAAATAGTAAGAAGAGGTACAGGCCAACGGAGTGACGTCCTCTTGGTCGGACATCCTCGTCTCGCCAACGGCGAACAGGTTGCTGGAGGGACAATAGTCGTCTTTCTCTACCGCCACATACATATAGGTTCTTCTATCCAATGCAGGTATGGTCCATTCGGACCATTGGCTGGCGGTAGTAATTTCCTCCTGATGAACCGTGTCGGTCAAGGAGTAATCGGTACACCACGTGAGCGTCAGCGGTAAGAGGTCGCTGTTCACCGTGGCTCTCAAAGTAGCATCTCTCATATAACAGACCATCGCGTCTTGCGTCAAAATCTGGCAAGGGTTGACGATGTGGTCATCAATCAAAATCCTGGCCGTGTCGTTATTGCCGGTGAAGGGATAATCGCAATCCTCATCATAAACATCAATCGGATAAATCTTCGTGTTGGACTGTACTGAAATCGTAAAGGTTTCACTCGCTTCACTATCAAGAGTGAAGATGCGTGTCTCCCTTCCGTCTCTGTTCTCTATGACCACTTCGGCCGTCACCGGCTTGTGCAAGGCGGAATGAGCCGTCACCGTCACAGGAACCTCCTGACCGGGGCACACCGTCTCATCAGCTTGAATAACCACCCAAGGGGCTTGTTGAGGGTGGAGTGTCAACGAGTCCGTGATCACACTGTCACAACCAGTCTGCCGAATCTCCACACGATAGACACCTTCACCGATGCCACGCTCCAAGAAAATCTCAGGCTCCTTGGTGGAAGTATAAAACTCACCATTCCGGTACCAAGTATATTCGAAAGCGGCACCCGCCTGCAAGGTGTGCACCTGGACAAAGGCACCCTCACACTTCTCGATAACCGTCATACCATTGTCGAACCAGACCTTCTGCAGGTCAGCCAGACTCTGGAAACGGATCTGAAACTGGCGTGTGTTGTTGGGACAGGCATCACTCACTATGCACGACATCACCGAGTCGATACTCAGACCCTGTCCCACACTGAAGACCGCCACTTCATCGGGATCTTCCAACGTTATCTGTTCTTCATAATCACCAGTAGGTGGGTAGGAGGCATAGAGCTGGTAGGTGTAAGGCGGGATACCGTTCATGGCCCGCACATAGACGTTACCAGTGTCCGACTGTGTGGAACACATCAGTCCGTTGGCGACATCCGGCATCAGGTTTGGCTGAGCGTAGTGGAAGGGCGTCTCATAGTTGAACTCGCCGCACATATCACTCTGGCTCGTGGTGGTGGTGGTTTGAATCACGTAGGGATGCTCCGGGTCAGAAGAAAGGGAAAGACGGATCGTGTCGCCCAAATGGTAAGTACGCTTCGCCATAGGGTCATAACCGCCCACCGGACCGCTGATGAGGCGGAAAATCGTCGGTTGAGGGATGGTATCGCGCCGTTCAGGACTGTCATACCCATCCGTCTCTAGTCTATATATCTTCTCTCTACCTACACGACCGTTGGTCAATATCAGATATTTCTCATTACATTTCTGAACCTCCACAAAGCCAGGCTCTTCCATCAAAACAGCTTTACGAAGTTCCCGCATATAGACTTCAAGATACTGGTCCTCGCCACAAGGGAGGCCGGAAACGCGAAACTTATAGGTACCGGAAGGAAGTCCGTAACCGCTGAACTCCAACGAATGTCCTCCTTCACCTCCAACTACGGTGCCAGTATTGTTAAACTCCAAAGAGTCAATCCAGCCGTTTTGCAGCGGCGACTCGTGATAGATTGCCTTGAAATTGAATCGGTTGGATTCCGGACTTTCGTACAGTTCAATCGTCAACCCGTCATTGGGAACGGTAGTGAGACTGTTACGCTCAAAAAGACGGATGGTACGTATCTGGTCACGGCAGTAGGGTTGGTTCGAGGAGACATCCCAGGTAGGACCGCTCGACGAAGAGGGCAACAGCTCAAAGTCATACGGTACTTGGCTTTGGTTCAACAGTTCACAATGATTGGCATCTTCCAATCTGCGGTTAATCCGTCGGGTAAAGGTGGGTCCCAGATCCGCGTATGCACCCAAGGCCGCCCGCACCTCGTAGGCCGACAACGTGGATTTCTGGGAAATATCCCACAGAGTGTCCGTCTTGATAAGTGTATTGGTTATAGCGTCCCTGTAAGTCCACACAATCGGATAGGTGAAATGGTAACGGTAATTCAAATGGTCATCACCCTCATTGCGGTTATTAGGCCTGTATTCTTTATACCAAATGGAGAAGAAATCTTTCTGATAAGTGGTGGAAACCGGGTTACATCCATCCTCAGGCGATTGATCGACAATGACTTCCTCGTGACTTTCGGTAAAGAATTCCTCGTTCGGCTCATGATATATAAATTGTTTCACATCGGTATAGGGTTGACAATGGCCAAACGTCGTGTCAACTCGTATCTGCAATATAATACGCTTATTCCATATGTCGCAATAATGGATGTTTGTTCTGTTCACCGTATCGAATAGGGTAACCACATCAGAACCCTCATACGGTGGAAACGACTTCCAAGGAGTATTATCAACAACACCTTGAACAACGAATCGATATTGCAAATGAGGCCAATATTGCTCAAAGTAATAGGGAAAATGATCGAAAGAACTATTGTTGCTTTGGCACTTCAACTTGGCATCTACTTTAATGACATCATCATCAGTCTTCGTTCCTGAAGAGGCATAGATATAAATCTTATCCAAGTGAGGAGGGGTGATCTGGTCCAATTTCTGCACCACAGGGGAAATAGAGGTCCCGCAACCGTCGGTGAGGTAGAACTTCCAGTCGCCGGCCGGCACATCCATGAATCTGAAATACTTACGATTCAGCTCATCCACGTAATAGCACTGGCTTTCATTAAATGTGGAATCCTTGAAGATCTCACCCGTCGTATTGTTCACCATTGTAACATGATAAGGGTATCTGCCATCAATGATACGAACCATCATCCGGCCGGTAGTATCACAGGTTAACGTGGGGAGATTACCCAAGGAGACCCCATCGTAATCAATAGAGGAGAGGGCGGCGAAGTCCGGATTCACATAATCCATGTTCACTGTGATAGTGGTGGTGGTATCCACCTGCACCGGATTATATTGGCCTTCCGGCGCCGTATTGACCAGACAGAGGAACGTGATTTCGTAGCTGCCGGAAGACATCGGCACAAATGTGGTAGGATATTCGTATTGCGAGATGCTGGTGGTGTGTGGAGTGGTATCCTGTTCCGTGGCCTTGTACTTGATTCGCATATCGCTGATTTTCAAGCTATTAAATTCATCAACAGAAATAGGCACTCCACCTCTTTTGATGGTGAGATTCAATCCACCGTTATTGAAACAGGTGGCGTGAACGGGTTCGAATTCAATGGTATAGCCATCCAATTGCTCCAAATCCGACCAACTGACGTCGCCGTCCTGCGCCTTCACAACCAGGACAAATAGCAACAAACTCACAAAACACAAACTCTTTTTCAAAAGTTCCTTTATCATATTAACATTTATATTTATCACATACTCAAATAGTTACACCGGTCTTTCCAATGTAACATTATGCAAATAAGCAATTTGCAAAGATATAATTTTTACAAATATTCGCAACTTTAAAATAAAAAAATAAGAGCGCCAATTTTATCAGCACTCTTATTATCCGTTATTTACGAGAATTTATAAAAATAGGGTTACCCTGTTATTTTAAAATAGATTATACAATATATTATATATACAGACAATCTGTTTTGGCTACAAAGTCTTACAACTGGGATTCGGGAATATTGAATGTGTTGCCCTTGTTCATGTCGCCGGTGGTGAGTCCGAGCTTGAGCCACTTCATACGCTGGTCGCTGGTGCCGTGGGTGAAGGACTCGGGATTGAAGCCGCCAGTGGCCTTCTTCTGCAGGTAGTCGTCGCCGATGACCGCTGCACATTCGATGGCCTCGCGCAGGTCGCCGTCGTCCAGCGACTTGAAGGTCTTGTTTTCGTAATAGCCCCACACGCCAGCATAGAAGTCGGCCTGCAGTTCGATACGCACGCTCACCTTGTTGGCATCGGCCTTGCTCATGCGGTTCATCTGAGCATGCGCCTGATCAAGGGTGCCGAGCAGGTGCTGCACGTGGTGACCCACCTCATGCGCGATCACGTACGCGTAGGCGAAGTCGCCATCGGCTCCTAACTGCTGCTTCATCGTGCTGAAAAAGGTGAGGTCGATGTAAAGACACTCATCGGCTGAACAGTAGAACGGTCCCACTGCCGAGGTGGCGTTGCCGCATCCCGACGACACGGCGTCGGTGTAGAGCACCATTTTGGGGGCACGGTAGGTCTTGCCCATGCTCTTGAACACCTCCGTCCAGACATCCTCGGTGCTGGCGAGGATCTTGCTGGCGAAGTCCGCCAGTTCCTGTTCTTCCTGAGTGAACTCGCGTTCGGTTTGGGTTGTTGCGCCCTGTTGTTGCTGCATCTGTTGGAGCACGTCCTGCGGGTTGCGCCCGAGGAACAGGGAGAGCAGCACCACGATGATGGTACCGCCCGCGCCGAGTCCGGCGATGGTGCCGCCGGACATCCGCCGGCGGTCTTCTACGTTTGAACTTTTTCTTCTTCCTTCTAGATTCATAATATTTGGGTTTTTGGTGCCCCCCACACTGCGGCTATCGCCTTGTGTGGGGTTAATTGCGCTTTGCGCGTTTTGCCTCTTCGAGGCTGCTCAAGGAATATATTCCTTTAATATTGGGGTTGCCCGTCACAACTGCTAACTACTAACTACTAACTGCTAACTGGTTTTATGCGGATAATCCAGCGAGTAGTGCAGTCCCCTACTCTCCTTCCGAGCCATGGCGTGGCGGACGATGAGGTAGCCGATGTTGATGAGGTTGCGGAGTTCGCAGATTTCCGGGATCACCACCGACTTCTTGTAGAGATCCTCGGTTTCGCGGTAGAGGATTTCGAGGCGGTCGAAGGCGCGCTGCAGACGCAGGTCGGAGCGCACAATGCCGACGTAGCTGCTCATGATGGTCTGCAACTCCTTGCGTTCCTGGGTGATGAGCACCATCTCCTCGTTGAGGACGGTGCCTTCACTATCCCAATCGGGTACCTCCCGACAGAAGTCGAGCGTGGGCAACATCTCTACCGACTTCACGCAGGCGCGATGCGAGAAGACCACCGCCTCCAACAATGAATTGGAAGCTAAGCGGTTGGCACCGTGCAGTCCCGTGGAGGCACACTCGCCTGAGGCGAACAGGTTGCGGATGGAGGTTGCCCCCCACTCGTCGGTCTGGATTCCGCCGCAGGAGTAGTGCTCGACGGGCACCACAGGGATCATCTCCTTGGTGATGTCAATGCCGATGCTGAGACATTTGGCGTATATATTGGGGAAATGCTCGAAAATCTCTTTCTGTGGAATTGGGGACGGGTCGAGGAAGACGTGATCGACGCCCTGGCGTTTCATTTCGGAGTCGATGGCGCGGGCCACGATATCGCGAGGGGCGAGCGAGCCTCTGGAGTCGTACTTCTCCATGAAGGCCACGCCGTTGGCATCGCGCAGGATGGCTCCCGCGCCGCGCATGGCCTCGGTGATGAGGAACGACGGCGAATCCTTGGGGTTGTAGAGCGATGTCGGGTGGAACTGCACGAACTCCATGCCGCGCACCGCGCCCTTGGCACGATAGACCATCGCGATGCCGTCGCCGGTGGAAACGCGCGGGTTGGTGGTGTGCTCATAGACGTTGCCGATGCCTCCGGTAGCCATCATCGTCACCTTCGCCAAAATCGTGTGCACCCTCTTGGTCTCAGGACTGAAAACATACGCGCCGTAGCAAGTGATGTCGGGCGTGCGGCGGGTGACCTCCACGCCGAGGTGGTGCTGAGTGATAATTTCCACGACCAGCCGATCCTCGTAAATCTCGATGTTGGGGTTCTTGCGGACAGCCTGGATGAGCTTCTGCTCGATCTCCAGCCCGGTGAGGTCCTTGTTGTGCAGGATGCGGTATTCGGAGTGTCCGCCCTCCTTGGCGAGCGCGAAGGTGCCGTCCTGGTTCTTGTCGAAATCGACGCCCCAGTTCACCAACTCCATCACGCGTTCGGTACCCTCGCGGATGGTGATTTCCACGATATGGCGGTCGGAGAGCTCGTCGCCGGCCACCATGGTGTCTTGGATGTGTTTTTCGTAGGCATCCGGCTCGTACATGACGGTGGCGATGCCGCCCTGCGCATAGCGGGTGGAGCCTTCGTCCATCTTCCCCTTCGTGATGATACAAACCTTACCGTAGTTGGCGGCTTTCAGTGCAAAACAGAGTCCGGCAACACCCGAACCGATCACCAAAAAATCAACTTCCTTACGCATAATTTTCGTACAATTACATTTGACGCGGCAAAGGTACAAAAAATGTTTAATGGTTATAGGTTATGGGTTATGGATTATTGAAATTTAAAGGGAGGGTACGAGGATCTCACAGAAATTTGTTTCACATAGTAAACCCGCCATAGCTCTTGACGGCGGGTTGCAAGACCTCTTCGATATTCGAATTAATATCTCGTTTTACATCAAAAAAGATGTCGTTTTTGTCCAAGGTGGAGAATACAAACTGACCGATTTTGGATAGCCCTATGTTGTCCCGAGTGGTTCCTGTTGTCGTCCCAAAAAACAATCTCTTGTCTTCCCGACCCGAAAATAATTGTATTTTTGCGCCGCAAATCTTACCGTTATGAAATACCCTATCGGCATACAGACATTCGCGA
>ONCM01000050.1 GCA_900316305.1 uncultured Bacteroidales bacterium | reverse complement strand
GACAAAGAACGTTTTGGCTTTAACGAGCCAACTTTGTTTGATAATTTTGATTAATAACACGTCCCAATTTTAACGGGACACTAGTGGGTTTAAGGTTTAGGGTTAAAGGTTTTACTTTGAACTTTGAACTTTGAACCTTGAACTTTGAACTCTTTGAAACTTGAAACCTGAAACCTGAAACTTGGAACCATTGGAATTTTTAATACGAAAAAAACATACATCATCAATAGGATAGTAACATGAACATTGCAGTCTATACCCTGACCTCCGCCCTGCACGACCCGCAGGCGGTGGACACGCTCACCAAAGAGTTCCTAACCCCCTTGAATGTCCCGTATATTCTAAAAGGCGACGATTTCTCAGACTACGGCTCCCACGATCTGAATCTGGTTTTCGTGCGAACGGGCGGCACCGAAGGCATCTTTCAGCAAATGATGCCCACACTGGTCGGGAAATCGGACGCTCCTTTCTATCTCCTGGCTTCCGACAAGAGCAACTCGTTAGCCGCTTCATTAGAAATTCTCTCCTACCTGCGACAACAAGGGAAGCAAGGTGAGATTCTGCACGGAAATCCCGAATATATCGCCTCGCGCATCCAGCTACTGTGCCAAGTAGAATCGGCTGTCAAACGGTTGCGCCACTGCCGATTAGGGATCATCGGGAAACCGTCCGATTGGCTCATTGCCAGCTACGCAGATGCGGAAGGCGTCCGACAGAGACTGGGCGTTGAACTGTTAGAGATTCCCATGAGCGAACTGTTGGACACACTGACCGCAACCCCTGAACCCTCGCCAACGGAACATAGTGATATGCCTGCGGTCAATGAGGCGCTACCTGGTGCCTGCCGTCTCTATGAGGCAATGAAAACCATAGTGAAAAAACATGATTTGCAAGGGTTTACAATCCGTTGCTTCGATTTATTGGATGCTGTCCACAATACCGGTTGCTTGGCGTTGGCAAAGCTGAACGCAGAAGGTTATATTGCAGGTTGCGAAGGCGATGTCCCCACCATGTTGACGATGACACTGCTTCGCGCGCTGTCCGGCACCTCTTCTCTCCAAGCGAACCCTGCCAGCATCAATCCCGAAACGGGCGAGATTCTCTTCGCCCACTGCACCATCCCCTTTGATATGGTGCAACGTTACGAATTGGACACGCATTTCGAATCGGGAATCGGGGTCGGCATACGAGGCTTCGTGTCAGAAGGACCTGTCACGATTTGCAAAGTTTCGGGAGATTTGTCACGGGCGTTTATCGCGGAAGGGAAACTGGTTCGCAGTCAGGCAAAGCCGGACCTCTGCCGCACGCAGTTAGTGGTGCGTCTCGCAAATCCGTCCGACACCGAATATTTTTTGACAAATCCCATTGGGAATCACCATGTTATCGTAATGGGACACCACACTGAAGCACTGAAGGCGTTGTTACGGAGATGTTCCATCTGTTGTTAAAATATTTATCACGATGACCACCTATTACAATTTTGAGCATTCAACAAAAACAAAAGTGGTTGGAAGTGCCCCGGGGGGACAACTGGAACTCCTTCAGCCTCTGAATTTTAACAGCATGCAACAATTGTTCAACAAGTTGCCAAAACAATCGGAATTCAGGCTGAAAGGGAATTCTCGCCTTACAGATTTACTCTATTGCCTTAACATTAGTACTATCAACAACTTTATTGTCAGTTCCAAAATGTGTTCCATATTGAAGAAATTCAATATTCAAGAACACCAATGGGCAAGCTGTACCATTAGAAAAAAGGACAAAACCTGGGACTATCATCTGCTCAGATTTGCGCAACCGCGTGATAATAAAAGGCGTCCACAGCTCTGTTGTCCAGAAATGGTGGATTGGAAAAACTCGGTTTTTTTTGAGGATTCCTATGCTCGTTTTGGGGGAATAAAAGGGAATGAGCCCATCTTAAAAATTGACAGCTATGATGACTATCTGAAAGTACAAGCCGAATATAATCGCAAATTCGATGAACATGAAAATATAGACTTGGCAATTGGTGTCTTAAAATTTGCTTTCAACGAGGAATATATGGAGAAAAACAACCCCGATATGTATTGGTTGTACCCATTGCATTCAAATCCGTTGATTTCGGAAAGACTAAAAACGGCATTAGAGGAAAACGATATCACAAGTGTGGAAACGATGGAAATAAACTCCTATCTCTATCGCAACAATGCAGAAGTATTGGGTAATATCTTTAAGGAACTTGGCGTGCGGTAAAGACCATAAATCCAACAGTTTTGTTATGTATATTTTTTTAGACTAAAATGTGGTTGAATCGAAAATAGTTGTATTTTTGCAGCGAATTTGCAGAAATAATCAGAAAGCGATTAGTTTTGCTTATAAACAGACAATAAGACGATTACGATGGCAGATATTAAATGTTTGCAAGACTGGGTTATCCATGAAATGGTGAGAGGCCGGTACATTTTCACGAAGGAAGATGTGCTGAATCTGCACCTGCCCATTTCAGACCAAGCGTTGCAGAACAGTTTGACCCGACTGACTGATCGTGGCATCATCATGTCACCTTGGCAAAACTTTTACGTCATCATACCCAATGAGTACAAGTTGAGAGGTGTTGTTCCTCCTTCGTTTTACATAGACAAGTTGATGAGTTTTCTGAAGCGTGATTATTACGTCTCGTTACTGACGGCTGCTGCGATGAATGGAGCTTCGCATCAACGGGCCATGGTGTTCCAAGCAACGGTCAATGGGGGATCTATCCGTTCAGGAATGAAAAACGGCGTACGCGTACAATTCACTCTAAGACAAAATCTGCCACTTGAATTCACCAGGCGTGTGAAAACCTTGACTGGCTATATGACTGTGGCAGAACCTGAGTTAACTGCTTTGGACGTGGTGGCAGAAGAACGCAAAGTGGGGGGTGTGAGCCGAGCTGCAGAACTTTTAGTGGAACTGTGCGAGTCAACCTCCTGGGATGACAAAAAGGTGCCATTGCTGAGTTATTTCAGCAGTGCCACCATTCAACGTCTTGGCTATCTGCTTGAACAGATTGAAGAGCAGGATCAAGCCGACCAACTCTATACATTATGGAAACAAACAGGTAGGATAATGCGAAAGACTCCACTGAAACAAACGTATGCCGTTAGCGATGATATGCTCATAGATAAGCGTTGGAAAATTATTAAAAACTACGAAGTTGAAATTGACGAAATATGATTCCCCAATACTACATACAAGAATGGTACGAGCAAGTGCCTTGGAACACTGATGCGATGGTCGAACAAGACCTCATCATCTGCAAGGCCCTGGTCTGCATATTCAACGATGAATTTTTGGCTTCGCAGCTGGCATTTCGCGGAGGTACGGCGTTGCACTGAACGAACTGGTCAAGAAAACCTTCATCGACCTTATGCCCGGAAGTAGAGATTAGATTTTTGCAAATAACAATTAAAAAAAACAATATTATGAAAAAAATCCTCATTTTTACCCTTGCCGCTCTGTTGTTTGCGGCGTGCAGTGATTCTGAAAAACAGCTGCAGAAACGTGCGGCCGAGCTTTGCCAGTACATCCCCGACCACGAACTGTCGGAGAAGTCGAAACCGTATATGACAGCGGATTTCTACAACGTGCTGGACACGATGTTCAACCAGCTGCCGGAGTTCGAGGCCATGGACCACGAATGGCTATACTATTTCGTGACGGGCAATGGTGGAACTATCGCGGATTACGAGGTGGTCGGTGTGGAGAAAACCGATAACACCCACGCAATTGCGACCATCAAGGTGCGCCAGAAATGGGAGGATGGCTCTTTCGACGAATCGTCTGGCATAGAGGAACATAAGCTCTATATGGAGAAAGTGGACGGTCAATGGCTGATGTCCGATTTCGACGAGCATAAAGCCGACTGCATCCGCCATATCGCCATCAACAAAAAGGAACAGGTCGTACGCAACGCCATCAGCGACTACTTAGTGAAGGAAATCGGCGAACATTACCTGAAAGGCGAAATCTGCATCCCCATGATGATCATGATACACGAGGAGGACGAACTCTTCATGGGCGACTTCTGGGTGCTCTGGTACGACCAGGTCGGCGACACGCTCAAATGCGTCTCCGGTGGCAATCACGCAGGTTTGATGACCCTGAGCAAGGAAGGTGACCAGTATAAGGTGACCTCATTCGAGCAGACCGAGGACGGTGCCGGCAACGAGGCCAGCGCCAAACGCATCTTCGGCAGCTATTTCGATATCTACCAGAACATCCACTCCAATGAGAAAGTCCGCGAAGCTGTCCGTCAGGAGCAACTGCGCGAATATGTGAAAAAACACAACCTCAACGTCAAATACTATCAGGACTTCGGTTGGCCCGCGGTGGAATTATAATAACGTGATGAAAAAGTAGAGCCGCCACAATGTGACGGCTCTACTTATCATCTTATCCTCTATTTCTCAAGTACTCGTCAATTGCCTTCGCAGCACTCTTTCCCGCACCCATGGCAAGGATCACCGTGGCTGCACCGGAAACGATATCGCCGCCAGCGAAAACGCCCTCACGAGAGGTAGCACCCACCTCGTCGGCTACAATACAACCGTGGTGGTTGACATCCAACCCTTGCGTGGTGGTGTAAATCAAGGGGTTGGGCGAAGTACCGATGGACATAATCACCATGTCGGTGTCGAGGACAAATTCGGAACCGGGAATGACCACCGGGCGACGACGACCCGACTCGTCCGGTTCGGAAAGTTCCATCCGGACGCACTCCATGCCGCATACCCAGCCCTTCTCGTCACCGAGAATGCGCACCGGATTGGTCAGCAGCTGGAAGTCTATGCCCTCCTCCTTGGCGTGATGCACCTCCTCGCGGCGGGCAGGCAACTCCTCCTCGGAACGACGATAGACGATATGGACTTCCGCACCGAGACGGATGGCCGTGCGGGCCGCATCCATGGCGACATTACCGCCACCCACCACCGTCACCTTCTTGCCGACAAAGTTCGGGGTTTCATAATGCTCCTTATACGAGAATAATAGGTTGTTTCTCGTCAAAAATTCGTTGGCGGAGACCACACCGCAAAGATTCTCGCCTTCAATGTTCATGAAATTGGGGAATCCTGCACCGGAAGCAATGAAAACAGCATCATAACACCATTTGTTCATCAAGTCGTCCACAGACATGGTACGACCGATCACCACATCGCTTTCGAAACGCACACCGAGGTTCTTGATCGTCTCAATTTCAGGTTTCACGATATCCTTTTTCGGCAGACGGAACTCCGGAATACCATAAACAAGCACCCCTCCAAACTCGTGAAGTGCCTCATACACAGTTACATCGTATCCCATGCAGCGCAATTCCTTGGCGCAGGTCAGTCCGGCAGGACCACTGCCCACAACCGCCACTTTCTTGCCTTTTCTCTCAAACGGCTTATGGGCTGCAACGTGGTTCTTCATCGACCAATCGCCGATAAACCGCTCCAGTTTGCCGATGGCCACGGGATCGCCCTTGCGACCGAGCACGCACTTGCCCTCGCATTGGATTTCCTGCGGGCAGACACGTCCACACACGGACGGCAATGCAGTATCCTCACGAATCAATTCGGCAGCTTTGTCAAACTGGCCGTCCTTGATATGCGAAATGAAGTCAGGAATGCGGATATGCACCGGACAACCGTTCACGCACTGCGGATTCTTGCAAGTCAGACATCGGCGAGCCTCTTCCACCGCCTCTTCGGCATTGTAGCCGAAACAAACCTCCCTAAAGTTTGAACGACGCACCTCGGGCGCTTGCTCGCGCACCGGCACGCGTGATTTCGGTGGAAGGGCCTCATGTGCGATACCGCCGATATGACATTGGTGATTTTCACGTAATTCTTCTTCTTCCAACAACTTACGTCCCTCAACATGGTCGTACATAGCCTGACGGTGCATACATTCGTCGAAATTGATAAGCGATGCGTCGAACTCCGGACCATCCACGCAGGTGAACTTGGTCTGGCCGCCGATCTGCACACGACAGGCACCGCACATGCCCGTGCCATCGACCATCAGCGAGTTGAGACTCACCACGCAGGGGATTCCTAACTCCTTGGCTTTCAATGACACAAACTTCATCATGATCATAGGTCCGATGGCGGTAATCTCATCGTAGCGGCGACCTTTTTCCTTGACGAGCTTGGTCAGCATGTCCGTGACATTGCCCTTGAAACCCATAGAACCGTCATCGGTGGCGATGTAAAGGTTGTTGGTGATTTTGCGGAACTGCTCGATATAGAAAAGCAGCGATTCGTTGCGGGCCCCGATGATGACATCGCATTCCAGTCCGTGTTGTGACATCCACTTAACCAGTGGAAAGACAGGCGCGATGCCAACACCTCCCGCTATAAAACAGTATCGCGATCGGCGCAACATGCCGATCGGACGGTGGATAAAGGCCGAAGGATTGCCCAGCGGTCCCACCACATCATGGAAAAAACCGCCAACCGGATAGGAGACAATTTTACGAGTTGACACTCCTATCGCTTTGATAACCAAAGTGATAGTGCCATCTGGCAGGAACGTATCGCTGACCGTTAACGGGATTCTTTCTGCAGTTTCGTTCGCTTTCACAATGACGAACTGCCCGGGCAGCACCGATTGTGCAATCTTCGGGGCTTCCACTTCCATCAGGTACGTGTCCTGACCTAATTCTTCCTTTTTGACGATTTTATACATAAAAATGGTTATTGGCTATTGGTTATGCGTTATTGAAGGTTAACGTAATGATGCGACAATTGCATCGGCCAGTGCCTCCAGTTCCGCTTTTTGTGTCTCTTTCATGGCGGACTTGAAGGTGATAGCGGGTTCGAGGACGGTAGTGTTTTTCATCTCGCCGAGGATGGCCTTCATGGCGTTGCCGGAGACGGGCGCCCAAGAGCCATTCTCGATGATGGTGAAGGTGCGGTTCTGCAGCAGATGTGCCTTGATATCAAGTAGATAGTTCTCCATCGGAGGATAGAGACCGCCGTTATAGGTCGGGGCAACGAGCACGATGTGGCTGCAACGGAAAGAATCTGATACCAAGTAAGATACGTGCGTAGCGGCAGCATCGTACATACGAACGTTACGGCAGCCCTTGTCGGCCAACATGCCAGCCAAAACTGTAGCAACGGACTCGGTATGTCCGTACATAGAACCGTAAATAACCACAACTTCCTTATCTTCGGGCTCATACCGGCTCCATTTGTCATATTTTTCAACGAATTTGTCGAAATCTTTACGCCAGATGGGACCGTGAAGCGGGCAAACCATGGCGATGTCGAGCGTGGCAGCCTTCTTCAGGAGGTTCTGCACTTGCATTCCATATTTGCCTACAATATTCGTATAATAACGGCGAGCCTCATACATCCACTCACGGTCGAAATTGACCTCATCGGCATAGAGATTGCCGTTCAATGCGCCGAATGTACCGAATGCGTCGGCGGAGAAGAGCACCTTGTCTGTCGCATCGTAGGAGACCAGCACTTCAGGCCAGTGCACCATCTGTGCCCCCACGAAATTCAGCGTATGCTTACCCGTATTCAAGGAATCACCTTCCTTAACAATCTGGAATTGAATATGTTCTGGAATATCCATAAGCTGTTTCATGAAGCGTGAAGCCTGCATACTGCAAACAATGACCGCATTCGGCCAACGCACCAGAACTTCTTGCAGAGAGGCCAGATGGTCGGGTTCCACATGGTGTACCACCACAAAATCCAACGCGCGACCATTTAATACTGCCATCAAATTCTCGATAAATTGCGCGCTGACGGCCTGATCCACCGTATCCAAAAGCACGGTTTTCTCGTCCGTGAAGACGTAAGAGTTGTATGAGGTGCCGCTCGGAATGGGCATCATGTTCTCAAAAAGGGCCAGTCGCCTGTCTGAGGCGCCAATGTACCACAAATCACTTGAAATCTGTCTTGATGTATTCATTTTATTGTTTAACTATTGTTACTTCCTATAAAAACCGTCACTTTCAAACGGAACTGCAAAAATACAAAAAACTCCCCAAATCGGAATAAAATTTAAAATCTGAAACAACATAAATGTTCGGATTAATTTTTTTTGTATTTTTGCGCCAATCTTATTAAAAGGAATAATTATAATTAAAATTCTATAAAGTATGAAAAGATTTACCCTGTTAGCATCAATATTGATGTTGATTACAATGAGTTACGCGGTGAATGTCATTCCCGTGGAAGATGCGATGAAAGCATCCAAGAATTTCCTTTCCGAGCGTGTTGGCGCGACCAAAGCCAACCAAATGGAACTGGTTTTGGTGAATACGGAGTATTCTGCCGACGGCACTCCGGTGACCTATCGTTTCAGCGTTGGTGAAAAAGGTTTTATCATCACCTCCGCCACAGATCTGGCTAACCCCGTCCTCGCTTACTCTTTGGAAAGTAATTTCCAAGAAGGCACTGGCGCTGACCTCTTCATGGAGCGTTACAACAAGGATATGTCCTTATTGATGGCCAATCCTTCCTCCGCTATTGCCCAACGCAACGACTGGAACCACTATCTGACCACGGATTTCACGCCCTATACCGCTGCCAAGGGCAATCCTTGTGTGGAACCGCTCGTAACCACCCGTTGGACACAGGAGAGATATTATAATACTCTTTGTCCCAACAACCCCAAAAACACTATCAATGAGGACGCTCACACTCCCGTGGGTTGTGTTGCCCTGACCATGTCCAATATTCTTTTCTACTACCGTTATCCGGAACAGGGTCGCGGTTCTGTCTATTATATTCCTCGCGAATATGATGACGACGGCAATTTGACTTTCACCTATCCGATGCAATATGTCAACTATAGCCAAGAACATTTTGACTATGATGCTATGGCCAACCGTCTGACTGCTTACGACGGTGAGCTTGAGAGATTGATCTACGACTGCGGTGTCTCTGTTCGTATGAGCTATGGTTGGAACGGTTCCGGTTCTCAATCTGAATATGCTCTTGCCGCCCTGCAAGACTACTTCTTCTTCTCAGAAGATGGCCAATTCAAAAACATTAGCGATGTGATCGGTACTGATACCAGCCTGATGTATCTCTGGGTGGACATGGCCAAGAACGAACTTAACCAATACCGTCCGCTCTTCTTCTCCGGCCGCAGTGAAGAAGCCGGCGGTCACGCTTGGATTGTGGATGGCTACACCACCATCAACAACGCCACCTACTTCCACGTCAACTGGGGATGGGACGGCAACAGCAACGGTTACTACCTCATCAACAAACAATCCTCTCAAAGCGCTGGCACCTTCAACGAAGAAGGTTCCAACAGCATGATGATCTCCCTCATGCCCGATAGCGCAAATATCGTAAAACCCGCTGAGAGTTTCAAACGCGTTGTCTCCAGCTTCGGTACCATCAGTGACGGTGCCGGCAACATGAAATATGCCCAGAACTCCAACCGCAGATGGGTTTTCGCATGCCCTGACGCTACCTCCTACACTTTCCAATTCTCCAAACTGAAAGTGAAAGAGGGTGACAAAGTCATCATCTACAACGGCGGTACTGAAGCTTCCGGCATCAAACAACAATATAGTGGCAACTATCTGATGGCTGCATGCAATGATTATACGGCTATCCCTGGCTGCGAGCATGGCGACTACTCCGGCACTCCTCTGCCCGGAGCCCTCACCGTGACTGCTGACAGCGTTCTCGTGGTCTTCACCTCCACTGCCAACTCCGCAACCGACTACGGCTTTGTTCTCGATTATAAAGTGAACAGCTATAACAGAGATGCTTGTACGGACAAATCCTTCACCGACCAACATCTGGTGCTGACCGACAAGCCCAACAATTTGATCAGCGATGATCCTTATCGCGCTTCCAACGTATGCGATTACACCCTTAACCTGAAATTCGCCGATCGTTTGGTCTATACTTTCGATAAATTCGATCTCAAAGAAGGTGAATTCGTTGACATCTATAATCAAGAAAATGTCAGCACGACCAATTTGGTTGCCCACTATGATTTCAAGAATCAACCTGCTGTTGGTCAAGTTTTCACTGTGGATGTTCCTCTCTTCAACCTGGCAGGTGCAAAGAGCTCCAGATTCATCATCCGTTTCGCTTCTGACAACATGAACCAAGGTACGGGCTTCGAACTTTCTTACTATGCATTGTGCACCTCTATCGACCAATACGAAAATGTGGATGTCAACATCTACCCGAATCCTGCTACTTCTTTCATCAATGTGGAAGTTGCTGCTGAAGATGCTCAAGTTTTCAACGCTAGCGTGGTAGATATGATGGGTAAGGTTGTCTATTCTGACCAACTCGGTCACAATGGCGGTACCGAGTCCTACAAGATTCCGGTAAACAACCTCGCCAAGGGTATTTACTTCCTCCGTCTGGAGAACACCAACGGCAATCACGTTCAGAAATTTGTTGTTCAATAGTATATATATACAATAATAATTAAGGCGGTCTCGAAAAAAGACCGCCTTTTTTTGTGCGTATTCGTAATTTATGTACATTTGCAGAGTTGTTTTGAATAATCAAAAATATTAATAATCAACGATTTATAGAAATGAAACAGTTAATTGAATGCGTTCCCAACTTCAGTGAGGGAAAAAATCCTGAAATCATCAACCAGGTAGCCGACGTGATTCGTCAGGCGGAGGGCGTGACCCTGTTGGATGTGGATCCAGGTGCCACGACCAACCGTACAGTCGTTACCTTTGTGGGTGAGCCGAAATATGTAGTCGATGCCGCCGTGAAGCTCATCGCCAAGTGCCAGGAGCTCATCGACATGCGCAACCATCATGGCGACCACCCGCGTTTTGGTGCCACCGACGTTTGTCCGTTGGTTCCTATCGCCAATATCACGATGGAAGAGACTGTGGAGTATGCCCGCCAGCTGGCCGAAAGAGTCGGTAAAGAGCTGAATATCCCCGTCTTCTGCTACGAGAATGCCGCGTTCAAGCCCGAACGTCGTAACCTCGCCAACTGTCGTGCCGGTGAATACGAGGCTCTGAAGGAGCGCATCACCTCCAAGGAGTGGAAGCCCGATTTCGGTCCCAACAAGTTCACGGAGAGCGTCGCCAAGAGCGGTGCCACGGCCGTGGGCGCTCGCGACTTCCTCATCGCTGTCAACTATAACCTCAATACCACCTCCACCCGCCGTGCCAACGCCATCGCCTTCGACGTGCGCGAAAAGGGTCGCCCGAAACGTGAGGGCAACAAGATCACCGGCAAAAAAGTGCTGGATGAGAACGGCAATGTGGTGATGATTCCCGGTACACTGAAGGGCACCAAGGCCATCGGTTGGTACATTGAGGAATACGGCATCGCCCAAGTCTCCATGAACATCACCGACATCAACGCCACCCCGCTGCACGTCGCCTTCGACGAGGTGACCGCCAAGGCCGCCAAGCGCGGTATCCGCGTCACCGGCGCCGAAATCGTGGGTCTGATTCCCAAGAAAGTGCTCATCCAAGCCGGCAAATACTACCTCGCCAAGCAAAAACGCTCCCTCGGCATCGACGAGAAAGAGATGGTGAAGATTGCGGTGAAATCCATGGGCTTGGACGACCTCAAACCCTTCAACCCCGAAGAGAAAGTCATCGAATATCTCCTTGAGAAAGAGGATACTACGCCGAAGTTGGTCAACATGACCTGCACCGGTTTCGCCAACGAGACCGCTTCTGAGAGTCCGGCTCCCGGCGGCGGCTCTATCTCCGCCTACATGGGCTCCCTCGGCGCAGCTCTCGGCACGATGGTCGCCAACCTCTCCTCCCACAAGCCCGGCTGGGACGACCAGTGGGCCTACTTCTCCCAATGGGCTGAGAAGGGCCAGCTGCTGAAAGACCAACTTCTCGCCCTCGTGGATGAGGACACCAATGCTTTCAACGTGATTATGAACGCTTTCGGAATGCCGAAAGGTACGCCGGAAGAGAAGGAAGCTCGTTCACAGGCCATCCAAGACGCTACGAAATACGCCACCGAAGTGCCGATGCGTACCATCGAGACCTCCTTCAAGGTGTTCGAAATCTGTGAGGCTATGATCAAGAAGGGCAACCCCGCCAGCGTCTCTGATGCCGGTGTTGGTGTGCTTTGCGCCCGCGCAGCCGTCCACGGCGCCTACCTCAACGTCAAAATCAACGCCTCTTCCTTGAAAGACAAGGCGTGGGCCGAGATGATGATCACCAAGGCGCATGATTACGTGGTGAAGGCTGACGCAATCGAACGCCGTTTGATGAAGAAAACGGAGAAGGTGATCGGATAGTAGAGACATTTGTAGAGACGCGCCATGGCGCGTCTCTGCAGAACCGTTCAGAATGGAAAATGCCGTTGTGAAGATGCAATTATCGTATCTGCGCAACGGCATTTTTCTATTTACTGCTCACTATTCCATGAAAAATGTATTTTTGCAAACTTTAATATTCATTCTATGCGTAAACTCTTTTTATTAGCAATCTATTTGTTCTATTCCTGCCAAACTCTTTTATGTCAGGAGCGTGACTATCATTTGGACAAGGACAACATGTCGTTTTTCAAGGAGGCAGAATTGGTGGTGGAGGGGCGTTTTTTGAAGCCCTTGCACGCCTACGCGGTGAAAGATGCTGACGGCAAGGAGCATTATTACGGCATTTGCCCCGTTATTGCCTACCGTGTCTTCAAAGGCAATGCCAAATCTGGTGACACCATATATGTGACAAGAGAGGGGGAGTCATTAGGAGGAGCAATAGCTTCTCCATACGATGATACCCGCGGATATGTTAATGAAGCGGGAATTCATATTATTGAAGATGTCTTATATGTAGCTCCCGTAATAGCACGATCGAAAAACGTTCATCATATTCTCGATCACTTTCGGACAGATTGTGTAATGTTCTTCAAAACATCCACATATCCCAAGACAAATGGCACTCGATATGACACTTTAACACAATATCAATACCTATATCCTTTTGTTTTCTATGACGAGGGAACAAAATTGTACGTCTCGGAGGGTAAGTTCGCAGGTTTGAATGACACCCTGTTTAATTCCCGGCGTGATTTGTATGATTTTATGATTAAAGCCGGGGGATATGACCTGTCGGTTATCCAACCTGATACCTCTCAAACTCCATCCGCGAAGAAAGGAGTAATGGTCAAAAAGTTTGTGAAACAATAGCATTTTCTTACGGAATCATCATATCTGGTTCGGACGAGCACTGCCTCAAAGACATACAGCTTTGTTTAAGTTTTTTTCTGTCTACGTATATTCGTAATTTATGTACACTTGCCGCTATTCTTAAAAACCGATTTTATGAAGCGCCTTTTCTATAGCATTTTCATCACAATACTTCTCTTCTTTATTCCCATAGAAGTTTCGGCTTCTGCCATTGCTGTTGAAGTTCATGACACCATATACAAACCTGGGAAAATCTTTATTTTTGAAGCAAAAGTGGACTCTGTTTCCAAGCACATACACCATTCCTGCTATATTCAAGGGGTAATTACGTATGATTATTACGACTCCCTGCCCGATGATCTTGTGGCATTGGATTCGACCTCTTCAATTGACCAAAACGGTTTCATTGAGACTACGGAGATTTTGGAAAACAGCAAACTTTTGTGGATTCATCCCCCAAGAACACACGGGTTCGGCCTTCTCCAATATTTTCCTTTTCCTGAAATCCACTATCCCGTTAAAATAGGGAAAAGATACAGGCGTTCCTTCCTTTCATTCAATGATCCACTATGCCAATGCACCTTGCTCTTGCGGTACAAAATGCAACTATGCCAATGCACCTTGCTCTTGCGGTACAAAATGCAATATTTGTCTTATTCCCAATGGAAATACCAGAACCGACTTGTGGAAATTTGCGAACAAAGCGGTTTTGCAAAGTCAAAAAAAGGTTCATTCTCTGTCACTTACCGATATAACGAACGGTTAGGGCTTGTGGAGGCGATTTACGATTACAATAATGAAGTTCGGATACGTTTGTCTTTGATTAATGTGTTATAGCAGATAAACAGTAGCGTGCCTTCAGCACGACGCGGCCAGAAAGGATCGTTTGGGATTTGAAAAAAGTGTATTTTTGCCGATGCTATTTTAAAACTTCATTATGAAAAAGAAACCATATCAAACAAAAGAAAAAACAGTGTCTTGTGTAGAGGAAGCGGCGGTTGCTTACGGTCAGCAAATCATTAATGGAAACGATAGTGTTTCGACAGAGTGTCTATCCTTTGATACTGCAACTTGCAAGTCAAATCGATTGACCGTTTCGGAATATTTTGATGAAATCAGAACCGTACTGAGAAAAAAGTATGAGAACGTATAAAGTTGAAGTGGATCCATCTGCAAGGGCTGATATTGAAGAACTTACATCTTGGCTACAAGCGAGAATGACACTTGAAGGTGCAGAAAAGTATTTGGATGCCATGTTTAACGAAATATTATCGCTCTCTGTTTTCGCCGGTTTTTACAAACCAAGCCAGTATGCCGACATACGTCGCTATCACCCAAAAGCATGTCGAATGGTGTCCCATAACAAAAAGTGGGTTTATATATTTCATATTGAAGAGGAAACGGTTGTTGTAGATCGTATAAGACCAGCACGGTTAATAACAAAATAGTGATATGTCATGAAACGTCTGCTCTATAGCATTTTCCTATTGATCATCCTTTGTCCGGTCAAGCTCCAGGCGCAAGAAGGGCAGCCGTTGGACATGCTCATTGCCAGTACTGCCGACGCGCTTGTTGACTCAATGTATTCGTTTAACCATATCAGATCCAAAGATGTGAAATTCGGTCATTTATATGATACTGCAATGTACATCCAAACGGGTAGCGGCTTTTCTAATGAGACCGTCAAATATATGATCCACAAACTCAACGCTGTTTCCACCGAAAAAAACGGTTATGTGACGATTTATACCTACCAAAACGATAGTGATCAGATGTGGAAGATATCGAAAAAAATCAAGTTAGATAAGAAAATGAACATTTTAGGGCGCCCACGCGTGGAATTTCTTCACGACACCGTTTCCGTCACCGTCGGTTCTCAATACTTAAGCTGGGAAAAACTCCACGGAAGAATGCGTTGGTGTATTGCCGTAAGCGATTGGGTTACCTGCAAATACATCTACTCGAAAACCGAAGAAAGATGGGTGATGGTGGAAAGCGACTTCGGCGGGATATAATCCGCAACCCAGCTTCAATAACCAATAACCCATAACCTATAACCATTAAAATTGTATCTTTGCCGTCCGAACAAAACGTTCGGCTTTTTAAGTTGTAATATTGTCAAAATGAAGATACTAGTGGTCCTTTCCCGCATCCCCTTCCCGTTGGAGAAGGGCGACAAGCTGAGAGCCTACTACCAGATCAGGGAGTTGTCGAAGCAGCACGACCTTTATCTGGTGGCGCTCTACAACCGTCGCATCCCTGCGGAGGCGATGCGGGAACTGACCCCTTATTGCCGTGAGGTGCACTTCCTGAGACAGTCTCCCCTGCGCAGTGTCCTCAACATGGGAGCGGCCCTTTTGGTGGGATTACCTGTGCAGTGCGGCTACTTCTACAGCCATCGCAACCACAAGGAAATTGACAAAATCATCCGCGAGGTGCAGCCCGACCGGATTTACTGCCAGCTGTTCCGGATGGCGGAATACGTACGCCACTGCCGAATTCCGAAAGTGCTTGATTATCAAGATGCCTTCTCCATGGGGATGGAGCGGCGGGCACAGAAAGCCTTCCCGCTTTTCCGGCCTATCATGCGGATGGAAGGACATAGAATCGCCCACTATGAAACCGACATTTTCGACGATTTCGAACATAAGACCATGATTACCGCATTAGACCGTGACTGCATCCAACACCCTATGAAAGAGGAGATTGTGATTGTTCCCAATGGGGTCGATTTCGCCAAGTTCAGTCACGAAGAGGTGCCGAAAACCTACGACCTCATCTTCTCGGGCAATATGAACTACCCACCCAACGTGGATGCGGCCGTCTATCTTGTCAAGGAGATTCTGCCCGAACTGCGGAAAAAGCATCCCGATGTGCGACTGATGCTCGCCGGGGCGGATCCCGCCAAGAAAGTCCGCGCCCTGCAAAACGAACAGGTCACGGTCACGGGTTGGGTACCCTCCATGACCGACTGTTACGCCCAAGCACGCATCTTCATCGCTCCGATGCGGTTGGGTACCGGTCTGCAAAACAAGCTATTGGAGGCCATGTCAATGGGACTGCCCTGCGTGACTTCTCCGTTGGCCGGCAAACCGCTGTCGCCCGCCGCGGAAGAGGATGCCATTGCCACCTGCAGCACCACCCGCCAATACGTGGATACCCTCGACAAATTGCTCACGGACGAGGATTATTACCGGAATCTCGCCCAGAAGGGCCACGATTTTGTGCACGAACGGTACGATTGGGGGAACGCGACACGCCGGTTAAACGAATTGTTTTGATTTGCCCCCTGTAGAGACGCGGTGCACCACGTCTCTACAACCAACCTTAACCATGTAACCGTTAACCGTATTACCAAAAACCACCCGTTTTCTGCATAAAATGTGTTAACAAAACATAATAATGCAATAAAGTGGAAGAAAAAGAATAGAGGATGGTCAAACTTCCAAAGAAAATCGTACTTTTGCCATCTTAAATTTGAGAAGATGGAAAAGAGTGCTGAGACCCCCTTGATGAAGCAGTACAACCACTTCAAGGCACAACATCCCGATGCCATATTGCTGTTCCGAGTGGGGGATTTTTACGAGACTTACGGTGAAGATGCCGTCAAAACGTCCAAGATTTTAGGTATCACGCTGACCCGTCACGGGAAGGGCGAGTCACAAACCGAGCTGGCGGGCTTTCCCCACCACGCCCTCGACACGTACCTGCCACGGCTTGTGCGCGCCGGCTACCGCGTGGCCATAAACTCACCAAAACCCTCGTGAAAAGAGGCATCGTCGAGTTGGTGACGCCCGGCGTCTCCATCAACGACAAGGTGCTCGAACAACGCGAGAACAACTTCCTCGCCGCCATCCATCTTACTGACAAACTGAGCGGTATCGCCTTCCTCGATATCTCCACCGGCGAATTTTATATCGCTGAGGGCAATTACGAATACCTCGACAAGCTTTTCCAGAACTTCAAACCCATGGAGCTGGTCATCCAGAAGGGCAAAACGCAGACTTTTAAGCAAAATTTTGGAGAGAAAATGCTGCTTACCCAGCTCGACGACTGGGTTTTCAAAACCGACTACACCCGCGACCTGCTGACCAAGCATTTCCATACTAAGTCGCTGAAAGGTTTCGGGGTGGAGGATCTGCCGCTCGGCATCATCGCCGCTGGTGCCGCATTGCATTATATTTACGAAACGCAAAACCATAAGATACAGCATATCACTAAGATAAGTCGTATTGAGGAGGATTTGTACGTTTGGCTCGACAAGTTCACCATCCGCAACCTCGAACTCATCCACTCGCCCAACGAAAACGCGGTCACGCTATTGGACGTCCTCGACGAAACCCAAACCCCGATGGGCTCCCGTATGCTGCGCAAATGGATTCTCATGCCGCTGAAAGAGAAGTCGCTCATCGACGAGCGCCTTTCTGTGGTGGAGTATCTTATTAACAACCAAGATTTTACCTTCCAGCTAACCGACATCCTCAAGCAGATGGGCGACCTGGAGCGTATGGTCTCGAAGATCGCCACGGGTAAAATCAATCCGCGAGAGGCACTGCAATTGGCCACCTCCCTCCGTGCCACCGAACAACTGAAAGCCCTCTGCGAGAAATCGCAATCACCTATCTTACAAGATATTGCCGAGAAACTTAATCCCTGCGTGAATGTCTGCAAACGCATCGAAAAGGAGATTTGCGAAGATCCCCCAGTGGTGCCAAGCAAAGGCGGCATTTTCCAGCGCGGGGTCAACGCCGAACTGGATGAACTCACCGACTTGGCCAAAAACAGCCGCGGCATTCTGGCCGACATCCAGCAACGGGAAGCAGCCAAAACCGGTATCAGCTCCCTGAAAATCGGCTTCAATAATGTCTTCGGCTACTATCTGGAAGTCACCAACACCTACAAATCGAAAGTGCCACCAGAATGGACCCGCAAACAAACCCTCACCGGCAGCGAACGCTATATCACCGAAGAACTCAAAGAACTGGAAACCAAGATTTTGACTGCCCAGGAGAAAATTTTGGAAATCGAGGTAAGACTCTATAACGAGTTGGTAATCAGTCTCGCCGACTATATTCCCATCATCCAGAACAACGCCCGTCTGGCCGCCCGCTTGGATGTGCTCAACGCCTTCGCCTACTGCGCCGTACAGTACCAATACACCAAGCCGACTATCAGCAATTTCCAGAGCATTGATATCAAAGACGGTCGTCATCCGGTCATTGAGCGGCAATTGCCACCCGAAGAGCCCTATATCGCCAACGACATCTACTTAGATACTGAAAAACAGCAGATTATCGTCATCACTGGTCCGAACATGTCGGGTAAGTCGGCGCTGCTACGGCAGACTGCCCTCATCACGCTAATGGCGCAGATGGGCTGCTATGTGCCCGCCCGCGAGTGCACCATCGGCATCGTGGATAAGATTTTCACCCGCGTGGGCGCCTCCGACAACATCTCCACCGGTGAATCCACCTTCATGGTTGAGATGAACGAGACCGCCAACATCCTTAACAACGTCACCAACCGCAGTCTGGTGCTGTTGGACGAAATCGGCAGGGGCACAAGCACTTACGACGGCATTTCCATCGCGTGGTCCATTGCCGAGTACCTGCACGAAAACCCGCTTCACCACGCCAAAGTGCTGTTTGCCACGCACTATCACGAGCTCAACGACATGGCCGCGCAGTTCCCGCGCATCAAGAATTACCACGTGTCGGTGAAGGAGTTGGACAACAAGGTCTATTTCCTGCGCAAGTTGGAGGAGGGCGGCAGCGAGCACAGTTTCGGTATCCACGTGGCCCGTATGGCCGGCATGCCTCCCGCCGTGCTGCGCCGCGCCGAGGAAATTCTCAAACAGCTCGAAGAATCTCGAGCACAACGGGAAGAGCGAGGCGAGGAGGTGCACATCGAGAAACCGAAAGACGACGGTTATCAGCTGAGTTTCATCAACTTGGACGACCCGCTGTTACTGGATGTCAAAGAGACTATCGTCGGCCTCGACATCAATAGCCTCACCCCCGTGGAGGCGCTCATGAAGCTCAACGAAATTCAGCAACTGTTGACCGGCAAGAAAAAGTAAACGTTTTTTAATACCTTTTTTTCAAAATCCGAAATTTCTGCACTTCCGAAAATTTTGTATCTTTGCAGGTTTTAATTTTGGATAAGAATGTTTACTGGAATTATAGAGAAAACTGGGAAAATCGTTAAGATTGAACAAGATAGAACGAACTTCGACTTCACCTTGGAAGTGGATTTTGCGGACGAACTCAACATTGACCAAAGCATGGCCCATGACGGATGCTGCCTGACGGTTGTGAAACTGGACAAAGAAAAGAAGCAGTATGTCGTCACCGCCATGGAGGAGACGATGTTGAAGACCAACCTCGGCACCTGGAAAGTGGGCGACGAGGTGAACCTCGAACGCAGTATGCGCATGGATGGCCGTTTCGATGGGCATATCGTGCAAGGGCATGTCGATCAAACCGCTGTGTGCGAGAAAGTTGTCGATGAAGACGGCAGCTGGCGTTTCTACTTCACCTACGACCCCGACAAGAATAACTTCACCGTTCCTAAAGGTTCCATCTCCGTCAACGGCATCAGCCTCACCGTGGTGGATTCCGAGAAAGGCCGTTTTTCCGTGGCCATCATCCCCTACACCTACAAGGTGACGAACTTCCACAACCTCAAACCCGGCTCCGTCGTCAATATCGAATTCGACGTCTTCGGAAAATACGTCCAACGACTTTTAGACGAATATTTCGCCAACCAGACAAAATAAATCATCCAATTCCACGTTCATCACGTTTCACTAAAAAATCAAGATCCTTTGAAAAAGAAAACAAAAATATTCACCAAACTTGGAATCAGCCTGCTGCTCGTGGCGGTGCTGACGGCTTGCTCTACTTCCAAAAACACCTTCCCGAATCGCGCCTACCATAATGTAACTTGCAGATACAACGTCTATTGGAACGGTAACCAAGCGATGAAGGACGCCGAAAGGGAGTATGCCAAACTCTCCAAAGACAACTATACCGCTACCCTGCCGATATACAACTATCCTGACAAAACCGAACTTGGCCCCTGTCTCTCCCATCTGGATCGCACCATACAAAAGTCATCAAAGGCCATCCACAAGCACTCCATGATGTTCAAGGGCAAAGAGTACGTCAAAACCATTGATGATGCTTACTTCTTGATGGCCAAATCCTATTTCTACAAGCAAGATTACGTCCAAGCACAACGCGTGCTGAACTATATTGTACACACTTATCCAAAATCGAACATTCTGGATGAAGCCCAGGTGCTGCTGGCCCGTACCCAGATGCGACAAGGTTACTACTCCAGCGCGGACGAGCTGTTGGAGACCATCCGCTATATGAATGAGAGCAAGAAAAATAAAAAATTCAATGTTCTCTTCAACGCCGCCAAGGCAGAATACCACCTCACCGCACCCGACGGAGACGTGCAAGAGGCCATCGACTATATCGGTAACGCATTGTCTAACAAGCCACAACGCGAATTCCGCACCCGTCTGCAACTCATTCTCGGACAGCTGTACGAAAACCTCGGTCAACAGGCCGAAGCCCAGAAGAACTTCAAGGCCGTCATCCAAAAGTCCAACAACTACGAGATGACCTTCTGCGCCCAAATGCATCTGGCCGCCAACTACGATGGCACCGAATCCAACCGCAACGCCATTACCAAGCAGCTCAATAAGATGCTGAATGACAAGAAGAACGAGAACTACCACGACCAGATTTACTACGCTTTTTCGGAGATAGCCCGCATTGATGAGGACGAAGACCTCCGGATGGAGTATCTGGCCAAGTCCGTGGCTTCCTCCACCGAGAACGACTACCAGAAAACTTTCTCCAGCCTTACCTTGGCGGACCTCTACTTCGATGACAACCAATATCGCGAAGCGCAACACTACTACGACACGGCCATGATGGCCATCCCCAAGAACTATCCGAATTACGAACAACTGCAGAAAAAAGCCTCCGTCCTCAAAGATCTGGTGGACAAATTGGACGAAATAGACCTGCAAGACAGCCTTTTACGTATTGCGAACCTGCCCGAAGGACAACGGAATGCGTGGGTGAGGAAGATGATCGCCGACTATACCGAAGCGGAACGTAAAGCCGCTGAAGAGGAAGCTGAACGTATGCTCGCCATGCAAAACGCCGCCTCCTACACCAACATCAACACCACCTCCTCCAACGGCAAATGGTACTTCTACAACCAATCGTTGGTGACGGCGGGTAAACAGGACTTCTACCGCCGTTTCGGCAACCGTAAGCTGGAAGACAACTGGTTCATCAGCAATAAGTCACAGATCTCCTTCGATGACATGGCTTTGATGAACGACCCGTCGCTCGCCAAAGACACGGTGGATTATGACGAGGACGGCAATCCGATTCCAAAACGTGAAACCGACCCCAAGAAGGAGGCTTACTATTTGCAAGACCTCCCCTTGACCCAGGGAGCCAAAGATACGGCTAACGCTATCATTGCCAAAGACTTATATGAGACTGGCTTCATGTATCAAGATTTGTTGAGCGACACCAAACGCGCTTGCGCCTCCTTCGAACAACTGCTGCAACGCTACCCCAAAAGCGAATTTGCGCTGCCCTCCGTCTTTATGCTTTACACGCTCTACACAAAAATTGGCGATCCCAGAGCTCAGGATTACAAAAATCTTATCCTGACCAAATACCCGGATACCGACTATGCCAAACTGATCCAAGATCCTGAATACGCCAGTAAATTGGCAGCCAAATCGAAAACAGTGGAGAACCAATACGCCCAAGTGTATGACGATTTCATACACAAACGTTGGGCCAAAGTGGTTTCCGCCGCCGATGCGGCCATTCCCAACTGCACAGAACCGACCCTGCAGTCACAATATACGTACCTTCGCGCTGTAGCCGCCGGGCAAGTCTATAATGATGATTCTCTGATTGTGGGACTGACGCAAGTGGTGACCCAATTCCCGCAAGAGCCTGTAGCCGAACTGGCCCGTATTTACCTTTCCAACTTCTCAAAAGAAGAAATTCAGAAAAGTCTTGGTATAGAGGTGAATTCGCCGGAGAATGAGGCGCTGCAACAGTTAGTGCAACCCGAAGAACCCGAAAAAGGAAGCGTCTTCACCTACACGCCCGACGACAATCACTATACCGTTCTGCTGGTGAAAACCGCTGAACTGCCCCTCCAAACGGTAAAACAAAGCATTAGCAACTTCAACAAGACCTATTTCAGTCTGAAGAAACTGGTTATCAGTAGTTTCTTTATTGACAACCAATATCAGATGGTTACCATATCCAAATTCAGCAATGGCGCTGACGCCATGGACTATTACAACATCCTCGTCAAGGATGACGCCTTCAAAACGGACATCGACAGGCAAGTCATTGAAGTGTACGTCATGAGCGCCAACAACTACACCACGTTCTACAACAAGCGGGACGAGCGAAGCAAATATCCCGCCTTCTTCAATAGCCATTATATCAATAAAAAACAATAATACAGAAGATTATGAAAGAAACTGATACTCGGGAATTCAACGGCGGAGCCGTTAACGTAATCGCGCAAGGCACTCAATTGCAAGGCAACATGGTCACCGCATCCGACTGTCGCATTGACGGCATCTTGCGGGGCAATATCGAATCCAAATCCAAAATCATCGTGGGCCGCAGCGGTGTTGTGGAAGGCAACATCAAATGCACCAGCATTGAGATTGAAGGCACCGTCAAGGTGGAATCCCTGTTGGTCACAGAGATGATTTCGTTGAAATCCACCGCCAACATGATCGGCAACATCGAAACGGGCAAAATCGCCATTGAGCCGGGTGCCGAATTCTCCGGCAACTGCAAGATGCGCAACAGCCGTCCGACTGCCGCTCCGCAGGCCGCACCCCAACCGGAACGGAAATAATCTATGTCCGAACCGGCCTCCAGCAGAAAGCCCTCTCCCATCCATCAATACGCCAAATATTCCAACATGGCATTCGAGATGGGAGCCGTCATAGCATTGGGCGTTTTCGGAGGAATAAAGCTTGACAAATTACTGAACACCAGCCCGTTGATGACCATCATCTGTTCACTGACGGGCATTGCTGTTTCCTTATACCTCATCATCCGCTCATCCCTGAAATCGCAAAAAAACCTCAAACATGAGTCAAAAAAAGATACCCATTAGGAAGTTTTCGTTCCGCATCATCGTCTTTTCCGTCATCATTGCCGGATTGGCGACACTGTTCCAATGGCTGCTGCCACAGTACGCCACCCCCGCAATGCCGTTCATCGTGCTCTTTTTCTTTGTCATCACACTTTTTACGATGTACATTGTGCTGCGCAATGAGGACGGTAACAATGGCAAAAAGTTCGTCTCCGCCTACATGCTCTCGCGTACGGTGAAAATCCTCTCCTGTCTGCTCTTTTTGCTGCTCTACATGCTGCTGAAGCCCGACGATGCCATCCGCTTCGCCATCGCCTTTCTGGTGATCTATTTCCTGTATGCCATTTTCGAGATTGTGGTGCTGAAGAAGGAGAATGAGGCGATGAAGAGCGATGAAAATAATCGATGAATGAGCGATGAATAAAAACGATGAATAAAACGATGAATGAGCGATGAATAAAACGATGAATGAGCGATGAATAAGAAGGAGTTACGGCAAGAAATACGGGCTGCCAAAAAGCAGCGCACACCAGAAGAGTTGCGGTTGCAGTCGGAGGTGATTTTGAAAAAGTTGGCTCAACATCCGCGGTTTCTGGAAGCGGAGCGGGTGATGCTTTATGCTTCCCTGCCTGATGAGGTGCAGACCCTGGATTTTATCGAGACGTGGAGGAACCGCAAGACCATCATCCTGCCCACGGTGGTTGGGGACGACATTATTCCCGTGGAATTAGCTGAAAATGTGGAATTTGCGGAAGGGGACTTCCATATTCCCGAACCACAGAACCATCCCTATCAAGGTGGTTTTGACCTGATAGTCGTGCCCGGAATGGCCTTCGATGCCGCCGGTCACCGGTTAGGTCGCGGAAAAGGCTACTACGACCGGTTTCTGGCGCAACACCCGGGTGTGCCCACCATTGGTCTCTGCTTCGACTTCCAGTTCCTTCCGGAAGTGCCCGCCGAACCCCACGATTGCCTTATCAATGAGGTGATTTCCACTATATCATTTTAATAGCCCTGTATGTCAAAATTTTTTGTAATTTTGCAACTTACTAAAGAAATAATCTAAAATATTATAAATCAATTAATTATACACCAATGAAAGTTTATCAAACGAAAGAAATCAGAAATATTGCCATTATTGGCGGTAACCGTACGGGTAAAACCACGCTGTCTGAGGCTATGGCTTTTCACGGCGGCGTCATCAGTAGAAGAGGTACTGTAGAAGACAAGAACACCCTTTCAGACTACCGTGAGGTGGAACTCGAAAGACAACAATCTATTCAAAGCTCAGTGTTGTATGCGGAATTCAACGGCACCAAAATCAACATGGTGGATTGCCCCGGCTTCGACGACTTCATTGGTGAGACTGTTTCAGCGTTGCGCGTGATGGACACCGCCCTGATGGTGATCAACTCCCAAAACGGTGTCGATGTGGGTGCCGAAATCCAATGGCGTCACACCAAGGCCGCCCATATTCCGGTCATCTTCGCCGTCAACCAACTCGACCACGAGAAGGCCAACTTCGACGAGACCTTGCATCAGCTGAAAGAGTACTTTGGCGGTAGCGTCATGGCTTTCCAATATCCGGTGAACGCCGGTATCGGTTTCGACGCCGTCATCGACCTTCTGCAAATGAAGATGCTCAAATTCCCCGCCAACGGTGGTAAGATGGTGGTGGAAGACATTCCCGCTGACCAGATGAGCAAGGCTGAGGAGATGCACAGCGCCCTGATCGAGGCTGCTGCTGAGAACGACGAAGCCCTCATGGACAAATTCTTCGAAGAGGGTACCCTCTCTGAAGACGAGATGATCAAGGGTCTGAAGCTCGGTATCGCCAACCGCGGCACCTTCCCGGTGATTTGCGTGGCTGCCAAGACCGACCAAGGCGTTGACCGCATGATGGACCTCATCATCAAGAACTGCCCGACTCCCGACGAAGGCCGCACGATGAAGGCCACCAACGGCAACGAGCACAAATACAACGCTGCTGAGCCTTTCACAGGTTTCATTTTCAAGATTGGTATCGAACAACACCTTGGTGAAGTTGCTTTCATCAAAGTCGCTGACGGCGAACTCAAGAAAGCTGACGATGTGCTAAACACCAGCACCAACACCAAAGAGCGTATCTCCCAGCTGCTCGCTTTCGCCGGCAAGAACCGTGTGGAAGTTGAGAAGGCTGTGGCCGGTGATATCGTGGCTACCATCAAACTGAAATCCTCTCCCACGGGCACCACGCTGGTGGCCAAGGGCGACGATGTGATCGAACCCACCGTTTATCCGGATCCCAAGTTCCGTACCGCCGTCAGAGCCATCAACAGCGCTGACGATGAGAAACTGGGTGCCGCCCTTAACGAAATCCGCAAGACTGACCCGACCTTCCAGATGGAGCAGTCCAAGGAACTGAAACAGCTCATCATCTCCGGTCAGGGCGAGCAACACCTCAACATCGTGAAATGGATGATTGAGAAGCTCAACAAGATTGACATTGAATACTATGCTCCGAAGATCCCGTATCGTGAGACCATCACGAAATCTGCCGAGGCCATGTATCGTCACAAAAAGCAATCCGGTGGTTCCGGTCAATTCGGTGAGGTTCACATGCTTATCGAGTCCTACTACGAGGGCATGCCCACCCAGACCAAATACCCGATCCGTGCCACGGAGACCTACGACCTGCCTTGGGGCGGTAAGCTGATCTTCAACAACTGTATCGTCGGTGGTGCCATCGATGCCCGCTTCATGCCCGCCATCCTGAAGGGTATCATGGAGAAGATGGAAGAGGGTCCCCTCACCGGTTCTTACGCCCGCGACATCGTGGTGAACATCTACGACGGTAAAATGCACCCGGTTGACTCCAACGAGTTGGCATTCAAGTTGGCTGGCCGTAACGCCTTCAAGGAAGCCTTCAAGAACGCCGGTCCGAAGATTCTGGAGCCCATCTATGACGTGGACATTTTCGTGCCCGCCGACCGCATGGGTGATGTGATGACCGACATGCAGGGTCGTCGCGGTATCATGATGGGTATGGACAGCGAAGGTGCTTTCCAGAACATCCACGCCAAGATTCCGTTGGCCGAGATGAACAAGTACTCCACCACGCTGAGTTCCATCACCTCCGGCCGTGCTTCCTACAGCATGAAATTCGCCGAATATCAGCAGGTTTCCGCCGATGTTCAAAGCGAAATCATCAAGAAATACGAAGAAGAGCACAAAGACGAGGAATGATCGTTCCTTTGTTCCCAATACAAAACGCCCGGCATTTCTGTCGGGCGTTTTTTTGTCAGCGAATTTCGGTTATCGTTTCACGATTTTTTGGTGGTATTCCCGTCCCTCCGTGTCCGTCACGCGCAACACGTACACGCCCGCGGGGACGGAATTCTTAATACACTATCACTGTCAAAATATAATTTATGTCGTGCTACAGATGTGTCAAATGTGTTGAAATTGAAATGAAGCATTCCTATTTGAATACGAGTTGTGTCGTTCTCTATTAATCGTTTAAAAGTGTCCGGAGGTATCATCGTTACTGAGGGGCGAAAAGTGGCACGACATAATTCATTATACGCTCTTAGAAAATGTGAGAAATTACTGGTGTCTGGGTGATCTTCCAGAGAATTGTAATGTGTAAGATTAGCAAATGATAATACTCTCTCATAAATAATTCCAGTTTTAGCGTCTGTCTTGCCGATATGGAAGAATATACTGTCAATAGCATCTGTGTAAGTCTGCGCGTGTATTGGGAAAAATGTGGTTATCCCTACAAAGATTATTAGTATTGAACTTTTTTTCATAGGATTATTGTTTTAATGACAATTATTATTTAATTGATTTTATAAAATTTGACTGCAAAGTTTAATGAGATGTCATAGCCATGATATGGGTATTGCTTAATACCACTTGTGAAACCGGTAATAAATGGATGTTGATCAGATTGTTGAGCCTTTTCTGTCCTTAACAATGCCGCATATCCAGGGCGAAGATCTACCTGAAAAGACATCTTGGGCTTTTTAAGCACTATCTCCAAACCGAAAAGAGGATTTGCACCCACTTTCCATGTTATCGGGCCATACGGTGTCAATCCTCCTGATACACCACCTCCTAAAAGGAAATAAAAACTACTTTTCTCTTTTGTTGCAAGCGTATGCTGGTAGAGGAAGTTTTGTGAGGCTTCAACTAATATGAGTATTACAGGACTTATTCCGCCTTCATCGCCAACTAGATTCAGGAAATATTTGATTCCAAGATCTGTTTGAAACATACATTTTTTCGATACCGCATATTTCATTGTGTATGCAGAGCCTAACAAGCCTATGGAAACGCCTGCAGCAAATTTATAAAGGCCTACCGAATCCGAAAGAAATGTATGTTGTGCTCCAGCACGAAAAGGTTCGTCGTTTGCCATGACAAATTGCCTGAAGTCGCAAATATCTACGGGATAGGGGATATTGGTAACATAGCTGGTCAAGTTGCTAAGCGGCAACACTCGTTCATACAGAATGCCTGTTGAGGTATGTCTTAGATCCACATGTTGGAATACACTATCAAAAGCTTGTGTGTAACTCTGCGCGGAAACCCCCGCGAACACGCTGACAATCAACAGGGTAATAATATGTTTTTTCATAATTGTGGTATTTTTGATTGATGTAAATTCATTTCGGCAATGATACATTTTTTTCAAATTGTGCATTATGAATTTGATCCCGGTCCGTTGTAGAGACGGTGTGCACACCGTCTCTACAGATCCCGCGAACCGTTATTTCTTCACAATTTTCCGGTGGTATTCCTTCCCGTCGGTGTCCGTCACGCGCAACAGGTACACGCCGGCGGGGACGGAATTCAGGGACAGGGTTGCGGTTGCGCATTGTAGAGACGCGCCATGGCACGTCTCTACAACACCTCAATCAACTTTTTTGAAACCAGCGTTCAAAATCACATCTAACACCAAAAATGGATAGTTGTATATAACAAAGTAGGTGTAATCGTCATAAAACTTTATGTAATGCGGTTGAGGACTGTAATGTTCAATATTATTGTTATAAAAAATGAGAAACTGCTCGGAACATTCATAATAATAGACTGTTGTGTCTGATGAACCATTCGAATAAAAATCTCCAATGATACAGTAACACGTTCCATCTTCGGTAAACAACAATGTGTCTTTGCTCGTTGCATAGGACCAATTACGCGCCCACTTCCCCACAAGTCTCTCTGCTGTTGTAACAACAGGTTCCTCCACGGGTGTGGCGGGAGGTTCCGGCTCGGGTTCCGGTTTTTCACAAGAAACGTTAAAAATTGTCAGGATTGACAACAATGTTATAGCGGATAAAAAATATATCTGTTTCATAATGAAGTGCTTTTTAAGTGTTAATCATTCGTGATACGACGAAAACAGTAGTTCTTTCTGCCGCTAATGTAAAAAATCCCACTGAGAACGAGTTCCTCGTCATTTTCCCTGAAATTATATTGTGTTGATCTAGCTGATAGATATGTCGAATCTGTATATCCATAGGTGACGAGATAATGCTCCGTGAACTCGTACCAGTACTCCGACAAGTTTTCACCACGATGGAGTGTGAGCTTTTTATCATTTGTGAACACCAGGGTGTCGGTGGTGGCATTTGCGAGGTCGCAGGTGGCGGGCGGTTCGCTGTTTATGTTAGTCATCGCGCACAGCACCCACGTGCCCACGAACTTGTTGGTCGGCAGGGTGTCGGTGTCCACCACTGGCGGGGTAGGCGGCTCGGGCTCGGGCTCAGGCCGTTCGCATGCGGCGAACAAGGCGAAAAAAGCCAATACTGCGGTGCAAAACACACCGCAGAAACACCAACGGCAGTGCGTTGTTTGGATGGTAATCTTTTTCATTGTTTTGTTATTATAAGGATTGAAATATCTTTTGGCAAAAATACATTAGGAGGCCTCTATTTATTTCTAACTGACCACCAGTTGTTTACGCCAATAATCATTCGTAAAACAACATCTAAAACTCCCGTTTTGGCTAAGTGACAACG
>ONCM01000007.1 GCA_900316305.1 uncultured Bacteroidales bacterium | reverse complement strand
CTTCTGCTACCGGATCTGTACAGGCACTTCCGAATCCCGTCCAACTGCTAACTACTCACTGCTAACTGCTAACTCTTTGACTTTCACCTTCTCCGCCAAGGAACGCGACCCCGAAACCGGCCTATCTTACTTTGGCTCACGGTATTACAGCAGCGACTTAAGTGTGTGGCTGAGCGTGGACCCGATGGCTGCGAAATATGCCTCTTTGTCGCCATACGTTTATTGCGCAGATAACCCGGTGAAGTTGGTGGATCCGAATGGGGAAGAAGTTGAAAAGCCTGACGATCCTCCTAAAAAGAATAATTCATCAAATCAACAGTCATCTTATTCAATGGTGTCGTACTATACACAACAATATAAAAAGGCAAACGATGTTACTACAAAAGTGAATTATGGACTCAAACTTGTTGGTGCAAAATTAAATTTTGATGAACAAAAAATTGTAGATGCTGCTGCTCCATATCTCCAAGGTCTTGTGTTAGTTAATCCATTGGTTGGGATTCCAAATGACATTAAGACTGTTTTTTCGGGATACGATTTTTATGGTAACCAATCTGGCCTCTTTGACAGATTTGCCGCTGGGTTCGATGCTTTATCTTTTAGAGCGGCAAAAACAATGAAATTTTTTGGTGTAACATTGTCCAAAGGCTTTGAAAAAACCTTGAATTTCTTTAACTTTACTACAACAAGCTATTCTGTTGGAAGCACAATAAACATCCAAAAGTCACAATCAAAAAAAGGAGTGGGAAATGCACAAAGACAGTAATCAAATAAAAAAAAGGATAACAGATACGATTTTTTATTTTATAGGTTTTTTATTAATTGTTTTAGGTTTACACTATTTCGGGAAAGGATCGCCCATGAGTTGGAAAGAAATATTGATAAATTTGCCAATGCTTGTTATTGTATATTTAATAGTGATATTCATTAGAGGGTAACAAAGATGGTGTTGCCAATTTCTTCTAGCCAGTGTAAGATTACACGATTCCTACTCATAATAAACATTAAGCCGTATATACCAAAACTTGACGTCTATGGCAAAAAGCAGCCCCCACAGGCTAACCGTCAACATCAATGTCAAAGAGGTATCCAGAATCAATCCCAAAATTTTGTACTTTCGCCCCGTCAATAATCAATAATCACCAATGCCCCGCCACCGCCCATATCGCCAGAGACCGATGAATCCCCTTCCGGGAATTTCGCTCGCGTCCCGTACCGTCCCGGGCTATTGCTATGCATTCCCTAAAGGGGAGATCAATGACGGTTCCCGCCCAACTGCTAACTACTCACTGCTAACTGCTAACTCTCTGACGTTCACCTTCTCCGCAAAAGAACGCGACTCCGAAACCGGCCTGTCCTACTTCGGCTCAAGCTATTACAGCAGCGATTTGAGTGTGTGGCTGAGCGTGGACCCGATGGCTGCGAAATATGCAAGTTTGAGTCCGTATGTTTATTGTGCGAATAACCCGGTGAAATTGGTGGATCCGAATGGGGAGGATTACACAAATTTTGAAGATGAAAATGGCAAACTACTTGAGCACATTGAAGATGGTTCAAATGCCGTTTTTAAATTAAATAGAAGTCCTATAGTGAAGAATGCAAAGACGGGTAAATTTGTAAAAAACAATGATGCATATTTTGCATTTTCAAGATATGACCAATCTCAAAATGGAGTAGACGAAGTTAATGTTCAATCTGTTATCGATTACGCCCAAACATATACAAGAAAAACCTTTACCGCAGACGGTAAAACAACGTATTGTAATTATGCTGCAAAATCTCCATCATTTTATCATTGTGGTACATTACAAGAAGTAATCATACCAGGGTCACGTTAAAATCTTGAAACATGAAAAAGTATGCCATTATTTGTTTGCTAATATTTCATGCGTTACAAATTGAAGCTCAATGTAGCGGAGTTGAAATAACGCACATCCTTTCATCTGATAGTATTGATAACGGAAGGCCTTGTAAACCGTACAATTTGTTTCCTTTTTATAATAATAATAGAGACTCTTGTCTTTTATGCGTATGTAATAAATATACCAACAATTGTAAATATTATAGATATTTTAGTAAAGAAAATTCTGTAGTGTTAATTGATGCCATTGCTAAACACCATTCAGATAAATATACCGATTCTTTGTATAGTTTGACGATGAGTTCTCTGTTCCCTCAAAGAGATTCGATTATTGCAAAAGTGGCATCGGGAGACAGTCTATTTGTATCCACAATAAATAAATCTATGAATTTGTTGAGACAGGGAATCCCTTTTTCTGTTAACGAAAACAGTACAATTGCGTACAAAGACGAGATGAATAATTGCATTACAATATGGAATGGAACAAGCAATTTACATCTTAGAGATTCTAAAAACGTAAATAAGTTCACATGGGTTACCGATACTACGTTGATTTTTTCTATCCCGCATCTTGAGGATGAGCATGGTACTATTAGCTACACACTGCTTGTATACGATGTGTTTCATCACACATGTTTTCCTGTAATTGCAAGCAAAATGTTTGATTTTTATGATTGTTATAACAATGATGTATTTTATTTAAATACAGATTTGCAATTATGCAAGGCTGCTTTACAGAAAAACGAGACAAACTATTCCTTAGATTCAATTGAAATTCTTACATTAAAGAACTTGTACAATATGGAAATTTATGGATTGTTTAAACTTCCGACTGAAAAACAGTTTCTTATGATAGGATATGATGACTATTATTTGTTCCAAATTAGCGACTAATAACTATCAGCCATGATATAAACCTAGCACAACAGCGATTTCCCGTAACTGTCCGAATTCAATCCCAAAATTTTGTACTTTCGCCCCGTCAATAATCAATAATCACCAATGCCCCGCCACCGCCCATATCGCCCGCAACCCCTATTCATAATTCATAATTCATAATTCTACATTCTGCATTCTGCATTCTGCATTGTCCTACTGTTTCGGCGCCAGAATCACGAACGGGATCATCATCTCCTCCATGGAGATGCCGCCGTGCTGGAACGTGTTTTTGTAGAGATTCACGTACTGGTTGAAGTTGTTCTGGTAGGCGAAGAAGTCGGATTTGGTGGCGAAAATGAAGCGCTGGGTCATATTCTCCTTCGGCAAGAAAGCGTCGTCGGGATTCTTGATCTCGAAAACTTCCTTGGCGGGATAGTCCATACTGCTGCGGCCGACCTTGTAGCGCAAGTTCGTGTTCAGGTCGCGCTCGCCCACCATCTTCAAAGCTCTGTCCACCTTGATGGTGCCGTGGTCGGTGGTGATCATCACTGGTATCTTACGCTCCGACAACCACTTGATCATATCGAACAGCACAGAATTGGCAAACCAGGAAGCGGTGACGCTGCGGTAGGACTTCTCGTCGTCGGCCAGCTCGCGCACCACGTTGACGTCCGTGCCCGCGTGCGACAGCATATCCACGAAGTTGAACACAATGACATTCAGCGGGTTATTGAGCATCTGATGGAAGTTGTCGAACACCTTCTTGGCAAAGTCTGCATTGAGGATTTTGTGGTAGGAATATTTGATATTCTTGCCATAACGCTTCAGATATTCGCCAAGCAGCTGCTCCTCGAACTGGTTTTTGCTGCCGTTATCGCCCTCGTTGAGCCAGAATTGCGGATATTTCTTGGCAATCATGGACGGCATGAGGCCGGAGAACAGGGCATTGCGGGCGTAGTGTGTGGCCGTGGGCAGGATGCTGTAGCAGAGGCTCTCGTCCTGAATGTAATAGTAGTCGTGCACCATCGGGTAGATGCTGCGCCACTGATCGTAACGCAGGTTGTCGATGACGAACAGGAAGGTGCTCTTTTGCTCGTTCAAGGTCGGGAACAGCTTCTCTTTCAGCACGGTATGCGACTGCAACGGTTTCTCTTCGGAACGGCCATTGACCCAGTCGAGGTAGTTGCGCTGCACAAACTTGCAGAACTGGACGTTCGCCTCCTCCTTTTGGGCGGCAAGCATCTCCGTAACACTCTCGTCCTCAATCTTTTCTATTTGCAGTTCCCAGTTCACCAGCTCTTTGTAGAGTTCCTCCCACTCCGGCACGCTGAGCCGGTCGGAGATGCGCATGGAGAGTTCGCGGAACGACTGCTGGTAGTTGCTAGTCACCTTCTCACTCACCAGTTTCTTGTTGTCGATATTTTTCTTCAGACAAAGCAGTATCTGGTTGGGATTCACTGGTTTGATGAGGTAGTCGGCGATATTGGAGCCGATGGCGTCCTCCATGATGTGCTCCTCTTCGCTCTTGGTGATCATCACGATGGGAATGTGCGGATAGTCCTTCTTCAGCCGTTGCAGCGTCTCCAGACCGCTCAATCCGGGCATATTCTCATCCAGAAAGATGATATTGACAAATTCGGTTTTCAGTATTTCGAGTGCCTCCATGCCGCTCATCGCGGGAATCACATCGTAACCTTTTGATTTCAAAAACAATATATGCGGCTTCAACAAATCAATTTCATCATCCGCCCATAAGATTTTCGTATTCATCAGCATAAATTTTAAATAACGGATGAGAAACGGCAAAATCGAGCATTTAGTATATATACGTATGTCAAAAAAAATTATACTTTTGCGACCGTTTTGGCAAAGAGCGTTTTTTGCCTTCAATTATCTGAATTAAAAATAGTTATGAGAATCATCAATACCGTTGAGGAACTTATCAACACCGCTGTGCGCGAGCGTGCCGCCGGTAAAACCATCGGCATGGTGCCCACCATGGGTGCCCTTCACGAAGGGCATCTGTCACTCATCCGTCGTGCTCACGAGGAGAACGACGTGGTCTTCTGCTCCATCTTCGTGAACCCCGTGCAGTTCAACAACGCGGAGGATCTGGAGAAATACCCCCGCACGCTGGAAGCTGACGTGAAGCTCATCGGCGACCTAGCCGACTACGTATTCGCGCCCACCGTGGAGGAGGTCTTCCCTGTTGCCCCCACAGAGGTTTATGATTTCGGGACCGTGGCCAACGTGATGGAAGGCGCCGCCCGTCCGGGACACTTCAACGGCGTGGGCGTCATCGTGCGCCGCCTGCTCGACTGGGTTCGCCCGCACAAGGCATACTTCGGCGAGAAGGACTACCAGCAGATTGCCGTCATCCGCGAGATGTGCCGCCAATGCCGCATCCTCACGGAGGTCATCCCCTGCCCCATCGTCCGCGAGCCCAACGGTCTGGCCATGAGTTCCCGCAACCGTCGCCTCTCTGAGCACGAGTTCGAGACCTCCGCCAACATCCACCGCATCCTCGAAGCCTCCAAGCAGTACAAGACCGCCCAGGAGATCAAAGCCTTCGTGGAAAGCGAAATCGCCAAAGTTCCCGAATTCCAGCTCGACTACTTCGAACTCGCCGACGCCGAAACCCTCCTCACCGCCGACACCCTCGACAACCCGCACGGCGTGATGGGATTCATCACCGTGTACGTCGGCCCAGTACGGTTGATTGACAACGTACGGTATTAGGCGATGAACAGACGATGAACAGACGATGAACAGACGATGAATAGACGATGAATAGACGATGTTACGATAATTGACAATTAATAATAATTAATGAAGCAAGTACTTACATTTAACTGCTAACTGCTAACTACTAACTGCTAACTGCTAACTGCTTTTATAACCCATAACCAATAACCATTACAAGAATGAACATAGAAGTCCTGAAATCGAAAATACACAAGGCCACCGTCACGGAGGCCAACCTGAACTACGTGGGCAGCATCACCATCGACGAGACGCTGATGGAGGCTGCCAACATGATTGAGAACGAGAAGGTGCAGGTGCTGAACGTCAACAACGGCGAACGACTGGAAACCTACGTCATCAAGGGCGCGAAAGACTCCGGCGTGATCTGCCTCAACGGTCCCGCCGCCCGCAAAGCCGCCGTCGGCGACGTCGTCGTCATCATCTCCTACGCCTCCATGGATTTCGAAGAGGCAAAAACCTTCAAACCGACGATTGTGTTCCCGAATTCGGAAAACAAACTTAAATAGTTTCAGGTTTCAAGTTTCTAAACCCTAAACTCTAAACTCTAAACTCTAAACACCAATAACCTATAACCAATAACCATTATAAAAGAAATGTACAAACTCATACTCATACGACACGGACAGAGCGAGTGGAACCTGTCGAACCAGTTCACCGGATGGACGGATGTGGACCTCACGCCGCAGGGCATCGAGGAGGCCAAGCAGGCCGGCCGCATCCTGCGCGACTCGGACCTGGACATCCGCTACACCTACACCTCCTACCTCAAACGCGCCATCAAGACGTTGAACTACGTGCTGGAGGAGATGGATCGTCTATGGCTGCCCGTGTATAAGACCTGGCGACTGAACGAGAAACACTACGGCGCCCTGCAGGGTCAGAACAAAAAGGAGGCCGTTTCCGTCTATGGTGAGGAGCAGGTCAACAAATGGCGCCGCAGCTATGACGTGGAGCCCGAACCGCTGGCCGACGACGACCCGCGCCACCCGAAATTCGACATCCGCTACCAAGACATCAAGTTCAAGGCCGCCCGTCCCGCTACCGAATCCCTCATGGACGCCACCAAGCGCATCATCCCCCTGTGGAACGTCAACATCGTGGAGTCGCTGCGACAATACAAACAGGTGCTGGTCGTGGCCCACGGCAACAGTATCCGCGGTATCATCAAGTTCATGAAGAACATGTCCAACGAGGATATCGTGAAGCTTAACATTCCCACCGGAGTTCCCTACCTCATGGAGCTGGACAACGAGATGCAGGTCATCAGCGACCACTACATGGGACTCTCCGAAGAGGAGCTGAAGGCCAAACAGGAAGGCGTCGCCAACCAGACGAAAGCGTAACGAGTTAGCAGTTAGTAGTTAGCAGTTAGTAGTTATAAAGTGTACGGTATTGTTTCCCAATGCCGTACACTTTTTTTTCATCGCATTCATCGTCATTCATCGCCCATTCATCGCCATTCATCGCCCATTCATCGTCATTCATCGTCATTCATCGCCATTCATCGCCCATTCATCGTTTTTCATCGTAATCCCCGCCTCAAAAATTTATTTTCCCGCCTTTCATAAAAAAAGTGTATCTTTGCACGCTTATTTTTTGCTATCGCTTTCCGTGTCTTGAAAGCCGTACTCGTCAAGCTGCCAGCTACATACATTAGGATAATAATAAAAATATATAAGATGAAAAACTTCGAAATTCACACGTTAGGATGCAAGCTGAACTTCAGCGAGTCGTCGGCCATTGCCGCCGAACTCGAGAAGCGCGGCTGGTCACAGGGCGGTGTTCCTGAGATCATCATCGTGAACACCTGCGCCGTGACGGGCGCTGCGGAGAAGAAGACCCGCAACCTCGTCTCCAAACTCCACCGCGAGAACCCGCTGGCCGCCATCATGCTCATCGGCTGCTACAGCGCCCTCAAGCCCGAACTGCTCGAGCGCTGGGCCGGCGTCGATAAGGTCTTCGGCAGCAGCAACAAGATGAGCGTCGTCGATTACGTCGCCACCCGCGAGGTCAAACCGTCGCCCAACTTTTTCTCCACCTACTCCATCCACGACCGCACCCGCTCGTTCCTCAAGATCCAGGACGGCTGCAACACCCACTGCACCTACTGCACCGTGTGGATCGCCCGTGGCAAAAGCCGCAGCGACACCATCGAGGGCGTGCTCAAGAACATCCAGGCGATTGCCGACCAGGGCGTGCATGAGGTCAACCTCACCGGCGTGAACATCGGCGACTTCGGACGCGGCACCAACGAGGACTTCACCAAGCTCATCAAGGCCATCGTCAAGCAGAAGGCCATCGAGCGCGTGCGCATCTCCTCCCTCGAACCCGAACTGCTCACCGACGACATCATCAAGTTAGTGGCCAAGAACGACATCCTGATGCCGCACTTCCACTTGCCGCTGCAGTCGGGCTGCGACCGCATTCTCAGCGAGATGCGCCGTCGTTACACCACCGAGCAGTACGCCGAAAAGGTCAAGAAAATCAAGAAGCTGATGCCCGACGCCTGCATTGCTTGCGACGTGATTGTCGGATTCCCCGGTGAAACCGACGAGGAGTTCGAGGAAACCTACAATTTCCTCTCCGAGCTGCCTATCAGCTACATGCACGTCTTCAGTTATTCTCGCCGTCCCCGCACCGCCGCCAACATCATGGAAGACCAGATCTCCGAGGATGTCAAGGACGAGCGCAGTCAGCGCCTCATCGCCCTCTCCAACGAGAAAAAACGTATCTTCTACGAACAGTGCGCCGGTCAGGAACGCCCCGTGCTGGTGGAATCCCAGGTGAGCGACGACATGCTCAGCGGTTTCACGGACAACTACATCCGCGTGCAAGTACCTTATAGCGAAGATATTATCAACACTATCCAAACGATCACCGTCGATCCATGCCGCACCGTGTTGTAAGACTGCAAAACGGTCTCAGACTACTGCACATCCCCACCGCGTCCCCCATTTCCCATTTCGGCATCCTCATCGATGCCGGCACGCGCGACGAGCCCGCCCAACATCCGGGCCTGGCTCACTTTGTGGAGCATACTATATTTAAAGGTACGGAAAAGCGCAACGCCTACCGTGTCATCAACCGCATGGAGAGCGTGGGCGGCGACCTCAACGCCAGTACCTCCAAGGAGGAGACCGACTTCTACGCCTCCTTCCTCTCCCCCGACTATCCCCGCGCTGTCGAACTCCTCGCCGACATCTTCTTCCACGCCAAATTTCCCCAAAAGGAGCTGGAAAAGGAGAAGACCGTCATCTTCGAAGAGATCAACTATTACAATGACAGTCCTTCGGAGCTGATCTTCGACGACTTCGAGTCGTTGGTGTTCGGAACCCATGCCATGGGCAAGAACATCCTCGGCACCAAGGAGAGCGTGCAACAAATTCACCGTGAGGATATTATGGCTTTCACTGCGGCAAACTACACGCTGGAAAACGTCGTGCTGGCCTCTGTGGGCAATATCGCCACCGACAAGCTTATCCGTCTGTGCGAGAAGTATTTCGGCAACGGAAAGGCGACTCACGGCGCACATCCCCGCAAGCCGTTCACCAGCTACCAGCCGAAAACAATGAACGTGCGCAAGAGCACCTCGCAGACCAACGTCCTCACCGGCGGACCGGCCTACGACATCCGGCATCCGAAACGGCTGCCGTTCATGTTGCTGACCAACATCTTGGGCGGTCAGGGACAGAATTCGCGACTCAACATGAGCGTGCGCGAGAAGATGGGACTGGCCTACACCGTGGAAGCGTACTTCAACCCCTTTTCCGACTGCGGCCTTTTCTCCGTCTATTTCGGCTGCGACGCCCACGAGCGCGACCACTGTCTGGAGCTCGTGCGCCGCGAGCTGGAGAAGCTCAAACGGCAGAAGTTAGGCACAATGCAGCTCTACTACGCCAAGAAGCAATACATCGGCCAAATCGCGCTCGCCCAGGAGAGCAAGCTCAACGAGCTGCTCGCCGCCGGGCATCTCGCCCTCTTCTACGATGAAGTGGCCGACATGGACGAGAACATCCAAGCCGTGGAGAAGATCACGGCGGAGGAACTCTGCGACACCGCCAACGAGATTTTCGACCTCAACCGTTTTTCCACCCTCATATTTGATCCTGAAGAAGAATGATATCGCTATATTCCAAGAACTTAGAGAATGCTGTAAACGAGATTTCCAAGCTGCCGGGCATCGGAAAGCGTTCCGCTTTGCGGCTCGCTCTGCACCTCATCAAGCAAGACGAGGCCAACGTGACGCTGCTCACCGACCGTATCAACAAGCTGAAGAGCGACGTGGTCTATTGCCGACAATGCCACAACATTTCCGACCACGAAATCTGTGACATCTGCGCCAACCCGAAGCGTGACAGCGGGGTCATCTGCGTGGTGCAGGATATCCGCGATGTGATCGCCATCGAGAACACCCACCAGTACCAGGGCGTCTATCACGTCCTCGGCGGGGTCATCTCCCCGATGGACGGCATCGGCATCCAGCAACTCACCATCAAAGAGCTATTCGACCGCGTGGAAGCTGGCGGCATTAAAGAGATCATCCTCGCACTGCCCGCCACCGTCGAAGGCGACACCACCAACTTCTTCATCTACAAAAACATCCAAGACAAAGTCCCGACCATCACCACCATCGCCCGCGGCATCGGCGTCGGCGAAGAGTTGGAATACGCCGACGAGGCCACCCTCGGCAGGTCATTGCTGGCGAGAACTGAGTTTGAGAGAGCCTATAATCGTAATGTAGAATGAAGAATGTAGAATGTAGAATATTTAATGCCTTTTTCGTGCTGAAATAATAATTGATGAAAGAATTCGGACAAGCTCAGTACAGTCTACATACATGCTTTCAAAGGCTTTTTTACCAATATAGCCACTTTCAAATAAAAGTTCAAGCCAATAACATGTCTCATCTGCCTCTTTTAACGCAATATTCATCTTTGTAATAAAGTCAGGCTTCGTCTGACCTCGATTACCTTCTCTAACATTTGCACCAATACTCGTACCGCTCCGAAGAATTTGTTTCGACATAACATACTCTTTCTTCTCTGAACGCAAATACTTATACAGTCCAATAATTCTAAGCGCAAAAGCTTTACTTTTAATCAAAATTACATTATCAGTTTTCATAATCAAATATATTTTGTTAAACATACAATCCACAACGAACAACCCACAATATTATTGTATTATTTTAAAAAATCATTCATAATTCATAATTCTTAATTCATAATTTTTATTCTACATTCTTCATTCTACATTCTACATTCTACATTCTACATTAATATGAAAAAATACAACTTCAATGAAATAGCTCTCCGCAAGGGCACTTACTGCGTCAAACACGACATGACCCCCGAAGTGTTCGGGACGGACGACCTGCTGCCGATGTGGGTGGCGGACATGGATTTCAAAACGCCGGATTTCATCATGGAGGCGATACGGAAACGGTGCGAGCATGAGGTGCTGGGCTATACCTTTGCGCCCGACGGCTACAAGATGGCCGTGCTCAACTGGTTCCAGAAACGGTACGGCATCGCCACGAAATGGAACCGCATGCGCTTCGTGCCAGGCATCGTGCAAGGCATCGCCTTTGTGTTGCAAGCCTTCACGCGGCCGGGCGACAAGGTACTGATCACCACGCCGGTCTATCCACCGTTCATCAACGTGCCGCACCGCACGGGCAGGGTGTTCGTGAGCAGTCCGCTGAAGACCGAGAACGGCCGTTTCACCTTCGACTTCGAGGACTTGGAGCGCAAGGCCGAGGGCTGCAAGGTGATGATCCTCAGCAACCCTCACAATCCCGGCGGCACGGTATGGACGAAAGAGGAGCTTTCGCAGGTGGCCGACATCTGTCTGCGGAAAGGCGTGTTAGTAATTTCCGACGAAATCCACGCCGACCTCACCTACCCGCAGTTCCATCACACCTCCTTCGCCACGGTTTCCGAGGCGGCGGAGCGCAACTCCATCACCTTTTTCGCGCCGAGCAAGACCTTCAACATCGCGGGACTGCACTCCTCCGTCAGCTACGTGCCCGACGAGGGCATCCGCAAGGAGTTCTACGGTTTCCTCGACCACAACGAGCTGTCGCTGGGCAACATCTTCGGTTACTACGCTGCGGAGGCCGCTTTCGCGCACGGCGAGGAGTGGCTGCAACAGTTGCTCGAATACTTGCAAGGCAACATTGACGCAGCGGAACAATTTCTGAAGGAAAACTGTCCGGAAATCACCTTCATGCGTCCGCAGGCCTCCTTTTTGCTCTGGATGGATTTCCGGAAATGGAACCTCCCGCAGAAAGATTTGGAAAGAAAACTCATTTACGATGCCAAAATCGGCTTGAACAACGGCACGGATTTCGGTCCCGAAGGCGCGGGTTTCATGCGGATGAACATCGGAACGAATAGGGCAACAGTGCTGGAAGGGCTGAGAAGGATTTGTTCAGTTAGAAGTTAGTAGTTAGTAGTTAGCAGTTAAACGAAAGCACCTCGGTTGAAGGACCGTTCCCCTTCTTTTAAGAAGGGGTTGCCGAAGGGCGGGGTAGTTATATGAAACATAATTCCTTAAGCAGTCCCGAAGAGGCGAGACGCGCAAAGCCTACGAACCTCCCGAGGTCAGCGACAAAGGGGAAAGCCCTAACTCGAAACTTTACGAAATGCATGACAACTAAAACGTAAGGGTGGAGGTCTCCAAAACGGTGAACATGCTCCGTTTTTTTACCGCCGCCAACGTGATATTTTTGTATTTTTGCAACCAAAACATATACGTTTCAAACCGGCAGAATAACAAGATAAACATGCTCAAATATAAAGTATTCATAAGCAGTGTACAATCGGAGTTTTCACAAGAACGACAGCTTGTTTTTGACTTCATCCGTAATGACGAGTTGATGGGGCAATACTTTGAGCCGTTCATTTTTGAGCAGATTGCCGCACAAGATGCTAATCCTCGTCAATTATATTTAGATGAGGCTTCTTCGAGTCAGGTTTATCTCCTGTTGATGGGAAAGAAGTATGGCAATGTTTTGCTGGACGGCATTTCTCCAACCGAGAAAGAATATCAAGCAGCAGGAGAGGGCAATGCTTGGAGAGTCGCATTCATCAGCGATTTGGACGGACAGCAACGTGAAGATGCGGAAGAACGTTTCTTCCGAAAAGTTCAGAACGAGCTTTCATACCGTGTCTTTTCTAATCCTTCTGTCCTGGTGTCGCTGGTCAAACAATCGCTATATGCATATCTTAAACACAAAGGCGTTATCCAAACATTAAGTTTCGACGAGCAGACCCGCGACGATGCCTCTATAGCCGATATTGACGCAACGAAAATCAAAGACTTTTTACATCAGGCCCGTCAAAAACGAGGATTTCCTTTGGCCGAAGACTCCGACCCGATGACGGTGCTCCGGCATCTGAGATTGTTGCGGCAGGACAAGCCCAGCAATGGAGCGTTACTAATGTTCGCCAACGACCCGCAATACTTTTTCCCCTCTGCGGTGGTCAAATGTGCGTGGTTTCTCGGTACAGAGACCATAAAACCTATCGAAGATTATAAAACCTTTGAAGGCGGAGTGGCAGATCAAATCAGCCAAGCCACCAGTTGGGTGATGTCGAAACTGTCGGTGCGTTTTGGCCAGCGAAACGTGGAGGTGCAAAACGAGGTTGAATTTGAGATACCGCGATCCGTCATCTTCGAGACCATAGTGAATGCCGTGGCCCATCGCGACTACAACAGCACGGGGAGTGTACAGGTTTCCGTATTCCGAAATCGTATTGTGGTACGCAATCCGGGGACGTTGCCTGTAGAACTCACCAAGGCCGACTTGATGAAAGAACATGGCTCTTATCCGCATAACCCGTACTTGGCGGAAGTCTTGTACCAGATGGGCTTTATCGAGAAATACGGCACTGGCATTACAGAAAATATCCGCAGGATGCAAGAGGCTCGTCTCCTTGCTCCGGAGATAGACTTGAGCGCCGAGTTCATTACTACGATCTGGCGTGATAATGATGCAACTAATATTGGAACTAACCTTGGAACTAATATTGGAACTAATAATGCAACTAATGATGCAACTAATGGTGCAACTAATGATGCAACTTCTAAAGATTATTTAGCTGTCAATAAGCGTATTATAGATAGAAAAGTGAAAAAGAAAGTAAGAAAAAGAATGACAGAGCAACAATTACAGGAATGCATCGTTGAGGCTTGTTATGTGGAACATTCTATTGAGGAGCTTGCTAAACTGTTGGGAAAATCAGAGTCGCACATACGAAACCGATTCATTACCAATATGGTTGCAGACGGAATTCTTTTGCGAACCAAACCAGTACACTCTTCAGGTCAAACATACATGACAAATCCAAAACTTGACAAGTAGAATTGAAGGATTGTTAGTGCGAAAATAAGTTGCGTGAGAAAGTTGTATTTTTGCGGGCGAAAAAAATCACCTGCTTGCTATTTTGTTTTTTTCTAATTTTGCACCCGTAAACTTGAACCTTATAATTTAACTTTGCACTTATAAATTAAATTCAGTTTTAATGAATAGAGATTTTCTGTACATAGATATTTTGGGCTTTAGTCAAATGGTCAGAGAACACTCTGAAAAAATACCGAAAGTGTTCGAAATCATTGATGAGTTGAGTGTTCATGAACATTACGCATTTCACTCAATTGTCTTTTCTGACACTATAATTGTGTATAACAAAGATGAGAATAAACCAAACCACTATTATGTAACTTATTTGATTGAATTTGCCCAACAATTGTTTTATAGATTGTTATCTATAGGGGTTTATTACAGAGGTTTAATAACATACGGAGAGTTTGAGTCCCATGAACTTGACAACATTCAAGCATATTGGGGCAATGCACTAATAGATACATACAAAGATGAAAAAAGTATAGAGGGCTTTGGTTTGTTTATCCGAAAAGACATATCAAATGACATCCTGATTTTTGAAAAAATGAGTGTTGGGGTCAATTATGACTTTGTATTCCTATGTCAGTCATACATGAATTTATACAAGAGAGTTCACGGTGAGTTGCCTATAAATCTAAATTTATTGACAGAAACAGATGAGTTTGATAGGATTGATGAGGATCTAAAGTTTTTTAGAGAGATTGCTTTTCTAAAAGAGCATTATCCTTGTAGAGAAGTGCAGAAAAAATATCGAACGGTCTATGATTGGTATAAAGAAAGGACCCCTAAGTTCTTTAAAACTTTTGAAGAGCAGGGCTTCCTTCCTTTTATTTTGAATCCAGGTTATTTGGGTTCTATAAATCCTTTTGAAACTATCGCAGAGCAAGAGTTGACAACCAAAAAACAAGAAAAACCATAAAAAGAGTAAAGTAATCGACAAAAACGGATGCAAAGATAATTTTTCGAAACAGAGTGTTTTATTTGCAAAAAAGCCGCAGGTAGAGGGAACAAGCCTGACTATGGGTGGTTGGAACTCAGTATTTGATTTTTAACATTTCTTAACAGACAATGGTGAAGATTTTTATACATTTGCAGCGTTCAGCTTATATAAACATAGTACGTGTGTAGTTGAACATTGTGGTGTTTTTAATCTCGTAGGTCAGAATGGATATAAAAGTCTTTTTGATTATCCATATAGAACTGGCAACTACCATTTTATTCATTCTAATTGCGTTATTGCAATTATCAAAATTTATATAAATGATTGTAAACAATGAACTTGTCCGACTTGTGTGGACAAAGGGTGAAAAAGTTCCTGGGAGGAACGAAAGAGATTGGCGCTTTGATGAATGTGGTGCCCTAATTTGTTATGCCGATTATGGTAAACAATCTGAATATGGTTGGGAAATCGATCATATTATTCCAAAGTCTAAAGGAGGTAGTTCCGACATTTCTAATCTACAGCCACTACAATGGAGGAATAATCGCAGAAAAAGCGATGGATTAGTCCCTATAATGGTAGCTTATCATGGACGAAATGTCGAGAATTGGCTTTCGGGTATTTTATTTGAGTAGATCTGAAAGAAGAGGGTGTGTCATAAGTCTGTTTTGGCAAAAATTGCTATTTGATTATCAGACAGTTACAAATCGAAAAATGCCGATTTTTGGACTTTTGACACACCCTCTTCTTTGGTGGATTTGTAGATAACATTAATACACTTTTATACAGACTTTATGTGGAGATAGTTTCTTTACCAAATTGGACAACTTTGTTTGGATATGTTTTTAGAAGTTTTAATTCTTCTGTTTCATTATTGGCGGTGCTCCTTGTTAGAATTCTATCTGAATATGTGGCTAAACCACTAAGTTTATCATTTGGATCTTCAGAATTAAGCCATGCCATATCGTATATCCCAACAGAAAAATATTCAAATTCAAGCAACACATCTCCCTTCTCAAAAATCCAATTTTTTGCAGTTAATCGATGGTCAACATAGGATTTGCTTAAAGAGTGTTTTGCAATGATAGACCTTTAGATCATCTTTGTGGTTGCAAACTATCAATAATAACAATTCGCTAACGAACACACTCTATTAGTTTGTCATGCAAATCTTTAGCAAGTATCCCTTTAAAATAGTCTTTTGTACCTTGGTGAATATAGATGGTTGAGAGGTTTCTACAATCTTCAAAAACCTTATCTCCAACATAAGAAATACTTTCGGGCAAATAAATAGAGGTGAGTTTTTTACAGTACCAGAATGCTTTATTCCCAATATGGGTTAGATTTTCAGGTAGTTTAATTTCAGTGAGGCTTTCACATAATTGAAAGGCACAATCCCCGATATGTGTAAGACTATTTGGCAGGTTGATGGAAGAGAGGCTTCTACAGTGATCAAAAACATTGTCTCCGATATAGGAAAGACCTTCATGTAAGTTGACAGAGGAAAGACTTTCACAACTACTGAAGGCTCGACTTCCAATATGAGTTAGATTTTTGGGCAGGTTGATATTTGTGAGGCTTTTGCAACAATAGAATGCACTTTCTTCAATACGGGTTAGTCCATCAGGAAGTTTGATGGTGGAGAGACTTTTACACCAAAGAAAATCCTGAACTCCGATATGAGTGAGTTTTTTTGGCAGTGTGATTGTAGTAAGGCTTTTACACCCAACAAAAACGGCAATTCCGATATCTGTTATACTATCTGGTAGTTTGATGGTTGAAAGGCTTTCACAACCTTGAAAAGCAGCGTCGCCGATTTGAGTAAGGCTTTCGGGAATAATTATTGAGGAGAGGTTTTTACAATCAGAGAAAGCAAATTTTCCAATACAGGTTAAATTTTCAGGCAAAACTACATTCTTTTCATCTGAAAGGAAGTTGATCAATATCTTCTTGTTGTTTTCACTTTCGTCAACCAAACAACCCAGCTTGAATGTACAACAGAGCGACTTTGATTCAATCATTCTGATATTTGTACAAGAGAAAGCACCTTCTCCAATATGGTTAAGACTTTTTGGAAGTGTAATGGAGCTGAGGTTTTCGCAGCCATTAAATGCACGTTCGCCGATATAAGTAAGATTAATAGGCAGAGTGATTGTGTTAAGTTTTTTACAGTTGAGAAAAGCCCAGTCGCCAATATGATTAATACTTTCTGGTAGGTTGACTGAATTAAGATTTTCACAACCATAAAATGTTTTATCATTTATATTGGTGAGACCTTTTGGAAGGGTGATGGTCTGGAGGTTTTGACAGAAAGAAAAAGCATCATTCCCAATATAGTTGAGACAATCAGGCAGTAAGATGCCGGAGAGGATATGACATGCAGAAAAAGCACTTTCACCGATATAAGTAAGACTTTTTGGAAGGGTTATGGCCGAGAGGCACGTACAGCCTTGAAATGCTTTATCTCCAATATGAGTGAGGCTTTCGGGCAATGTAATGGTATTTAGGTAGTTAATATAGGAATTGAAAGCACCGGCTCTAATAATTCTGCATTTTGGTTTTATTTTATATACCTCTAGTTGTTCGTTTTTACAACCCAAAAGCTGCTTGCCATCACTACTATACACCACGCCATGTTCGTCTTCTACACCTTGTTCTATTTCTTCGTTTGAGGGTTCTTCTATTGCCAGTTTATCATAATCAACGCCATCGCAGTATTGATTCATCTCAACGATAATTTGACATTTAGCTCCATGTGATTGAACAGCATAGATCAAATGACATCTAAGTGTATCGTCGTCTGTGCTTACTAAAAGGAGATTTTGCTCACCTTCGGTAACTTTAATGGTAAAATCAACATTGGGTTTAGCTACGCCCATCTCTTTGTTGAAGAGAAAAACACGGCTTCTTATCGGAGTATTGATATGAAGTACGTTTAAGGACTTGTGTTTTTTTGCTAATAGGTTGGTGAAAAATGACATGTGTTTCTTTTTTTTGATATCAAAAACAATTTTTTCATAACAATATCATATTGCACTCTGCATTTTTTTAATTTTCTTGTCTAATATCATATTACATATATCTTGAATTTCATCTTTTCCTGTAAAATACCAACCACCATTAGGATTGTCATTATCCATGTATTTATTATTGATGGTTTCTTTTATCAACAAAAGACGATTAAATTTATCTTCACTTCTTTGAGGAAAATTATAGTCCACATATGACTCTGCTGAATTGATGTATAGTTGAGCTTTACGGATTTTATCGCGCTCAATACTTCTCTCTTTAGCCGATTCACTCAAATCAAGTCCTACTGTATTTAAAACAGCTTGTTTTGATGATGTACTTCCATTGGTTAAAATAAGAATGACAACTATCAAAAAAATGACCAACATAATAACAAAGCCCATGATAACACAATCTTTAATTTGAAAATGACATAAATTTTTCAATCTGCAAAAATACTATTTTTTGAATAACTCAAAAAAAGCCGACACATTTTGCAAGCCTTGCAACCCATCCCTCAACACCCGAAATATCGTATTTTTGCGCCGGTTAATAATTGTAAGAAAGAGTGCTCATATTATGAATGATACGCTACCAAAAGAAGTCCATCGTCAGAAGGCGTTGTTCAGCCGGGACCTGCCTTTTAAGCCTCAATATGGCATGATGCTGTATGTCGAGGCGTGCGCGAATGAAGAGATCAACGGGTACTTTCACAAGAATATGGGGAAAGCTGTCAACATTTTGGGCGAATCGTTCACCTATTTGCCGGCGATGTTGGACAAGCTGGTGCAAATTGTGGAGTACAACTGGCCGGAGACCGATTCCGCATGGATTGAGAAGGCAAAGTCCGATCCGTCGTGGATACAAGACACTTATCGGGAAATCCTCTCCTACAGGATAGACAAAGAGGACGAAATGCCCGAATTGCCTCTGCAAATCGTGGAATTACCCATGCTAATGCGCCATGAAGAGACCTCTTTAGACGGCCATGTTTTCACTCTGTTTCCACTTCTGTACAGCGACGACGCCCAATTTGAACAATTGCTGACCGCCATCGCGCAGGCGCCTCGTCCTGATTCGAATACATTTCATAGTACGCTTATTGAACAGCCCCTGCGTTATAGCCGCTTGCGGGAGCGCGTGGATGTTGACCCCAAAGACAACGCGGACTGGGGAAGAATCGATGTGCTGGCGGACGAGATACGGCAGCGAATCGAGGAAATGCGCTCGATTGGGGTGTCCGATTTTGTCATAAAGAAACTGATTGCCCTGCCCGACCCCAAACTGAGCGCGCTTCGCATCACCAAGGATTACGGCATTTTCCTGCCCGACTACAACAATATGGAAATCTCCCTGCCGACACTCTCCAAGGTGGTCTATTTCTTCTTCTTGCGCCATCCCAAAGGATTGCGGTTCAAAGAGTTGGTGGACTACCGCGAGGAGTTGCTGCAGATTTACCGTCTTATATCTAACCGTTATGACGCGGCTAAAATGGAACAAAGTATTGACGATCTGGTTGATTCCACCGGCAATTCCATCAATGAAAAGTGCAGCCGCATCCGCGCCGCCTTTGTGAGCCGGTTCAGCGATGATCTGGCCAAGAACTACTACATCACGGGATATTCCGGTCAGGCAAAATACATCCCCCTCGACCGCAGTTTGGTGATGGACGAGGCGGGGATAATTAGAAACAAGCAATAATGCAGGGAAACCGAAAACTGGAGAATAGAGTAGGCTAAATTAAAAGTTGCGCCCGACACGAATCAGGGATTTATCAAATGAAAATAGAAAAGTTGTTCATTTGGACATTGGTTATGACATTATCTGTTAATCTAGCGTATGCCCAATTCAGACCCACAGTATTCACACCTGTTGAATACAAACCACAATATACAGACTATTCAACTTTAGAAAGAAGTTTTCAGCAACAAGAAAATCGCTCCAACATGGCATATCAGAAATATTCCGAGCTTGCTCAATTAATTGGAGAAAAACGATCTAAAATAAGCAATGATAAGGAAACCCTATTATGGTTTTCAAGAAATATAGATAAAAAGCTGGAGGATGTAAAAACAAGTCTTAGTGTTGGAGATTACCAAGGTGCCATAGAGCGTGCAACACGTGCAATGGGAGATATAATCTCCGATATTGAGCTGACAAGACGTATTCAAACGTATGAAGAGTACAAAAACACTGTGGAATACATAAAGGGACGGACTGACTTGTCGTACCAGCAAAAACAGGAATGGTTAGACACATACGTGTATAAGTTTGTACCAATCTACAATAGTACAGGTGAGATTATCGGAGCTTATGATTGGAAAGAAATAGGAGGCCCAAACAATACTAGGGTTATACTTCCTTAAATCCAACCTCCCCATCATGAAACTGAACCACCTCATGGCCCTTCCCCCCGACAAAGAGTGCGAAACCGTTGCCACGGGCTTCCAGCATCTTGACCACCTTACCGGCGGATTGCGAACAGGGCAATTGTGCACCATAGCCGCTCAGCCCAGGATGGGCAAAACGTCCTTCGCCGTGTCCCTTCTGCGCAACATTGGTGTGGTTCAGAAAGTGCCCACGGCGTATTTTTCCCTTGAATCAAGCGAGTTGGAAATCAAGGAAAGGCTTAAGGCCTCCATAACAGGCCGTTTGGAATGCGTGCCCAAGCCTTCCGCGGAAATGATGGATGTGATGAACATGATAGGGTTTCACTATCGGGATATAGACCAGGCGGCCATACAATCGATAGAAGAAGCCCCGGTTTGGATAGAAGACGACTTGGAAGCGGATATCGATGAAATTGTCCGTCGCATGGAACAGTTGCGTCAGGAAAACCAGGTTCGGCTCGTGATCATTGACAGTATAAGCTTGCTTATGCTCGGCCGCAATCAGATGGAACAAACGCAGGCAATCAAGAAACTGTATGAGACCGCCGACAGACTGGAACAGGCGGTGATACTCACTTCTACGGTAAACCTTTCACAGGAGGTGAACAAAGAATGCAAACGTCCACGTTTAAGCGATTTGTGTAATTGGGAGCGAATCGGTTCTTTTTCTTCAGTGGTGATGTTTGTCTATCGTCCTGAATACTACTACTTTGAGATTTTTGAGGATGATTGTGATTCCTATGATTTTGAATTATCTGAAAATGGTATTACCCATTTGTATAGAATATGTGACACGTTTGAAGATGGTACCACCGCTATAGATATGGCCGACATCATGGTGGAAAAGAACGACTTTGGCGATACCGGTGATGTGCGCATGCACTTTGACCATCATGTCAGCTTTAGAGAGGTCCCATAGGAAGATATTAAAGAAGGATCCACATCATTTGTGAGCATAACCCCATAGCTGTTTGGGGGAAGTGATACTTTGTCACACTGCACTTTGCACAGTGTGGAAATAAAAAATCCGACCGTTTGGTCGGATTTTTTGTGGTGCCCAGGACAAGAGTCGAACTTGCACGGGAGTACTCCCACTACCCCCTCAAAGTAGCGTGTCTACCAATTCCACCACCTGGGCTTGAAAGACGCGGCAAAAATACAATTTTTTTGATATGGTGTACCACTTTCAAAAAAATTTTTTTGTATCAAAAAAAATCGTATATTTGCCGTCTAAAATTATTATAATGGCTCAGAAGAAGGTTTTATTTATAACCCCCGAGATATACCCCTATTTTCCTGAGGGGTACATCTCCAATATCTGCCGTTTCCTGCCCCAAGGGATACAGGAGCGAGAGAACGAAATCCGCACTTTCATGCCGAAATTCGGCTGCGTGAACGACCACAAGCACATGTTGCACGAGGTCATCCGACTCTCCGGTCAGAACATCATCATCGAAGACACCGACCACCCGCTCATCATCAAGGTGGCCTCCCTACAGAACGTCAGAATGCAGATTTACTTCATCGACAGCGAGGACTTCTTCAAACGGAAGACCCAATACCACGACGCCGATGGCGTGTTCTATCCCGATAACGACTCCCGCGCCATCTTCTACGCCAAAGGAGTCATCGAGACCGTCCGCAAGCTGGGATGGGACCCCAACGTCATCCACTGCCACGGCTGGATCTCCGCCCTCGTGCCGCTGTTCGTGAAAACCGTCTATAAAGACGATCCCCTGCTGCAAGGCACTCAGGTCGTCTTCTCCATCCTGCCCGACGAGTTCCCCGACAAGTTCTCGCCCAACTTCGCCAAGAAGCTGAAACAGACCAACATCCCGACCTCTGGGCTCAAACATTTCCGCAAAGCCGGCTACGACCAGATCATCCAAGCCGCTATCGACTACTCCGACGGCATCGCCCTCACCAAGGACATCAAGAAACGGCTCCTCACCTACGTCGAGAAATCCGGCAAACCCGTCCTCCAACATCCCGATGATGACAACTATGTGGATATGTACGATGAGTTCTACGATGAACTGCTAGCGTCACATTCAAACGAATAAGCAAATGAAAAGAATAATTTACTGCACTTTAGCTCTGCTAACGTGCATTTTTTTATCATCCTGCAACAACCAGAGTTCTGAAATCGGTCTGGATCTGCTTGACAACCTCGTGGACACCGAGTTCATGGACACCATCTCCATCGAAGCCTACTCCATGTTGGAGGACACCATCAACACGACCAACACCTCCGCCAACATCGTCGGTCACCTCAGCGACCCCGTTTTCGGCAACAGCGATGCCGGCATCTACGCCCAGTTCACCTTGAGCGGTTCCGCCGTCAACTTCGGCGACAACCCCATCATTGACTCCGCCGTGCTAACCTTGCAAATATCTGGTTTTTACGGCGATACAAACTCCAAGGTGGACATTCGCGTACACGAGCTCACCGAAAGTCTCGACAGCGAAACCCAATACTACCAGACCAGCACTGTCGCCTACAGCCCTACCATTCTGAACTATAACACAGGTGGTTACTCCATACAGCCGAACTCATCCGTCGTCGTGGATACGGGCGTCTATAACGCTCACCTGCGCATCCGACTGACACAACAGTTCGGCCAATACCTGCTCGACCATCAGGATGATTTGAACAACAACCTTCCTGATTTTCTGAAAGGGCTTTATATTGAAGCCGTCGGGCACACGGGTGTCTGCGGATACATGCTGATCACCAACATGACCAGCGCTCTCAGCGGAATCACCCTGTATTACCACAACAACAGCAAGTCCAGCGCACGTTATACGTTATCCAGCACCGACAAATGCGTGCGCTTCACTCACCTCGACCACGACTATGCAGCCTCCCAAAGCAGCGATTTCATCCGGGAAGTGCTGCAAGGCCAACAACAAATGGGCGAAAGGGTGCTCTACGTGCAGGGCGGCGGTGGCGTTAAGACACGCATCACCTTCCCGACATTGGAAAAGGTGTTCGAGGAATACGATCAGCGGATAGTCATCCACAAGGCCGAGCTGGTCATCACCAACGTCGATCCGAATGAAAAATACCTGATCCACCCCACCAACCTTACGTTGCAGGGAATTGGCAAGTCTGACAGTGCCATCCGCTTCCTGCCAGACGATGACTTCTATACCAGTGCGGCATACTACGGAGGCAGCTACAATTCCACTACACACGAGTACCGCTTCCGGATCACCCAATACGTCCAGAAGCTCATCCTACAACAGGGCGACTGGAGCAACTCCATCAACCTCATCGTGCGTGGCTCCGCTGTTCGTCCTGGCCGCCTCATTTTCGACGGCACCGATCCCGCCTCCCCCACCCGACTGAGACTCGAAATCTCATACTCCACGTTCTGACCATTGACCATTGACCATTGACCATTGACTGTTGACTATTGACCATGAAATCGCACACCTTTTTGACTTTCTAACAGTCACTGTGGAGTAGCCACTTAACATATTGAAAAATATAATTTTTCAGGGGTTGATTGTATCAAAAAAAAGTGTATTTTTGCCGCCTGAAAAAATGAAGTAGAAAAGTAACAATAAAAAGAAGATAACAATGTCAAGAGTTTGCGAAATTACTGGGAAAAAAGCGATTGTGGGTAATAATGTTTCTCACTCCAATATCAAAACGAAAAGAAAATTCAACCCCAATCTGCATACCAAAAAGTTCTACGTTCCTGAACTGGATGAATGGATTTACCTCAAGGTTTCCGCACATGGTATGCGTAATATCAACAAAAAAGGCATCTATCAATGTCTGATTGAAGCCAGCGAGAAAGGTATCTTATAATCTTTCCTGTTGATAAGAGAAAAAAGGACTGCTGTACCATATACAGCAGTTTTTTTTTGCCAATACACAATAAAAAACGCAATTTGACGTAATAGGTGTTTCATGATTGAACGAATGGGACATAGATTATGGTTTACGCTGGTCATTGTTGTGCTGGCGCACTTTGGCATGGCGCAAAACGCCGTGGTCAAGGGTGTTGTCATGGACAATTTTGGTGACCCGATTGAGAATGCCGTCATCCGAGGCACCGATTTCGACCAGCAGACCATCAGCAACGCCTACGGACAGTTCAGCATCTCCGTCCCTTCAAGCCGAAACATCCAGCTTTTCGTCCAAGCACTTTGTTGCAACGACACGTTGGTCTCCTTCCACCTGCAGCCCCGCGAAACCGTCAACACCGAAATCCGGCTTCAAATCAAAGGGGACGTCATGGAGGAAGTGGTGATCACAGGGCAAAAGGCTTCTTTAGGTTACGTGCAGATCAACCCCAAACTCACTTTCCAGCTTCCCTCCCCCACTGGCGGCATGGAGTCACTCATCAAGATGTTGCCCGGCACCAGCTCCAACAACGAGCTGAGTTCGCAATACAACGTTCGGGGCGGCAACTTTGACGAGAACCTCGTCTTTGTGAACGGTATCCAGATTTACCGTCCTTTCCTCGTGCGCAATGCCCAACAGGAGGGTCTCAGCTTCATCAACAGCGATCTCACTGGCAACGTGATGTTTTCCGCCGGCGGCTTTGACGCGAAATACGGCGACAAGATGTCCTCCGTGCTCGATGTTACCTACAAGGAGCCCACACAGATCGGCGGTTCCTTCACCGTCAGCCTGCTCGGAGCCACCGCCCATGCGGAAGGCAAAGTCAAGAATTTCTCTTATCTCGTTGGAGTTCGTTATAAATCAAATACTTACATCCTGAAATCCATGGAAACCTCCGGCAACTACAAGCCGCGTTTCTTCGACACACAGTTTCTGCTGAAATGGGACATCACCCCGAAATTCGCCATCAGCCTGTTAGGGAACTTTTCGCGCAACTACTACCAGTTCCAGCCCGACAGCGTGAGCAAAAACTTCGGTACCCTCGAGAATTCCATGAAACTGAGTGCCTTCTATGAGGGGCAGGAAGTAGATCGCTACCAGAATTACTTGGGCGGACTCACCTTCCATTACAAGCCCGACAAAAACAACTCCTATCGTCTCATCTTGTCATCCTACTACGCCAAAGAGAGCGAAACGTACGACATTTTGGCGCAATACTGGCTGAACGAAATCCGTTTGGGCGGCGACGGCGAAGTGGAGGTGGGAGACCAGCTCGGCTATGGCAGCTACTTGGAGCACGCCCGCAACTACCTGCAATCCGTGGTGTCGGCCGCCGACCTGCAAGGAACACACAAACTGCCATCCAACAACCTGCTGGAATGGGGAGTAAAGGCGCAAAACGAATATATCCGCGACCATATTAAGGAGTGGACGATGATCGACTCTTCCGGCTACACGTTGCCCTACATCCCGACGATGCCGGGTGAAATCGTTGTTCCCGGCGATCCCGCCCGTGTCCTGGATTTTGGCGAGAACAACTACCTGCAATCCTATAATATCCTGAACACCTGGCGGTTCTCCGGATATGTACAAGATACCTGGAACTTCTTCGATAACGATAGCGTGGGACTTTTCTCCGTAACGGGCGGTCTGCGCGTCCACTATTGGACTTACAACCTCCGCGAATTCACGGTCTCCCCGCGACTGGCGCTCCTCTACAAGCCGCACTGGCGGCACGACTGGCGGTTCAGTTTACGCACGGGCCTCTATTACCAACCTGCCTTCTACCGCGAGATGCGCTACCCTGACGGCAGCTTGAATCCGGATATCCGCTCGCAACGTTCCGCGCAGGTGGTGGCCGGTGCCGAGTACCAGTTCAAGATGTGGCGGCGTCCGTTCAAGTTCACGGCAGAGGCTTACTACAAGTACCTCGACCGCCTGATCACCTACAACGTGGATAACGTGCAGATTATCTATAGCGGCTATAACAACGCCAAAGGTTTCGCCACGGGTATCGACCTGCGAATCAGCGGCGAGTTCGTGCGCGGATTGGAGTCTTGGTTCGCCGTTTCCCTGATGAAAACCATGGAGGACGTCATCGGCGACTACACCATTGACGAAAATGGCAACCAAGTTGAGGAGGGCTACATCCCGCGTCCCACCGACCAGCGAGTGGCCTTCAACCTTTTCTTCCAAGACCATATCCCGAGTTTCCCTCGGTTCCGCGTGCACCTCAACTTCGTCTTCGCCAGCGGTCTGCCTTACGGTCCGCCGAAAGCCGAGCCAGCCATGCGCAAATTCCGCAGTTCATGGTACCGCCGCGTCGATATCGGCTTCTCCTTCATGTTGTTGGAGCAGAGCCGCGACCGCATGAAACACAAATCCGCCTTCTTGCGTAGTATCAAGAACGCCGGCATCAATCTGGAGGTCTTCAACGTGCTGGGCATCAACAACGTGTCGTCATACATGTGGATCACCGACATCTACAACAACCAACGACCAATTCCAACATATCTCACTGGCCGTCTAATCAACGTGAAATTTATCGTAGAATTCTAATTGACCGTTGACCATTGACCATTGACCGTTAACCGTTGACCGTTGACCGTTGCCTATTGCCTAAAAAAAGCGGATGCAAGACCAAATCTCACATCCGCTATAAATTACGATTATTGTTTACCTTTAACCGTTATCACATAGCCATCGCCGTGGTAACGTTATGGAAAAACAGGTTATTCATCAGCACGTAGGAGCCTGCACCGGCGAGATAGCCTAACAGGGCGTAAGGGGTGATATGCTTCAGATACCAAATAAAGTCGATCTTTTCCATACCCATCACAGCCACACCTGCGGCAGAACCGATGATGAGGAGGCTGCCACCCGTACCGGCACAGTAGGCCAGGAAAATCCAGAACATGTGGTCGATCGGGAAACTATACATACCCATGGCAGCGGCCACCAGCGGCACATTGTCGATGACAGACGACAGCATACCGATCACCGTGTCAATGAGGTAGTAATTGCCGTTGAAAGCAGTGTCAAGACCGGCAGCGAGCATGGAGAGATGACCCGCGCTCTGCAAACCGGCAACGGCCAGCAGGATGCCGAGGAAGAAGAGGATGCTGGGCAGGTCGATGCGGGTGAGTGCGCCGGCAATCGTATAATGAATCATATCCTTGTCCTTATTCTTCTGGCTAAGTATCTCCGTGACAATCCATAGGACGGAAAGGCCGAGCATAATGCCCATATAGGGTTTCAGATGGGTCAGAATCTTGAAAATCGGGACAAACACCAGAGCGGCGACACCCAAGAAGAAAATCAGGTTACGCTGCCAAGTGGGAAGACCCGCACTTTCCAAGTCCTTGGAACGGAGAGAGGGGTCAATCTCACCCTTCTCCACAAAGGAGACCACGATGAGCGGGATAATCATGGAGATAAGGCTCGGGATGAAGCATTCGAAGATAACACATTCGGTAGTGACTCTTCCGGCAATCCAGAGCATGATGGTAGTCACGTCGCCGATAGGGCTCCATGCGCCGCCCGCATTGGCCGCCAAAATCACCATGCCGCCGAAGAACCAGCGGTCATGCTGGTCGGGCAATAGTTTCCGTAACAGCGCAACCATCACGATGGCGGTGGTCAGGTTGTCCAAAATAGCGGAGAAGAAGAAAGTGATAAAGCTCAGTATCCAGAGCAGTTTCACCTTGTTGGTAGTCTTGATATTGTCAGTGATGATATTGAAACCTCCGTATGTGTCAATGAGTTCCACTACAGTCATGGCTCCCATCAAGTAAAAGAGGATTTCGGCGATTTCGCCCAAATGGTGGAGAAGCTCATGAGTGACAAGAAAATCCGCAAAAGGATGTTCCGCATCGGGATGATCCTCCAGGAACTCCGCGTAACCTGCGCCGAAATTGGCATGGGAGAAAATGTCCGGGCCCGACAGGATAAAAATGGTCCAAATCAGCACACCGGTAAGCAACGCAAAAGCCGTCTTGTTGATTTTCAACGGGTGTTCAAAGGCTATCCCAAGGTAGCCCAACACAAAGACGATAATCATCAAATAAAACATAACTGCAATGATTTTAATGAATTACTAGAATAAACTAAATGAGATACCGAGTGACATCGGATAAATCTTCGGTCCCTTGTACTCCGTAAAGAGCGGGGTCACCTGGAAGCAGTAATAGACATCCACAAACTTCCAACCGATTCGGGTGTAAAAGTCAATATTATATTTCATTTTATGGTTGACCAACTTATTCTTGTAGATAGCCGTGTCGCCCGGCACTGCCGGGTCGCTGCCTTTGTAATCCTGATTGATGAGCGCGACCCATCCGCCACGAGCGCCTACAGAAACCTTAAAACCGCAGGGATGGCGATAGCGGAACTCCAACGGGACATTCAAGCTCAAATAGTTCATGATGATATGGTTGTATTTCACATCCGTAGGCATGATATAATACTTCATCATATCGTTGGTCTTGTCATACTGCAGAAGTGCATTACTATACTGGGTATAATAACTCACCCCGATACCCAACCCCACGGCAATGGGTTTGTTTTTGATTTTGAAGTCCCAAATGGCGGAAAAGTTCACACCGGGATCGAACTTCATGTGCTCCACCTCGACGGGCATTCCCATCCAGAAGGTGTGGTATAAATCCATGACAAAACGGTCGCGGAAAACGACGGGTTTCTCCTCCTCTTCATTTTTCGGGGAGGTATATGGGGTTTCGGGCGTCTGCGCCTGCACCAAGGCAAACGCACACACCAGCGCTAAAACGGCGGTCAAAAAGTATCTCTTCATAGCGGTTCAAAAAGAATCCGCAAAAATACAAAAATATCACGAATCCGCGATTATTTTGTAAAGATACACCGTAGCATTTTTACAGGCAAATAATACAGCAACGCTCCGAAGGTGAGCACGCTGTTAAGGACGCTGATACGGAAAAAGTCCCAGAAAGGCCGGAAATGGCTGACGCGCTCGCCCTCAGGCGGATAATAGACGCGCACGGGGGTGGAGACCACCGGCACGCCACGCCATGCGGAGAAGACCAGCAGTTCGAGTTCGGCCTCGTAGCGCGGTGTGATGGGCCAACGTAAGTTAATGTTTTCCAGCGGATAAAGCCGATAGCCGCTCTGCGTGTCCTCCAAGTCGATGCCCGTCTGCAGATGGAACCAGAAATTGGAGAACTTGTTGGCGAAGGTGTTCTTTGAGGGCATGTTGTCAGCGGTCAGATTCCGAGAACCTACAATCAATGCACCTTTATGCCGTTGGAAACACTCCAGCAACAAGGGGATGTCCTCCGGGAAATGCTGTCCGTCAGAATCGATGGTAATAGCGTATTTGTAACCGAGTTCCAACGCCCGACGGAAGCCCTGCATCAGTGCATAGCCCTTCCCTCGGTTGGGCGTATAGTCCACGATCTCAGGAATTTCCGACAAAGAACGGACGGCCGCCAAGGTTTCGGGCGTACTGCCGTCGTTCACTACAATAATATTATAGGTATAGACTTGGATGCGCTGCAACACGTCCGCGATGGTCCGCTCGTTGTTATACGTCGGCACAATCACGCAAATGCGCCCCTCATCGCAGAAATGTCCCCAGTCCGTACTCATACCGTTTCAAAAACCAGTGAAAACTTCGTGAATACCGTTGTTTCTGACGACACAGTCCCTTTCACCACCAGCCGTTCACCGTCATCCTCTATTTTCTCGAACGTAATGCACGCCTCCTCGGTGACATCGGGTTTCAACACCTCCACAAACTTCAGGTTCTTGACCTCGCAGAGGGTCAACTTCCGTCCGCACATCTCCTCTAACAACTCCCCGATGATACCGACCTGGCATACGCCGGGCGTAACCGGGTTCCCCGGAAAATGCGCCTGGTATATCGCGCTGGACGGCAACAACCGGATGGTCACGGCGTTGTCGTGTTTCTCGATTATCGTGTATATGTCGTTATATAATTTCATCGTTCATTCATCGTTCATTCATCGTTCATTCATCGTTCATTCATCGTTCATTCATCGTTTATTCATCGTTTATTCATCGTTTATTCATCGTTTCATTCATCGTTCATTCATCGTTCATTCATCGTTCATTCATCGTTCATTCATCGTTCATTCATCGTATCCTAGGGCTCGGCTCCGCCTCACCCTAGGCTGACACGTGTCGGGCTTGCAGCCCTCGTGGAATAACTGCTAACTACTAACTAATTAAATACGCTTTCCGCAATTTTCTCATTCAATTTCGTGTTGGCAAACGTGATTGTTGTGGTGTCGCCGTTCGCCTCCTTCATCTCGACTTTGGTGACGGCGTTGTGCTTGTCGTTGAAATGGAGGTAGATACTGGTGAACATCTTTTTCAATTTCGGCTGTTTGGGGGTAAGTTTGGCCACCCAAGTGTCGCCGAGGGTGTACATTTCGACGGAAAAGTCGCTGTTTTCGGAGAGGGCGGCGCCAGTGACGCTGTTCATCACAATCTGCGCGATGCCTTTGAAAAGCTGCCCGCTCTGTCCGTCGGCTTTCTTGGTTTTGCCGTCCTGTTGGATGAGGACTTGTCCGTCGCCTTTCACAATGAGGGCGTACTTGTTGGGTGTAGTGTAGGCCCACTTGAGGTTCTTGCCCGCGAAATACATCTGTCCCTTGGAGGTCTGCTTCTCCTTGAGCATCGTGGATTGCCGCACCTGCGTGAAATCGCACTGGATGGTCTTCACCGCCGCGGTAGCCTTCCCCACGGTCTCCACCATCTTCTTGGACTGCTCGGGAGTGGCTTTTTTCATCGTCTGGGCGGAACCTCCGAACCATAACGCCAACAATATCAATATTATCGTTAATTTTCTCATATTCATCGTTTTATCATCGTATCATCGAATCATCATCCGTCATTCGTTCCTAGGGCTCGGCTCCGCCTCACCCCAGGCTGACTTCATCCCTCATTGCGCCACAAAATAGCACCCTGCCATAATCAGCAGCACGCCAATCCATCGGGTGGCGGGCACGGTTTCGTGGAAGATGAGTACGGCGACGATCATGCCGAAGACGTAGCTCAGCGAGATGAGCGGGTATGCGCGTGAGAAGGGGTAGTTCTTGAGAATGTGCATCCACAGTACTGCGCCGGCACCATAGGCCGCACCGCAACCGAGCCACCACCAGTTGGTGAGCTGCGAGAGGAAGAATGAGCCTTTCCATTCGAAAGTGCCCATCTTCTGAAGCGCGAATTTCAGAAATACCTGTCCCGAACATAACAAGACAGACTGTATGACAGCCAAAACGATTAGTCTCATAGCGGTTTTTTATGGATTATGGCATGGTCTTCCTGACCTTTTTCGTGGATAATCTGCACATTTTCAAGCTCGTAGAGCGGATGTTCGCCCGGCTCGACCGAGAGCATCCACGCCTCCGAACGGTCTTGCACCTCCAACTGTCCGAAGAAACGGGGCTGCTGCTGTTGCAACTCCGTGAGCTCGTCGTTCGCGCAGACGAGTGCAGTACGGATCCGGCCCGTCCGCAGGCGCATGAGCGCATCCTGCAAGGCTAATTCGAAGGAGATGGTGCGGTGCGAGTAGGTCGTGTTATAGCCATGGTTTTTCGTGTAAATCGCAATCATCGAGGCCACGGTGTTATGGGTCGATTGCATGAAACAGGTGGGCATGTTCACCTCCTCGCCCTCGGCTTGCAAACCGTTGAGCAGCTGCACGGTATTCTCCATACAGCCCATCGCCGTACCGTTGAGAATGGCATCGGGCTCTCCTACTCCGCTGATTTCCATCGCTTTAAGCGCAGTCACCAAGGCCCGCTTTTGCAATTTGCCCATGCGGCGTGCCTTCATCGGCGGGAGGTAGTGTCCGTACTCCTCCGCCGGTACATCTTTCACGATAGCAGTAACATACACCTTATTCATAGCGCGACAGGATTATGGACGAATCATTGCCCCCGAACCCGAAGGCGTTGCACATCACGTGACGCAAATCCGCCTGCGGGGCTTTCTTTCCGGAAACCGGGGTAATGCATTGTTCGTCAGGATTTTGAAATTCGGATTGATACGGCAGGAAGCCGTTCTTCAGTGCCAGCAGACAGAAAACCGCCTCGATGGAGCCGGACGCGCTGGTCGTGTGGCCCGTATAGGATTTCGTCGAGGAGACCGGCGGCAGTTGTTCGCCAAATACCCGTCTCAGCGCGGCACTCTCCGACGCATCGTTGTTCGGGGTACCCGTACCGTGCGCGTTCACGTAGCCGATATCCGACGGGGACAGTTCCGCATCCGCGATCGTTTGCGTCATAGCCAGGTACGAGCCTTCGCCATCTTCTGACGAAGCCGTCTGGTGGAATGCGTCACAAGCGTTCCCGCAACCACTGAGCACGCCGAAAATCTGCGCACCGCGCTTCCGGGCCGACTCCTCGCTTTCGAGCACGAGATAGGCCGCACCCTCGCCAAGGTTCAGTCCCGCGCGGGTCTGGTCGAACGGACGACAACGCTCCCTGTCCAGAATCATCAGCGACTTGAAGCCGTTGAGGTGGAACAGCGACAGTGCTTCCGCACCACCCGCCACCACGATGTCACGCTCTCCGCTCTCTATCATCAACTTGCCCATTATCAACGCATTCATAGCGGAAGAGCAAGCTGTGGAGATGGTCGAGATGTAGTCGAAATCGCCACAACTGTCGGCAATGTCGTTGGTCGAAGCACCGCAGTCGTGCACATCGGGATGTCCTTCCGGCAACGGATTCGGGAAGAGGCTTTCGGTGACGTCCATACCACCGACTGTAGTGCCGGAGATAAGCACCAGACCTTTGTGTTCCAACAAGTTGGCCATCGACAAAGCCTCTCGCAATGCGGCAGCCCCGAACAAATGGGTACGCGAATACAACTGTCCATCGGGCAATTGCAGCATACGGCGCAGCTCATCATTAGACAGCTGCACCTCCCCGACGGGGAATTCGCGATGCCCCGTGGGTAGATAGCGTACCTCCCTGATGCCGGAGATTCCCTGCATCAGCGCAAAACCGTTCGCCTCCACGCCCAAACCGAGCGCGGAAACGACTCCCATTCCGGTTATGACGACCTTCGGACGCATTATTTCGTACGGTTGGCGGCTACATAGTCGGCCATCGTGCGCACAGAGGCGAAGATCTCCTTGCCCTGCTTCGGGTCGGCGATCTTGATGCCGTAGTTGCGCTCCAGGAGCACAATCAGCTCCAGCACGTCGATGGAGTCGAGTCCGAGACCCTCATCGCCGAACAACGGCGCGTTATCGTCAATGTCCGCGGGGGTCATTTCTTCGAGGTTCAGAGCCTCGATCATTTTGGATTTCAGTTCTTCTATTAATTCCATATTACTTTAGTTTTATATTCTGGCCCCACACTGCGCTCCACTGCGTTCCGCTTGTATGGGGTTAATTGCGCTTCGCACGTTTTGCCTCTCCGAGGCTGCTCAATGAATATGTTTTAATAATATTGGGAAGCTTTACGACCTTCATTCATAATTCATAATTCATAATTCTTAATTCTTAATTCCATCTCCGCCTCAAAATCTGTTTCCGACACCGCCTCCACCCAGCCGGTGAGCACGCTCGTGGTCTCGCCGTCCATGAAGGCGCGGGCAATAGCCTGGTTCATGGCCTCTTGCGATTTCTCGGGGAGGAGGATGAAACTGCTTTCGCCGTGGTATTTGTTGCGGATGGCGATCTCGCCGGTGACGATGTTGGGCAGCGTATAAACGAACACGGAGGGCGACGGGTAGAAGTCCGCAGGGTCGGCAATCGTCTTCTGGAAGGTTCGGTCGGCGTTGAGCGAGGAGTTGCGGTTGAAGAGAATGACCGCGCGGTCGGCACGCGGCACGAAACGCTCCGTGCCCTCTTCCGCCAACAAGATTTCCGACGCGACAAACCCGACCTTGCACAGCACGTCCATCTTGAAGAATTTCGGGTAGTCCATGTTATATTTGCGGTACAGCATCGTCAAAAACGACTCGCCCGAAACGGCCTCCGCCACGCGATTTCCGTTCACTTCCAAGTAGTTAGGAGTCAGTTTAACTGTATGTTTTACCATCGTGTTCATTTCAGATTGGGATTAGTAAATGCGGATGCGGCATTACATCCGCCGAATCCAGACAACAATTTCACAAACGCATGCTTCTGTGTGTCAATAGATTCGGAAGATACCAACACAGGATTGGTAACTCCTAACTCGTCGAAACCTCTGGTAGCGGGCACTTTGCCCTCCTCCAAAGCCCGCATAGTGAGCAGGGTTTCTAAGATACCGGCGGCGCCAAGCGTGTGCCCGTAGTATCCCTTCATGGCGTTCACGGGAACAGCATTCAATCCCGCGCGATTGATGGCGATGGACTCCATCTCATCGTTGTACATCGTGGAGGTCCCGTGCACGTTCAGGCAAGCCAAATCATTGGCGGTCAGACTGCTATCGCTAAGTACGGAACACAGTGCGCGGTAGCTGCCCTCACCCGTGCGCGACGGTCCGGAGATGTGGTTCGCGTCGTTGCGCACCGCACCCGCCAGCATCCGCCAGCCGTCGGCGGAGTCGTCGGCCACCGTATAGACCACGGCGGCAGCGGCCTCCCCGAGGTTCAAGCCCTTGCGGTTCGCGCTGAACGGCCGACACTGCTCGTCCGACAATGCTTTCAACGATTGGAAGCCCGCCACGATAAAGGGTGACAGCACGTCGGCCCCAATCACCACAGCGGTGTCGTACTGTCCGGACTGCAGACAACGGAACGCCTCAATCTGCGCACACAAACCTGATATACAAGCATTTGAAACGGTAATAGGCGTATTGGGATTACCGAAATAATCCGCAATGAGCTGTGCCGTATGGGCAGGCGTAACGCGTTCCATATCAGAGTTTTCATCACCCAACAATTCCACGTTGCCTTTGGTGGAGGAGAGGATGAAGACCAGTCGCTCGGATTTTGGGTCTATACCACTCTGTTTCACTGCTTTAACAGCAGAAATCAGCGCTATTTTCTCAAATTTTGTAGTTAAAAAGGGGAAATCTGCCGCATTCACCTCCTGTTTCCATTCAGTCTCCAGCGCCGCATCGGGAATCAGCGACACAAAACAGGGAAACGGCAGGTTCCACAGTGAATCGTAACGCCGTAATGCGGAGCGTCCGCCCATCACCGCCTGAAAATTCTCCTCCAAAGAGAAACCCAGCGGTGTCATCACACTATCACCTATTTTCTTCACTATCATGCTTCTATCCTTTCTCCCGAGAGGGCAATGGTTAACTCAGCCGTGGCAATGGTACGTCCCTCCACGAAGGATTCGGCGGACACTAACTTCAAATCGCCCACTTCTCCCAGCACCACAATACGAGTCAAAACTGTCTCCCCAACCTTTGGGGCATCCACGATCTTCATCTTTTTGAAAGAACCTATATATCCGATTCTCACGTCATTATGGCCGTGAATGTATTGATCAGCATACCCCAGCTGCGCGGCACAGGTCTGTGCCATATTCTCGATGATCGCAAACGTCTTCAGCGCACCGTCTTCCACGAAGATATTGTCCTGACGAATATCCAGCACCGTCTCCGCCGACTTCTCATCAGCGGAAACCAGCCGGTCCACCATCACCATCGGCGGCCTCTGCGGCAAAAGGGTCTGTATGTCAACACTCTGTATATTCATCATATATTCATCGTATATTCATCGTATATTCATCGTATGTTCATCGTATGTTCATCGTATATTCATCGTATATTCATCGTATATTCATCGTATATTCATCGTATATTCATCGCCCATTCATCGTTCTTTCATCGTTCTTTCATCGCCCCAGAATTCGTAATAATTAAACCACTGCTCCGGATACTTCCGCAGCACCTCCTCCAGATGCTCCACATACTGGCGGACGTAGGCGTTGATACGTTCTCCTCGGGTCGTGCCTTCCTTCTGTAACCGGTTGACGTACACCCGGTAGCGTTTCGCCGACTCCTTCATCACATTCACGGTGAGGACGGGCAGGTCGCGCTGTGCCGCGAGGGCGAATGGACCCATCGGGAAATGAGCAGGTGCACCCAAGAACTCGCACGTCACCGTCCGCTGATTGCCCAGCAGTCGGTCGCTCGGGAAGCTAACGCTCTCGCCGTTGTCGAGGGCGTTGTTGAGGGCGAAGAGGTGCGAGAGGTCGTCCTTAACAGGGATGATGTTGATATTCGTCCCCGCAAACAGCCGTTCGCGGTTTTCCATGATGGCCTCCGCCTCCTCCCCGAAGGCAAGGGCGTTGAAACGTTTCTTCGTGGCCACCAGCGAAAAGCCAGCCAACTCGTAGTTGCCGACGTGGGCGCTGAGGATCATGAATCCAGGTTCCCCTTCCGCCAACTCTTGATAGAGGTGGTATTTCTCGACTTGGACATCGAACTTGCCACCGCCAAACATGTAAAAACGGTCGAGGATGACTTGCGAAAAACGACAGAAATTGCGATACACGCCAAAGAAAGCCTTGGCGGGACGGTATCCCAACCTCTGGTTAAAGTAATGATAGATAGGCTTGTAGCCTTTGGAGAACAGAAAATAGAACGGTACCACAAAAACGGCCACGAAGCCGTACATCAGTCGCAAGGGGACATGCCGTACAATGCGCACAAGGTTCCTGTGCATCCATTTCGTACCGTCTGTGCCGCCTCGCCAGGCCCGTTCTGCCGCCATGCGAAAAGGATTAGGCCACCTTGGAGGCGATATAATCGTAGAACTGGTCCAACGTCTTCACCGTCTTCATCTCTTCGGGCTTGATCTTGAACCCGAACTGTTTCTCCACAATGACCACAATATCTACAAAATCGAGGCTGTCGATGCCCAAATGTTCCTTCAATAAGGCTTCGGGCTTCAGCTTTTCCTCGTCAATTTCCAGTTCATCAACCAAAAAAGCGTTCACTTTTTCTTCAACTTCACTTCTGTTCATATTGATTTGCAAACAATTATCTAAAAAACAAAGGTTAAAAATTTCGGTGGCAAAAATACGAAAAAAAACGGTTTTAACATCATCTTCTGGTCAAAAGAATACGATGGCCGGCATGTTGTGTCATCCTTCCCAATTTTATCCAACAACGATTATTTCCCCCCGAAATCATCATAATGCACCATCTCAGATGCAACACCCAAGTTATCAAGCATTTTCAGGACGGCCTGCAGCATGAGGGGCGGACCACAGATATAGTATTCGATATCCTCGGGTGCAGGATGTGTCTTCAAATATTGTTCGTAAATCACATCATGGATGAAGCCAGTCGGACCGGTCCAGTTATCCTCTGGCAAAGCGTCGGAGAGGGCGACGTGAAACGTGAAGTTGTCGTGCTCCGCAGCCAGCTGTTCGAACTCGTCCATGTAGAAAAGTTCCTTGCGCGAGCGACCGCCGTACCAGAAGGTGGTCTTCCGCTGTGTATTCTTCACCTTGAACTGGTCAAAGATATGCGAGCGCATGGGCGCCATGCCCGCACCGCCGCCGATGAACATCATCTCGCGATCGGTATCCTCCACGAAGAAGTCGCCGTAAGGTCCTGACACGAAGACTTTATCACCGGGTTTCTGACTGTAGATGTACGACGAGGCGACGCCAGGGTTGACCTTCTCCATCCGTCCTTTCTTGCGGTTGAATGGCGGGGTGGCGATGCGCACGTTGAGCATCACGATACCATTTTCCGCCGGGTAATTGGCCATCGAATAGGCACGCACCGTCTGCGTTCCGTTTTTCATCCGCAGACCGAAAAGTCCCATCTTCTGCCAGTCGGCGCGGTAAGGTTCCTCAATATCCATATCGGCGAAATTGACAGTGCAGGCGGGAATGTCGATCTGGATATAGCCACCGGAGCGGAAGTCCATGACCTCACCGTCAGGTAGTTGCAAAACCAGCTCCTTGATGAAAGTGGCGACATTGTGGTTGGAGATGACGGTGCACTCCCACTTTTTGATGCCGAAGAAGCTCTCGGGAATCTCGATGTCCATGTCCTCGCGCACCTTCACCTGGCAGAAGAGGCGGTAATGTTCGGCGGCCTCCTTGCGGGAGATATGCGCCAGCTCGGTAGGCAGAATCTCCCCGCCGCCAGAAAGCACCTTGCCGCGGCAGGTACCGCAAGAGCCGCCCCCGCCGCACGCCGACGGCACAAACACCTTTCCGTCCGCCAACGCCTGCAACAACGTACACCCGCGCTCATGCTCAATCTCCCGCTTCCCGTTAATCCGGATCTTCACCGACCCCTCCGGAATCATCTTCTTCCGCGCAAACAACAACACCCCGACCAGTAACCAGATGATTACCAAGAAGATTACGATGGCGGATATTATCGTTAATGCATTCATCATTCTACATTCTTCATTCTACATTCCCAAGAATGCCATAAAGCCCAGTCCCAGGAGTCCGGTGATGATGTACGCGATGCCGTTGCCCTGCAGGGCGGGCGGGATTTTCGCGTACTTTAGCCGTTCGCGGATAGCGGCGAAGGCGGTGATAGCCAGCAGCCAACCGATGCCCGAGCCGAGCGCGTAGGACAGACTATGCGCCACGGTGGGGAAGTTGCGCTCCTGCATGAAGAGCGAGCCGCCGAGGATGGCACAGTTGACGGCAATCAGCGGCAGGAAGATACCCAACGTCATGTACAGTGCGGGCAGATAGCGCTCGAAGACCATCTCCAACAGCTGTACGATGCCTGCAATCACCGCAATGAAGATGATCAGCGAAAGGAAGGAAAGGTCCGTATCCGCGAACCGCGAACCCAGCCACGTAAGCGCCCCTTCACGCAACAGGTATTTGTCTATCAAGTAGTTGACAGGCACAGTAACGGTCAGCACAAAGCACACCGCCAATCCTAAACCGAAGGCCGTCTTCACGTTCTTGGAGACAGCCAGATAGGAGCACATCCCCAAGAAGTAGGCGAAGATCATGTTGTCGATGAAGACGGAGCGTATGAAGATATCAAGCATAAAGGTTATTGATTATTGGTTATAGGTTATTGGTTATTGATGGCCCCACAGTGCGCTTCGCTTGTGTGGGTTAATTTGCGCTTCGCGCGTCTTGCATCTTCGAAGCTGCTCAAAGACGCGGCAAAGGTACATAAATTACTGACATGCGCGAACTATATTTTATATCCTCTTGATATTAAAACAATTTTGTAGTTTTGCAACGTCAAAAACTAATAACGCTAAAGCGGAATAATTGCCGATAATTCGTTTTTTCAATCAGATTAACGACGTCATCCTGAAGTTCCGTCGCTACGAGGAAACCTCACTCACATACACCGGCTCAACCACCACACAGCCGACACTCGCATCGGGCTGATGGACAGCACCGTGCCAATAGAGGCGATGGTTGGTCAATGAGTCTGCTCAGGGAATATATTCATCGTATCATTCATCGTATCATTCATCGTCTTTCATCGCTTGTTCATCGTATCATCTCATCATCTCATCCTCTTTTCTCCGTCACTCTATTCTTCCCCCAAACAATCACCCCGATCAGAATCAGTGCCATCGGCGGCAAGATCATCAGGCCGTTGTTGAGGTAGCCGGCGGCGTACCAGCTGTCAGGCACGACCTGATGGTTCCAGAGGGTGCCGGAGCCGAGAAGTTCGCGGAAGAAGGCCACCACGACGAGCACCAGCCCATAACCGAGACCGTTCATCAGCCCGTCCATGAACGAGGGCAACGGCTTGTGCGACAGCGCAAAAGCCTCCAAACGGCCCATGATGATGCAGTTGGTGATGATCAATCCGACAAAAACGGAGAGCATCTTACTCACATCGTAGAGGTAAGATTGCAGAAGCAAATCAACCAGAATGACGAAAAAGGAGACCACCAGCAGCTGCACGATAATGCGGATGCGAGATGGTATTGTATTGCGGATCAGAGAGATGATGAAGTTTGAACAGGCACATACCACGGTCACGGAGAGAGCCATGACCACCGCAGGTCTCAGCTGCGCGGTCACCGCCAGCGCCGAACATACGCCCAGCGTCTGCACCAGGATGGGATTATCCTTGCTTAACGGACCGAGGTACTTTTTCATCATCCTTGGGTGGCTTTCCGGCGTTCCGCCACAATCTCGTCTTGCTTGGCGGCGGGCATCCGCATGTACTGATAGAATTCCATGGAGTAGTTGGCACGACCGCTGGTGACATTGCGCAATGCGGTGGCATAGCCGAACATCTCCATCAACGGGATGAAACCGTCCAACTTCTGCGAACCTTTACGGAAACGGCGCATGTTCTCGATACGGCCGCGACGCTTGGTGATATCGCGGGTGATATTGCCGATGTACTCGTCCGGCGTATTGACTTCCACCTTCATGACGGGCTCCATCAAGACAGGAGCCATCTTGTTGTAGGCGGTCTTAAAACACTGTGCGGCACAGAGTTGGAAAGCCATGTCGCTGGAATCGACCGGGTGGTAGGTACCATCGACCAGCACGCAGCGGACGTCCACGACAGGATAGCCCGCCAGCGGACTCTTCTCCATCGCGGCACGCAAACCCTTCTCAATGGAGGGGATATACTCACGCGGCACAACACCGCCCTTGGTGATATCCACGAACTCGAAGCCCTTGCCAGGGTTCGGCTCGAAACGGATGACCGTGTGGGCAAACTGTCCGTGACCGCCGGTCTGCTTGACGTGCTTGTAGTTGCATTCGTACTCCTGCGTGATAGTCTCGCGGAAGGAGACGCTCGGCGCACCGACCTCGATCGGCACCTTGAACTCGTCCTTCAGACGATCGACGATAATCTCCAAGTGCAATTCGCCCATACCAGAGATAATGGTCTCCTCCGTCTCGTCATCATAATGCGCGTGGAAGGAGGGATCTTCGTTGCACAGCTTGGCCAGCGCCTCGCCGAGTTTGTCGCGGTTTTTCGTATCCATCGGGGTCACCTTCATCTCGATGACGGCCGGCGGCACGTTGATGGACTCCAACACGATGGGCTGTTTCTCATCGCACAAAGTATCACCAGTGCGGGTGTACTTCATACCCACGAGAGCCACAATTTCGCCCGCGCCAGCCTCGGAAATCTCTTCACGTTCCTTAGCTTTGATGCGGAAAATGCGGCCCACACGCTCATTTTTGTCCTTATTGGTGTTATACAAGCTCATGCCGCTCGTCAGCTTGCCGCTGAAAATGCGGATGAAGGTTTGCTGACCGACGTACGGGTCGTTGATGAGCTTGAACGCCAAGGCGGCAAACGTCTCGTTATTAGAGGGATTACGTGTATAAGTCTTATCCTCCTCGTAAGGATCGTGGGCAATGACGGCACCAATGTCCGTAGGTGACGGGAGGTATTCGATGACGGCGTCCAACAGCGGCTGGATGCCCTTGTTTTTATAAGCAGCACCGCATAACACAGGAGTAATCAGCAACTTGATGGTCGTTTCGCGAAGGGCTTTGCGAATCTGCTCTTCCGTGATTTCACGCTCTTCGAGGTAAGCATCGGCAATGTCGTCGTCGAAGTCAGCAAGCTTTTCGATGATGTTCTTGTGGGCAGCCTCGGCAGCAGCGGCGAACTCGGCGGGAATCTCGTCCTCGAAGACCTCCTTCTCCGAGAAAGTCAACGCTTTCATCTTCACGAGGTCAATACAGCCCTTGAAGTCGCTCTCGGCACCCATCGGGATTTGGATCGGCACAGCGTTGGTACCCAAGTACTTCTCCATCTGCCCGATAACCTCTTGGAAATCCGCGCCGGTGCGGTCCATCTTGTTGACGAACGCGATACGCGGCACGCGGTACTTGTCGGCCTGATTCCAGACGGTCTCGCTCTGGGGCTCGACACCGCCCACGGCACAGAAAACGGCCACCATACCGTCGATGACACGCAGGGAACGCTCCACCTCGATGGTGAAATCCACGTGACCTGGAGTGTCTATCAGGTTGATCTGATAACCTTTCCACTCCGCCGTGATGGAAGCGGAGGCGATGGTGATACCACGTTCCTGTTCCTGCTTCATGAAGTCCATGGTAGCCTGACCGTCGTGGGTCTCCCCTATCTTGCGGTTCACGCCCGTGAAGTAGAGGATACGCTCCGAGCAGGTGGTTTTACCGGCGTCAATGTGCGCCGCGATCCCTATATTTCTCAGTTTCGATATACTTTTTGCCATACAACTATTTAATATTCAACATATTATTTACTCAAAAAAGAAAGTGCAAAAATAACATTTTTTCGCTTGCGCCCTATTGAGCTTTTGCACTACCCAAGTTCTTCAACATTTCATCCACTCCTTTGGATGTCAATGTGGCTCCGGAAATGGCATCCACACGGTTTTCTTCGGCAATTTCAGCGGAAGTTCCAGGTTTCAGCACCCTCACCGACACGAAATTGCCGTCCTTGTCGTACAATTTCTTGCCTTCGAAAGATTTAAGGAAAGCCTCTTCGGTGATCTTAGCCCCCAAACCAGGTGTCTCCGACTTATGGTCGAAACTGACACCTTTGAGCGTCTGCCCGTCCTCGGAAATCACTGCGTAGCCCCAAATCGGCCCCCACAGGCCTTTGCCGTCAAGACGCACGGCAATACCGGAAGTACCATCGGAGCAAATCACCCGATACTGCTTATTATCGTCGGTCAGCGGCTCGGCAAGGTGCGAGAACGCTTCCACAGCTTTCGAACGGTCGATGTCGTGACCCGCCGCCCGCAGGATCTGTTGGCACTTCTCTGCTTGCTTGTTCCTGTCACGGCGCGGCTTCAACCCCGTGGACACGAGAGTGAGCACCACCGCGATGATGACCACTAAGGCGGTGATGTAGAGGAAGATGTAGGTGTTGGTGAATTTTTTCATTCTTCTGGGTTATTGTCCCAGGGCTCGCTACCGCTCACCCTGGGTTGACACGTTTCGGGCCTTCAGCCCTTTTGGAAAATATTTAATTATAATCATTGTTACCTATTGCCTTTTGCCTCCGTTTTATATGGGTTTGGATGACGCAGTAATCAATCAGCGGGGCGAAGATGTTCATCAGCAGGATGGCGAGCATCATGCCTTCGGGATAGCCTTTGTTGAGGGTGCGGATGAGGATGGCGAGGATGCCGATGAGGAGTCCATAGATGTATTTGCCGTCGCGGGTGTGCGCGGCGGTGACGGGGTCGGTGGCCATGAAGACCGCACCGAACATAAAGCCGCCCATCAGCAGTTGGTCATGGGCTTCGACGGGACAAAGTCCTGTGACATGGAAGATAGCCGCTGTCAAATAGCCGCCGGTGAAGACGGAGAGCATAATGCGCCAGTCGGCCACCTGCGTGAAGAGGAGAATGGCCGCACCAAGCAAGATGGCCAGTTTGCAGGTTTCCCCGATGCAGCCGGGAATGGTGCCTATGAATAGATTCCAAGTGAAAGGCACCGCCTCGGGATGACCGTTCATGACGAAAGATAACGGAGTCGCGCACGTGACGGCATCGGCGCCGGAAACCCAAACCTGGTCGCCGGAAATCACCGACGGGTAGGCGAAGAAGACGAACGCACGAGCTAACAATGCAGGGTTCAAGAAGTTGTAGCCCGTGCCGCCGAAAACCTCCTTGCCGAAGAGCACCGCAAACACGGTGGCCACCGCAACGATCCACAGCGGCACGTCGGGCGGCATAATCATCGGGATAAGGAATCCCGTGACGAAGAAGCCTTCCGCCACCTCCTCCTTACGGATCTGCGCGAAGAGCACCTCCACCGCCAGGCCGCTGACATAGGTCACGATGACCAACGGCAGCCACTTCAGGAAGCCGTACCAGAGACATTGCCAACGAGTTGCAATGCTACCACCATTATAAATCATATCGAAGTGCTGAAACCCCACATTCCACCAGCCAAACACCAACGCGGGGGCCAACGCAATCATCACCGTGATCATGATGCGTTTCATATCGACCGCATCGCGCACGTGGCAGCGCCCGTCCGTGACCGTCGCAGGCGTCCGCAAGAACGTGTCTATGGCATCTATCAGAGCATTAGACCGCTTCGCCCCATACTGCGGCTTTGCTTTGTGTGGGGTTAATTGCGCTTCGCGCGTTTTGTCCCTTCGGGACTGCTCAAGGAATATATTCATAATTCATAATTCAGCATTCATAATTCATAACTCATAATTCGAGCATCGCCTCCTCCACAATCCGCTGCCACTCCTTTTTCGAAGGACAGACCAGCTCGCAGAGAGCGAAGTCCTCGCTATCGACTTCGTAAATGCCGAGAGCCTCCATCTGCTCTATATCCTTGATTTCGCAGGCTTTGAGCAACTGCAACGGCATCAGGTCGAAGGGAAAAACTTTATCATAGACATCCGTCATCATGACAGCGCGACGACCGCCATGCAGCGAAGTGTTGACATTATAGGTGCGCTTGGGAGTAAGCCATGCAAGGAAAGTGCGCGACAGACTCCATTTCTTGAAACCCGGCAACAGCCAGCCGAGAACCTCTCGTTTGCCGCCCTCGTCGATGACCGTGATCTGCAGGTCATGGAAACCCAACACCGGAAACATCTCCAACTTACTGCCGCTCAGTACACTCCCGCTGATGACACGCACGTTCTCATGCGCGAGGTTATCCGACAGCAGAGCAGAAAGGTCAGCGCCATAAACCGTGTTGAAGTAGCCCGTGTTTTTAATAGCAGGTCCCGTCAACGCTGCAGTTTTCGAGAAATCCAATCGGTGTTCGAGGAAGAAGCGGCCAATTCGGGCAACCTCCTGCGGATCGACATACCACACCACATCGTCCTTGTCAATTGGATCAATGCGGTGAATCTGCGTACCGACATTGCCAGCCGGATGCGGGCCGCTGAAGTAGTGCTTTTCAACGTTTTCTGTACTCTCAAACGATTGGTTATCAACGCCTTCTTTCATGCAGAGATGTGTGGGAGCATTACCCGATGCCAACCTCAACATCTGGATTCCGTGCCGGAAATCCTCTTCCTTGCCGCGCATCAGGATGTTGAAATCGGGGGCCAGCGGGTTACTGTCGAAACAGGGAATAAAAACCGATTTCGGACGGATGTCAGGATTAGGGATCACCGAGAAGGGACGCTGCCGCAAACAAGGCCATAAGCCGTACTGCAGCAGCTGCTTACGAACAGTATCGCCATCGGCAGGCATTTCGAATTCAACAGCAGCTTCTGTCTGTGCATCAGGATCCCGATCAATGACCACAGCCTCTATCACGCGTTTCTCCCCGCGCACGATGTCGCGTACCGTGCCCGTCACAGGCGAGACGAAAAGCACGCGCTCGTCCCGCTTGTCGCAGAACAGCGGCGCACCCACGTTCACTCGGTCGCCGACCTGCACCAGCAACTTCGGCATCAACCACCGAAAATCGCCCGGCCGAACGTAAAACCGATCCGGCAACACGAAATCCAAAATGTTTTCGGTCGCCGCACCCGCCATTCGCAAGTCCAACCCTTTCTCAATCTTATATGTCTCTCTATTCTTCATTCTACATTCTTCATTCTACATTCTACATTCTACATTATCGAACCACTGCCGTCATCAGCCCCGCCACCGCCATATACCGCAACCCCTTGCCAATGAACATGAAAACAGTGGTCGGCACCACACGGGTACGCATCAGTCCCATGACAAGGGCGATGGGATCGCCGATGATGGGCAGCCACGTGAGAAGCGCGGCAAAGGAGCCATATTTCTCCACCTTCTGGTGCGCGTTGGCCATCGTCTCCTCCTTCACTTTCAAAAAACGTTCAATCCACGACCACTTGCACAGCCAACCTAACAGGTAACAGGTCATGCCGCCGATGGTGTTGCCCAGCGTCGCCACCAGAATCACCGTCCACGGCGAATAGTCGAGTAACAATGCGCCCGTCACCAACGCCTCAGAGGAGAACGGGATGACAGTCGCCGACAGCAGACAGCCGAGAAAGAGACCTAAAAGACCGAGCTTCTCCAGCATCTACTCCTTTTTTTTCCGTTTCACCTCTTTTTTCTCCTCCTCGTCCTGATCGTAATCGGTGAACCGATATTTTGGCATCTCCAAATGCCGCACATAGACATCCTGCTGCGGGAACGGGATTTCTATATGGTTCTTGTTCAGCGTATTGTAAATCACCTCCTTCACTCTGGCCACCAAAGCAGCCTTCTCCTCCACGAGCGCCCAGCAGACCACGAACAAATCCACACTGCTCTCGCCAAAATTGTCGAACAGGACGGAAAATCCCTGCTTGGTATCCACAATATATTTGCCCGCAGCATTCTTCACGGCCAGCGGTTCAAGACTCTTAATGAGCATCTTACGCACTTTCTCCACATTCGTGCCGTAGGCCACGCCCACGGGAATCTTCACCAGTACATAACCGTGGTTGCGGGTCAGATTCTTGAAATTCTTACTGAAAAGGGTGGCGTTCTGGAAAGCAATCACGCAACCGTCGAGCGTCACAATCTGCGTGCTCTGGTAGTTGATGCTTTCCACCTTGCCCTGCACACCGTCGCACTCGATATAGTCGCCCACACGCAAACGGCCGGTCATCAGGATGACACCATAGACGAAGTTCTCCAGAAGGTCCTTCATGGCAAAACCAAGACCGGTGGCCAAACCTGCCATCACGATGGAAATGCCCTTGCCGGAAACCTCCAGAATCATCATGGCCGAAATCACGTAAAAGCCCCAAACCAAGATCGAGATGACATTGTTGGCCAACGTCGCATTCCCGATAATCGTGGAAACATCATTTTTCCGTTTGCGCTTCCTGAGCATCTGATAGAACGCCTTGAGGGCGTAATTCAGGTAGCGGAAAAGGAAGAAAAGTTCCAGTACCAAGCAAATCTTGAACAATGAGAGCTGGATAATGCCAGGCTTGTTCAGGAAGACATAGACGAAAACTTTACGACAGAGTGAGGACATCTCAAAGATATTGGCGGCCCAGTAAATGCTGGCCGGCACCGACAGAACGGCCAAAATGGGCAGTAGAGCCTTGAAAAGGAAGTCGTAGAACCAAGTTTGCGCAATATACTCGCCCTTGGCAAGCTTCGGTTGCAGTTTTTTGTACTCCTTTTGCAACTCAGCCTTGGAAGTGATCTCCTCCCCGCGCGCACGGGCGATTTTCTTCGGGATGCGGCGAGACTCGTAGAGCTTAGCCAAGTCGTAGAAGCAGGTAAGCGTTTGGATGGCAGCCAATTGAATAGTCCACCATACCATAATCTGGACTGCCATCAGCACATAGCCGAACCATGCCGCCACACAGGAGACAATCATCGCAATCAACGACACCACCGTATAAATCATGTCGCTGTCAGGCAGTTTGGTGATACGCCGTTTCATGACGATGAACTGCCAAATCGTAAAGAGCAACAAGATGGGAGGATAGATAAGATTCACCAAATTATTGGGTATCAAAATGATACGAAATACAATAATCACAAAGGCCATGCAGATGAATGGGACATACGATTTCACACCTGCACGTATCTGATTGTCGTTCAAACGGATAAGCAAAGACACCAAAATAACCTCCACGAGCCAGGAGAAGAATATCATCATCCTAATGGCCATCAGCACGAAGTTCTGCGTCACGAAGAAGCTTGCGATATAGATGGAGATGGCGAAAATGGCCACACCGCAGGCAATGGTAATGAACGGCCGTTTGTTGTTGTCAGCGAAGAAGATACGCCATTTCCGTGGCAGTACCCATCGCATGATGACATAGCTGAGCAGACTGGCTACCAAAATATAAAACAACATGAAAATGCTGATGCCGAAAATGACCGGGCCGCGCCATTCGGAACGATGCTCCAACGGTTTGTACTTGTCATCCACATCCTTTTTCGCCACCGCGAGGTTACGTTTGAACCGTTTAAGCGTCTGGAAATAGTTCTGACTGGCATTGACGAATATGCTCTTCTGAATTTGGTCATATTTCTCTAACGCGTAAGCATTTAGCGCACCCACGCGCTTGGCTACCCGCTCGTAATGTTCCTGGTCGCGCTCAATGTTCTCCAACATCTGGAGATAGTTGTCTCGGATGGCGTTGGCATACTCCAGACAAGCCGCGCGGTCCTCCATCGCCTTCTCATCCAGCATGTAAAGCGACTTGTGGGCGGTGTCGAGCACCACCTTGGGCAACATCGCCTTGATGGAGTCGGGAACTTTGGCGAGCTCGCCGTTGGGCAGCAGACGCGGCGGCAGATTAAGCAGCGTCTGGATCAGTTCGTCATAACGAGCAATCTCCGCATTGAGCCGCTCCTTCATCTTGTTGTAGGGCATACTCCGCGACTTGAGCTTACGATACTGCTCCGTGGCCGCCTGACAGGCGTATGCCATGTCAAAGGTGAAGTCCGCATTCTGCGAATAGAGCATCAACGCTATCTGATTGTTGCTCTGCATCATCCGCACCAAATTGGTATGCTGCTCCACATAGCGTTTCTTGTACATCTCCATCATCGCCTGCTGTTCGTTGTACGACTGCTCCAACTCAGCCCGGAGCACCCCCAACGTCTGCGGCAAATCCTTTTCCTTCAACACCGCCTGCGCCTGAAACACCGTCAGCACACAAAGCATCACAAAAACAAAAATCTTCTTCATATTATATAATGGTTATTGGTTATCGGTTATTGGTTATTGGTTATTGGTTATTGAAGCATCACGCATCCACATTCACCACCACTCTCACTTTCTTAAACATCGGTATCTGCTTGAACTGCCGGATCACCTCCGACAGCTGCTGTTTCTTGGCCATAAGCGTGTGGTCACGATTCATCTTGATCCAGAAATCCTGCAGGAAGTAGTTTTGGATGCGGGAGACCAGCGGCGCGGCCGGTCCCATGACGTTGCCCGCGAACACCTCCCGCAACAAGCTCTGCAACTGCACGGCGGCAGCCAACACGGTCTGCTCTTCCGGATGTTTCAGCGTAACCTTGACCATACGGGTGATCGGAGGCAAACGGAAACGCTTCCGTTCCTCAATCTGACTGGTGTACATGGCCATAAAGTCGTTGGACTCGACATAGCGCAACGCAGGATGGTTAGGCTGGAAGGTCTGGATGACGACCTTGCCGGGCACCTCCCGACGACCCGCACGGCCGCTTACCTGCGACAGCAGTTGGAACGCCCGTTCGAAAGCGCGAAAGTCGGGGAAGGAAATCAGCGCATCCGCATTCAAAATGCCCACTACGCTCACACGGTCGAAGTCCAAACCCTTGGTCACCATCTGCGTCCCGACCAGAATATCGGTCTTATGCTGTTCGAAATCGGTGATAATCTGCTGGTAAGCATTCTTCGAACGGGTGGTGTCCAAGTCCATGCGAGCAATTCTCGCCTCAGGAAAGATGGTCGCTAACGTATCCTCAACCTGCTCTGTACCAAATCCTTTCATTTCAATATCGGTACTATGGCAAGTCGGGCACTCGCGCGGCACCTCAATGGCATAACCACAGTAGTGGCACTTCAAGAGATTGGTCTTCTTATGGTAAGTCAGCGTCACATCACAATACTGGCACTTGGGCATCGATTCGCAGGTGTGGCAGATCATGCGCACCGCATAGCCGCGCCGGTTCTGGAACAGGATAATCTGCTCCTTACGTTCCAAGGCCATGGCCATCTGCTCAATCAGAAAGTGAGAGAATAGACCCTCCACCTCTTTCCGTTTGGTGGCCAGACTCATGTTAACGGTATAAATATCAGGAAGCTTGCTATCTGCATAGCGTTGCATCAGCTCTACCAGCCCGAACTTGTGCAGCTGCACGTTGAAGTAGCTCTCCAACGATGGCGTGGCAGTTCCGAGCAACGTTTTCGCCCCATGGATCTGTGCTAACATCACAGCCGTGTCGCGGGCATGATAGCGCGGTGCTGGATCAATCTGCTTGTAGGAACTGTCGTGCTCCTCATCCACAATCACCAGCCCTAAATCCTTGTAAGGCAGCAATAAAGCCGAACGCGCACCGAGAATCAGCTGGTATTTGGAGGTGTCTTCGTATTCCCCACCGCTCAGCACGCGGTTCCAGATTTCCACCCGCTCATATTCGTTGAAACGGGAGTGATATACCCCTACCCTATCCCCGAAATATTTCCGCAACCGATTGACAATCTGTGAGGTGAGCGCAATTTCCGGCAGCAGATAGAGTACCTGTTTGCCCTGCTTCAGCACCTCATCAATCAGTTTGATATATATCTCCGTCTTGCCGCTGCCCGTGACACCATGCAGCAAGGTGACGGGAAACTGCTCGAAACGTTGCTTAATCTCCTGATACGCATGTTCTTGTGGTTCCGAAAGACTCACCTCTGCGGCGGAATCCATCGTAACGTCCACCAAACGGGACACCACACGCTCCTCCGACTTCAAAATACCCTTCTTAATCAAGGTCTGCAGACTGCTCGGACTGACATTCTCCGCCTTGGCCAGCTTTGATTTGGGCACGGCGGCGTCAAAATGGTAACGGTTGCCCTCGCGCGTCTGCATCATGAAGGCCAGCAACGTGTCGGCTTGCTGCGCGGTACTCGGTTTCGCATTGAGTTTGTCGAGCAACTCCATGAAAGCCGGCTCCTGATTAAAGGGTGGCACAAGACTTATAACCGTCTCTTTCTTAGGCTTATATGGATTTCGAATTTCCTCATCGGTGATTACAGCACGCTTATCTACCAAGGATTTGATGATGGGCATCACCTTGGCCACCTGCAACGTTTTCCCGACCTCCGCAACCGTCATGGTCTCGCGATGGATCAGCAATTCCACGACATTGAGCTCGTAGGGGGTCAGCACGGAGACATCGCCGTCGAATTCGGGATGGATTTTGACCTTGGTCTCACTGGCGAGCCGCAGGGCGGAAGGCAGCGAGGCGGCCATCACCTCCCCAATCGTACACATGTAATACTCAGCCATCCACTGCCACAGACGGTATTGCGCCTCCGAAATCACCGGCCGGTCGTCAATCACGTCCAGCACATACTTGACACTGAATTGTTTAGGGGCCTCCTCATGCACCCGTTCCACGATGGCGGCGTAGAGTTTGCTGTTGCCGAAAGGGACAATCACCCTCATGCCGAACGCAATCCGCCCGTTCATCACCTGCGGGACCCGGTAGGTGAATCGCGCCTCCAAAGGCAAGGGCAGGATCACATCGACGAAAAAGGTGTGCATTGGACGTTAATATTGGCTTGGAACTATCTCATTATCTTTTACTTCCAAGAACTGCACATTCACATTCTCAAATCCGCCGTCCGGATTTTTGTCAAATGACAACGGATAGGCAATCGGCGAGGTCTTCACCCGGTCAAGGTCCTTACCATTGCGGAGGAACTCCACAAAGAAACGGGTGATATCGTACCCCTGGAAAGCGAAATTCTTCAAAGAAGGCGGCACACCGAAACGCTGGGTGTAGTCATAAATGAACGTTTTGGTCATCTCATTCTCAAAATCAACATAGTAGTTCGAGAAAAAATGCAAATTGAGTTTGGTATAATACTCGATATCATACGTTTTGGACTCCAACCAAGTTTCTGGCACCACAAACGTTAGATTGTCTATCTTTTCGCTGTAGAGCAGATTTCTTGAAATGATCAGATTCTGCGCAGGATTGTCGTAAAAGGTAACGACAAATTGCGGACTCCCCTTATGCAGACGATTCACCACGGTGGTGGCATTGGGGATCACCTCGTACGCTATCTTATTATCCTTGAAATACTTGCAATAGGCTGCCATCTCCTTGTCATGGGAAAGGGTATCGCCAAAGATAAGGATCGGGAAAGCGCCAGACTGCTGCGCCAAGAACGAGATCATGGCAGGGCGCGCCTCCAGGGAAGGCATCAACTTATAGACGTACTCGTTTCCGGACACGAAATCCTGACGGCTGGAGAAGGGATTCACGATGGGAATGCCGTATTCCTTGGCATATCCTGCGGCTATGGCAAACGTTTTCCCGAAAAACGGTCCGATGATGAGGTCCACCTCGTTCATCAATTCCGTGTTTTCCATAATACGCCGCAACGTGGCCTCATTGTTGGTGATGTCACGGACAATCACCTTCAAGTGCACCCCTTGCCGATCGTACTCCTCCAACGCCATCTGCGCCCCGTTCCAGAAGCCCATTAGCTGATAAGAGCGCACATTCTCCATATCTTCGCACTCCTTCACATACGGCGACTCGTAACTACTTGATTCGAAAGGAATCAGGTACAATATCGTAAAGGTTTCCCCCTCCGCAAAAGCAGTGGCATAACCAAACACAACAAATATCGCAAAAAGTAACAGTTTTTTCATTTTTTCATCGCTTTTAATCGTCCATTCATCGTTTTTTCATCGTGTTTCATCGTTTTTTCATCGTGTTTCATCGTCATATCCTCTCCAACACCGTCCTACACAGCTCCTCCATCCGACCATGATAGTCGTCCAAGAACTTGCCGGTCACGCGGTTAGCGATGATCAGGCAGACGGTCAACGGACGATGACCTAAGAGTCCTCCGAGACCGCAGATGGCCGAGCACTCCATCTCCATATTGGTAATCGGAAGCCCATCGTATGAGAAGGTCTCGATTTTCTGATTCAGCTCGGGATATTTCAATTTGGCACGCACAAATCTTCCCTGCGGACCGAAAAATCCCGGCGCACTGATGGTGATACCCTTTATCATGTCGTGTGCAATGCGGGTGAGCAGCTCTGATGACGCTGGCGTGCAATAGGGATACGGAAGTTTGTCATTCCAATCCGTGTGACGGACAAACGCCTCCACCACATCCTCACAAATGAGGTCGCCGGTGTCGTAATAGCGCAACATGCCGTCAATGCCCAAACCATACGCTGAAGTCAGAAAACTGCCGCACTCAATGTCAGAGACCAGCGCTCCGGACGTACCGATACGCACCAGATTGAGGGTGCGGTGCTCCTCCTTAACTGTGCGGGTGGCCAAGTCAACGTTAGCCAAAGCATCCAGTTCGGTAAGCACAATATCGATATTATCCGTTCCCATCCCCGTGGAAATCACAGAGATACGTTTCGTCTTATAGGTACCCGTATGTGTTATCAGCTCACGGTTCTGTTTGCACACCTCCACTGTGTCGAACATGCCAGAGATGACTGGCACACGACCGGGGTCACCCACCAGGATGACATTGTCAGCCAGTTCCTCGGGGCGCAAATTGAGATGGTAAATGGCTCCGTTGCCTTGCATCGGCAGCTCGGAAGCGGGTATCTGTCTTGTCATAATACACTCGTTTTATGAAAAGGCAAAAATACATTTTTTTTGATTTGTGTCCGATAATTACGTATTTTTGCTGCCAAAATCAAGCTCCGATAAACAGTCACAAAATGACAGAAAAAATACTGGGCACTTTTTTGAACCGACTGCTGACCACGGTCATCATGTTTGCCGTGATCATCATCAACACCAACCAGTTTGGACCGGAAGGCACTGGCACTATTGCCATTGTCATCCTCGGTCTGACCTTGCTACAGGTGCTCAGCAACTTCGTAGGCGGCTCCACCCTTGTCTATCTCACCCCGCAGCGCGACAACCTGCAACTGCTACTCCTCTCGTACGCATGGACGCTGGTCAGCACGTCTGTCGGCGTGTGTCTGCTGGACGGATTCAACCTTGTCCCGCACGAATACATCCTCTTCACCTTCGTCACCTCCATCATCCTCAACGTCTATTTCATCCATCTTGGCATCATACAGGGGAAAGAAAACATAAAACTTTTTAACTTACTGCAACTTACGCAAGCAGTCTTGTTGATTGTCCTCCTGGGGGCGACCCTCTTCGTGCACCACCATCTCGGCTGGAGCATCCATATCCGCCTCTACCTTCGACTCTACCTGATCTCGTATCTGGTGCCTTGCATCATCAGCTGTTTCTACATCCGCCGCAAGGTCCATTTCCACGATTACAACGGCATCTGGAAGCTGTTCGGGGAGATGGTGAAACTCGGTTGCTGGACCCAGCTGGCGAACTTGGCGCAACTGCTCACCTACCGTACCAACTACTTCCTCATCCAACGGTTTATCAACGACAAAGCACTTGGAATCTACGACTTAGGGAATAAGATTTCGGAGGCGGTTTTGATTATCCCGAAGAGCATCTGTGTGGTGGAGTACGCCCGAATCTCCAACTGCCAAGAAGAGGAGTACACCAAGCGGCTCACGCTTTCACTGTTGAAGCTCGTACTGGTTGTCATCCTGATTGCCGTATTAACACTTTGGCTGCTGCCGGCATCTTTCTTCGGATTCATTTTCGGTCCCGAATACGCCAACTCCAAACCCGTGATTAACAGTCTGTTGCCGGGTATCGTGTCGTTATCCTGCCTCTCCATACTCTCCCATTACTTTGCCGGTCATGGCAAATTCTACATCAACGCCATCGGCTCCTTCATCGGGTTGGGCGTCACGCTCGCACTGGGATTCACTTGGCTCGCCGGAACGTCCAAAACGGATCCCGTCCAAGCCCTGCAAGTGGCCGGCCACATTTCCAGCATCGCCTACTCCTGCACCTTCGTCTATACGCTGATCTGCTTCATTATCAAGACGAAAGCCACTCCGCACGACTTCCTCATCACCCGGCAGGACCTTGTTTTGCTGAAGGAAAATCTTCGTTCGTTATCCCTTTTCAAAAGAAAGGAGCGCCCATGTTAGTAGTACATATCCCCTCTTGGTTTCCCGATGCGGAACGACCGCTGAACGGCAATTTCATCTTGCGGCAGATCGAGACTGTAGGAGAAGCCACCGAATCGATTATCCTTCATCACACGGCTGAAGGTTTTGAGCCACCAGTTCCTGAGAACATCCATTTTCACGCAGTTCATTATCAAAACAGGAACGAGCTATTCAATGCTTATCTAACTGAATTCAAGAACATTATAAAAAAATACGGCAAGCCAGACCTCATCCATCTGCATGTGGCGCTACCCCTCGGCATCGTAGCCACCCGAATTGCTAAAAAGTATCATATTCCACTGATAATCAGCGAACATTGGTCCATCTACCAACCCATGAACAGAGAATCGCTCCGATGGTATGCGAAATGGGCTTTGCGCTACATCTACCGTCATGCCAGCCACGTCACCGCCGTGTCGCAGAACCTGCTGGGCAACATTTCCGCCACCGTGCCCGCCGCCGCAAAAAAACCGCAAACGGTGGTCGGCAACGTGGTCAACCCCGACATCTTTTCGCTGAAATCCCCGACAGGGGCACGGCCGAAAAAGCAGATTCTGCACGTCTCCACCCTCGACAACGACGCGAAGAACATCATGGGCATCCTGCGAGCCATGGATGCGCTCAGCCAACGCCGCAACGACTTCGAGCTCAATATTGTACACGACTTCCGGAATATTCTGGCGGAGACATACGTGCGGGAGCGCGGACTAGACTCCATCGTCCACTTCCTGGGACGCAAAACTTCGGCCGAGATTGCTTCGCTGCTGCAAAATTCCGACTTTTTCCTGATGTTCTCGAACTATGAGAACCAACCGTGTGTCCTGCTGGAATCGTTCTGCACGGGCACCCCGGCCATCGCCACCACCGTGGGCGGTATCCCGGAAATCGCCAACAAGGACAACGCCATCCTCATCGCCCCCAAAGACGAAACACAATTAATTGAAAAATTGGAATTTATGCTGGATAACATCGAGCAGTTCCATGCTGAAACAATTCGAAATAACGCGATGGGAATCTGCTCACCGGAAATAGTCGGGGGAAAATACTTAAAAATTTATCAATTGACCGTTGACCATTGACCATTGACTATTGACCGTTGAACTTACGCAATTTGCACCAGTTCTACCTTCTCAAAATTCTTCAGGATTGAGGTCATGCTTTCGATGGTGTCGTATCTTTTCATTCTTATCTTCAAGACAATCAGCATTTTGCCATTGTTTTCTTCCGCATCCTTACGCATTTCGTAGTTCAGCACGATGATTTTTTCCTTTCGGAGATTTTCCAAAATGTCGGTCAGGACATTGTAATCCTCCGCCAGAAAGGTGATCTGGCGTTCCCGTTGGGAGAGAGAGGGCAAATAAAGGTTGATAAGTCCTAATGAACTGAGCACAGTGACGGTGGTCACTCCGGCAAGGATGTACATGCCATTACCGCACGCGAGTCCGATAGCGGCAGTCACCCAGACGCCGGCGGCGGTTGTCAGTCCGCGCACCGCCTGCTTATGCAGGATAATGGTGCCCGCACCGATGAAACCGATACCCGTAACCACCTGGGAGGCAATACGTGACGGATCGAAACTGACGTTGTCGTGATCCAGAAAGGCGTCAAAGCCATAGATGGAGAGAATCATGAAGAGACAGGAGCCCAGCGCGACCAACAGATGCGTACGCACACCCGCCTCCTTCGCGTGATACTCACGCTCCAGACCGATCAGTGCCCCGAAAATCGTCGCAAGCAGCAATCTGATTATGAAAGTCCACATCATGTTCATCGTCTCAATCCCCTATCATTACTGGGAAATTCCGGAGAATACCGGTAATAGTCGAAGTTCAACCGACGGGTACGAGCGCTGTGCACCAGCGTATCTTCATTGTGGCCCGTCGTATTATCCATGGTCAAATCTTTGTAAGCATAATTACGTGACGCCACCAATCCGTAGGCGCTCCCATCTTCAGAGATAAAGTTGGTGTATTCCAAGTTGTTCTGCACGATACTGCTGCTCGGCGTCGCCACCTCCCTGTATGTCAGATAGTTCTGGTTTGCAGCCCAAACAGTCAGACGCATACAATAATACGGTTGACCTTCAATCGAATCGATATAGCGGGTCACACGGTCGTTCGTTTCAATTCCTTGAATAATGGTGTTGAAGAAGGATTCCGGAGTGAATCCCATGAAAATCACCTCATCCGTGGAAGTCGCACGGATGTAATCCCCGTTAAGTTTCCGCGAAATCTTCTTATGTTCGATCGCCCCCGTTCCCTTGTCCACCTCAATGTAGTAAAACGTGAGGTAAACGTCATACATGGCCGCATTCTCCGCCGAATAGAAAATCATCTTGTACGGCTGATTGAGGTTCATGTTCCAGGTGACCATCGGACGCTTGATGCCGAAATCGTGCACCATCACCGTCTCGGCATAGACCTCCTCACCTGTGCTATTTCGATGGATAACAAGGCGATAGACCCGCTCAGGATCCAACTTCCAATTCGAATAATAGAGCAGCTGTTTCGGGTTGTGGAAGGCGCCCTCCTCCTTGGGAATGGCGGTCGTGGTGTCCAGCACGGCACTGCGCGTGATCTTGCCGTTATTGTACTCCTCCAGACGGACTTCTATCGAATCCACCGGATAGTAGATATTGTCCCATTCGGAAGCTGCCACGTAGGAGTTATCGTCAGTGATAAAACCACGATAAACTTTGAAATAATGGACGTTATCCTTGACATTCAAAATCCCATACGAGATGGAGATGTCTTTGTAATCGGCAGTGAGGTCCAAGGGCTTGCACTGACGGAAAACCAATCCCATACAAGCCAGCAACACACATATAATCAGAGTTTTCTTCATAATCAATTGTTATATTCAGGAACTTCGCGCAACCATTTGACGCCCATTCGCTGGCCATACTTGTTGACACGCGTGTTCTCGTAAAACTTTTCGTTGATATAATATATTAACCGTGTGGAAATCACATGGTTGAAATATTTATTCGTTTCAGACAGAATAGAATGATCCGGGTCAGAAAGCTGATAATCGAAACGCTGAACACGGATCGGCACCATCGAATACTGCCAACGAATGTTCAAGTTCAGATTCTTGTACAGCCGGACATTAAAATCGGCGATAACCGACCAGTCGTTCTTCTTGTATGTGCCAGAACGGGCATCAATCTTGCGGGTGAAGCCGTAATACACTTCATGCGCGCGCACCAGACGCCCCCAAGAGAAACCCAGACCGAATGTGCATCCAGAATAACGGTCTTCATAGTGAATCAACACGGGAATCTCCACATAGTCAAGGGAAATATTGCACTTGGTTTTCGGATCGAAGGGCACCGAACGATCCACATTCTCATACATGGTAGGGGCATAGACCAATGTGTCAAAATAGCCTTCCTTGGGGTATTTCTTCACAGAGCCCTTCATCGAATACAGCAGTTCAATCGAAACCAACCATGTCTGCTTCTGGTTGACGGGAAGTGTCAGTCCCAAACCGCCGTTGAAGCCCACTTTGGTGAAACCATGTATGTTGTCACCCTCAATCTGGGAGAAGTTGCACCCCGCCACCACGGAACCAATAAACCGCTGTGCAGCAACATCTTGTGCCATAAAAGCACAAAACAAAGCTACTGCTAAAAACCGTATGATTCTACTTTTCATTATTTCAAAAATTACGGCGCGAAAATACAATTTTTTTAGTTAGAAGTTAGCAGTTTTTTGGGGAATATACGTATCACTAGTGAAATGAACTTGCTCCCCTCTTTATCTGGTTTCTGGTTTCAAAATTCAGGTTTCAAAATTCAATGGTTAAAGTAAACAAAAGTACCACCCCTGCAACTACTAACTGCTAATTACTAACTACCACACCGAGTCCCAGTCCTCTGCATCTCTCACGGACTTATCCCGCTGATATTCCAACAGTTTCGCGTACTTGAGGAAGCTGTTGTGGGCGACGGCACGGGAGAGGACGTAGCCGTCGAGGCCACCGAGGATGCCGCCACGGAAGAAGTAGTTGCTGATAAAAGCTGCCAAGCCGTGGAAAAAGGGCGAAAAAGCGTTCGCCTTTTTACCCTGCAGATAGAGGATTTTCGCGCCCCGTGAACTGTAGTTGCGCTCCGGCTTTGCAAACAGACTGTCGTAGTTCTTGTAGCGGTAGTGGATGATGTCGGCTTTGAGCCGTTTCGTGTTCTTTTCCGGCACGAAGGCGTGCTGCTTGCGGTCGAGGAACCGCAGCTTGTCCTTGCGGTAAAGTCGCACCAGCCAGTCGGGATACCAATTGCAGGCCTTCACCCACCGCTCGCCGATGTAGTTGCGCCGCCGGATGGCGAAACCGTCGTAGGGTGTATGTTCCAAATCCAGCTGTTGGATGGCCGCCACGAGTTCGTCGGTGAGCCGTTCGTCGGCATCGAGACTGAGCACCCACTCGTTCTTGGCGTGCTCCAGCGGGAGGTTCTTCTGCGGCCCGTCGCCGATGTAGGGGTGCACAAACACGCGCGCGCCGGCCTTCTCCGCCAGCTCGACGGTGTTGTCGGTGCTGCAGGAGTCGGTGACGATGACCTCGTCGCACACGCGCTGCAGCGAGCGCACGCATGCCTCGATGTTCTTGGATTCGTTCAGGGTGGTGATGATGCCGGTGATCATTATGGTTTATGGTTTATGGTTTAGAGTTTAGAGTTTAAGGGTTAAGGGTTAACGGTTAATGGTTAAAGAGGTTAGTGTTTTGAGGGTTAAAGCCTTGCAGATGTTTTTTCCGTGACTCATTGGTGTATTTTTAGCATGGCGAAAATACGATTTTTTCGGAAACATCTTAGGCTTGACTAAAAAATGTATTTTTGCCGTTGTTTTAAACATCCGAGATATGAAGAAAATTATCACATCCGTCTGTGTTTTGACCTTTTTCGCCCTCTTTGTGACAGGCTGCACCAACTATGTGGACTGTACCTGCGCCTATGATCTCGAGAACGAAGTGGTGGATTCCGCGCTGTGGAACGCCGCCGGACAACCCATCTATCTCAAGTCAGGGCCCGCCCTTCCGCAGGAGAAAACCTATTACCGCGACACCGTCTCCACCACCGGCAGCTGCTCGTCATTGAACTATTATGACGCTGCCGGCCTCGATTATACGTATGTCGGCCTCATTCTCCATCCTGTCGTGACCTGCTGGGAGAAATAGAGCCGCGGCTCTGTTGATTCTGCCTAAAACAGGTCTTATTCTGTGGTAAGATTGTCGGGAACATCCGTATTTATTGATGAAATCCGTTGAATCCCTGCAAAAACAGCTGCGGCTGATCTCCTTGGAGAAAGCATACGACCAGCAGGACTTGGAAAACTCCTTCCAAGCCTCTCTGCAGCACGGCCATCTCAACAGCCGTTGCTGGTTTCCTGTGCGTTTGGGCAAGTCTTTCTACAATGCCTTGAACCAGTGTGTCTTGGAGGTGGAATATACTGCCGATTTTGCTGTCAGCCCTGACAGTGAGTTCGAGCCGGGTAAGTGCGTCTCTTTTTTCCGCCGTGACAAAAGCGGGAAGCATCCTGTGGAAACGCTTGTCTCCGGCGCAACGGTGCAGCGTGTGGAGGGACGTGTCATGCAGCTGGCGCTCGATGTCCCGGATACCGCATTTCAGTTGCGACGCATGGCAGAACATGACGATGTGGGCGTGCGTATTGCTTTCGACGACACCACTTACCAGGTGATGGAGGAGGCCTTGCAGAAGGCTATAAGCATAGAGAGTGAAAAGATGGTCCATTTGCGGGAGACGCTCATCGGCATGCAGGAGCCCACTTTCCGCACCTTGCCCCGGATGGTCTTCCCTCACCTCAATCCGAGCCAGAACGAGGCCGTGCAGCGCATCTTGGAGGCGCGCGAGGTGGCGGTGGTTCACGGTCCCCCCGGCACTGGCAAGACCACCACATTGGTGGAGGCCATCATCGAGACGGTGCGTCGTGAGCCGCGGGTGTTGGTATCTGCCCCAAGCAATGCCGCGGTGGATTGGATCTGCGAGAAACTCATCGAACGGGGGGTGCGTGTGGTTCGCATCGGCAATCCCCTGCGCATCAGCCGTCCACTGATGGAACACACATACGAACGGCAGTATGCCGCCCATCCTGACTATCCAGAGTTGTGGGGTGTACGCAAGCTCATCCGCGACATCTATGCAGGAGAGGAGCCCTCAAGCCGGCGCGCCAACCGCCTGCGGCGTCTCCAGAAACGCCGTGACGAGTTGGAAGTGAAAATACACGAAGAGGTATTGCAGGAGGCAGAAGTGATTGCCAGCACCCTCGTCGGCAGCGCACATCGGCTGCTTGGGGGATACCGTTTCGGCACGCTTTTCATCGACGAGGCCACCCAATCCATAGAGGCTGCCTGCTGGGCCGCTATCCTGCGCGCCGATCGGGTGGTGTTCGCCGGCGACCACCAGCAACTACCCCCTACCATCCAATGCCCGGAGGCGGCACGCGGCGGTCTGTCTGACACGCTGATGCAGAAGGTGGTGTTATCCAAGCCCTCGTGTGTCACGCTGTTGGACACCCAATACCGGATGAACCGTCAGATTATGGGGTTCTCCTCGCAGTGGTTCTACGAAGGACGGCTCAAGGCGGCGCCCGAGGTGGCCAACCGCACGCTCGCCGACTGGGACGCGCCGTTGGTGTGGCTGGACACGGCCGGCAGCCATTTTGCCGAGCGTCTCAGTGCCTCGCAGAGCCGTTCCAACCACGACGAGGCCGCGTTGGTGATGCAAGTCCTCAAGGACTACATCCGGCAGACGGCCATTGATCCCGAGCTCTTCAAGAGCACCACCTACGGGGTCATCTCCCCATACAAGGCCCAGGTAGCCCTGTTGCGCAAACTTGTGGGACGCAGCCGCACGCTGGCGCCCATCCACAGCCACATCACCGTCAACACCGTGGACGGCTTCCAAGGGCAGGAGCGCGATGTCATCCTCATCAGTATGGTGCGCGACAACGAGCGCGGCGCCATCGGATTTCTCAAGGACCTGCGCCGGATGAACGTCGCCATCACGCGCGCCCGGATGAAGCTCATCATCGTGGGCAACAGCGCCACCCTTTGCCAAAACGACTTTTACGCGCAACTGTGGGCGTATGTCAGCGAGAATGGGGTTATCTATTATTCCGGGAAATCCTGACGCTTGAAAAACTTCGAGTAACGCACCCGTTGTCCGTGACGAGGAAGCAATCAGGTTTATTCCTGAGCCGGTTCCTGTGTTTGGGTTTTGTTGTTCGTGCAGCCGGCAAACATCAAAAGGGTGAAAGTGGCTGCCAATGCAAAGTTGAATTTCGCGATTTTCATTTTTGATAGGTTTTTTAGTGGTGAAAAAAAAGTCCGGGCGGACACATCTCACAGCGTCCGTCCGGGCTCATTCATAATTCATAATTCAACATTCATAATTGGGACACCCGTTCGATCTTCGCCCCCAGCGCGTTCAGCCGCTCCACAATGTGCTCGTAGCCGCGGTCGATCTGCTCAACGTTCTGGATCACGCTCTTGCCTTCGGCGCTCATGGCCGCGATGAGCAGCGCGATGCCGGCGCGGATGTCGGGGGAGGACATCTTGGTGGCTCTCAGTCGTTTTTCACGTGCAAGGCCGACCACGATGGCGCGGTGCGGGTCGCACAACACGATCTGTGCGCCCATTGACTGCAGCATATCAACGAAAAAGAGACGGCTCTCGAACATTTTCTGGTGAATCAGCACGCTGCCCTTGGCCTGGATGGCTGTCACGAGGGCGATGCTGATGAGGTCGGGGGTGAATCCCGGCCACGGAGCGTCGGCGATGGTCAGGATGGAGGCCTCGCGCGGGTCGGAGTAGATGCTGTACGGTTCCTGCCCGTGGACAATAAGATCATCGCCCTTCCGCTCGAACTGCACGCCCATCTTCCCAAAGGTGTAAGGAATCAGTCCGAGATGGTCGCAGGCGCAATCCTTGATGGTCAGCTCCGACTGGGTCATCGCCGCCATTCCGATGAAACTACCCACTTCGATCATGTCGGGGAAGATGCGGTGCGTGCATCCGTGCAACTTCTTGACACCTTGAATCTTCAGCAGGTTGGAGCCAATACCGGAAATCTTCGCACCCATATTGTTGAGCATGGTGCAAAGCTGATACAGATAGGGTTCGCACGCAGCGTTGAAGATAGTGGTTTCGCCTTCCGCCAGCACTGCCGCCATCACGATGTTGGCGGTACCCGTCACAGAAGGCTCGTTCAACTGCATGTAGCAGCCCTTCAACTGCTTGGCTTCCAGCTCGAAGAACTTCTCGTCCGGCGAGGTGGAAATTACCGCCCCGAGCTTCTCCAGCCCCTCAAAGTGAGTGGTCAGCGGGCGCCGTCCGATCTGGTCACCGCCGGGCTTGCCGGAGTAGGCTTTGCCGTAGCGACCCAACAGCGGACCGAGCACCATAATGGAGGCGCGGATCTTGGTCGATAGCCGCGAGAACTCGTCGGTGCGCAGCTGCTCGAAATCGACATCCTCCGCTTGGAACGTGAACGTATGCTCATCCACTTCCGTGATTTTCACCCCCATCAACGCCAAAATCTCGCGATAGCGCTGCGTGTCGAGGATGTTCGGGATGTTGGAAATGGTGACCGGCTCGTCGGTCAGCAGCACGGCCGAGAGCACCTGCAGGGCTTCGTTCTTCGCGCCCTGCGGGGTGATCTCGCCGTGGAGGCGGTGACCGCCTTCGATGATGAATTCTGCCATGATGATTTTGTTTTATCGTGTTTCGTAGGGGCGAATAATTATTCGCCTCTACAATCGTCACAATGACGGGCGTATGCGAAACACACAACGGGCGTATGCGATACGCCCCTACAGATTTATTCCGGAATAACAATCGGGAAGTTCTGCGTGAATTCCATGCGGTACGGGGCACCGATGATGTTCGTCAGGAAATCGGTGTATTGATCCGTGAATTTGAACTTGTTGGCATCGTAGTAGGCAGCGGGCAGCGGGAAGTTGCCGATGTTGCCCATCTCGATGGCATCGGTGTGGAATTCCTCGAGTTCGTCGTAAGGGACGATGTCGCGCAAAACGGGCATCTTGCCGTAATCCTCGCGGAGCAAGAGGTCAACCACCTTGTCTGCCAGGGTGGAGGTCAGACGGCGGTCGTACTCGTAGCATTTGCCGGAACGCGGGATGTAACCGGAGATCTGGCCGCGAGCCTCGATGCCGAGACGCTTGTTGATCTCAGAAGCGATGACGCCGCTCACGCCGCCGAAGCGCGGATGACCGTACTCATCGAGGTCGGAGCTGGCATACACCATGCCGAGTTCCTGTTTCTCGTCATCCCACCAGCGAACACCCTCGGAAACTGCGATGATGAGGCTTTGTTTCGGAGAACGCATGTACATCTCCTTCACGGATTCGAAGAAGAATTCCTTGCGCTCCTTGGTCATCTCGACTTCGGGAACCAAGGCCATCTGAGCGCCGCCGAAGGAGGCTGTACCGGTAAGCCAACCTGCATCGCGACCCATGACTTCGAGGACCATGATACGTTGGTGCGACTCGTTGGTGGTGTGCAACTTAGCCGTCAGTTTTTTGATGGCCATGGCGCCGGACGGGAAGCCGGGGCAGAGCACGGTTTCGAACTGTTGGCCGTTGTAGTGGTGATAGGTGCGGGTACGCAGGTCGTTGTCGATGGTCTTCGGGAAGCCGATGACGGGGATGCCGTATGTCTCGTACATCTTCTTGGCCGCGCCGTTGGTATCGTCGCCGCCGATGGTCACGAGCACGTCAATTTTGTAGCGCTCGATGTTGCGGAGGATCTGTTGGGAGCGGTCTTCGGGACTCTTCTTGCTCGGGAAGGGGTTGGTACGGCTGGAGAGCAGCGCGGTGCCGCCGTAGAGGCCGTTGTAGGGGATATTGGTGAGGTCAACGATGTCGCCGTCGCCGAGGAGGCCTTTCCAGCCGCGCAGCACGCCATAGACGCGGAAGCCGAGCATGGAAGCGCGGTTGCGCACCGCCTCGATGCTGGAGTTGATGGCCGGGGTGTCACCGCCGCCGGAAAGAATCGCTAACGTTTTGCCGTTGAAGAGTTTGTCTTTTCTCATAATGATATTTTTTTAATGTTATTAATTGTCGTTTCCGTTGTAGAGACGTGGTGCACCGCGTCTCTACAGTTCCCCATTTCGATGTTATTCCGCCAGGGGTTCCGTCGTCTCGGTCCTGTGTTCGGGATCCGTGCGGATATTCTCCTCCTCTATCTCCATTTCCTCAAAAATACCTTCCAACATCTTATCCACGATATAGTTCTGAATGTCGAAATTCAACGGAATATCAGAGAATAGATAGTATAAAAGCAGCATCTCCGTCCAAGTCTCGTTGACACGGAAGAGGTTCATACGGATGGAGACCGGCGACTGCATTGCAGCTTTGATGGTATTGTACTCGAAGAGCTCGAAATAGTGGGTGATGGCTCCGTCCCCACTTTTCAGCTTCTGATGGTCAATGATTTCCAGCGAGTCAATGGCAGACTTGAGGATCGGGAGCAGCTGGCCGCCGCAATTCTCGGCCAAACGGTTGGTGTACATCACCAGCGAATCGCACAGATCACCGGCATCATGATTACGGAGGGTGTCGAAGAGCGAACTTTCCAGGCCGGCATAGTCGATCCGATAAGCCGAATCATTATAGCTGGAATAGCCGTCGGGAACGCAGAGATGGTTGACCGCCGAGTCGGCAGAAGTCCTCAGACAAGCCTTGATAGCCGTCTCCAACTGTGTATTGGTATATAATTGTTCCACATACGCGCCCGAATCGTCTTTGCAGGCGGTGAACATGACAGCCGCCAGTGCGACCATTCCAAAAAGGATTCTCAACTTTTTCATATCTCTTTTTTCAACTTTCAAATTCAAGCTGCAAAAATAGTATTTTTGCCGTTCAGTTCGAACATCAATGAAACATTTCGGAAAAGACATACCCTCAACCAACAGCATGCTGATGCAAATGGCAAGAGAGCATCGCCACAACGGCGCACCACTCCCCGATTTGTACGCCCTATACACCGACTTCCAGCGTGCTGGGCGCGGGGCGGGCACCAACACATGGCACAGCACGCGCGGACTCAACATCCTGACCAGCATATACTTCGAAACGGGGCTGGCCGCCGCCGACCAGTTCGTCTTCAACCTCTGGTTCGCCACCTCCACGCGCCGGTTCTTAGCCAAAATCGTGCCCGACCTCCTCATCAAGTGGCCCAACGACCTGTACGTCCACGACCGCAAGCTCGCCGGCGACCTCACCGAGCACTCCGTCTGTGGCAACCGCCTCGACTTCACCGTAGCGGGTATCGGCATCAACATCAACGAGGAAGCGTTCCCGTCGGGAATCCCGAACCCCACCTCGCTATTCCTCGAAACCGGCCGCCGCTACGAGGTGGACACCCTTCTGGACGAATACCTCAACGTGCTGCAGGAACGCCGTCCACTCCTGACGCTCGACCACGCCCAAGAGCTCCGCGACGACTACCTCGCACACCTTTACCGTCTCAACGAACCCCATCCGTATATCATTGGCGGACAGCAAATCACCGCCATCATCCGCAACATCGACCGCTTCGGTCGCCTCGTGCTGGAACTGCCGGAGGGGAAGCTGGAGGCGTTTGGGTTCAAGGAGGTGGGATACGTGGTTAATGTAGAATGAAGAATGTAGAATGCAGAATGTAGAATGCAGAATTATGAATTATGAATTATGAATTATGAATTATGAATGAAGAATTCTGTATTTTTGCACCAAATTTTGATTTATGAGAAATTTCAATATTCTGATGCTCCTTTGCTTGTTCAGCGTTTCCGCGGTGTTTGCCCAAAAGGATAAAGCACAAACAACTGAACAAGAAGCAGATACAGTCAAAAAGAATTGGAAATTCGACGGTGTCATGGGACTGAACGCAGGCGCCACGAGCCTCATCTTCTGGACAGGCGGCGGACACGACAACGCCAATGCGCTGACGTACGCCAAACTGCGTCTGCTCTACTACAAGGATAATATTGCCTGGGAATCGAACCTCGACACTGACTTTGGTATAACCTGGATTGATCAGGAAGACGACCAGGTCAAAAAGTCGTCCGACGACATCAAATTCGCCACCAAATTGGGTTGGGAGTTCAAGAAAGGCTGGTATTTGACGGCTTTAGGTAGTTTCCAAAGCCAATACGCCATTGGACGCGATTACAAAAAAGGAAAATACGACCCTGTGATTTCCAAGTGGCTCTGTCCGTCTAAGACCGAAGTATCACTGGGTATCGATTGGAAAAAATCGGTCGGCGGCTGCGACTTTTCCGTCTATATCTCGCCCGTCGCGGGAACCATCACCACCGCGTACGTGAGCGATGCCACAAACGACAAATACACTAAAGAGTATTTGGATGCCATGGAAGCAGCCGGGATACCCGTTCCTGAAGAATACAAGGATTTCCGTCAAGAAATGCAGATCAAATACGGTACCTACAAGATTGTTCTGGATAAGGATGGCTATCCCGCAATTGATTGGCGTAACTACCGGGCAGAATTCGGCCTCTCCCTCAAAGGCTCCATTGCCTACAAATACAAGAATCTGACGATTGTTTCCTCGCTGTGGCTCTTCACGCCCTACCAAGGCAAAGGGTTCAATATGAAGGAAGCGTTTGAGGAGGCCTACCCCGACCAACCCTACGAGTTGTATTACGAATATTCGAATCTAAACCGCCATTTCGGCCGTTTCGACATGGAGTGGGACTTTCTCATCTCCTACAATTTCCTCAAAGTGCTGAATGTGACCTTCAGTACCAACATGAAGTTCTACAACGGCACATTGATTAGCGACAAAAACGGCGTCGCGAAAGACCGTATGCAATACAAATCGGTGCTCGGTGTCGGACTCGGTTACAGTTTCTGATTTCCTTCCGTGTCGTCCTTGATCAAATGCACATCGCACTGCGGGAACGGGATGGTGATGCCAGCGGCGTTGAGCGCCTCGTAAATCACCTCCTTCGAACGATCCACATAACCGATTCTTTCGGGAACCAGCACATACTGCTTCACCGCAATGTTGACTGAGCTGTCGGCCATATCGCCCACAACCACTTTAATGCCGTACTTGGGCTCCACAATTTCACGACCGTATTGATCCTTCGTGCGCACTTGCTGCATGGCCTCCACCAGCACTTCACGCACCTTCTTGATGTCGGTTCCGTAGGCCACTCCCGCAATAATCTTGGTAAACTCGTAGGAGTTGTTGCGGGTAAGGTTGGTGAAGTTCTTGCCGAAAAGCGTGGCGTTGAGGAACGACATCTCCGTGCCGTCCAAGGTCTCCATCTGCACGCACTGGTAGTTGATGGATGCCACTTTTCCCCGCACTCCGTCGCACTCAATCCAGTCGCCCACACGCAAACGTCCGCCCATCAACTGGATGCCATAGATGAAGTTGTTGATGATGTCCTTCAAAGCGATACCGATACCAGCCGACAAACCTCCGGCCACCAGCGTGAGTGATCCGACCGGCATTTTCCAGGTTGCCACCACCACAATCACGTAGGCAAACCAAATCAAGACGCTGATGAGGCTATTCGCGAGCGAAAGGTTGATTTCATTGGCTCTGATGGTGTCGCGTTTGTGCTTATGCATGAAGGTCATGTAACGCACATAACGCCAGATGGTGTGAATGGCCTGGTTGACGTAACGCAAAATATAGAACAACACCAGCAGATTGACGATGCTTCTGGCGGAAATGGTCAGCGCCTCTTGCCCGTTCTTGTCCACAAACTGCACAAACGGGTCGCAGTACAATTTCACGAAGAGGTCGTTGAAGTCAAAGACGTTCAGCGACAAATGAATGCACATCGGCAAGGAGAGAAACACCATGGCGGGGATGGCCACCTGCTTGATGAGGTCGTAAAACCAAGTGGCGCCAAAGAGCAGCGACTCGCGGTCTGTGCCGCCCACATAGGTGATGCGCTCACGCATAGCCGCTACGCGCTTGTCCAACCAACGCTCTTTGTAGCGGTCTAACAGATCCGAAATACAGACGATGGTCAGCAGGACAGCCAACTGGAAATACCACCAAACCAGAATGAGCAAAGCCACAAAAGTGTAGCCCGCGAAAGCAAATCCGAAGGCAATGATATAGATAAGCAACGAAATCCAGCCCAACGTGGAGTCGATAGGCGTGGCTTTCCCGATTTCCCGAATACAGAAGAAGAGCTGCCGCAGCACAATCAACGCCAAAACAGGCGGGAAAAGGATCACCATCATTCTGTCGGGCATGAAGATGATGCGGCAGGCAATGATCATCAGCGCGATCAGGAAGGTGGGGATATAGAGCATCAGACTGTGCCGGATCTGCTCCGGTTTCACCCGCAGCAACATGGAGCCGCAGATGGCCACCAGCAGCCAAAGGAAGGTGTTGATATGCTTCACCCCCAACTGGAAATATTCGTCACCCGTCCACAGGAAGCTGAACACCACGACATACAGCACCGTGCCTCCCAAAGCGGCCAGCAACGGCAGCTTTTTGGGATGGATGAAGCGTTTTTTCTTGGAAAAGCGCTGAATCAGCCAAAGAACCAACAAAGAAATGAGCCAGAAGAAGGCCAACACCACGAGCTGGATGATGCAACCAACCACCAAGAAGGCATTCTCGCCCTTGCTGGAAAGATCATCCAACATGCTATGATTCTCGGAATTGTTCTCATCCACAGACGCAGAATCCTCGGGCTGATCACCGCCACCCACCTCCGAGAAATCGTACTGTCCCTGCAAGTCTGCCAGGGTTTTGTTCCAATAGTACTTTGGATTGGCCATGATGTCCAAGAAAGGGGTTTGTCCTTCCGAAAACACATATTTCTCCAATTCGCGATAGCGGAACTGGGCGTAGTCGTTGGCCTCCTTCATGCGCAGATAGGCTTCCTGATAATGGGAACTGTCGGCAATCACAGTAGCGCGGTTATCGGCATACATTTTCAGGATCTCAGAAGCATACTGGATACAAGAATCGCGATAAAATTGTCCACCTTCGTCCAACATCAAGGGGGCCTCATGCGTGTCGTGGTGGAAGGCGCATTCGATGACCTTGTTTTCCAATGTGGAAGCGTTATTGGACACCTGCCGGTCCAACGTATCGTTGTGATACAGCAGACTGTCGGGCACAATTTCCTCCTCTATCTCCTCCATCATCGGAGGGAGCCGGCGAAGCGCCTCGATAAGACGGCCATAGCGGTCGATCTCGATGTTCAGCTCGTTTACGATGTGGTCATACGGGCGTCGATCCTTGCTGAAGTCCTTGTATTCAGAAGAAACCTTTTTCAATGCGTATGTCAGATCGAAAGTCATGTTCTGCTCCTGGGTATAAAGCAGGATGGAGAGGTCATTGGACTTGTTGATGACATCGAGCATCTTTTGATGCTGGCGTTCGTAATCCTCGTCAAAACTACGCTGCGCCTTTGAACGCTGCTGGCAGGTCATCCGCAACTCTGTACAAAGGTCCTTGAGCTTGTTGGTCAAAGACTGTCCGCTCACGATGGCCCAGAGCGGGATGGCGATAGCAAAAAGTGCAACTACAAGCACCCAACGTTTCTTTTTCATATCTAAAGGATAGCTCGATTATTTTTCCACTGTTCTATAATAAGGTGCAAAAGTACAAAAAATATCGCGAAGGAGAGTTGTCGTGCGGATGTGTCAGATTGTCATCTTTTACGATTAGTTATCTTTACTATCTCACCAATTCCATTAGTGCCGCATAGCTGTCCACCATACCGTATCGTACCCGACCATCGCTCAAACGGTCGAACAGCTTCTTGGCACAGTCAATCTTTGCCTTTTCCACGCCTTTCAACTGCATTGAATCCATAGAGCCTTTGGTCTCGGCAATGAAGAATACGTGTTTTATGCCCATTTTATCGTTGAAGGCAATAGCCCAGTCTGGGGCGTAATTGCCCACAGGTGTTGGGATCTGGAAAGATCTCGGCAGTTTGGCATAGACACACACTTCTTCCGCTTTGTCCAAATCTTCAGCAAAAGTGCGCTCACCTTGGCTATCGGGGAATACATAATCGAGAATGTGCTTCTTGGCCTCGTAGGCTTTATCCACCGTTTGGCGGCTCTTCTCCTTGGTGAAGATGTCGGAATCGTATTGGTTTTCCGTGCGGTTGTAGCTGATGTGCTCCACAATCATCGTGGCTTTTTGCTCGCGGATGATATGGCTTACCTTGCGGATGAACTCCTCGGGGTTGTTCTTGAACATGTACAACTTCGACCGCTGGATTCCTTTCAGAATGCGGGTTACCGTGCGGCGGGTCAATGTGGCTGCTTTGGCGATGTCGCCCACCAAGTCGTATGGCACATTGCTGGTTGACACATCACGCATTTCCTTTGTACGGGTGCTTTGCTCACCGGTGAATTCCAACTCGTCTTCGCCTTGCGTGCCTGTGGTCACTACATACTTCAACTGCGTGACATTCAACTCGCTGTCAATGGCGGCAATGGCTTTCTGAATCAGTTCTTCGCTGTCGTAATGCACCGTATAGACATAGCGGTGGTTGATTTCGTTCCACAAGGCCTTGAATTCTTTCTTCTCGGCATTGTCGTTCAAACGCTCGTTCACCACTTCTGCTTTGCCATTGGCATCTTCCACCATGTCTTCCAAAGCGGCCGGGTCAAAGATACTTTGGATCAGTTTGTGCACCTGCTCCTCAATGGGTTGCAGTTTCTTGCTCATCGGGGCCAAAGTACCCTTATCCATGTCAGTGTGATAGTCTTGCAGGATGTTGCCCTTCTCGTCAATATAGTCGTTGTCGTACAAATAACTTACGATACTGGCAGCCTCTTGCTCCGAAATGGTGTGTTTCTCCTCACCCACTTTGACGGTAACCCCTTTGAAGTAATCGACCGTGGCCTGTGTCGGACGTTCGCGCAAAGTGTCTTTGGTCTCTTTCTGCAAGGCATCGACAAAAGAGCTGTAATTCTCGTTGGCGATGACGGTCAGTTTGTTGGTGTCGTGTACGGCATCGCCCAAACGTTCCTTGTCCATGCGGTTGCCGTCGTTATCGACACAGATACGCAGACCGCGGCCCACCTCCTGCCGCTTGGCGGTACTGGAATTGGCATGGCGCAAGGTGCAGATTTGGAACACATTGGGGTTGTCCCAGCCTTCACGCAAGGCGGAATGGGAGAAGATGAATCGTGTCGGCTCATCGAAACTCAACAGGCGTTCCTTGTTTTTCAGAATCAGGTCGTATGCGGAGATGTCGTCG
>ONCM01000049.1:15198-16078 GCA_900316305.1 uncultured Bacteroidales bacterium | reverse complement strand
AACGTGACGAACATGGAGGTCTTCGACGTCTATGGCAAATTGATCAACACGGTCAACGTCATCGACAACCCGACCCGCATTAACGTCAACGGCCTCGCCAACGGCATGTACTTCGTCCGCGTGACCACCGACAAGGGTGCGGTGACGAAGACGTTTGTCAAGAAATAAAGACGCGGTACACCACGTCTCTACGTTCAAGGGGAACCGTGACGGTTCCCCTTTTTCGTTACGGGCTCTGGCGGGTACTGGATTCCGTTTGGCTGGTTGTAGTTCCCCTTTTCGGTTTAGTTGTGGATTTCGTTATGGTCAAGCTTTTCCGATTTTTCAGGATAGCCAAACGGAATGGAGGTGGGTTACACGTTCTGTTTCTCCCATTCGTTTTGCCCATCATAGTTCTAATCACCCATAATCGTTGTACCCATAAATGTTCTGATCACCCACAAACGGACTCACAAAATATAACGATCACCCCACCCTCCATTCCGTTTGGCCATCACCCCAATCCGAAAACAACAAACATTCACGTCCCCCACACAAAAACGTTAACACCACGCAACTTCCGGCCAAACGGAACCCCGTACCCGCAAGAGCAGGATATAACGAAAACAAACCTTTACGTAATCCACACAAAAAACATTAATACCACGCAACTTCCGGCCAAACGGAACCTCGTACCCGCAAGAGCAGGATATAACGAAAACAAACCTTTACGTAATCCCCACACAAAAACGTTAACACTACGCAACTTCCGGCCAAACGGAACCTCGTACCCGCAAGAGCAGGACAAGACCATCAACAACCTATCCCACAACAAGTTACAAACCAACTACACAAATCCCCACATTCCACCCAAAAATAATGAACAATTGTTAAAAAAAAA
>ONCM01000049.1:0-15161 GCA_900316305.1 uncultured Bacteroidales bacterium | reverse complement strand
AAAAAAAAAAAAAGCAAGATGGCTGGCCATTGTACAAATATTTTCTATCTTTGCTGTTTGATTATATTGCTTATTTTAATACCTTAAAAACCACTATAAATATGAAAAAAACGGCATTGCGACTCTTAGTTTTGCTCATGTCAATCTCCTTGTCTAGTTTCTCGCAAAACATTCTAGATGAGAGTTTTGAGTCCGGAATGATGCCTCCTACGGGATGGTTAACCGTTGCAAACAGCCCGCAAGAAGTGTGGACAGCTTGGACCACGCAAACAACTGCGCACAGCGGCACTTACTCCGCCTATATTAACTACGCGTACCCATACCACAACAGCTACCTGATTACTCCGGAACTTCTCATCAGTGGTCATAAGATACTCTCTTTCTGGTATGCAGCGGACTACGCTTCATACGCGCAGCAATATACGACATTGACCGTTGAAGTCTCCACCAGCGGCTATGAAACCTCCCAGTTTGTAGCCGTTGACACCTTAGAATTTCCAAATAACTCCCTCGAATTCGTCAACTACAACCTCGACTTGAGCAACTATGTCGGCCAGAATATCTATATCGCCTTCCATGTCATAGACAGCTTCGGAAGCGGCGTCCTGTTTGATGATGTCACAGTCTTTGAAATGCCCAACTGCATACCGCCCAGCGATATCACAGCTTCTGATGTTTACACAACGAGTGCCTCACTGTCCTGGGTCGATAACACAGCCACCTCTTATCTCGTCCAATACATTGCGGACGACGAGGACTGGAGCACGGCCAACAGCGTCACCGTAACGGGCAACACCACGACTTTAACAGGGCTGCAGACCGCCACCACCTACCATGTCCGCATCAAATCCCTCTGCGACGATGCCGGGGAAAGCAGTTGGTCCAGCACATTCTCTTTCGCCACGACATGCAACCCCATCGCCATCGCAAACGACAGTTTTTGGTTTGAGGATTTCGAAAGCATCAGCGGCAACGGCATCGTTCCGCTGCCCAACTGCTGGGATGCGGCAGAAACTTCCATCGCCCATGGATCTCCCTTCATCACCTGCGGCTGGCCGCCCGCTTGCCATTCCGGCTACAACTCTTTGGAGCTGAGAGGCAACTATAACGAAAAAAACATCGTGGTTCTTCCCCAATTCTCCAACCAACTCAACTCGTTAAGACTCAACTTCTACGCGAACACCACGGCAGTTGCCATTTCCCAAGCAGGAACACTTCAGGTGGGATACATCACCGATGCCAACGATCCCTCCACCTTCCATGCTGTAGAAACGGTCAACCCCAAAACCGAGAGCCTCGACAGACTCAGTTCCTCGCTTTACGGTCCGTATGATTTCATCCCGGCCATGAACGAACAAGGGCGCATTGCCATCCGTTTCGTCTCCAACAACTACAGCACCTCGTGGAATATTGATGACATCACCGTGAGTTTGATTCCTCCTTGCGCCCCGCCCAGCTTGATCCAGACCTTGAACGTCACTTCCACGTCTGCAGACTTCTTCTGGAGCGCACAAGAAAACCAGTTGTATGAAATCCTCTATTGGGTCACCGGCACCACCGACACGGTTTTCGTTTCCGATGTGTATCTGGATAACGGCCCCTACCATATCGACACCCTCTCTCCCTCCACCAGCTATTCCTGGACGGCAAGAGCGGTTTGTGACGACAACACCTACAACTATTCCCTCACTGTCGCACAATTCACCACGCCGGGTCCCTCTCTCCCGCTCCCCTACTCCCAGACTTTCGCCGATGACGCTGCTGAAATCACGGAAATTGAAATCTCAGGAAGCGGTCCCTCTCAATGGGCGATTGGCGATGCCGTCGGTCTTCCGGATTCCGAAGACACCCCCACGACCTCCCGCTCCATGTATATCTCCGACAACATGGGCACCTCCAACCACTATAGCGGTAGCGAGTGGTCTTACTCCTACGCCACGATGAACGTGCAGTTCCCCAACTCCTTAATGGAATACCACCTCCAATTCGACTTCAAGGTGGAAGGTGAAAACAACTGGGACTACTTCTCTGTCTATCTGATGGACGGCGACGACATCGTGCCCACCAGCGGTGTCCCCTCCGGCACTGCCCTGTTAGATAACATGACTGACTATTCTGGATGGTCCCACGCCGATCTGGTTCTCCCGAACGTATCCGGCCAAGCCAAAAAGATTGTCTTCTACTGGATTAACGACAACTACCTCTTCATTAACCCGCCAGCAGCCGTGGATAACATCACCATCAACGGAAACACCTGTGCCCGTCCTTCCCTCCTGACCGCACTGGATGTGCAATCAGACGAGGTTACGTTGCACTGGCAGGAAAATGCCATAGCCACCTCTTGGAACGTCTATTACAGTCCTATTGGTGCAGAGACCATGACGGGTGTGATTGTCTATGACACCACGATTGTCACGCTTCAAAACCTCATCCCCAATACCGATTATTTATGCTTTGTGACAGCCAACTGCGACGAAGACGAAGAATCCAACCACTCCAACCCGCTCGTTTTCAGAACCTCCTGCACTAGCAACGGTATTTCTACCCTGCCTTACTACGAGACGTTCAGTTCCACGACGAATCTCGGAGGCAGCGTGTTTGATGTGTTCGTCCCCTGCTGGACCCGTCTGCAGTCCGACTGGAGCCACCGCGCATACGTCAACACCGAAGACTTCGGCAACAACTGTCTGGACTTCCACTACACACCGAACTGCTACACCATCACCACGATGCCCATGTTCAGTCCTGATGTCCCCGTCAACTCCTTGATGGTCAACCTCAATGTCAGAAGACAGGACCTCTCCTCCGGACCGCTGGAGCTGGGCGCAATGGTTGACCCGAACGATGCCAGCACCTTTGAAACGATTGCCACCATACCAGTATCCAGCACTTATGTTTGGGAAAACCATACCGTCTATTGCAACGGATACAACGGTAACGGCCAATATTTAGCGTTCCGCGTGAACAACGGCGGCAACAACTCCGTCGTCATCGACAATGTGTTGGTGGATCTTCTGCCCAACTGTATGCCTGTTTCCGACATCACCGTCACCGACATCAGCACGAACAGCGCCACCCTCACATGGGACGGTTTTTCTTACGAAAGTTTCTATGTGTATCTTACTGGTGCCAGCACAGAAACCTACGCTGTCAATGGTAACACCCTTTACGTGACAGGATTACAACCAAGTTCCTCCTATAGTGTAAAGATACAGAAGATTTGCGATGATGAGGTTTCCATCATGTCTGAACCCGTAGGTTTCTTCACGGAGTGCGATCCCATCACTATCTCTGAGGACACCCCATGGATGGAGAACTTTGACAACTATATCGGCACCACGGAATTCATGCCGCTCTCCAACTGCTGGGACGCGCCACTTACCAATCAAATTGGTTTCATCTATTTCCCTGCTGTTCACAACACTTCTGCTGCCGCCCACTCCGGCACCAACTCCGTCGAGCTGCAAGGAACCTCCAATATGCTGGTGTTCCCTGAATTCACCAATGACATCAACACCTTGCGTGTTTCCTTCTGGGCCAACACTAACGCCACGTTTGTTGACAACGCTGGAACGTTGATGCTGGGCTATATCGTTGACCTCAACACGCCTATGTCTTTCACCCCGATTAAGACTATTCCGGTATCAGCACTTGGACGAATCGGCACCGACTCCCCCAACGCCGACTTTGTCGGTCCTTTCGACCTCAACACCGTCACACCGGATCCGGGTGCCAGACTAGCCATCCGCTTCTCAAATACCACGAGCTATTTCTCCTGGAATCTTGACGATTTTGTCATATCCCTGATTCCGGATTGTCCTTCCCCTGACAAGAACAGCGTCACCTTCTCCAACATTACGGCGGAGGAAGTCACGGTTAGCTGGACAGACTCCTACGCTGACCACGACACGTGGGAAGTCCACTTCAAGCCCACCGCTAGTGACGACAGCGAATGGCAAACCGTGATGGTTTACGATACACAGAGCACCACGTTGACCAGTTTGCTTTCGAACACCCAATACGACGTCTATGTGACCACCTATTGTGCTAGTTCCAGCAGCGCACCCGATGCCACATTCACCCACAGGTTCACCACCACCCTGAATCCGGTGGAGATCCCCTACACTACCGATTTCACTGAAAATAACGATTGGGTATTCAATAATGGAACGTTTGGAAACCGATGGATTATTTCTACACCAACGCCCACGGGTACTACGCATGCACTCTTTGTCACCTCCAATGGTGTGGCCCCCGGCTACGATGAGAACTATTACACGACCATCACAGCAGAGAAGTTGTTCACTGTCGGCAACAATCCAGAATTCCATATCTCCTTTGATATTATGGTGGGCGGTGAAAGTAGCTCCGGATATGACTATGACTTCATGAAACTCTTCCTCGCACCTTCCACTGAACAATATAATTCTTCCGATTATGGTCCTGCATGGGCCGAGGCTAGTTATTCCAATTATGCATGCGACTTCAGCAACTACCTGTCACAAACCGGCGGTTCTTCCGTCCCCTACAAATTCAACATGACGGGTGGCAATACGGTCCATATTGATGCCTACATGACAAATCCTAACCCCAACCCGACGAGCACTTCCGTTGCCAAACTCGCCTTCGCGTGGATTAACGACAATGCCTTGTTCTCCGAGAAACCGGGTCCTGTCATCTACAACTTCTCCATTGAAGCCGTAGATTGCGTGCAACCCTACAACCTTTCTGCAGAAAACATTGGCACCACCTCTGCTGATATCTATTGGGGTGCCTACGACAACCAAACAGCTTGGATTATGGAATACCGCGAAGCGAACAGTTCCAACTGGATCACCATCCCTGTCTCCACCAACGAATACCACTTCGACAACCTCAATCCCAGCTCCCTCTACTACGTCCGAATCGCTACCTACTGTGACGATGATGAACAATCCCTTTGGTCTGAAACCTCCTTCCGGACCAACATCTGCGAAGTCAGTGAGCAATGCACCTATTTGCTTGTCATGAACGACAGTTACGGTGACGGCTGGAACAATGCAACCTTAACGATTACGCAAAACGACATCCCGGTAGGAACCTATACCATAGGAAACGGCTATGCCGCACAAGCATCCGTCACGCTCTGTAATAATATGAGCACTTCTCTGGTATGGAGCATGGGCGGATACGACTCCGAGTGCAGCTTCTTCCTTTACGATCCGAACGGGGTCCAAATTTATAACTCACCGTACATGAGCAATATGAGCGGTGTGCTTACCACCTTTGTCACCAATTGCATTACTGTCATCGAGGATTGTGACGTCCCATTCGGTGTCATGGTGTCCAGCATTACAGACACCTCCGCATACGCAGACTGGATTATCTCCGGCAGTGAGGAAGCCTGGGTGCTGGAATACACAACCGACACTTTGGGCAACTGGATTACGGTGGATCTGCCGTACAACATGCATATCTTCGAGGGTCTGACTCCGAGCACCACCTATTACGTGCGGGTCAAAACCATCTGCAGCACCAATAGCCAAAGTGATTGGAGCGAAATGGTCACCTTCACGACCGCCGGTTCTGAAACACCCGTCGAAGAGCCTGTAGTCATCACCAACATCGCGATGGACATCACCGCAACCTCCGCCACCTTGAACGGAGCACTCCTGTCGCTCGGCAACCAACCTATCTTAGCCCGTGGTTTTGAATGGAAGGTCACCAACGGCGGCACTTACCAAATCGTTTATTTTGATGGAATTGATCCTATATTTGATTATCATCTTGAGAATCTCACGCCAAGCACCAACTACACGTTCCGCGCTTTCGCCACAACGGCCATTAACACGTATTATGGTAACGAGAGACATTTCAACACCTTAGAACAACCGGCTATCTGCGAGATGCCCACGAACCTCGCCGCCACAGACACCGCCAACGAGAGCATCACAATCTCCTGGACGGACAACGCTGGCGCAACCAGTTGGACGGTTCGTCACCGCAAATCGGGTGAAGACTGGATCAGCACTACCGTCACCAACAACCCCTACACCCTTGAGAATCTCACCGGTCATACCCAATACGAGATCCAAGTGCGTGCCCTTTGCGACGACGGCCTTATCAGCGAGTGGACACCCAGCATCTTCGTGACCACCACGAACGTCGGTATTCCGGAGTATCTGTTCAAGAGCATCGTCCTTTACCCCAACCCGACCAATGATTTCATTAATGTAGAATGTAGAATGAAGAATGTAGAATATTCCATTTCTGACATTCAATTGATTGATGTCTATGGCAAGGTTGTCCGCACCGTAGAGACGCGTTGCAGCACGTCTCTACCGACCTGCATCAACGTTTCCGATTTGGCCGCCGGCATGTATTTCGTTCGCGTGACCACGGACCAGGGCGCAGTAACGAAGAGTTTCGTGAAAAAATAGTTTAGGAGTTTAGAAGTTTAGTAGCTTAGTAGCTTAGTAGCTTACAAGGTTAAACTACTAAACTTGTAAGCTTGTAAGCTTGTAAACTTGTAAACTCCTAAGCTAAAAAAACGGGTATCGACCACACGGCCGATGCCTGTTTTTTATATCAGTGTAACCCAAAAATTCGTATCTTTGCACTCCAAAAACCAAAACCTATGGCTGAAGAATTTGAAGATGAAGGATTGAACGAAGAAATGGACGAAAATTCTCCAGAAGTTTCTATCCCTCAAGAAGATACAGATTTAGACACCCAAGACGAGTCGGGCTTGCACAAGGTTATTTTTGCGCAGTCGATGTACCGCGAATGGTACTTGGACTACGCCTCCTACGTCATCCTCGACCGCGCCTTCCCCGACGTTTACGACGGCCTGAAGCCCGTGCAACGCCGCATTCTGCACTCCATGGATGAGCTGGAGGACGGCCGCTTCAACAAAGTGGCCAACATCGTGGGTAACACCATGAAGTACCACCCGCACGGCGACCAGTCCATCGGCGCCGCCCTCGTGCAGATGGGTCAGAAGCACTTGCTCATCGACACACAGGGAAACTGGGGTAACATCCTCACCGGCGATGACGCGGCGGCCCCTCGTTACATTGAGGCGCGCCTTACCCCCTTCGCCAAGGAGGTGGTCTTCAACCACAAGACTACCGAGTGGCAGGTCTCTTACGACGGCCGTAATCGCGAGCCTATTGCTCTGCCCGTCAAGTTCCCGTTGCTGCTCGCGCAAGGCGTGAAGGGCATCGGCGTGGGTATGTCCACCCTCATCCTGCCCCACAACTTCAACGAGCTTATTGACGCGTCCGTGCATATCCTCAAAGGCGAGGATTTCGAAATCTATCCCGACTTCCCGACTGGCGGCACCATCGACGTGAGCCGCTACAACGACGGAGCGCAGGGCGGCAAGATCCGCAACCGCGCCAAAATCAGCATTGTCGATAACAAGACATTGGTGATCAACGAGATTCCTTACGGCACGACCACCGAAGACCTCATCTCCGAATCCACCAACTCCATCACCAAGGCTATCGACAACGGCAAGCTGAAAATCAAGAAGATAGACGACAATACCGCCGCGCAGGCCGAAATCTACCTCCACCTGCAGCCCGGCGTCTCCCCCGACCAGACCATCGACGCACTCTACGCCTTCACTGACTGCGAAATCACCTACTCCACCAACGCTTGCGTGATATGGAACGGCAAGCCCGTTTTCACCAACGTCAAGGACATCCTGCGCATCAACACCGAGAACACCCTCAACCTGTTGCGCAAAGAGCTAGAAATTGAGCTGGATGAACTGAGACAGCAATGGCACAAGGTCTCCTTAGAGAAGATATTCTTCGAAAAGCGCATCTATAAGGAATTGGAGAAGGATGCCGATTCCTGGGACGTGCAAATCGACCGTATCGAGCGAGCCTTCGACCCTTATCGGAAGCTTTTCCGTCAGGAAATTACCCGCGACGACGTGCTCGCGCTCTGCGAGAAGCCCGTCCGCAAGATCTCCAAGTTCGACATCAAGGCCGCCATGGACAAGATTGCCGAAATCGAGCTCAACATGGACGAGGTGCAGAACCACCTCGACCACCTTGTCGATTACGCCATCAACTACTTCCTGCAGTTGAAGAAGAAATACGGTGCTGATTACAAGCGCCTTACCGAAATCAAGAGCTTCGATACCATCAGTGCAGTGACCGTGGCCGTGGCCAACCAAAAGCTGTTCGTCAACAAGAAAGAAGGCTTCATCGGCACCAACCTCAAGAAGGACGACGACGTGGAGTTTGCCTGCCTCTGCTCCGATCTCGATGACATCATCGTCTTCCATGAGAACGGCGAGTGCTCCATCAGCAAGGTGGCTGACAAGCACTTCGTGGGTAAACACATCATCCATGTGGAAGTGTTTCGTCGCGGCGACGAGCGACAGATCTACAACATGATCTACTCCGCCGGCGCGAACGGTCCTGTCTATGCCAAGCGTTTCAATGTGGGCGGCGTCACCCGCGACAAGAAATACGACCTCGTGAAGGGCAACAAGAACGCCAAAGTGCTCTATTTCACCTCAAATCCGAATGGAGAGGCCGAGGTTGTGCGCGTGAAGCTCAAACCCAAGCCCAAGCTCAAGAAGCGGGAGTTCGACTTCGACTTCGGCACATTGGCCGTGAAGAACCGCGCCGCATTAGGCAACATCGTCACCCGCTACCCCATCGCTAGCATCACACTCGCACAAAAGGGCATCTCCACGCTCAGCGCCATCGACGTCTATTTCGAGTCCGCCGTCATGCGCCTCAACACCGACGGCCGCGGCGAGCTGATCGGCTCTTTCCACGAGGACGACAAGATTATCACCGTCTATAAATCAGGAAATTACAGAATCACAGGTTACGAAACCTCCCTCCACTTCGAAGACGACCTAGACATCATCCGCAAGTGGAAACCTTCGATGGTCATCACCGCCATCTACCAACTCAAGAAGGACAAGAAGTACTTCATCAAGCGCTTCCAACCCGATGTGTTGATGAAGATGGTCGATTTCTACCCCACCGACGGCACCGCCAAGCTCGTGGCCTACTCCATCGACTACTTACCGCAAATCCAAGTGGTATATCACGCGAAGAAATCTGACACCGAGGATACCACCACCATCATCCCATGCGCTGAATTCGTGGAGATGACCACCGCCCGTGCCAAGGGCAAACGTCTTAGTTTCAACGACATCAAATCCGTGAAATTCATCGAGCCGCTGCCCTACGAGGAACCCGAAGAGGAGCCTGCGGAGGAAGACCTCCCCGACGATGTGGAGCCCGTCACCTCCGTCGATGAGGAGATCGCCAAGGACATCTTCGACACCATCTCCGCCGACAAATCCGACACTTTGCCACAAGACAACGAGGGTGAAGGCACGCAATTGGGATTGTTCGACGACATGTAGAGACGCACCATGGCACGTCTCTACAACGGACATTCATCCACACCGTAGAGACGTTTCATGAAACGTCTCTACACACCAACCGTAATAATTTGATGAACCGCCATATCCTACATATTATCCTCGTCTTCCTCGCAGTGGTCGCCACCTCCTGCCGCGACCGCATCGATCCCCCTACCCCATACGACCTCCAGATTCCCAAAGGGTTCCCGACTGCGTTAAACATTCCCGCCGACAACCCTATGACGGTCGAGGGTGTGGAACTGGGACGACTGCTCTTCCACGACCCGCACCTTTGCGGTTACACCGGTACGGAGACCGATTCGTTGATGTCGTGCTCCACTTGTCACCGACAGGAGTGCAATTATGACATAGGCACCGACAACCCGCGTTTCCCCGATGGAAAGCCGAGAGGACGCACCACCGGCAAACCCACTCTCCATAACGTCATGCCGCTCATGAACCTCGTCTTCAACCACGAAGGATACCTCTGGAACGGATTGGTTTCCAGCGACAACCCGAATGAAAAGCAGCGCACCATCGAGGACATCGTGCGGATGGCCATCCTTGCGGACGATGAGATGTGCGGCACCGAGGCGAGTGCCGTGGCCGCCATCAAGGCCGACACCAAATATCCGCCTCTGTTCAAGAAAGCCTTTGGCACAGAGGATATTACGATGGATCGCATCCAGAAAGCCATCGCGCAGTACGTTCGTTCGCTCATCGCCGGCAACTCCAAGTTTGACCGCTACCTACAGGGGCTGGAGCAGCTCACTCCACAAGAGCTTCATGGCTACGTCCTCTTCACCACCGAGGAGGGTGCCGACTGTTTCCACTGTCACGGTAGCGCAGGCAGCCCACTCTTCACCACTAACCTATTCTACAACAACGGTTTGGACGCGCAACCCACAGACGCGCACGACCGCGCCAGCGTCACGGGCGACCCGCACGACCGCGGTGCCTACCGCGCCCCCTCGCTGCGCAACGTCACCAAATCCGCCCCCTACATGCACGACGGCCGCTTCCAAACCTTGAACGAAGTCCTGGAATTCTATAACTCGGAGGTCCAAGACGCACCCACGATCAGTCCGTTGATGCACCACGTCAACGACGGCGGCATCCTCCTCACCCCAAGCGAAATTGCGGACTTGAAGGCGTTCCTAGAAACCCTCACCGATGATTAGACTTGAGACTCTTCCAAGAGGGCTGCAAACCCGACACGTGTCAACCCAGGGTGAGACGAAGTCGAGCCCTGGACTTCCAAAAGGGCTGAAAGCCCGACGTATGTCAGCCTAGAGTGGAGCGCAGCGGAGCCCTAGGATATAAACGGTAAACAGTAAACAATAAACAAATATGTCATACCATTTCAAAAATCTCGTTTTCGAAGGCGGCGGTGTGAAAGGCATCGCTTACGTCGGCGCACTGGAAGTGCTCGATAGGGAAGGAATCCTAAAGGACGTCAAGCGCGTGGCGGGGACCTCTGCCGGCGCCATGATGGCCGTGCTGGTCGGACTGCGATACAGCGCCGAAGAGGTGAGGAACATCCTCTGGAAGCTGAATTTCAAAAACTTCATGGACAGCTCGTTCGGGATTGTGCGCGACACGACGCGGCTTTTCAACGAATACGGCTGGTACAAGGGCGACTATTTCCGCAGCCTCATGGCCGACTACATCAAGCAGAAAACCGGCAACGGCGAAATAACCTTCAAGCAACTGGCCAACACAAAGAAATACCGGGACATCTATCTGGTGGGCGCCGACCTGTCCACGGGGCTTACCAGAATGTTCAGCGCTGCGGACACCCCCAATGTCAAAGTGGCCGACGCCGCCCGCATTTCCATGTCCATCCCGCTCTTTTTCGCCTCCATCAAAGGGGTTGGCGGCGACGACCACACCTACGTTGATGGCGGCCTTCTGGACAATTACTCCATCAAGACCTTCGACAAAACGAACTATATAAGCGACAAAAACCACATCCGCCGCACCGAGTACTACGACAAGTTCAACAAGAAAAAGAGCGTGCAGAAAGACCTTAACGGCAACGAATATGTCTATAACAAGGAGACGTTAGGTTTCCGTCTGGATGCCAAGGAGGACATCTCGATGTACCTCACCCACACCCCAACAGTTCGAAACAAAATCACCAGTTTCTTTACCTACACCAAAGCCCTGGTAACCACCCTCATCGACTTCCAAAACAACGTCCACCTGCACAGCGACGACTGGCAGCGCACCGTCTATATCGACACCCTCGGTGTCCGCGCCATCGACTTCGACATCTCCGACTCGAAAAAGCAGAAACTCGTCGATTCCGGCCGCCAATACACCGAAGCCTACCTGGAGTGGTACAACAACGACGAAGAAAAAGCCAACAAATAAATACGCCCGCTTTGACTATTGACCATTGACTTTTGACTTTTGACCTTATAACCTCCTAACTTTATAAACTTCTAAACTTGTAAACTTGTAAACTTCTAAACTCTTAACCAATAACCAATAACCTTTAAAAATATGGAATACAACAACCTAACCGGCCTCCGCCACAGCGAGCAGCTCGTGGTCGAGCACAAAGACACAGCTGCCGTCTATGGTTCCGGCGCACTGGAAGTCTTCGCCACCCCCGCCATGATCGCCCTCATGGAGAAAACCTGTCTGATGGCCGTTTGCGACAAGATCGGCGAGGGCAACACCACCGTCGGCATCGCCGTCAACATCAAACACCTGAAGGCCAGTCCCGTGGGCGCGACCATCCGCTGCGACGCCGAGCTCACCGAAGTGGATCGCCGCCGCCTCGTCTTCACCGTAAAATGTTTCGAAGGCGAAACCCTAATCGGCGAAGGCATCCACGAACGTTTCGTGGTGGACAGTGCAAAGTTCATGGGGAAATTTTAGGGGATACATCATTGTCGTCCGTGGGGAAACGCAACGGTTTCCCCACGGTGTAGAGACGCAAAATTATGCGTCTCCATGATTATGCGTCTCCAATATTTTTGCGTCTCTACAAATTGCGCAATACCATAATTTTCCATAATATGATCACGACCTAATATTTTTCGTATCTTCGCACCCTGAATATCAACCCCAATTTTTCACCAAACCCCAAAGAACACCAAAAAGAGAAACTGAAATTATAACATATTGACGGAAATGTTGAAACGCAAAACATTGCCATCCGCGGGGAATGCAACGATTTTCCCACGGTGTAGAGACGCAAAATTTTGCGTCTCTACGCAGGGGTAAACCGAACCATTTTACCTCAATAGTCAAAAAAAAATCCTTGAACAAAAATAACGGCGTTTTTGCCGTCAAAACCTTAAAAACAAAAATAATGACAAACGAATTATTCAAAAACCGGTATCGCATACCGTCCACACGCGCACCTTGGCACGATTACAGGCACGGAATCTATTTCGTGACCATCTGCACAAAAACAAGAGAACATTCCTTCGGGGAAATCATAAACGATGGCTTTGGTGACCCCATAATGAGGTTGTCGGCGATTGGCGAATATGCCGATATGTGCTGGCGCGAAATCCCGTTACATTTTCCGCATGTCCAAACGTTGTCGCGGGTGATCATGCCCAACCATCTTCACGGGATTTTGGCCATCAATCCCATTTCAGAGACGCAAAATTTTGCGTCTCTACAACATGGGCAATCGCAACGGGATAGGGAAATACGACAAACTGACAACGTCATTATGCCAAACAACCGATTTGGTCCCCAATCGAAAAATCTAGCATCGGTGATACGCGGGTTCAAAATCGGTGTCACCAAATTCGCACGGCAAAACCGCATTCCCTTTGAATGGCAGCCCCGATACTACGAACACATTATCCGAAACATGGATGAATTGTATTTCATCACGGGTTACATTGAAAACAATGTGGCCAATTGGGAGGAGGACGGATTTTACGGATGACGTACGTGAATATTGCGGTTCCCGACCGCAATATTGTAATTCTCTGGTATTGAATCATTTGAAATTTGGCGGTCAATAACCGCCAAATTGTGATATAACCTAAAATCATTATTGTGTTTTTAACCTATTCCGAAAATGAATGGGTTTCCCCACGGTGTAGAGACGCAAAATTTTGCGTCTCCAAAATTTTGCGTCTCTACAAATTGCGCAACACTAAAATTTTCCATAATATTATCACGTCCAAATAATTTTCGTATCTTCGCCCCCGAAATATCAACCCCAATTTTCACCAAACCCCCATAGCGTATAGAGACAGAACAGACAATTTAACATATTGACATAAAGCGTTTTCGCTTTTCTTTGTTGCACGAGAATCTGGACAATTTTCAGCAATACCACAGAAAGGAACGAACCGCTTGCGATGTAAATCGTGGGCTTTTTGTTTGTGGTATAGGTAGTCCAGAACCTTTCGTGCAGAGCAAAACAGGCTCACGATTCTTTTTATGTTTGTGACGGAAAAGCGGAAACGGTTTATAACCGGCTGAAATCCAATTAGTACAAACATAAAAAAGAAGAGTATGAAAAAGATTCTATTCATTTTGACCATGCTGCTATGCATAGCAGTAATTCCAGAGGCCTTCGCCTACAATTTTCAGAGCGGCGGCATCTATTACGACATCACGGGCACCTCGCCCAACTCGGTGGCGGTTACCTACGCCACAGGGTCGTACAACAGCTACTCCGGCAATGTGGACATCCCATCCACTGTGACCTACAACGGCACCACCTATACCGTAACAGCCATCGGCAACAACGCATTTCGTAACTGCTCGGGACTTACGGGTGTAAGTATTCCAGGGACGGTGACGAGTATTGGGAATTATGCGTTTAGCACCTGCTCCCAACTGACTTCGGTTACGATACCCTCTACTGTGAAGAGTGTTGGGGAATATGCATTTTCTAGTTGCTCCCATTTGGTTTCGGTAACGATTTCGAATGGGGTGGAGACGATTAGTACGCGTGCGTTTTCCTCCTGCAGTTTTCATACAGTAACGATACCCGCATCCGTAACCTCAATTGGCAACGATGCATTTTCTTCTAATAGTTTGGATAGCTTATTTTTTAATGCAACCAACTGTTTAACTGCAGCTAGTGCATTTTATAATTGCAGCCATCTCACTTATTTGCATATCGGCAGCAATGTTCAAAGAATCCCAGCATCCACCTTTCGCAACTGTAAGGCATTGCATTCTATTTATATTCCCAGCTCTGTGTCGACTATCGGATCAAACCCGTTCGCTTACTGCAGTGGATTGGACACCATTATAGTGGCAGGAGGAAACAGCGTCTATACAAGTGGTGACCACTACAATGCCATAATCCATTCTGCCACTCATACTTTGGTGACGGGTTGCAAAAACACTGTCATTCCGAATTCAGTTACTCAAATAGGAGGTTCTGCATTCGCTGGATGTACGGGATTAGCAGGGGCATATTCCATTCCAAGTCAAATCACCGTAGTTGGAGCTTCCGCCTATTCTGGATGCACAGGCCTCACATCGCTAACAATCGGACATAATGTAGATTCTATCGGTAGTTCTGCTTTCAACGGATGTAGTGCAATTTCTTCTGTCTCTTTTAATGCAGATAGTTGCAGATCTGTGTATGATGCTGTTTTTACGGGCTGTAACAGTCTTTCCACATTAGTGATTGGCAACAACGTGAAAGCAATTCCTGCATTTGCCTTTAGTGGTTGTTCCCACTGCTGTCCCGTTAAAACTTAAAAATGTTCTTTGAAACGATTGATATATAGTTAGTTGTAGAGATTTTTCGAGTCAACGGATTTGAATCTGTATC
>ONCM01000086.1 GCA_900316305.1 uncultured Bacteroidales bacterium | reverse complement strand
GATGGGCGGGACCTCGCCGGTGGAACTGCCACGCGGCTCGGTGGAGTCTGACATCCTTCGTCTGTTCCTGGACAAACGCCCTAAAGACGTTCCAGTAGACACGGGCCAGGATGCCAACCTTGCCATAGTGATCCCAGCCTTCAAGGAGAAAGAGGCCATCACATACAATTACCTGGATGCTTCAGCAATCCATTGCCTGCACAGCTGCATCCGTTCCCGCTTTGACGTGCAACTGTGGCAGGACCTCCACAAGATTCATCCGAGGATGACACAGCTGAAGGATCTCGTGGAGGCATGGATGGTAAACCACGGCATCGAGTTCAACGACACGAACTGGTGTGCCGTGACCAAACGCTACCAGCGCAAACGTGATATATACAATAGAAGAGAAAAAGCAAAAAATGTCAAAAAAAAATGCCAGAATAACGATACCACCTTGTCCTCAATGTCGGAGAAGTCGTAATTGTCGTAAATGTCGGATTTGCCGTAAATGTTGGACAAGCCACACCGCCAGAATTATCATCAAACAACCATACCAAGCGAACACGATATGAAAACAACAAGCCAATCCCTCCCGGGCATCCTTTCGGTTGCCTACCTGCCCGTTGACAGGGTCCAGCGTCACTGCGACCTGAAATGCCTCTCGTCAATCCCCGTGCAGGTGTTCACCACGCCAACGCAGGTGCCGCTCAAAGGCCCTGCAACCTGCGAGACGGTTTCACGGTACGACAACAATGGGCGCGTAGAGACCACTACGCTGCGCTTCCGCTCTCTGGATCCCATACCCACCACCCATCCGTTGGCGTTCATCGTCACCGATGCGAACCGCCAGAGTTACCTCGTCGGCCTCCATGAGCCTCCATACCCGATCGTGAGGTCCACTCAGACGACAGGAACGCCCAGCGGCGATCCTGCCGTGATCTCCCATGAAGTGACCTTCACGGCCCTAAAAGCCCTGATTCCATTGGGATGAATGTATGGCTTAAATCAAGCCTTTTCCTGCAATTGAACCATGTGGTATAGATAGAAGAATCCTTCTGGACTGGATTTCTTGACTTTGTTTATGCGTGTGTCTGAGGGCTGGCTGACTAGCCAATTCTTCATGTCAATGGCAGGATCAAACAACACTTTTTGGTTGATTCCCTGTTTGACAAGTTCAACCAGGTAGGCAACCTTGGCGGCGTGGACCATCGCTTTCTCGTTGCTGAAGCGTTCCGAAAAGATAAAACCATTGACCTGTTTGGCGCCTTTGCTCAATACCTCATATTGGCAGCGTTCGTCATACGCTTTCCTGAAACAGATGGACAGCGCATTGATCTGTGCGTCCTCAAGCACGGCTTCGGGAGAGAAACCGTGTTCCCGATACCTGCTTTCAACTGCACAGAACCGTTCGAAGACCTCCCTGACAATGCTGATGTCATCTACCTGTTCATACAGGCAGCTCAAATCGTACAGCTGCTTGATGATCTCCATCCCGCGGTCATGGCCGCCCTTGCTGTACGGTATGCCGATGGTGTTGGGTGAAAATGCAGTCAACTTGTCGCCTGTGATACTGTTGATGTCTGGCATGGTAACAAGAACTGCCGCATCCTCATTCTCGATGAAACTGCTCGTTAAGGGTTTTTGGATGGTTTTGCTATAGCCCACCTGTTCGTGCAGCACATCAAGCAGGATGAATTGTTCCCTTGCCCTCGATACGTTTGAAAGGAAATGCAATTTATAGTGGGTCTTATGAATCAACCCTTTGTTCTGTCGCTCTACCGCCTCCCAGCCGGTAAAGCCCTGTTGTGCGCAGACCTTGTCGAGTGTCGCCGGGATGTCAGCATTGGCATCGGGAACGATGATGTCAATGTCGATTGACATTCGACGGGGCTTTTCCAGCAGCAGCATGGTCGCCGTCCCGCCCTTGAAGCAAAAGTCAAGCCCGGAAACGGCAAGTCCTTCAAGAAGCATCAAAGCCCGGATCACTTTCTCGACAAGGATCTTGTCTGCATTATTGTGAAGGGCACTCACTTTGGTAATCCATTCCAATGATGTGCAGTTGTGGTTGATCATTATATTCTTTTCTTTGATTTAATGATTCGTCAGTAAATTCAGTTTATTGACGAATTATTGATTAATAATCGCTCGATTTCATCACGGTGGTTCTTCCTGCCGGCATAACGCAACAGCCTGTTCCTGTTCATGGCATAGATCGTATTTGCGTTAGAGAAGATGTGCTCGATTTCATATCCCTGGAAAATGAAGAACTCTTTATCCAATGCAATGTCCACCAGGAATTTCTCCAGTGTCGGTAAAGAGATGCCGTCTCTTTTCATTAAAGGCGCATCGGTCACAAGCCTTCTCACCAGGATGAAACCGTTGTAGTCTGCAAGGCCGTCAAACATCCTTTTGGTGGTCAGCACCTTCTCGTGAATGTCTCGCAAACGCTGATATACTGCCTCTACGGCTTCGCGGTCAACATCTACGATGGTGACATTGAAATTGATGAGGTGCTGCGCCAGGGTGTTGATGGGTGACAGATCCCATACACAATAATTGATGTAAGGAAAATCTTTTGTAATGCTGCTGGCTATTGCCCTCATGGATTCACTCGCTTCAAAGGCGAATGCGGATTTGCCGGTGCGCTCATACACTCCGCGACCGACACGCTGAACGATCCCCCTGATGACCATCGATCTGATCCGTGAATATACCGTTGCTTTGGGTATGCCCGGCATCTCACGGAAGAAGTCCGCAGTGGTTAGCGTTGAGCGCGAATTCATTATGTTGATGTTCTGTCCTGTCATAAACATATGGTTTTAGACCGCAAAAATAGTAATAATTCGTCAATAATAAAGAAAAATTGACGAATTATTTAATTTATTTTCATGCTTGAAACCCGATTTTGTCTTTTATCAGCGGTGTTCATCGCTATAATTTTGTAGCGAGAAAATGTAATCTATCCTATGAAAAACACACAATACCACCTTCACCTTAAGGGGCAAGTGGGCGGCTACGACTTCGACCGCAACTATGTGGACTATGTGCTTGCCCGCAACGAGGGCAAGCCGGTCCACGTGCTCATCGACAGCCTGGGCGGTTCAGTCGCCACGGCGCTTTCCATCGCATCCGCATTCAAGCGTCACGGCGACGTGACGGTCCACTTCGTGGGCATGAACGCGAGTGCGGCAACCGTCGCTTCGCTCGGTGCCAAGCACATCTCGATCGACTCCTCCGCCATGTACCTGGTGCACAAGTGCAGCATGGAGTTCTTCGAGTGGGGCAACCTCAATGCCGACCAGCTCACGCAGCTCGTCGGCCACTGCGAGGACGCCATCAATGACCTGAACAAGCTTGACAACAACATCGCCGCGATGTATGCCGCCAAGACCAGCAAGCCGCAGGCCGACCTGCTCAACCTGATGAAGGAGGGCGGCTGGCTCAATGCCAAGGAGGCCCGCGAGTGGGGCTTTGTCGATGAGATCACAGAGCTCAACGAGGAGAAGCCCGTGCTTACCGACGCCGTGGCCTCGGCCATGGCAGCGGCAGGCATGCCCATCCCCAACGTGCCCACCGAGAGCAAGGCAGCGGCAGGCATGCCCATCCCCAACGTGCCCACCGAGAGCAAGGAAACGGCCTTCGCCCGGTTCCTCGCCTCGATCGCCTCCCTGTTCAAGTCAAGGGCAGAAACCCCCGTGTCTGCTGCAGCCGAAGAACCCGCTGCACCAGAGAGTGAAGGAAACGAGACTCCACAAACCATTGAAAGCACAGACAGTATTAGTAACCAGACAAAAGAAGCTGTAACCGTTATGAATCGATCCTATGAACTCCTGGGCAAGGTCCTCCAAGTGGAGGGCTTTGCCGTGGGTGAGAACGGTGTGACGCTCACCGAGGCGCAGATGCAGGCCATCGAGGATGCCCTGGCCGCCCGTGACCGCCGTAACACCGAACTCGCCGATGAACTCGCAGCGGTGAAGAAGTCGCCCGCCGACAGCTCCACCGCGGTCATCAACGAAGGCACGTCGGACAAGCACCAGCCCCAGGACGGGGTGCAGAGCTATGTCGAGACCTGCAACCAAGCCAAAGCATTGTATAACCTTGTTCCCTAATCCGAAAGAAAAACATGGCAGGACAATTAGTATTCACCCCGCAGCAGTTCCAGGAAGCTGCGACGAAGTACCGCAGAGAGCTGCTCATGCTGCCTATCATCGGCTGCTATGAGACCCTGCAGTACATGACGGGCCGCCCGGGCATCCGCTACAAGGAGAACGTGGGCGCCATCAGCGGTGACGCGCAGTTCGCGCCCTACAAGCCCTCTCGCTCCACCGACTTCAACCTCAACGTCGACTACCGCACCCTCGAGACCTACTTCGGCTCGGTGGTAGCCAAGTTCGAGCCCAACTCGGCCGTATCCACCATCCTCGGGGCGACCGGCGCCACCAAGGGCGACGGGCAGATGCAGGCCCCAACGGCGCTGCATGTGCTCGCCCTAATCGCAAAGGGCCTCTCTGGCCACTTGAACGATGCCCTATGGAACGGCGTGCGCAACGCCAGCGGCGACACTACTGCCGACCTGTTCGACGGCTTCGACACCATCACGTCGAATGAGATCACCGCAGGCAACATCAGCGTGGCCAACAAGAACTACATGAAGCTCACCGAGGAGATCACCACGGCCAATGCTGTGGACATCGCCAAGGAAATCCTGTTCTCGCTCGACCCGAGACTGAGGGCCCAGGATCTGATCATGTACTGCTCGCAGGACTTCGCCGACAAGTACAACGAGGCCTACCTGCTCACGCACGGCGGCATCGTGTACAACAACAAGTACGACCAGACCACGGTGGAGGGCAGCAACGGCCGCCTGACCATCGTTCCCCTCTACAACAAGATGGACAGCAAGTTCATCCATGTCACCGCCAAGAGCAACATGCTCGTGGGCTACGACCAGATGAGCGACGTGGAGTCCATCCTGGTGAAGGAGTACGAGCCCTTCATCCTCTCGTACATCGCCACCATGTTCTTCGGCGTGCAGTTCGAGAGCATCGACTACCGCCGCATGAAGGTCATCGAGCTGGCAGCCTGATGACCGGCAATCATGTTTAACCCTCAACAACGACTAGAATACCGTTTGTTCAACCATCCAACAGTCGCTCGCCTGGTGCCAGGGAACTCCCGAGCTCCCCGGCATCAAGCGTCGCATCTACTACATCAGCAAGGACCAGATCGTGTCGTGGCCCACGCTTACCTACGACGCGCTCGGCCGTCTGACCAGCGCGGCCTACTCGGGCAGCTTCGTGCTCGCAGCCGACGCCACCTGGAAGTTCATCGACATCCTGACCGACAAGTCGCAGTTGACCAGCGACCCGCAGGGCGAGTTCCCCAGCCAGACGCAGCTCAACAAGCTCGTGGCCGTCCATCCCAGTGTGGGCGTGGAGGCTTCGGCCCTGTCCGCATACGTCAACAACAACGACTGCGTCTATCTCGTTGAGACCGTCCGCGGCAAGTTCCGTGTCGTCGGCAGCGAGAAGTGGCAGGTGAAGTCCACCGTTGCCCAGGATCTGGGCCAGGGTGCCACCGGCACGACCAGCACCACCCTCAACG
>ONCM01000047.1 GCA_900316305.1 uncultured Bacteroidales bacterium | reverse complement strand
GACATCTCGCCGTTCTCCGGCTTGTGGCAGCCCACAAACATGATGACTGCCAATACTATTACAAAGACGTTTTCTATCTTATTCATAATGCTAATTACAAAGATTATACAATTGTTCCTGCTACCGAGCTTTTGCCCCTTTGGGGCTGCTTAAGGAATTATATCCAAATTCACAAATCACAAATCACAATTCACAAATCTATTCCTCGTATGTTCTCAACGCTTCATTCACCTTCGACAGCACGTCGTCAAGGTTCTGACAGGCTTCGATGGCCTCGGCGTTCTTGGCGTTGGTGTAGTTGTTCACGAACGGGCGCGGCATGGCGCTGATCTTGTCCAAGGCGGTATTGATGGCCGCCTCGACCTCGTTGTCGAGCTTGCTGTCCATCTTCTTGACGTAGGCGTGCAGGGAGAGCTTGTCGTTGCGCTGACCTTCGATGCCGCCGTAGTAGGCGTTCTGGATGCTGAGGATGTTGTCGTAGAAGTCGTCGATGGACTTATGGCTGTAGGGCGACTCGATGTAGTTGGGGTCTTCGCCGTTGTAGGGTTTACCGATCTTGGAGGTGCCCACCTCGTCAGCGATGGTCTTGCAGCCGTCGATGATGGCCATGAGGCCGTTGACGCTGCTGGTGTAGGTGCTACCCGGGTTGCCGGCCTTCTTGAGGTTGTCGCCGTAGCTGTAGCTGCCGCCGTTGACGGTGCTGTTGAGCTCCAGCTCCTCGACCTTGTCGCGATGCGACTGTGCGGCCTTGTCGCCGATCCAGCTCACTTCGAGTTGGAAGCAGCGGTTGCGCAGGTCGCCGGCTACCGCGATGGCGTAGATCATCTCCAAGTCGCTGATTTCGGCGGCGTTCTTCACCTGACCGTTACGGAAGAGGATGTACTCGATGCCGTGGAAGCCGAGCAGGGCGTTGCCGAGCTGCTCGCCGGCATACACGTCACCGTCTTCGGAATCCATAGCCTGGATTTGGGCGGTGTTGCTCATCATTGTGTTGAAGGCGGCCACATCCAATGGCCAGGAGTCGATGTGCGGGTCGATGCCGAAGTCGGAGGCGGCCCCGAAGAGGAAGGCTTCGCTCTTCTCCCACCAAGCGCGGGCGGCGAGGAAGGTCTCGCAGGCCTTGTTCAGGTCGCTCTGCGAATGACTGGCGCGGAAAGCCGTCAGCTCGTTGACCAGCTGTTCGGTGTTGTTGGCCAGGTTGGTGTAGGTCGGCGCGATGGTGTGATCGACATACTGCTCTATGACCTGCACCTGCTTTTCATTGACTAAGTTGCCTTCGCCGTGCTTGCAGCCGACGGCGAGGAGTGCGATTGCCACGAGGGTGGCGAGGGTTGTTTTTTTCATACTTATATTGTTTTAGTTTGTTTCTTACGTCCTAGGGCTTGGCTTCACCTCACCCTAGGTAGCATAAGTCGGGCTTTCAGCCCTTTTTGGAACTATATTCAATATTATTCATCGCTTTTCATCGTTCATTCATCGTTCATTCATCGTTCATTCATCGTTTATTCATCGTTTATGGAATTCATGCGAGAACATCCCCGCCCAGGTGATCCCAAGCGCGCACCAGGGCTCCTGGTTGTATTGCTCTTTCAGCAGGCGGATGCCGCCTTCGGCCTTGATGACGATCTGCTTGATGGGGCTGTAGTTGAGGCCGCCGCTGATGCAGTGACGGTTGGTCCACTCGTAGTCGGTCATGGCGTGGCCGGGAATGTAGGAGTCATAGTACTCGTAGCGGGCGAAGAGGTAGAGCTTGTGGCGGTCCATCTTCGGGTTCTTGAGGTGGTGGAAGATGTTATAGCCGACTTCGCCGCCCGCACTCCATGCAGCCTGCCCTACAAGGGTTTGCGGATAAGGGGCTTGTGAACTGTGGGGCAGGGTGGAGTTATAGACCGAGATCAGCTCGCAGTCGCTGAGATAGCCGTAGAGACCGCTGCCGCGCAGGATGAGACCGCCGTTCGTGTAGCTGAAGTCGAGACCGCCGATGGCCACCGTGCCGCGCACGTCGGCGTAGCGCGAGGAACTCTCGTCGGTGATGATATCGTTGCGGAAGGTGTTGCCCACGAAGCCGCTGACCCCGATGTGCAAACCTTTGACGCTGTAGTTGTCAATGCGGGCGGCGACAGCTAACTTGTTGGCGACGCGGAACTCGTAGGGCGATGCGGAACCGTCGTGCACCCAGCCGGCAACGCTGAACATGCTGGAGTTGAGCGACGGGATGAGCATCACCTCGTAGCGCCAATCTTTGATGCGGCCCCAGACCTCGATGCCGGTCTCGTGCCACGTGCACGGGATGATGGTGTTCTCGCCCTCAGGACGATAGACCCCGAAAAATTGTGTGGGCAGGTGGGCGTTGTTGGTACCACCGACGGGCACAACGATATGTCCGGCGCGGATGTTCATCTTCCCGCCCCAGAAGGCTTTCTGCAGCCAGAACTGCTCCAAGGCCACCTCGCCGCCGCGCTCGATCTCTTTCTCGAACTCGCCGGTCTCCTCGGCCTCCACTTCCACGGCCGACTCGGTGCCGCCGTGCTCGAACTCAATCTCCGTGTTGAAGGTCCAGCCGTGACCGAAGTCATAGCCTAACATGATGACGGCGTGCGGAAGATCGACCCGCCCGTGTCCCTTGGAATTGGCGTAGTTTTCCGCATGAGAATAGCGGAATACGTTGTCGCTAAAGAAGTTATATTTATAGACGGCTTCACCGTAACCGCCGACGGTGAGTGTGCCGAGCGATTTCCCCTTGGGAGCCGCCGATTCCTTGATTTTTATGGTATCGGTCTGCTGTGCAATAACTGTCTGTAATCCAAATAATAAAACAACCGATAAGGCTAAGGGTATCCTTTTACACATAGCGTATATTTTTATGCTGCAAAAGTGTAAAAGCCGCCCCGATGCCCAAATACCTAAAAATGGTGATTCATCGGTTATGGGGTAACAAAAAAAAAGGATAGCTTATCCCATCTGTCCCTTAGAACGGATAACCTATGCTGAAGTTGAGGCGCAGACCATCAAAGGCAGAAGGAATGTTGTAATAGGTGTTGATCGGTCGGGAGAGGTCTGGCGTGCCGTCTTTGTTGTATTTGTAGGTCTGGTAGGGTGCGTGGATACTTATACCCAAATCCAAGCGGACAACGAGCCCGTCGATGTCGAGGCGGAGACCGGCACCGGTACCCAAAGCAATCTGCTTCGCGATATTCGGATTTCCGATAATGCCGTCCTGCAGCTCCTCAGTGAGCCCCATCGTCTCGCAATAGGCCGCATAATCTTCGCTACTGAGGAGTTCGGAAGTGTTGCGCCAGTTCCATACGTTGCCGGCATCCAAGAAAACGGCACCGTTGATTTTCCATACGAGCGGGAAGCGCAGTTCGAAGTTGGCCTCCAGTTTGACATCACCGGCATGGAAGAAATTCTGGTTATATTTGAAGCTGTGGAAGTTTCCCGGTCCGTAGGCGTAGGCTTCGGCTGCCCGCAAACTGTTGGGACCACCGGCATAGAAGGACTCGGAAAGCGGTGCATACTCGGAGTTGCCCAGCGGGAAGTTGGCGCCTGCAAAAAGACGCGTGGCGATGCAGACTCGATCCGTCAGGTTGAATTTGTTCCACAGTTCGGCTGTCAGCCTGACGAACTGGTTGAAGGGGATATGGGCAATCGGTTTGTCCAGCTCACCCCACGGATGTCCGAAGAGGCAATAGACGGCATTAACCAGGTTGCCGGCATCTTTGATTTCAAAGTCAATCATGGTGTTGACCGGTCGTTTGGTACGGTAATCACTATAGGTGATTCCATAGCCGATAGAAGGAATAAATTCGTCGCTGGCAAGCACTTTGAGGAGTTCTGGATGCTCCGCTGCTGCATTGATCAACTCTTGCGTCTCGGCCTTCACTTTGATTATAGAGAGCGAGGCCGGAGTGAAGACATGTGTAACATATTGAGACGTGCGGATAAAATACGAGAAGGCTCCGGAGAACTTGTGTACACCGTATCCACCGGCAATGTTTTCGTATTTATATCCGAGTCGGTAACGGGTGTCGCCGTCGGGGTTGTTGTTCCCCGCCCAGTGCAGATAAGGGAAGATGAGGGCGGCGTCGATACCAAATTTGTAGGTGTCGGAAGTTTTCGGGTCGCCTGGCTGCCGGTTGCGCAACGCCCAATAGTACGCTCCATAGCCTTTAACCGTGAAGGTCTCTCCGCGTCCAAAGAGATTCTTTATCGAATGGGCGAGGGTGAGGTTCGGACCGAGGCTGTTGTTGGAACGGTAGGTGATATCTGCATCCGCCAGGAAGTTGTAGGTACGCGTGATGGAATCGCCCAAGGAACGCATGTAACTTTTGTGCTTCCATTGCTTGGTGGCCCCCACACCGATACCGGACTTGTAGAGTTCGCCTTCCAAGATGTTCTCATAATCGCGCTGGGAGAACGCACGCAAGAAAACATTTCCGGATTTGGTCAGTTTATACTCCGCGGATATATGACTGAGCAACCCGTTGGCCTTGTTGACCTCCGGATTGTCGGAAATGGTGGAGCCGACCGTGATGCGCAGTTTGTCATTGAACAGGCTCTTGCTGATGGCGATGTTCATGTCGTTGGTCTTGCCGGCCGCATGTGTGGTTTGTCCGCTGCTGATATCCACATCCACGATATTTCCTAACTTGGAATTCGCCATAGCGGCATTGATACGGCTGTTGATAATGCTGGACAGGGCATACCCATCCTTCTGTGCCGCTACGTTGCTCTCGCCCATATACATTCCGGTCGCTAACAATACGGCTGCAATACCGTCGCGGGTATCCTCATCCATGGAGGCGAGTTCGTGCGAGATGGTCTCGTCATCCGGTGCTTCGAGGAAGAAGCCTATGGTGCTCAGCCCTATCGAATCGAGTATGCCCTTCACGCGTACACCCGTGTTGAAGGTCACACGGCGTGTCTCTTCGCCCGCCGATTGCACATCCGCTTTCACCTGTTGCGAAGCCGAGAGGTTCAGGATGGTCTGGCCTATAGGACCGTTGAGGGTGACATGGCTCCCCGAATCCACATGGAAAGGAATCATGGGGTATAATTTGGGCGAATAGCGGACCAATCCTTCGTCCACATGGATTGTTCCGCCTAGATTAAGATCTCCGTCAGCGGTGTTATACTGCGCATTGACCGTTCCGTACGGTTTGAATTGCGCCAGATTCTTCTCGTCTATCGGATAGGTGAGGTCGGTGATGGGCAGGATTGTGACATCCACGTCGGCGCGGATGCTGTCCAGCGGTCCGGTCACCCGTCCGCGGATATCGGTGGCCAATTCTCCATAGACAGGGAACGGTCCGCCCTGATCCAATTTCGCTGGAGAGAAGCTGTCGGCAGCCAAATTGACATCCAGATGCATCGTGTTGAGATCCATTCCACCGTTCAGCGCCAGATAGGAACCATCGATGCTATAGATGCGCACATCGTTGAGTTTTACATTATTATGCTCCATTACGATGGGCGTATCTCCCAAATTAAATCCCACATCGTATGGTTTGTAGTAGGCAAATACATCCAACGGCCGCACTTCTGCAGAGAGATCCAATTGGGCAGGCAAACCGTCTGCGGAAGCCTTCACCTTCACGATACCATCTAGGTCGATGTCTTCCATATCAAGGATGTTGTTGACCAGCTCAAGCGGGATGTCGTCCAACCGTAAATCTGCCCGAATGGCATTGTCAAACTGCTCCGACGGCGTAATCCAGATGTCCGCCGTGCGGTTTCCGAGATCCATGTTGTCGTATATGAGGCTGTCTAACGCAAGATGTCCTGTTCCGCGCAACTCGCGCCCGTTCCGTTCCAGATTAAGGTTCAGCCTGGCATCGGTGCAGAGGCCCTCCACATCCATCACGCCATCGGTAAGCAGGGCATTGGCGGTGAGCGAGATGGTGGTCTTGCCTTCCGTCATGCCTATCCGCACGGCCGCTGTGGAAGCAGGCAGGTGGAATCCCGTACTGTCGGCCGCATAGTCGATATACGGCACGGAAGCGTCCAAGGCCAGATCGGATCGGAGAGAATCGGATTTCAGCACCATTGTCACATCATTGATGTCCAACCCGAGCCCCTCAATGATACCTTGAATGGGACTTCCTTGCTTCAGCTGTATTTCCGCTTGTAGATCCGGTAAAACCCGTTTGAGCGTGTCCAGCATCGTCAGGTCTTGTAACGAGACGATGGACTTCACAAACGTTGTGTCGGTGACGACTCCCAGTACCGGTTGAACATCGTCCACCAGCCGGAGTGCATGCATCGGACTTTGTGCATCGACGGTAAGCCCTTGGGTGACTAAATAGAGCGATGTGGCGGTGTCTGTCGTGAAGTCGAGGTTCAGATAGTCGAGGTTATAATCCTCGCCCGACACGTGTGCCACCACATTTTTCATCTGCGTGTGGTAGTCCACACTCATCTTTTCCGGTGTCAAGAAATTTGATGCCCAGAACTGATGTTCCGATTCCGCCTTCAGCCGCAGGTCGTTGTCTGTCATCGAGACCGGCAAATGCAGGTTCCCGACCACCGTTTTATTGGCCAATTCGGCGTCAAGGATCAGACCGGAAGCATTGATGTTGTCATAGATGCAGTTGGTCAGGTTCATAGCCACTTTGCACTTCATCGCGGGGGATTTAGGATCAATTCCTTTTCCCTGCGCATGAATCTCGCCAGCCAGTTCCACGTGGTGACTCTCATCGAGGAATGGACTTGCATTCACCTGCTCCACGTTTACCAACATGTCATACATCTCATCATCAATGTCATAGAATCCTTTCAAGTTCGCTTTGCTGCCGCGATAATCCGCATTGCCAGCCAAGTCCACCCGCATCGTCTCCAGATTCAGCATCGTGGACTTGAGGTCCGCTTTCGCCCCGAATTCGTCGGAGCGGGCGTACAATCGGTTCGACGTAATCAAATTGGTGTTCAGATCCACCCGTGCATCGCCATGGATCGTGTCAAAGGGCAGGTGCAGCGACTCGAGTGTGAGCGAAGCATTCCCAATGTTCAGGCGACGGGCATCGTAGAGGTTGCCCCCTACGTCTGCCAACACGTTCGTGGACAGGGAACCGGCACGTATGTCCAGTCCCATCGGATTGAGCACGAACCGAACATTGCGCAGCTCGCCGTCCGGTATATCGAAGGCCATTGGGGTAGAGGTGGTGTCCTCGTCTTCGGTCTCGGTGTCGCGCAGTTCAATGCCCACGTAGGCATCCGCCAACCTCAAGCCGTGCAGCGGGTATTTCCCTTTCGCGATGTTGAGCTCAGGACTCTTCACATTCAGATGTCCCACAATAGCGTCGATGCCTACGGCGGCTATCAGGGTGTCGGAGTGGACCGTGGCTTCGTCCAGCAACAGTTGGTCCACCACGATGTTGCGGGCCAGGAAATCATTGGATGACACTCCATCCCCAGGTTTTTTCATGCAACCTTGCAGACGCAAGCCATGCACGTAGAGCAGCGTGTCCTGCCCGCGATGACCGATAAAGAGACTGTCAACCTCGACGTGAAGTGGCAGGTCCTCGGTGCCCTTGTAGGCACGGTAGAGAATCATCGGAGAGTGATGGAAAGGAGAAAGATAGAGTCGTCCCAGATCCACATCGAAGTCGGTGCGCTCGTTGGCTATCTGCACGCACTTATGCAGGACGGCCGTGCGGGCGCCGGGCGTCACCAGGATGACCGTTACCGCGATCAGCAGTAAAAGCACTATCCCCAAGATGACACCGACAACGATGCAGGGTATTTTCCAGATCAGACTCTTCTTACTCACGACTTATTCACTTTTCTTTGTAGTACATGATTTGGCCAAGTGTTATTTGTCGTCATTAATCACGTGTACATCGACTTGGTTGAACGGGATGGTGATGCCATTCTCTTTCAACGCATTGTATATCACTTCTTTGGCACGGCTCATAAAACCGAATCTTTTTTCAACCAGCACAGACTGTTTCATTGCGATAACCAAACTGTCGTCACCGAGTTCGGAGACGCCCACTTTGATGCCCCACTTCGGGTCAACGACATCGCGTCCATAGTCGTCCTTGGTCAGCAGTTCTTTGCTTGCCTCGAGCAGCACTTCCCGCACCTTATCCACATCGGTGCCGTAGCTGACACGCACATTCACCTTAGTGTACACGTATTCGCTGCCACGCGTCAGGTTTTTGAAGCTTTTGTTGAAGAGCGTGGAGTTGGTAAAGGCGATGATGGGGCCGCCCAGTTCCTGAACATGGGTGGTTTGGTAGTTGACGGCCGTCACCTTGCCCAAGTTGCCGTCACATTCAATCATGTCGCCCACGCGCAGGCGCCCACCCATGAGTTGGATACCGTATATGAAGTTGTTGATAGTGTCTTTCAAGGCGAGACCGACACCAGCTGACAGACCGCCGGCGATGAGTCCCAATGACCCAGTGGGGATATGCAGCGTCACAACAAACAAGTCCGCATAAATAAACCAGATAAATACGCTGATAAGGCTATCGCCCAATGAGAGATTGACTTCATTGTCACGTACCGTCTGTTGTTCGTGCTTGCGGAGATAATGCCGGTAAGCTGAGATCTTCCATAAGGTGTGGGCTCCTTTGTTTACATAACGGAATATGGCGAACGCCCCCGCCAGGATCAGGAGGTTATGGATGGATACCTGGAATTCACCCTGAGTGAAGAAGGGCTTTTCGAAAATCGTGAGATACATGTCTTTGAATTCGAAGATGTCCAGTGCCCAATATACACAAGTGGGAATGGTATACAGCACTGCCAGCGGGATCAGGACCTCACGAATGAGGTCATAAAACCAGGTGGCACCGAAAAGCAGCTTATCCTTTTCCGAATCTGTCACATAGGTAATTTTTTCTTTATAAGCCTCTATCCGCTTATTTAAGCGCATCTTCTTGTAGATCTGCATCAGGCTCAAGACAGAGACAATCGCGAGGATAATCGCCAACTGAGAGTACCACCAGACTAGGATAATCAATGAGAGGAAAATGAAACCGCACCAGCAGATAAGCGTGGCGACAGCCGTAACGCCAAAGGAGACCCAACCAATCACCGTGTCGATCTTGTCAACTTTTGAGCTGAGCCGCAAATTGGAGATTAGCTGCCACAGCACAACGATAAAGAGCAGTAGCGGGAAGAAGAAATTCAAGAATGCATTAGGCACGAACAACATCCTGAATATAATCACGAACAAAGCCATGAAAATGGTGGGCAGGTAAATCCGGAAACTGCTTTTAAGCTTTGCGGGTTCCAGCCGAATTAGCTGAGCGGTGGTGATGGCTACGAGCAGCCACATGAAAGTGTGAGTAACTGTGACGCCCTTGCGTATGAGAGCGTCATCAGTGGCCTCGTATGAGAAAATGATGAACAGGATGCAACCCAGTAGAAGCGCCAAATACCGCCGCTGCTCCTTGGCCACCCGTTTTCCTATGGGCTTTATATAACGAAACACCGGAAGCAGCAGGAGGACTGAAAGTCCCCAAAGGACGAAGAAAACCAAAGAATAAAGCAGAAGCCAGTAAAACTTCAAAGAGTTGGCCATCTGATCATCATTCGTGATTTCTTCCGAATTCTCGTCGAATTGCTTATCACGGAACACTTTTACAAAAGAGAGGCTATATTTTTCACCCATGGCATCCCATGCCTCTTTCCAATATTTTTTAGGATGAGCCAGGATGGTCCACCAAGGGATTTGCCCCTCTACAAACACTTTGTTTTGGAGGATGCCATAGTAATCCCGGGCATACTGGTAGGACTCATCCATGCGTATCCGCGCTTCCTGATAGTAGATGCTGTCGGCCATCACCAACTCTCGTGCCTCGGCATACATTTTAAGCAATTCGGAGGCGTAGAAAAGACAGGAATCGCGGTCAATCTGGCCGTTTTCGCTAAGGACAAACGCAGATGCAGTTTCTGGGATTACCGTATCCTCTATTGTGTTCTGGTCCTGAGCGGAATCCGCCATTTCTTCCAGTTCCTGTTTCAGGAAGCCTTCGATTTGCGACAGGTATTCATCTAGCGTGTCGTTACGATAGGCCAGACTGTCCGGCAACACCTCTACGTCCACAAGCTCCGGTGGAAGGCGGCGCAGAGACTCAATCAAACGGGCATAACGGGCAATCTCAATATCCAGGTTAGCAACAATTCGATCGTATGGCGTGTGGTTTTTGTCGAATTCGTTGAATTCTTGGGTAACCCTCTCCAGTGCATAACTGATATCGAAGGTATAGTCCTGCTTCTGGGAATACAGCATCAAGGACATGTCGTTGCATTTTTTCATGATCGCCACCATCTTTTGGTGTTGATCTTCATATTTGTTATTCAGCTGCTGACGTGTCTTGTCTATCTGCTTATAATCGTGATACAGTTCCCGCCGCAAGTTGGACAGCGTCACATCCAGATCATGCCCCGTAAACACAGACATGGATACCATTGCTATGGCTAACAATGCCACAACTCGTCTTAAAAATTTGGTTTTTTTCATACTAATAAATCAGATGCAATTCTTGGCGAATTTGCCCCCACATTTTACGTAGAGTTTTTGAAAAAGTTTCGTTGATGGTGGAATTATATCAAGGCATATAATAGTTGGTCAGGAAATAGGTTCTCTCCCAATCCACTATCTTTAATTCAGATTCCTTTGCCACATGAATGTCGAACTCGTCGAGGACCATCACTCTCTTTTCCTTCAGGTCGTAAACTGGCCATTCTTTGGCCTTGCCGTCAGGGGAGAGTTCTGCGCTGAGCGACGGGTTGCCGGTTTTGGCGAACTGCACCCACATCTTGCGCACGGTTTTGCAGAAGGTTTCGTCGTATGCTCTTCCGGTGAAGTCATCGAGCTCAGGATGGGCAAATACCACTGACAGTTCTGATGCATGTCCGGCTTTAATCAAAGGCAGGGAGGATTCAACCCTGTAGTAGTAGGTATAGGATTTGCCGCCGGCCTTGGCTTGTTCCTCCGACAGCCGGATTTGCGGCGCTATAAACATGATCTGGCTGAAGAGTTGGACGGTAGGTTCGTAGCTTTCCCCCTGGATATCGTTGCACCAACTTTCCACCAGCTCTTTCTCCTTGTCCGTCAGTTGGGCGAGTTTTTCCGCCTTGCGCCCATCGGACCACGCATTCCAGGCGTCCACGCCGATGGCTCCCAGGAAGGTGTTCATCTCATCTTTGTCGCAGCCCTGAAGGAACTCGATGTCCTTCGCAGCCCCGTTCGCGTAAGCCTCCCACGGATCCAGCGGCAAGTAAAGGCCGTCTCTTTCTGGGAAGGTGCGTATGCCGAGCACTTGATAAAACCCATACAGGCGTGTCCACGTGTCGGCGATTTCCTCGGCACTGAGCTTCCGCAGGTCGGCGACGGTTTTGCAGCCGAGTGCCTCCATCAACTTGTCCGTACATGCGATGGCCTGTTCCTCACTTCTCATCTGGGCGGGAGCGCCGCTCTGAGAGATGACACGCTTGAAATACTGATGGGAGCCTTTGATCAGCGGAAGCAGGGTACAGCTTGCACCGCCGGCAGATTCGCCCCAGATGGTCACGTTGTCGGGGTCTCCGCCAAAGGCGGCAATATTCTCATGAACCCACTTCAAGGCCATGATCTGGTCCATAAGCCCCAGGTTGGATGCGTCTTGGTACTCCTTGCCGTCCGACAGGTGAGACAGATGCAGGAAACCGAAGAAGCTGACCCTGTAAGCGATGGTCACGACAATGACGTCAGGGTTCTCCTGGATGAACTTGTGGCAATCATACTGCGGGTCCGTCACTCCACCTACCTCGAAGCCGCCACCGTAAATCCACACGATGACCGGCTTTTTCTCAGCCGTTGCCTCGTCCGTTTTCCAAATGTTCAGGTACAGGCAGTCTTCCCCCATAGGATAAAGGGCAGCGGGGTCGCCCGGTGATTGGACGGGAGACTTTCCATAGAAATAGGCCTCGTATACGCCGTCGTTCGGAATGATGTCCACGGGAGCCTTCCAGCGCAAATCGCCAACGGGTTGCTGACCCACAAAAGGAATGCCTTTGTAGGAAATGATGTTCTCCTTTTTCTTGCCGACGAAGGTACCGTTTATACACTTGACAGCCAACGACAGGTCGTAATCGCTATCTATAATCTTCTGATTCTCCCCATACTGAGGCATCAGTTGTTTTTCTACTTCGCTGGTATTCATTGTTTTATATTTTTTTGTTATTCATAAAAACATACTAAAGCATATAATACTTGGTCAGGAAATAGGTTCTCTCCCAATCCACAATCTTCTTTTCGGATTCCTTTGCCGGATGGATGTCGAACTCGTCGAGTACCATCACCTTCTTGTCCTCCAGGTCGTAAAGCGGCCATTCCTTTGCCTTGCCGTCGGGCGAAATTTCCGCGCTGAGCGACGGATTGCCGGTCTTGGCGAACTGCACCCACATCTTGCGCATGGTCCTGCAGAAGGTCTCGTCGAATGCCCGTCCCGTGTCTGCGGTAAACTCCGGATGATTGAATACGACCGAAAGCTCTATGGCATGTCCGCACTTCATGATCGGATCGGGCGACTCCGGCGTGAAGTAATAGGTGTAGCATTTGCCACCGCCCTTGGTTTGCTCCTCTGACAATCTGATGATGGGTGCAATAAACCAACTCTGGCTGAACAGGCAGCTATCAGGCTGGTAGTAGTCGCCTTTCACATCCTTCATATAACTCTCGACCAGCGCTTTCTCGTCAGCTGGCAACTGGGCAAACTTCTCCTGCTTGCGCGCAGCAATAAAGCTATCCCAGCCTTCCTTTCCGAAGCTGGACACGAAGAAGTCCATTTCATCCTTGTTGCAACCCACCAGTATCTCCAAATCCTTCGCCGCGCCGTTGGCGTATGCCGCAAAGGTGTCTGTGGGTAGAATTTTTCCGTCTCTTTCCGGTATTTGGTGTACAAAGAGTATTGCGGAGGCCTCCAAGAGCTTGTCGCCATCAACCTTCATAAGGTCGGCAACGGTCTTGCAGCCAAGCACTTCCATTAGTTTATTGGTACATTCGATACCTTCTTCCGGGGATCTCGTCTGGTTGACGGCCCCGCTTTCCGCAATAAGCCGTTTGAAATACTGATGGGAGCCCGGAATCAGCGGGAGTAGGGTACAGCTGGCGGCACCTGCGGATTCACCGAAGATAGTCACATTGTCGGGGTCGCCGCCGAAACCTGCGATGTTCTCATGTACCCACTTCAGCGCCTTTACCTGATCCAGAAGTCCCAGGTTCTGTGCGTCTGGGTAATCCTTACCATCCGAAAGGTGAGACAGATGCAGGAAGCCCATAAAGGCGAGTCTGTATGCAATGGTCACAACGACGACATCCGGATTCTCCTGCACGAAATTGATGCAGTCAAACATCGGATCGACGGTGCCGCCGGCCTCGAAAGCACCACCGTGAATCCATACCATGACAGGCTTCTTTGCTGTCGCATCATCCGACTTGAATATATTCAGATACAGGCAGTCTTCATCCATATAGTAAAGGGAGCCCGTTTCCAACTGTCCGTTACCGTAGGCGCTTTTCGCATTGTAATAGGCCTCAAAGACACCGTCGTCGGGGGTGGCATCCACCGGTGCTTTCCAGCGCAGGTTGCCCACAGGTTGCTTGCCGACGTATGGGATGCCCCTGAATACAGTAATATTTTCCGTCTTTCTGCCGACGAAAGTGCCGTTGATGCACTTGACAGCTACCGACGGGTCGTAGTTGCCGTCAGTAATCGGCTTATTTTCGCCGCCGTACATTTCGTGAAGTTTCTCTCTAATGTCACTTAGTTCCATAGTCTTGTTCTTTTGTTGATTATAACCGTTTCTTATTATTGTTCAATGTTATACTTTTCATTATGATTAAATAGTCTTGTTGCGCCATTTTCTCTTGTGGATGTATATGGCGCATTGGATCCAGACACAAAGCGAATAGACGCCATCGGCCGTCCAGCATAAGGCTATGTCCGAATGAAGGATGCCGATAATGAAGGTGCAGTACACGGCGTAGATGCAAAGGGCCACCGCGTCGATTCGGAGGCAGACACGAGTGTTTCCCGTTCCCGCAACTGACTGGAGATACACATTCCACGGTAGGGTGGCAACCGTGATGGCACACATCACCTTCAGCGTAGGAACGGAAGCCTCAACCAGGGAGGGAATATCGGTAAACAGGCTGATAATCTGGTGCGGACACAGGAAAAAGAATACCAGTAGTGGTAACATCGTCACGGTGCAGAGTATAAGTACGCGCCGGATAACGGGGAACACGCCTTCTGGATGGCCTTCGCCTATGATGTTGCTCACCAGCGTTGCCGCTGTGGAAGCAAAGGCTGCCGAAAAAACGAACGGTACCTCGGAAATACTCCGCACGATGTTGGCGATAGCCAGCTGTTCCTCGCCCAAATGCTCGATAAAGAGGAAGAAAAGCAGCCACACGGAGATATTCAGGACATACTCCAACATTACCCAGGAAGCAGTGGAAAATGTATGCTTAAGCTCCGCCCATACGGGTTTGACCATCTTTTGCAGGCCGTATTTCTTGTCGGCTGTAAAGAAGGTCCATACGACAAAGAAGAGTAAAGATATACCTTCCGATATGGTCGATGCCAACGCGGCTCCCTTGATGCCCATCGCCGGCGCACCCAGGTGGCCGAAGATGAGTACCCAGTCCAAAAAGATATTACTGCTTACCAGCACAATGGAATTCCATGTGAGGCTCTTCGTATCACATGTCCCTACGTAGAAGGCACGGAACAATGCGGTCATAAAGGCAAAGAGCAGTCCCGGAATCCTCCAGTTCACATAGACGATGGCAGCCTTGTAAATGTTTTCCGACCGCAGGATTCCCCGAAGAATAGACGGGGTCAGTAAATACGAGAAGACCATGGTCAGAAGTGCCAGGACCGCGAGAAACCAGACACCCTGCCAGAAGACACGTCCGATGGCGCCGAAGCCAGTTCCGCTCTCGCAAGCCTCCCCGTTGCGTCGGCCGATGATGATTTGGACCCCGATGGAGAAGCCAAACCCAAGCATGTACAAAATGGTGAAATATACGCCTGCGATGGCTGAGGCTCCCAGTTCAATCTCTCCTACGCGGCCAAGGAAGGCCGTATCGGTCATCCCCAGCAACTCTTCCATCACCAAGGCTACCAGAATAGGGAAAGTTATCCTCCAAATGGATTTGAAGGAATAACTCTCCGGTAGTCTGTATGCCGATTCTTTCATCACTCCCTATTCTCCTTCCACAAATTCCACTTTCATGCTGGCAATCCTGCCGGCCCGGATCTTCTCGTTTTTGTAATCTCCATGCTCTATGAAAAGATACCGGACCAGGGCATCGGCAAAGAGCCAGAACAATACATAGAAAAACTCAAGGGGTACTTCATCAACAAAATGTTTGAGAGTGCCAAGCAAGATTCCCGATCCTACGGTTCCAGCGACCATCCCCCAGAACACTTTCCTGTGATGTCTGTTTTCCGCTTCCGTTTTCCCCAGCATATAATCAGCGTCCGATATAACGGCCTCGGTAATCATTCTCTTCTCTTCTTCTGTGAATTTGGGGCCGTGTATTTCAAGTATCAGCGGATACTCCTGCGGAATGCAATCTATTGTATTCAATAGTGCATCTGCGAATTCCCCGTCCAAGGACTCTATGCCTGGCGTACTGAATTTACTGAGGATATCGTCAACTCCGCTAACTTTGCAGGGCAGGTGGGCAATCCCGTTTCTTATTAAATCCTTCTGCAGCCTTTGTTTCAGATCGGATTTTTTCTTGTAAAACTCTTCCAGTTTCTTATTTTCTCTTTCAAACATATCCGTTCTCTCTTTCTTACTTGCGTGCGGCGATAATATCCAAAAGATAGTGAGGGGTAAAGAACTTGTCCATGAACTGGTAGTAGCCGAGCAAGGGGAGCACGGCCTTGTACTGGTCGGCCAGCAGGTCCTTCTTGATACGTATGTCACCTGGCCCGGCGATGTCCAGGACGTTCTGGTCGTCAGCTGAGTATGCCTTCCATTCAATCTGGTCTGTCGACGGGTTTCCGCAGCGTGCGAAATTGGTCCACATCTGCTGAACGGCCGCGTAGATCTCCTCGGAGATGTTCGTGCCGTTGAAGGGGCTGCTCGTCCCGAGGCAGCGAATGTCGAACACAAAGATGAGCTCCACGGAGTGTGCTGCGCCAACCTCCGCATTGCTGCCCGGGTAGGACCAGTAGTAAGAGAACGTCTTGTTGAAGGCGCTCTGCACGCCCAGCTGCTGGAGCATAGGAACCCTGAACATGAGCTCATTGATGAACTC
>ONCM01000061.1 GCA_900316305.1 uncultured Bacteroidales bacterium | reverse complement strand
CTCGAAACGCTGTTTCTGGATTTCCCGCGCCGCGATTACCCGCTTGCGAATATCCGCACTGCACTCTGTTGGTTTGTCGGAGGCCAGCTCCTCGTGGCTGACCGGTACCACCTCTACGTGGAGGTCTGTACAAGTTGGAATTAAATACACCTGAAAAATTGCGTATAAAAACTTACTTTGCTCATAGCGAATCATTTTATTTATAAACAAAGTCATTTCTTCACGAATTTCTTCATCACCATTCCCTTGTCGGTAGTCACGCGCACAAAATAGATGCCACCGGCCAATCCCGAAACATTAATGCGGGTCTGTAGGGGTGAATGATTATTCGCCCCTACAACGGTACGGACTACCTTGCCGTAAACATCTATCACCTCAACACTTTCCAATTGTACATCGCTCATTGTACATTGTAGATTGACGTACTCATTTGCCGGATTGGGATAGAGTTTGATGCTGCTAAGCAAATACTCGTTAACATGGTCTTCGATGGTGTCATTTTCGGGCAGGGTGGTGAAGATTGTTTCCTCACTGAGAACTGTTATTCCGTAGTAAGTGACAAATGCTTTGTATGCGTAAGTCGTATTTGCAGTCAAACCGTCCAGTTCGGTTACAAAAACGTTATTCGAGACGGAACAATCAACCTGTGTATAGGCAGTGCTCGAAATATCCTTCCATCTGAATCCCACGGCAGAGACAGACATGTTGTCAGGATTTTCAAAGGCAGCATTCAGCGTGGCGGTCGTCTGACTAATATTGGTTGTCTCCAGAGTTGTCAACGAAGGACAGTCTGGAAGAAGGGTCGAATCAACGACTTCCAAAGTAAGGTCATCTATCAAAAGCCATGTACCGTTAATTCCCACAAACTTTATCGCAGGATAGGCATCATTGGGGTAATAGTAATAGTCAGATAATCGTAACGTATATTCCTGGAAACTTCCACCTGCCGCACCAATCACATCTATTGTATCGTTAGGAATAAAGGTAGCACTGTTTTCCGGATTCGTAATCACCCCACCAATGACCCGAACATGAAAATCGCTAACCGTGCCCGTATTCATTGCAAAGAATCTAATTTGCATATTATCAATAGGATATAGATTATTTTCCACTTTTGGCAACACAACAAAACACGGAGAATTATTGCTGTATAAACGCATTGAATGCGTCCCGCTATGGGCATTCCCCTCTCTAATATCTGCATCACCTATGTTTTTCCAACACAAAGGCATCTTTGTTTCATTATTATAGTATTCAAAGTCCCACGTCACAGGCAGTTGGTTGATGGGGTCGCAAAGGGTCTCGAAAAAACTGAGCTCGTGGCTTGCTGCTTCGGTGCTGTCATAGCACTGAGCTGCCACATACCACTGATAAATTGTACTGGAAGCCAATCCCGACAAGGTGAACGGCTGACCGACACCCGCCGTAATATTGGATGCCACCGAATAGGATGCATCACCATCCGCTTTATAGTAAACATTGCAGGAAGAACTCGTTCCCGCCCAACTTAAATCAATACTGTTATGCGTAGGACTGGACGATTCCAAATCGTATGGCCTTGGACACGAAAGCGTATAGTCAAGGAGCACATCTTTCACGTATATGTCGCTGTGGTCGATACATTTGAAAGAGACTCTGTCACCAACTCCCATATAACCGTTTATCGGAACCACATAAGTCTCGTATGATGTAGTCAGGCTTAGCGTGTCAACAGCCACAAACGTGGAGTCTGCACTGGCATCAGTCATCACACCAATGATCAAGGTGCCATTGTTCGTTTCACTTCTGGCGGAGAAGGAGACCTCCACGGCATTTATATCAATGAGCTGTCTGTTCAAATGCGGCATCGAGATGGTGTTGGGAATCCAAAGATTGATAGCACCATAGCTAATAACAGGGTCGCAGCAGCTTCCTGGGCCTCTTTCCCAACAAACAGGAATCGGATGCATAGTACTTGAGACAAGAGATAAGTCGCAGATGTACGGCAGGGTGTCAATATATTCGCAGAGCGTGGAGAACGATTGTTTGATCCAGACGCTGGTGTCGCTGCCGCAATTGCGTGCCACCCTTACCCAATACTTCGTAATAGACTGCAAACCGGTTAACGTCACAGACGTGTCTTGCACGTTCACGGTGGTGATATAGGCATCATTCCAATTCTGTCCATCTTTAGCATATTGGACAATATAGTTGGAGGCACCACCCTCAGGCATATTCCACGACAACTCTACTGAATGGCTCTGGATGTTGGAGACGGACAATCCAGTAAGAGGAGTACATGTTTCTTTTTTCAAACGCAAATTGGTGATGGTAGGTGCAGGCTGTATTCCGTGGTCGTAGGTGCTGCCGTAGTCATTAACCCATCCGAAAACCAGTTTGGCAATCGAATTGGAATCAGGATTTGCAATCGGATTGCTCATCCGAACGTCCAAATGGATAGTTTTGCCGCCTGTCAAATTGATAATATAAGGATAATTTGGTGTGTTGGTCATATCGAAATGGTCGCTGAAGTTGGCTGCATAGAGGGAATTCGTACTGACACCCCACGAATAGGCGATTCCTCCCTCGTAGATCTGGGAAGGAGGCGCCAAAAACATCTTCAAAAAGTCTTTGTCGTAATCGCCACCACATTTCAAGTCGAAAGAGACAATGATTTTGTCAGCATCCCCGACCACAAAAGACTTTTCGGCAGCAATATTACTCCGGGTGTAGGAATAGGTGGGTGTGGTGCCGTTGTTGGTCACAAGGAGTGCATTGTTACTGCCAGATGTGCCTAATATCCAGTAATTCAGAGCAGCCCCATTGTTCAGCACCCAACCTTCCGACGTGGAAAAAGTAGCCGTGTAGGGAAGAGCAGGAATGCTATCGTTTCCCTGTGCCACAACAGTCAGAAGTGAAATTAACATCAACCATTGGATAATAAAGATTTTTTTCATAACTACATTATTATTATCTGATTATAATTTAACTACGTATCAGTCATTTCCTTACCATCGCGGAAACCGACATATAATGGTACCGTAATCCCTCTGACGTGCAGGAAGACATTCTATCTCCTAATCTTTGACACATCGGACAGAAAATCCTTGAAGCTTAATGCTTGGACTGTTGCAACCCACGTAGCCGGTGCTGTAGGATAGATAGTGTACAAGCGCATAGGGAGTGTTGCTGCTTTGGGTAGAACTCCAATAGTGGGTGTTGGTGCCAAAAGTGTAGCCTCCAGCGTAGTAGCCGGAGGAACCGCTTCCAGTGTAGTAGCCGGCGGGAACGGCCGAAAAGCCCGTGGCGTTGTTGGTGGAGGGATCGTTGCCCACGGCGTAGGTGCTGCCACTACTGTTCCACCCTGTTTGGGAGGCCAATGCCTTGGCTATACAATCAGCTTTCGCCGCATTGATTGTACCGCTGCAGCCAGAACATTGGTATCCGTTATTATAGACGTAATTCGTCAGCTGCGTCCACTCCGCATTGGATGGGACGTGCCAGCCTGCCGGACAGATGCCCCTTCGGTTACCGCTGAACGTAACACTCAACACATGACTTGCGCTCGTGGATGTCTCCCCGTAGTCCGTATGGAACGTATCAACCGCCGCGGCCCAGTTGTACAGCAAGCCGTAAGTCAACGTGTTAGCAGAGTCGCCGTTCACATAGTAGGCCTTCTTGCCCGTGTATGAATAGTAACCTGCGGGATATTCCAGAATCAAGGTTCCTGTACTCGGCGAGGTCGTGCAACGCATGTTCTCCCTCGTCCAACATTGGTTTCCAATCTGCACCGTGTTATAGACATTGCCCTCGTGGTCTGTCACCGTGGCGGCACCAGGGCAGGAAATATATGTTCTGAACGAGATTTCCTGACCATAAGTTGTTCCCACACTGTTGGTAGCATACGCCCGAACATAGTAGGTTGTACCTGGGGTCAGACTCATCATGCTGCTCGTAAAGATGCCTATGCCTGTTCCGTCGGTCGTGTGGATGCCGCTCACCGTCGGATTCGGCAAGGTGTCCCAACAAATGCCGCGCATTGTCACTGCGGCACCGCCATCGAACGTGACGTTGCCGCCACTGACGGCAGAAGTATCTGTTAAGAAACTGATCGCCTTGGTGGTCACCGTGGGAGTGGTGTCCACAGTGGAGAAGATTATGTCATCACCATAGACTGTTCCAACACTGTTGGTCGCGTATGCCCGCACATAATAGGTCGTTCCAGGTGTCAAACCCGTAATATTGCTCGTGAAAATGCCCGCGCCCGTGCCATCTACCGTATGGCTGCTGTTCAAAGTTGGGGCTGGCAAAGTGTCCCAACATACACCTCGCATCGTCACCTCGGCATTCCCAGCGGAGTTCACAGTACCGCCGCAGACGACCGTCGTGGAAGTGATGCCACTGACCGGAGTGGTGATTACCGAAATCCTCGTGGTGAACGTCCGAGTTGTACCGTAAGCCGTACCCGCACTGTTGGTGGCGTAAGCCCGCACATAATAAATCGTGCCTGATGTCAAACCCGTCATACTGCTATTGAAGATGCCCAAGCCGGTACCATCATCCGTATGGCTGTCGCTCACGGTCGGGTTCGGCAAAGTGCTCCAGCATACGCCACGCATTGTCACTGCGGCATTGCCGTCGGCCGTAACGGTACCGCCGCAAGTGGCCGTCGTATCCGTAACCGCATCTACAGAATCCGTAGTGACTGTGGGCAATGTGATAACAGCACCGCGAACACAGCGAACAGAGTAACCTTGGCTCTTGTAGTCATTACCTTTCCAAACGTAGTCAACACAGCAGTCGAGGGAACGGAAGTATGCTTCGCTGCTGTTGAACTGCGAAGTAGTCCAATAGTAAGCGTCGAGGCCAAAATAGTAACCTCCGCAATAGTATCCGGCAGGAACTGCCGAAAAACCCGTGGCATTATTGGTGGAGAGATCATAGCCAGGAGCACAGGCATCATTGTTGTAACTGTTCCAGTCCGTTTGGGCAGCCAATGCCTTCGCAATACAATCGACATGCGACCAGTAGTTTGAACCGTTACAATCAGTACATTGGTATCCGTTATCATGGACGTAAGTCGTCAGCTGTGTCCACTCAGCATCGGATGGCATGTGCCAGCCTGCGGGACAAATGCCCTGCACGTTGCTCGGGTTGGACGAAGAGGAGGCAGAACCGTGCATCACTGCAGGCCAGTTGTAGAGATAGCCGTATGTCGCCACGTTGCTCTCATCATTGTTTGGAGCATAACGGTGGGTGCCGGCAGGAATCGCCGTACCGTCGGCGTAGTGCGTGGTGCGCAAGTTTTCCTTCATCCAGCATTGGTCGCCAATCTGCACCGTATTGTAAGTGTTGTTATCATAGTCCGTCACGGTAGCGGCACCCGGGCAGGGTTGTCCGTCGAAAAGAGTGGTTGCGCTGAAATAGAGTATGATGGTCTCCGGCTGATTCTGTATCTGCGCGACCACCTCGCTTTCGAGTTCCTGTCCCGGAATCATAGTATAACCTTTGTAAATCATGGAATCTCCGTAGACAAACGGATGGTCAATGTCCCCCTTGGTCTGTGGAATATCCCGTAAACCAACCATTTCCATGGAGTTTTCGCCCCCACTGCGTTGATTCACCATCCGCACGGTGGACACCTTACCGCTTTGTCGGGCAGTCAGCAGATAGGCACCCGCAGCCGCTAGGTTCACGCGCAAGACATGCGTGCCCGGTTGCATGGAGACAAAGCTCCGCGAAATGACCACACGTCCGTTCACGTCGCAGGCCTCCAATGTCACGGCACCGCCCTCAGGCAAGGACAGGTTCACGTAGGTTGTCCCGCTAAACGGGTTGGGCGTATTCTGCGAAAGCCCGAATACGGCACCCAAGTTGTCATTGATTCCCGTGCCGTCAGTCAGTGTGGCTACGGTGTCTGGATAGGTCAGCACATCCGTCCAACCTCGTGTCTGGTTGGTAATCTCTACGCGCGACAACTGTACGTATGCTCCTGTGTTGGCATGGCGCCCTGAAAAAGAAAGGGTTAAGTTTTGGGCCCGTCCCGCCATGCAGAGGAGTAGCAATAGAAGAAGGAACAATTTTCTCATATTCGTAATTGTTAATTATAAAAACTGTTATATTAGTTTTTTGACGGCAAAAATACTATCTTCTGCGATACTTTTATATCCCTCACACGAAAAACATGTTCCCTCACGGCAAAAATATGACCGGATTATTGTTTTTACGCTGCTATTTCGGAGGCAAAATACTGATTTTCAATATATTATAACTATATCGGATTTTTTTGCTGTTGTGATGGGTTTAGAGGACTTTTCTGTGAGGGAATGGGGCTGTTTTTGGGGTCTCGTTTGGATTAATTCACTATCTTTGCAGCGACTATAGACCCGAAAACAAGTATCCTATTAATAAACAAATATAGAAGTCCGATTATGAAACATCGAAGAACCATCATTGTCGTTTTACTGAACATCTTATTCTGTGCCATAGTGCTCTACTTCTTTGCCAATTACTCCCAACTTCGTCCTTACGCGGGAAGCGCTACCAAAGAGGTACTTGCAGGGCTGGTGCTGCTGGCCACCATATATGCTAACTACTTCCTGCTTTACCCGCTAATTCATAAGAAGAATCCGGTTGTCTATTGGGTGGTGTTGGTTTTCGTCTCCATTGTGACTGGATTGATTGAGATGGTTATCGCCTGGCCGTTTATGAAATATTGTTGCGCTGCTGCTGTGGAGCAATGGGGTCTTCCCCGGTTTTTTTTACATCACATGATGATTGTTACTGCACGCGACTTGGCCTTCAACTTCTTCCCGTTTATGTTCCGGGAGCGGCAGGAACTGCGAAAGGCCTTGGATGCGGAAGTGCAAGTGGTCTATCGCGACACCCAAATGGTGGATGTCGTTGACCACGAGAGCAACCTGCTCATGATTCCCAAAGATGACATCTACTATTGTGTCCAGGACGGGAACTTCACCCGCATCTATACAGTGGATGACCGTTGGTTTACCCGGCTTGGTTCCATGAAACATCTTGTGCAACTGTTTGGGGAAGAAGATTTTGTCCGCATTTCGCCCACCGTTTTGATTCCGTATCAGTACATCTGGTCGTGCAACGGCAGCGAGGTGTTCCTGAAAAAGATGCCGTGGACGAAGAAGCCGCTCACGTTCACGTTGGATCCCAAAAACAGTGGCACGATTGCCGACCAGGTTGCCGAGGGTCTTCAGCGATGCAAGGCCGAAACAGCAGGGGAACAAGCTCCGAAGAGAAAGCCCCGGTCGAAGTCCAAGCGGAAGCCCGTCGTTCCCCCGCAGCAGAAACTCGACAGGGTTCATTCCTGCATTCAGGCGAATCCGGGCTGCAACACCACGGATATCGTCGCCCAGACTGAGATTTCGCTGAGCACGGTCGAGCGCTGCCTTTCCGAGCTTCGCAAGCGCAAGCTCATCAAATACGTCGGCAGCAAGCGCCACGGAGGTTATTATGCAACCGCTTTGTGTAGCAATTCTAACCAATAATCTGTTTCGCTTGCTTCTTTAAACATCTATCCTTTGATTTTTGCTCCTGTATCTAAATGAAATAGGTGCAACATAGAGTTTTTCAATATGCTAATAATACACCCCCAGCTGTTCGGCGGAATCCCAATCAATGGTCGGGTATTCGCAAAAACCGTTGGCAGAACGTGGGTTACGGAGTATCGCGTCTGTGGCGTCGATGTCCCAAAGAGTACCGTCGTCCGAATAGGCAACAAGCATATCCTCATCTCCGTTGCGCAGGAAGAGCCATCCGTCACCTTTTTTCTTGAAGAGACCGGACCGGCACCAACCATAAACGGTTGCCATATCAAGAAAACATATCAGATTGTCCATCAGTTCATAAAAAGGCTTTCGGGAGATACCGCAAGGGAACGTGACGGCATAGCGGTTCTCTCCAACCTTCCACAACAGGGGCAGATCGTCGCATAGTGTGTTGCATTCCACCTCCACATAATCGAAAAGGATTGCTTCCAAATCCTCAAGATTTGTAACATTTTCCATGACAATGAGCGTTTCCGTATCAATCGGGTTCTTCAGCCGTTCTTCCCGTAGCGCAGCCTCTTCGTTTGGTTTCTCCGCTTTCGGGTCGTAGGTCATTTTTGCGACGGTTTCCCAGCCTTTTTTCTTGGCGATTCGGTGCAGATCTGATTTGAGAGCGAAATAAGTCCACCAAATGAGAAACAGGAAAAAGAAGACTGCCCTGCCGATGTTGTGGTTTTTGAAAAGGGAAAACGACATGGCAACGACAACCGCGACCGCGATGACGGCGTAAAAAAAGTAATCGAGACGCCGTTGTGCCTTTTCCTGCACTTCGAACGGCTGTTTCATCAGCCATCGGTGTTGGTCATAATGTTTTTTCCTGTGGAGGGGCATTGGGATTATTTTGGCGGCAAAGGTAAAATTTTTATTGTTTTGTGATGTCCCTAATCGGGACAACAATTTACAATACAACATGCTTCCCTACCGAGCTTTGGCCCCTACCGGGGCCTGGCGACAAACGAACCGTCTCCCTCTACCGAGCTGAGGCCCCTACCGGGGCCATTCATGGCCGGCCAGTTTCCCGTAATCCGTTGCCGACCAACAAATGCCCCGGCAGGGGCAACAGCTCGGTAGGAATCGTCGCCAGGGCACGAAACCGCGCCCCGGTCAGGGGAGACAGAAATACAATAAATCATTCTATTGGCTTAAAAACATTACGTTCATCGTATTCAACACCATGTTCCTCCAAAAGTTCCTTGTATTCCTCCACCACATCTTTCTGTTTATGATGCTCGGCCTGATTCTCGATGTAACGGATGACATTCGGCAAATCATCCTTTGCGTAAGAAAATGCGCCATAACCCTCCTGCCAAGAAAACCACCCATTTGCCAACCTGTTCTCGTTTATCCATTTCGACGAACACCCTTTGACGTGCTGCATCAAATCGGACAACGATTGTGATGGGCGCATTCCTATCAGAATGTGAACATGATCCGCCGTTCCGCCTATGGCTAGAACTTTATGACGGTTGTTTTGGATTATGGCAATCATGTATTTGTACAACCGTTCTCGCCAAGATTCGAGAATCATGGATTGTCTGTTTTGAACCGCAAAAACCAATTGTATGTGGATTTGCGTGTAGGTGTTGTTTCTCATTGATTTCATAATGGTTTGATTTGTTCGTTTATTAATTGTTTTTTTCGTCATTTGTTTCGTCCCTGAAGGGACGTTTACGGGGAACCGTGATGTTCTTCGTCCTACCGAGCTTTTGTCCCTGCGGGACGTGGAACACGGGCGGCGGCTCCCGTTCTACCGAGCTTTGGCCCCTGACGGGGCTATTCGCGGCCGGTGCGGATTTGCTCAGACGGTACAGCGAGGAGGTATGTCCCACCGGCGCAACAGCTCCAAAATGTGCAACAACCGTGAAGACATCCCCTACCGAGCTCCCGTCCCTGCGGGACGTGGGACATCGGCGGCGGCTCCCTTCTACCGAGCTTTGGCCCCTGACGGGGCTATTCGCGACCGGTGCGGATTTGCACAGGCGGGTACAGCGAGGAGGAATGTCCCAAGGGACAACAGCTCCGTAGAGCGTAACAACCACGACGGACGCCTTGTTCCAGGGGGACAGAAGCTCGGTAGACGCGGCATCTCCGACCGTCCCCCAATGCCCCTTCAGGGGCAAAACATGTCCCGCAGGGACACAAGCTCGGTAGAGACGGTGCCTTCGGAAGGCCCACATACGCCCCTTCAGGGGCAAAACATGTCCCGCAGGGACACAAGCTCGGTAGAGACGGTGCCTTCGGAAGGTCCACATACGCCCCTTCAGGGGCGAAACCTCATCTCCTCCCCCAATTGTCCCTGTCCAGATTCCGGAAATTTATGGCCTCGCTGAGGTGGCCGACCTCTATGTTCGGGCTTCCGTCGAGGTCGGCGATGGTGCGGGAG
>ONCM01000022.1 GCA_900316305.1 uncultured Bacteroidales bacterium | reverse complement strand
AGATACAGATTCAAATCCGTTGACTCGAAAAATCTCTACAACTAACTATATATCAATCGTTTCAAAGAACATTTTTAAGTTTTAACGGGACAGCAGTGGTGTACGTATTGAATCCCCGCAGTAGCTCATTATCCCCATCATCCAATCCTCTCATTATCTAATCCTCCTGTTTATCTAATTCTCTGATTATCAGCATTGTTAATAACCCTGTTTATAAATATTCTGGAATGGCTGAAAACCCAAAAAAGGAAAATGTACTTTTGCATCGGGTTCAGGTTCTGAACGGATTAATAGGGAACGCTGTGAGAATCAGCGGCTATGCCCGTAGCTGTGAGTCCTGATTTGCGCCTCCACCATGATGTCACTGACTTTTTCGGTCGGGAAGGCGGTGGAGGGGAGGACGAGCCAGAAGACCTGCCTGCACCTGACGTTCGTGGCTTTCGGGAATAAGAGCAAACGAGATTAGCAGTGGCTGTGCTTTCTCCCTGAGCTGTTTTTATTAACAACCAAAACCTTAACCATTTTATGGACCAACTGTACATTATCAAACGTAACGGCAAGCGGGAACCCTTCTCGCCAGACAAAATCAAAAACGCCATCGCCAAGGCGTTCCTCTCCGTGAACAGCTTCGCGACGCAGGACGTGCTCATCAACGTCATGAGCCGCCTCAAGATTCACGACGGCATCTCCGTGGAGGAGATCCAGAACCAAGTGGAGGTTTCCCTCATGGCGGAACGCTACTATGAGGTCGCCAAAGCCTATATTTTGTACAGACAGCGCCATTACGAGGATCGTGAGGTTAAGGAGAAGCTCGATTTCCTCATCAACTACTGCAACGCTTCTAATGCGGCCACCGGCTCGAAATACGACGCCAACGCCAATGTGGAGAAGAAGAATATCGCCACCCTCATCGGCGAGCTGCCCAAATCCAACTTCATCCGTCTCAACCGTCGCCTGCTCTGCGACAAGATTAAGGATTTGTTTGGTAAAGAGTTGTCCGATAAATATTTATATCTCCTCAATAATCACTTTATCTACAAGAACGACGAGACCAGTATCGCCAACTACTGTGCCTCCATCACCATGTATCCGTGGTTGCTGGAAGGTACGAAGAGCATTGGCGGCAATGCCTCCGCGCCCACGAACCTCAAGTCCTACTGCGGTGGTTTCATCAACATGGTCTTTATGGTTTCCAGCATGCTCAGCGGTGCCTGCGCTACGCCGGAGTTCCTCATGTACATGGACTATTTCATCCGCAAGGAGTACGGCGATGACTACTATGAGCACAGCGACAAGGTGGTGGATCTTTCGCTCAGACAGCGCACCATCGACAAGATGATCACCGATAGCTTCGAGCAGGTGGTCTATTCCATCAACCAACCCACGGGCGCACGCAACTTCCAGTCCGTGTTCTGGAACGTGGCCTACTACGACCGCTACTACTTCCAGAGCCTCTTCGGCGAGTTCCGCTTCCCCGACGGCACGAAGCCGATTTGGGAATCCCTCAGCTGGCTGCAGAAGCGCTTCATGCGCTGGTTCAACCAGGAACGCCTCCGTTCCGTGCTCACCTTCCCGGTCGAGACGATGGCCCTGTTGAGCAAGGACGGCGACATTATCGATACCGAGTATGCTGATTTTACCGCGGAAATGTACGCCGCCGGCCACTCCTTCTTCACCTACGTGAGCGACAACGCCGACTCTTTGAGCAGCTGCTGCCGTCTGCGCAACGAGATTCAGGACAATGGCTTCAGCTACACGCTTGGTGCGGGCGGTGTCTCCACCGGTTCCAAGAGCGTGCTCACCATCAACATCAACCGCTGCATTCAGTACGAATGCCGCAACAATATCCCGCAATTCCAGTTCATCGAAGAGGTTATCGACCTGATGCACAAGGTCCAGATTGCCTACAACGAGAACCTTAAATATCTGCAATCCAAGGGAATGCTTCCGTTGTTCGATGCCGGCTACATCGCCATCAACCGCCAGTACCTCACCATCGGCGTGAACGGTCTGGTGGAGGCTGCCGAATTCCTCAGCATCCCGATTGACGACAATCCTCAGTACCAGAAATTTGTCGAAGACATTCTGGGTCTGGTCGAGAAGTACAACCACCAGTATCGTAGCAAGGAGTTGCTGTTTAACTGCGAGATGATTCCCGCCGAGAATGTCGGCGTGAAACACGCGAAGTGGGATCGCGAGGATGGCTACCGCGTGCCCCGCGACTGTTACAATAGCTACTTTTACCGTGTGGAGGACGACTCCCTCAATCTGCTCGACAAGTTCCGTCTGCATGGCGCTCGTTACATCGCGCACCTCACCGGCGGTTCTGCTTTGCACGCCAACTTGGAGGAGCACCTCTCACAGGCGCAATATCGCCAACTGCTCCGCGTGGCGGCGCAAGAAGGCTGTAACTACTTCACCTTCAATATTCCGAACACCGTTTGCAACGACTGCGGTCACATCGACAAACGCTATTTGCACGAGTGCCCTGAGTGTCATAGCAAAAATCTTGACTACCTCACCCGCGTCATCGGATACATGAAACGCGTTAGCAGTTTCTCGCAGGCGCGTCAGGAGGAGGCCGCCCGTCGTCATTACGAAAACGTGAAGATGTAGAGACGTTTCATGAAACGTCTCTACGGTAACCGCGTAACCGTGTAACCCTGTAACCGTGTTAAAATACTACAACTACGATATCGTCTTCCAAGAGATTCCCGATGAGGTGACCCTCGCGGTGAATATCACCAACTGTCCGCATCGGTGCGTGGGCTGTCATAGTCCGCATCTGCATTTGGACATCGGCGAGGTGTTGGACGAGAATTCGTTGGACGGTCTGTTGTCGAAATACGGACGGCAGATTACATGTGTCTGCTTCATGGGGGGCGACCGGCAGCCCAAGGATGTGGCCACTTTGGCCAAGCACCTGCATCAGCACACCAAGTTGAAGGTGGCGTGGTATTCCGGTAACGACATTTTGCCGCGCTATGCCAACCTTTTCGACTACGTGAAAGTCGGCGGTTACAAACCTGAGTTCGGTGGTTTGCGTTCCCGCACCACCAACCAACGGCTCTATCGGAATGTCAACGGACATTCGGAGGATATTACCAGTAGATTTTGGAAGAAATAAAGGAATAATATTTGTATGTCGCCATGGTAGAGACGTTTCATGAAACGTCTCTACAGGGGTGCCTACCCAATTTTACCCATAGAGACGCAAAATAGCGTCTCTACCTATTTCATACCCCGTGCGGCCTTGATTTTGTCGTAGGCTTCGTTTACCTTGGCGAATTTCTCCTCCGCCTGTTTGCGGACATCTTCGCCGAGGTGGCTCACTTTGTCGGGATGGTGCTTCATGGCTGCCACGCGGTAGGCTTTCTTCACCTCCTCGTCGGTGGCGTTGGGGGAGACCTCCAGTATTTTGTAGCAGTCGTCGAGACTCGGACCGGAACGCGGGGTGTAGGAGCTGCCGCCGGACTGGTCGTAGTAGCCGCCGTAACCGCCTGAGTATCCGCCACCATAGCTTCCACTGTAACCGCCGCCGTAGTTGCTGTAGGAACTCGTGTACATCATCTTGAGGGCTTCGTAGGTGAGATCGTTCACGCCGCACCAGTTGGCTATCCGGTGGATGGCCTCCAGCTCCTGCTGGTGGGCGTTACCGTCGGCGGTGGCGAACCCAAACAGGCACTGCAGGATGGCCATCTTCTCGTGAATCGTAGCATATTGGCTGATTTTCGAACATGCCTCCTGACAGGCGCTGGCAGTGTCGCTGGCGTTGAGGATGTCGCGGAATTTGAGCATCAGCTCGGAGATGTCGCTGTGGGGGAAGGTTTTCTGGAAGTATTGTTTGCAAAAGTCGAACTCCGATTGCAGCAGCCGGTTGTTATCGGCCTTGGCCACGTAGGCGATGAGCGTCAGCACCTGATCCTCAAATTGTTGAGGATCGTTGTAGTACTGCTGCCGGCTCTCGTTGAAGGCCTCTTGTGCCTTCCTCGCCCGACGGCCGTTGCGGATACTGTCGAATAGCGAGCCGATCAGGAAGCCCCCGAACGCCCCGCCAAGCCCGCCTAAGTACAGGCCGATGATGCTGAAGATGATGGTGTAAATCATTTATGATTAGTGGGTTGAAAGTTTTGTGGCTTAGTAGCTTAGTGGCTTAGAAGCTTAGTAGCTTAGTAGCTTAGAAGCTTAGAAGCTTAGTAGCTTAGTAGCTGAAACTTCTAAACTACTAAACTACTAAGCTTCTAAACTGTTGTTACCAGATGTGTGCGTCGGTGTCGAACCAGGTGTCTTGGAGTCGCATGGTCTGCTCGATGACGTCGCGAACCGCCCCTTCGCCGCCGTTGCGGAAGGAGATGTAGTCGGCGAGCTCCTGAATCTCGGTGGAGGCGTTTGCCGGGCAGCACTTCACGCCGGCGAGCTTCATCATCGGGTAGTCGGGGATGTCGTCGCCCATGACCAGCACTTCCTCGGGCTTGAGGTTGTTCTTGGCCAGATATTCGGTGAAGACTTTGATCTTGTCACTGACGTGGAGGAAGAATTCCATGCCGTGGAAGTCTCTGAAGCGCAGCTTCATGGATTCGGCGTACCCGCCGGAGATGATGGCCACTTTGTAGCCTTTCTTGAGGGCGTAGTGGAGGGCGTAGCCGTCTTTGACGTTGGTGGCGCGCACTTGCTCGCCGTCGGCCGTCACATAGACCATGCCGTTGGATAGTACGCCGTCGAAGTCGAGGATGAAGGCGCGGATGTGGTGGAGTTTTTCTTTGTAGTTCTTCATACTTTTGTTGATGAGCCCCACACTGCGGCTTCGCCTTGTGTGGGGTTAATTGCACTTCGTGCGTTTTGCCTCTTCGAGGCTGCTTAAGGAATTATGTTTTATATAACTACCCCGCCCTTCGGGCACCCCTTCTTAAAAGAAGGGGAATTGTCCTTCGACCGAGGTGCTTTCGTTTAACTGCTAACTACTAACTGCTAACTGCTAACTAATTGTGTGCAACAAGCATCTCTTCTTTCAGGTCGTCGTAGTCGAGGGTGACGGAGTCGCCGGAGGTGAGGGTCATGTTGAGGATCTCCTCGGCGAGGACATCTTCAACGTATTTCTGGATGGTGCGTTTCAGCGGACGGGCGCCGTAGTTGGCGTCCCAGCCGTTATCGACCAGGAAGTTCTTGGCTTTTTCGGTGACGCTGATTTCGACGTTGAGGTCTTTGACGCGTTGCAGCACTTTCTTAAGCTCGATGTCGATGATCTTGCCGATGTCCTCCTTGTCGAGGCTGTTGAAGTAGATGACGTCATCGACGCGGTTGAGGAACTCGGGGGCGAAGGTGGATTTCAGGGCCTTTTCGAGGATGCCTTGGGCGACTTTCTGCTCGGCGGCCTTGGTGGCCTCGGTGTTGAAGCCCATGCCCGTGCCGAAGTCTTTGAGCTCGCGCGTGCCGACGTTGGAGGTCATGATGATGATGGTGTTCTTGAAATCTACCTTGCGGCCCATGCCGTCGGTGAGCTGACCTTCGTCAAAGACCTGCAACAGAACGTTATAGACATCGCGGTGCGCTTTCTCGATTTCGTCCAGTAGCACGATAGAATAGGGCTTGCGGCGTACCTTTTCGGTGAGTTGGCCGCCCTCTTCGTAACCGACGTAGCCCGGAGGCGCGCCGATGAGGCGGGAAACCGTGTGCTTCTCCATGTACTCGCTCATGTCGATGCGGATGATAGCGTCCTGGGAGTCAAAGAGATACTCGGCCAGCACTTTGGCGAGGTAGGTCTTGCCGACACCGGTGGGTCCGAGGAAGATAAAGGTGCCGATGGGCTTGTTGGGGTCTTTCAGACCGGCGCGATTGCGGCGGATGGCCTTGGCGATTTTCACCACAGGCTCGTCCTGACCGATGACCACCCCTTGCAGTTCGGTGGCCATGCGCATCAGCCGCTCGCCCTCATTTTTGGCGATGCGCTGCACGGGCACGCCCGTCATCATCGCAATCACCTCAGCCACGGTATCTTCCGTGACGTTGGGACGGTTCTCGTTGACGCTGTTCTCCCAGGTCTTCTGGATCAGCTGGCGTTCCTCTTCCAGCATTTTGATCTGGTCGCGATATTTGGCGGCCTCGTTGTACTGCTGGTTGCGGATAGCCTCCACTTTCAGCTTCTCCTGCTCCGCGATGGCAGCTTCTGCGGCCACTAACTCGTCGGGCACGTGGATGTTTTGGATGTGCAGTCGCGCACCAGCCTCGTCCATCACGTCGATAGCTTTGTCGGGCAGACAACGGTCTGAAATATAGCGGTTTGACATGGTGACGCACGCCTTGATGGCTTCGTCGTTGTACTTCACCGCATGATGATCTTCGTATTTGTCTTTGATATTGTTCAGAATGTCCAGCGTTTCCTCGGGTGTGGCGGGTTCGAGGATAATTTTTTGGAAACGGCGTTCGAGAGCACCATCTTTTTCGATGTGCTCGCGATATTCGTCCAGCGTGGTGGCACCGATACATTGCAGTTCACCGCGGGCGAGGGCGGGCTTGAAGAGGTTGGAGGCATCCATGCTACCGGGGGCATTGCCGGCGCCCACCATCGTGTGCAGCTCGTCGATGAAAAGGATGACATCGGTGTTCTTCTCCAGTTCTTCGAGGATGGTCTTGACGCGCTCCTCGAACTGCCCCCGGTATTTGGTGCCTGCCACGAGACCAGCCATGTCGAGACTGACGATGCGTTTGTGCAGGAGCGTGCGGGAAACGTGTCCGGAGGAAATTTGCAGTGCAAGTCCTTCTGCCAAAGCAGATTTTCCGACCCCGGGCTCACCAATGAGCACGGGGTTGTTCTTTTTTCTGCGGCAGAGGATTTGAGCGATACGCTCCAGCTCTTTCTGGCGGCCCACCACAGGGTCGATCTTGCCTTCGGCGGCCATCTTGGTGAGGTCCTTGCCGAAACTGTCGAGCATGGGCGTGGCCGACTTGCCGTTGTCCTTGCCCTTCTTCATGGTACGGCGGTCGTTTTCCTCGTCGTCCTCGTCCTGATAGGCGCCGGCGGAGGCGATGGACTCGGTGAGGTGGAGTTCATGACGAAGCTCGTCCTCGAAGGTCTCGAAGGTGAGTCCAGCCTGTCCCAGCAACATCTTGATGGTATTCTGGCTGTCCAGCTGTGCTGGCTTCAAGATGGCCAAAACGAGGTGGTAGGATTCCACGGCTTCGCTTCTGTATTGCTTTGAAAATAAGAAAGAAAGGTGCAGACGGCCTTGCGCTTGGACGCTCATCGGAATCTTTTCTGCCGGTTCGTCAGCACGGCTGTCAGGCATCTCCAGCATCTGCTCCAGACGGGTGCGCAGACCTGCCAAGTCGATTTGAAATATATTAAAGATCTTTTGGGTGACGCTCTCCCCGGGATAGCGGAGGAGACAAACCATAAGATGTTCTAATCCAATTTGTTGAGAGTGATAAGATTTGGCTAACTCGTTCGCTTCAGCCAAAATATAGTTCATCTCTTCGGAGTACTTGATATCCATAAAAAGTGGGTGTTTTAAATTGGAGGCAAAAATACAAAAACTATGCCAATTATTTCAATCCCTTTTTGTGGTCTTCGATGGCTTCGTTCAGCATTTCCTCGAACAGGGTGATGGAGTGCTCAATGTTGTATTTTTTTGCGGATTCGGCGTAGATTTTCTCCATTCTTGCCTTTTCCTCGGGGTTGTCGAGCCAGAAGTCGATGGCGCGGGCGAGATCTTTGGGATCGCCGGCTCTGAAGAGGCTGCGCTCGTCGAGGGCGAACTGTTTCGTGGCGGACAGCTCACTGTCGGAGATGATGGGCACCAGTCCGGTGGCGAAAGCTTCGATACAAGAGATAGCCTCTGACTCCATGTCGGAAGCGTGGACGTATAAGTCGCACTGTCCCAGTAAATCCTTTAATTCCTCCTTGGACAGGTAGGTGAAGATGGGAGGATTTTTCAATTTCTGGCCTAATCGGTAGTACTGTTTGTCTTTCGGTCCCCTTCCGGCAAAGATCAGCTGGATTTTGTCCCCATATTTGGAGTATTGCATGGCGTTCATGATGATGTCCTGCCGTTTTTCTCCGGCAAGCCGACCTACCATCATGATTAATATCTTGTCTGCAAACTCAAGCTTCTTCGGCACCTTTGTCCAGTAGAAATCTGACTGGATGCCGTTGGAAATAGGGTGAATTTTGGCGGTGTAGCCGCGCTTCAGGATTTCATCCGCCATGAATTGGGACGGCGTATGCACATGTCCATATTTGTTGTAAACGGTGTTTCTGAACAATTTGAATAGCCATTCATTTGCCCAGTCGGCTCTGCCCAGCGCAAGCGAGGAAGTGATGTTCTGGGGCTGGACGTGGAAAGCTGCCGTAGAAGGCTTTCCGATTTCGTCAACAATCTTTTTGGTGTTATATTCTAAGAAAAACGGCATGAAACAATGGACGATGTCCGCCCATTCTACCGCCTCGCGGATGACTTTCTTGTTGCTTTTGGCGAATTGGAATCCATGCTTGTGAATCAAGCCGGTAAAAGGCCATATCTTGAACTCCTTCATCCCATAAACGCCCTCTTTAGGCTTGCTGGCCGCCAAAAAACGAACCTCGTGCCCACGCTTGTTCAACTCCTCAGCGAAGCGTTTCGCTGAAATGGTGGTGCCATTGTTGTTAGTGTTGTAAGCGTCAATTACAAACAAAATTTTCATAAGCAATATTCCCTAAAAAATCCAGCGGCAAAATTAATATTTTTTAGGAAACATAAAACACTATTGTTTAGAATGTTCTGAAATCTCTTCGTTCAACATTTCTTCGAAGAGGGTTATTGAGTTGTCAATGTTATACTTATAGGCAGATTCTTGGTAAATTTTCTCCATCCTCAGACGCTCTTCGGTGTTGTCCATCCAGTAGTCGATGGCGCGGGCAAGATCTTGTGCATCACCGGCTTTGAAGAGGCTGCGCTCGTCAAGGGCGAACTGTTTGGTGGCGGAGAGCGGACTATCGGCGATGATGGGCACCAGTCCGGTGGCGAAGGCCTCGATGCAGGAGATAGCCTCCGATTCCATGTCGGCGGCGTGCACGTAGAGGTCGGCCTGGGAGAGCAAGCGGATGAGCTCGTCCCGCTTAACATAGACGAATTGCGGTTTGAGGGGCAGGTTCTGGCCTAATTTCTCGTAACGTTCCTGCATGGGTCCGCGACCCGCGAAGATCAGTTGGATGCGGTCGGCGTATTTGGAGTAGGGGACAGCCTTTATGATGAGGGCCTGCTGCTTCTCGCGCGTGAGTCGTCCCACCATCATAATCAGGATTTTACCCTTGTACTCGTCGAAAGTCTCGGTCCGGTGACCTTCGATGTGACGTTTGCCTGCCTCAATGAACACGGGTTGGATGCCGTTGCTGATGGGATGCATCTTACCGGGGTATCCATGGGATTTGACTTCATCGGCCATGAATTGGGAGGGACAGTGGGTGTGACGGACATGGTCAAAGAGCAGTTTCCGGAACAATTTATAAAACCAATGGTTTACACAGGGAATTTTGTGCATCCCGATATTGGCGGTCAAGCTCTCGGCCTGTAGATGTGCGGCGGCGGTGCATGGTTTGCCGATTTCGTTGGCGTAGCGTGTCGCCACAGACTCCAACGGGAAGGGCAGGAAGCTGTGGACGATGTCGGCCCACTCCACGGCGGAGTGGATAACCTCCAAGGATTCCTTTCCCCAGAATTTGGCGAAGTTGAAGTTATGCTTGTTCATCAAAGGCTGGAATATCGGCATGTGGAAGTACCGCAGGGAGAAAAGGTTCTCGTCGTTCTCGCCGGAGTCGTTGGCCGTCAAGATGCGTACTTCGTGCCCGCGTTTCCGCAACTCCGCAGCAAAACGCTGTGCAGAGATGCTCGTTCCGTTATTATTGGTATAATACGTGTCTATGACAAAAAGAATCTTCATACGCTTCTACTCTGAATTCTAAATATGCTGCAAAAATACAATATTTTCAGATATGGGCAGATACTTTTTTTAGGCAATAGGCAACAGGCAATGGTTAACCGTCATCGTTTCCTTAGCACCAAATAGATGAAGTACGGGGCGCCGGCGAGGGCGGTGATGCTGCCGACGGGCAGTTCGGCGGGGGCGGCGATGGTGCGGGCGAGGGTGTCGGCAATCAGCAGGAAGAAGGCCCCGAAGAAGAGCGAATAGGTGAATAGTCGCCGGTTGTTGCTGCCGAAAAGCAGTCGGGCCACGTGCGGCATGATGAGTCCGATGAAGCCGATGGAGCCGCAGAAGGAGACCACCACGGAAATCAGCACCGAGGAGGTGATGAGCACGATATAGGTCGTTTTCTGCGTGTCGATGCCGAGGGTTTGCGCCGTTTCTGTGCCTACCTGCATGATATTCAGCGATTTGGAATAGTAGAAGAGGATGCTGATGCAGAGCGCCATCACAGGGAGCAGCCAGGCGATTTCCAGCCAGGAGACGTGGGTGAGGCTGCCCATGGTCCAGAAGTAGATTTTGTGCATCTCTTTCTGGTTCATGACAATCAGCAGGGTGATCATGGCGGAGATGAAGAAGTTGAGCGCAATACCGATGAGCAGCAACGTGTCGGTGTTGTGCTTGCCCTTGACGCGGGCGATGCCGAGGATGAGTAGCAGGGTGAGCAGGGCGGTGACGAGGGCGGGCAGGGCGATGCCGAAGACCGCCGCATCCCAGCCGAGGATGAAAGCGATGGCTGCACCGATGGAAGCGCCCGAGGAGATGCCGAGGATGTAGGGGTCGCAGACCGGGTTGCGGAAGATGCTCTGGAAGACTCCGCCGCAGATGGCCAGCGCCGCGCCCGCCAGCACGCTCATCACGATGCGCGGGATACGCAACTGCCAGAGGGTGACCTGGTAGTATTCGACGATCGGCACGTCCCGGCAGATTCCGAACTTCTGTCCGATGCTTTGCAGGATGACCTTCACGGGAATCGGGATGACCCCGATGCTGGCCGCCACCAGCATGGAGACGAGCAGCAAAACGCCCAGGCCCAACGGCAAAATCCAAGGATGTTTCTTCTCTCTCATAATTCGGCCGCAAAGGTACATTTTTTTGCCGTCCGTCTGCCCTCTATAAGACGAAGAAATCGTATGTTTGCAACGTGATTGGATGTTTTGTTCAAATTATCTTATGTTGTTGATATTCAAATAGTATGCTTGATTCTGAACAACCCTGTTCTTATGATATATCCCTCTTTTGTCCGAAAGGCGGTCTTGTTGACTGTGCTTTTCAATACCTTAATTTATATGGCTATGGCGCAAATTTCCCCGCTTGATTTCGGCCTTCGCGAGGCTCAGACCGGCATTGACCGCTATCGAGCGCTCTACAACACTCATGTGGCTGCGCTGGCCGATGGCGTGGAGGTTTCCTACGAAGGAATTGACACGCTGGATATCGAACTTCCACCTGATTTCCAGAGTATTCCCGTGGGAAACCATACGGATTTTGGCGGTTTGGTAATCTATGTCACCAACAATGTCCGGGACGGCTCACTGTTCTACCGCTATCGTTCGACTCGTCCGTTGGCGCTTTCCAAAGCGCAGGTCGATAGTCTCGACTTTCGGGATGTGCCGGAACTGGCGGAAGGCGACAAATTGCTGATTCTCAGTGATCAGAATCCTTGGACCAGTCGTATTGGCTACAGCTACAAGGTTTATCGCCAGGATGTTTTGTGGGTGCATAACGGGAAGGCGATGAACGCGCCCATTGCGCCGTGGAACACCGATTCCACCCATCTCAACGCGGTATATGCGGACGTTGATACTTCATTGAAGACTTTCGGCGGTCTTACCATGCACCGTACGGCGGAGTCGCAGTTCAAAACATACTGTCTCCATGTGAACGGAGAATATAACTTGCTGGTGCATGACATCCATGTGACGACCCCCAAGAGCAAGATGATTGCCGACGGTCTTTTCGGGGTGAGCAACTCCGTGCGCGTGGCCTTCCACGATGTGACGGTGGAGGGAACCTACTCGGGCTACGGACGGTGGCGCGGTTATGGTTACGCCTTTTCCCTCTACAACCTTTGGGACACCAAGTTCGAACGGGTCACCGCCGATGGCAATTGGGGCGTTTTCGGAACCAACAACCTCTCTTCCACGGAGTTGTACGACTGCGATATCAACCGCTTTGACATTCATTGCTACGGTCGCGACGCCCTGCTGAAACGCTGCACCCTGCGACAACGGCAGACGCAGTTCTCCTCCATGTACGGCACGGTCACCTTCGATTCCTGCCACTTTATCGACTGCATTCCCGTGCGCATCCGCTCCAGCTACAACGCCTACACGCCGTTCGATATCGTGATGAAAGACTGCACGTTCGAGCTTACCATGCGCTACCATTCGCTGGTCAATGTGATGTTGCTGGACACCGCCGCGAGCCCTCGTCCCGAGTTGAACCCCAAATGCTGGCCCAATCTTACCGTAACAAATATGACGGTCGTTGTGCCGGCCATGGTGCGTTCCATGAACCTCTACCATCCAACGGGCACCCTCAGCGAACTGAAGAAGCCTGTGGATCATATCAACAAAGTGACAGTCAGCGGGTTGAAGATGATCCGCCCGAACGGAAAACCGGCGAAAATCCCGGTGCGTCTCTCCTCCAAGGAATTTATTCCCATCCAAAAATTGGAGGTGGATATTCCTATGTGATTTTGAAATTTTGTACCTTTGCACCTTCTAATTGAAACAAGGATGAGGAGACTATTATATATCATACGAACCATCAACGTAATCAAAACCCTCTGGTTTAACTTCAAGGTGTTCCCGTTTGCGGTGGCGAAGAAGCTGCCTGTGTGGCTGTACGGGAAGGTGACCTTCCGCAGTCTGGCGGGGAAAATCATCCTCAACGGGCCGATTACTTCCGGGATGATCAAGATCGGGAAAAATGACTACTATGTCGATACCGCTATCCAGCAGTGCATCTGGACGGTGCGCGGAACCATTATCTTCAACGGTCCTGTCAGTCTCGGACACGGTTCCTACGTGGTAGTTTCCGACAATGCGACGTTGGAGTTCGGTGCTCACGACGTCTATATCGGCTCCAACCTCAAAATTTTCTGCTTCGACCGGATCGTCATCGGTAGCAATGTGCGCGCCGCATGGGACTGCCAGTTCATGGACACGACTTTCCACTACGTGCAGAATCTCAACAAGAATGGGGAAATCGGACCGTTGACCAAGCCCATCATCCTTGGTGAGGACATCTGGGTCGGGAACCGTACCACCTTCGCCAAAGGCGCTGTCGTGCCCAGCAAAACCATCATCGCATCCAACAGTTTGGTAAACAAGGACTTCTCTGCCATAGAGCCCTACACTTTGCTGGCGGGAATGCCGGCCTCCGTGAAGGCGACGGGGATGAAACGTGTCTTCGACTTGGATGTTCAGAGCGAGATGGATGAGAAGTACAATTATGTCCGTACTCACCTGTAAATAGTTAGCAGTTAGTAGTTAGTAGTTAGTAGTTAGTAGTTAGTAGTTGGTCAATAGTCAATAGTCAATAGTCAATGGTCAAAGGTCAAAGTTAATGTCAATAAGAAACAACATAGCCACCGCTTATCACGCCATCCAGCTCGCACGGAAGTATCCCGCTTCTATGCGGCTAAAGGTGATGCGCGACTTTGTCTCCCTCTATCGTGCCAAAGGACTCCGGCCGGAGGAGTATTACGAGTTCGAATTTGAGAAACGGAGCGAGGAATTCCGCCGCGATTTCTTAGGGCTGGACGAGCAACGTTACTATCTGGAACTGCTCAATCCGTTGAAGTATCTTTCGTTGGCCCGCAATAAGTTTGTGGCGCATAAGATGCTGGAAAACACTGGAATACAAACATCCGAACTCTATTGCTATTATCAGCCCGAAGCCCGTTATGCTGAGAATTCGGAGTGCACCGGCGACCTCGCTGGGGTGTTGCGCATACTGAAGGGTAGGGGAGTGCAATCCTGCGTCATCAAGACGACGGAAAGCTCGCACGGCGATAATGTTTGGGTAATCAAAGTTATTGATTATCAAGATAATGACGCAATATTAACCCGCTTTGATGGTCAGCAGTTGTCCCTCTCGTCCGTTTTGGGTGATGAGGCGCTGGTCTTCGAGAATGTGGTACGCCAGACCGAACAGTTTGCCGCTTTCAACGCTTCGTCGGTAAACACAGTGCGTTTCATGACCGCCCTCTATCCCGACGGTTCCGCGAAAGTGATCGCCACTTTTATGAAAATTGGTCGCGCTGGCCGCTGTGTCGATAACGCGGGCGGTGGCGGGAACGTGGATGTCTGCGTGGACGTAGCCACCGGCGAAATCCGCTATGCCATCCAGTTCGACGGTTGGCATCACGTGCAGGACATCGACTGCCATCCCGACAGTGGCAACCCGTTGAACGGCGTCATTATCGAGAATTGGGATTCTATTAAAGCTGAGGTAATTCGCTTCCAACAGGCGTTCCCCTACTGCAAGGTCGCGGGATGGGACATTGCCATCACCGACGATGGGCCGGTGGTCATCGAGGTCAACGACTTCTGGGACCGCACCGGCCAATTCTTCATCCGCCGAGGTTGGCGCAACGAAATCCGCGACTGCTACCTCGCTTGGAAGCAGACTGGTAAGGACTACTCCGTTGGTCCGCAGCGTCTTCCGCTTGATGACAAAAAAATGGCGGCGAAGTTCTGTTAGGAGCCCCGCCGCTTATTTCAGGTTTCAGGTTTCAGTAGAGACGCAAAATTTTGCGTCTCTACATTAGGATTATTCCTCTACGTCTTATTTGTCGGAACTGGTGCCAAAACCGCCCAATGCCGTGTAGAGGTTGATGAGCGCTTCAATGGCTTCGTATTGGTTTTGCACCTGAGAGAGTTGTGCCGTCAACAGGGATTCCTGTGCGTTGAGCACTTCCAAATAGGTGGTGGAACCGTGTTGCATCAGCGAGGAAGTGGCATCGTATGCCTGTTGAAGCGAATTGACGCGGCCTTCGAACAATGTGGCTTTCTGACCGGCCGTCTGACAGTTGTGGAGGTAGGTGTAAACCTCTTTTCCTGCATCCAACAATGACTGTTCGAACTCCATTTTCGCCTTTTCCTGATTCAATTTCGCATTCTTGAGTTGGGCAGTGAGCTTTCCGGCGGCGAAGATGGGTTGTGTGAGCGAGGCCACTGCCTGTCCGATCAGTTGGGCGGGACTGAAAGCTGCTCCGAAGAGCCCTTCAATGTTAATAGTGGGATAGAAATCCTGGCGAGCCGACTGGGTGCCATAGTATGCCAACTCCATGTTGCGCTCGGCCATGCGCACGTCGGGACGAGCGTCAAGGAGACGGACGGGAAGCCCCAAATGCAGCTGTTCCGGCATCTGGAACGCACCGAAAGAGGCGCGCTCAATATGATGAGGCGGTTCGGCAAGCAGGTTGCAGAGAGACGCTTCCGTGGTGAGGATGGTATTGCGCAAATCGAGGATTTCCGTTTTCACCGCCGCCACCGACGCTTCCATCTGATAGACGGCGGGACTTTCGTAGATGCCTGCGTCATACAAGGCGCGTGTTGTTTCCAACGACTCTTCCCACAACCCTTGCGTCTGCATCTCAATTTCCAGCTCGCGGTCGAGCATCACCAAGGTGTAGTAAAGGTTTGCGACATTGGCGGCTAAGCTGACTTGTACGGCCTGCTTGTAATCCTCCTCGTATGCCACTTGGGCTTTCGCTTTGCGAACCCCCGTGGTGGTCTGTCCGAAAATGCCCAACTGCCAACTGGCATTGATGGGGATTCTGGCAGAGAAAGAACTTCCCCCCTGATAGGCGGCGCTTGGCGAGAAGTACAGGGTGGGGGCATAACCCCATTTCGCGGATTTCACGTTGTTTTGGGCCTGCTCGATGGAGAGCTTTGCCGAGCGCATGTCGGTATTGTTGGCCAATGCGGTCTCGATAAGATTCTGCAGCAACGGGTCCGTGAAAACGGTGCGCCAGTCCATGTCGCCCATGGAAACAGTGTCCTGAGGGTTCACCACATCGCCCATCACGTCGCTGCGGACGGTGGCGTCGGAGGTGTATTTGCGATAGAGGCTGCAGCTGGAAAACAATATCATTCCGGCTAATACCAATATATATATGCGTTTGTTTTTCATAAATGATTCATATTTGGTTTGTTTGGTGGTCCGTAGAGACGCAATATTTTGCGTCTCTACAATTACCTGTTGCCTAATGTCTTATGCCTATTGCCTATTATCTATTGCCTATTCAACAACTTCTTCCTCCTTTTCGCCGGGGGTCAGCTTCTCGTGGATTTTCTGGAAGACCATGTAGAAGGCCGGGGTGACGAACAGGATGGCGATGATACCCACGATCATACCGCCGATGACGGTGAGTGACAGCGACTTGTTACCAACGGCACCCGCGCCGCCTTCGACCGCCAGCGGGATCATACCGATCACCATGGTGGAGACGGTCATCAGGATGGGACGCAGACGGTCCTTGCAGGCACCGATGGCCGCATCGAAGATGGACAAGCCCTCTTCGTGCTTCTGGATGGCGAACTCCGTGATGAGGATGGCGGTCTTGGCCACCAAGCCCATCAACATGATGACGCCCGTCTGCACGTAGATGTTCGCGCCGACGCCCATCAGCGATTCCAGCGGGCGGATGGTGAGGTAGGCTCCGAACAGTCCGAACGGGATGGAGAAGAGGACGGCGAAGGGGATGAAGACGGAGTTGTAGAGGCAGGCCAGGATGAGGTAGATGATCAGGATGGCGATACCGTAGATGATGATGGTGTCGTTGGAGCCGGCGCTTTCGGCCTCTTCACGGGCCATGCCGCCGTATTCGTATCCGTAGTCATCGGGGAAGACCTCGGCCATCACCTCGTCGACGGCCGTGCGCACGTGGGCGGAAGTGTAGCCGCTGGCCGGGCTGACTGACATGTTGTAGCACGGGAAAAGGTTGAAACGGCGTTCTTGGGAGGAGCCCAATCCCTGCTTCAGGGTGACAAACTCTGATGCGGGAGCCATGCCGCCGCTCGTCTGGACGAAAATCTTGTTCAGCGTGCTCGGTTCCATGCGGTAGGAGTCGTTGGCCTCCACCAGCACTTGATAGACCTTGCCGTATTGGATGTAGTTGCCGATGTACTTGCCGGCGAGGTTTGTGCCGATGGTGTTGACAACCGTCTTCGGGGAGACGCCTTTGCGTTTGCAGGCTGCTGCATCCACCTCCAGTCGGTATTTGGGATAATCTTGGGAGTAGGATGCCGATGCCGTGGAGACCTCCGGGCGAGCTTGCAGTTTTTTGGCAAACTCGTTGCTCAGGTCGATGAAGGCCTGGTTGTCGCCGCTTCCGGAGCGGTCTTGCAGGTCAAGTTCCATCATGGAACCTGTACCGTATCCGGGGATTTGCGGCATCTGGAATGGGGTGACGGTCGCTTGCGGCAGGTTCACCATCGCCCAGACGTAAATGCTCTTCTGCATGTCGGCGATGCTGTAGAACGAACGTTCTTCCCAGTTTTTCAGCCGCACCATCATGGTGGCGTAGTTGGTACCGGCACCGCCGTTCATCATCGAATAACCGGTGATGCCGCCCACCAGCTCGGCGTCGTCAAGAGTGCGCACGTAGTTCTCCAGCTGGTGGAGGGTTGTTTCCGTTTCGTTGAGGTAGGTGCCCGGTGCCATGGTGACATCCACCAGCAGGAAGCCTTGGTCCTCCTGCGGCACGAGGTCTTTCTGTGCTGTCGTCATCAGCCAGACCATTCCACCGGTGAAGGCGGCCAGCAGAATCCACGCAAATGCGGGCTTCTTGATGAATTTGGTGACGCCGCTCATATATTTCTTCTCTACAGCGTTATAGGCCGCGTTATAGGCGGTGCGCATGTAGTAGTTCAGGTTCTTTTTCTCGGTTTCGCCTTCCTTTTTCGGTTTGAACAGCAGGGCACACAGGGCGGGACAGATGGTCAAGGCCGATACGGCCGACAAGGCCACGGAAGCCGCCATGATGGTGCCGAATTGTTTGAAGAAAGTGCCGGAAGTGCCCGACATGAAGGTCACGGGGATGAACACCGCCATGAAGACCAATGCGGTGGAGATACAGGCGGCGGTTACTTCGCTGAGTGCGTCGTTGACAGCGGTGCGGGTGCTCTTGTAACCTGCCTCCAGCTTGGCCATCACGGCCTCCACGACCACGATGGCGTCATCCACGACCGTACCGATGGCCAGCACCAAGGCGAAGAGTGTCAACAGGTTGAGGGAGAAACCCACCACTTTGACGATGGCGAAGGTGCCGATCAAGGAGACGATGATGGAGACGGAAGGCACGATGGTGGCCTTCAAGTTCTGCAGGAAGATATACACGATCAAAATCACCAGGATGATGGCGATGATGAGCGTTTCCAACACACTGTGCATAGAAGCGTGAAGGAAGTCGTCGGATGTTTCCAGCTGTTTGAATTCCAGACCGGCGGGCAGCGTCTTCGAGATTTTCTCGAGGTTCTTGTTGATTTCGGCGTTCACCTGGGTGGCGTTGGCGCCAGGGGCCTGGTTGATGATGAACAGCACGCCGGGATGCCCGTCGATGTCGGTGCGGTAGTCGTATGCTTTGGTGCCGAGTTCCACATCGGCCACATCGGCCAAACGCAGCACCCTTCCGTCCGAGCTGGAACGGATGACGATGTTTTCGAACTCGCTCATGTCGTTGAGCAGTCCATTGAATTCGACGTCAATCTTGTTGATGGAGCTTTCAAAACTGCCGATAGGGGCGACGATATTCTGTTCGTTGATGGAAGAGATAATCTCGTCGGGAGAGACTCCATAAGCGCCCATGATGTCGGGTTTGAGCCAGATACGCACGCCGTACTTGTCGCCGAGCATCTGGGTGCGGCCCACGCCCGTGACACGGCTGATGGCCGGCACGACATTGATGTCCAGATAGTTTGAGATGAACTTCTGGTCGAATTTATCATCAGTGCTCTCCAAAGACAAAATCTGGAGGATGGAGTTCACGCTTTTGGTGACGGTGACCCCTTGGGTGGTCACTTCCGAAGGCAGCAGCCCCAACGCTTGGTTCACGCGGTTCTGCACATTCACGGTGGCTTGGTCGGCGTCGGTTCCCTGTTTGAAATAGACGTCGATTTCCGCGCTACCGTTCGAGCGGGCCGTGGAGGTCATGTACATCATGTCTTCCACACCGTTCACCTGCTCTTCGATGGGCATGATGACGGACTTCTGCACCGCACTGGCGTCCGCGCCGCTGTAGTTGGCCGTGATAATCACCATGGGCGGGGCGATGTTGGGGTATTGCTCGACCGGCAGGGAGACGATGCTCACCAAGCCGACGAGACAGAGCAGGATGCCGACAGCCAATGCCGCCACCCAGTGCTCCACGAAGAATTTGGTTTTCTTGACTTTCTCTTCCATCGCTACCGGATTTTCATGCCATTAGAGAGTTTGCGCACACCATTGGTGACCACTTCATCGCCGGGCTCCAAGCCTTCGGTGATATAGTATTCCTTGCCGTCGTTTGACGGGAAAGCTTGACAGATAACACCTTCCACCGTACCGTCTTTCTTCACACGATAGAACATCAGCTGGTCTTGCAAGCGCACGGCAGCGGTTTGCGGCACACAGAGAACGCTGTCCATTTTAATCGGCATGATGACCATGGCCGTCAAACCGGAACGAAGCACACCGTCGGGGTTGGTAAACGATGCCACGCAGGTCACCGTACCGGTCCCTTGGTTCAAGATGGCGTCAATTCGGGTCACATTTCCGTCGTGGTCGTAGATAGAGCCGTCCTTCAATTGCAGTTTGATGGCGGGCATGGCATCGCGGAGCAGCTTGCCTTGAGGCCCTGCCAGTCCGTTTTCCGTCACCTTCAGATTGTACTCCTTGATGGTATGCAGCAGCTGCGTTTCGTTCAGGGAGAAATCGGCGTCGATTTCGCTGTTGTCGCTGACCTCGCAGAGGTAGTTTCCACGGACGGCCATGTCGCCCTCGTCGAAATCGTTGTTGCCGATGACCCCGTCAAACGGCGAGGTGATCGTGCAATAGCCGAGGTTCGTCTTCGCGATGTTGAGCTGCGCTTCCGCCTGCTGAACAGCGGATTTCGCGGCGTTGTAAGCGTTGAGGCTGGTCTTGAGCACATAGTCGCTGATGACCTTCTTGGCATACAGCTCCTGATTGGACTCGTATTGCAGCTTGGTGGTCTCCATCTGCGCTTTGGCGGCACTCAAGTTGGCTTCCGCCGACTGAACACTCAACCGGTATTCCGTCGGGTCAATGATGAAGAGTACCTGCCCTTTGCGCACGTGGGTGCCGCTGGTGAAGTTTTTCTTCTTGATGATGCCCTCCACCTGCGGATAGACCTTCACTTCGCTCGTGCCCGATAACGTGGCGGGGAAGGTCATGTTGTAAGTGCGGGACTCAGATTGTAGCACTTTTGTCTCGTATTTGACCTGTGGCATCTCGGCGTTTTTCTTCTTGCCGCAGGAGGAAATCACACATGCCGCAACCAGCAGCATCGTGCATAAAATGAATAACGCTTTCTTCATAAACTATCTTTTACATATTATTAACTTCAAAAATCACTTTTTGTATTCTATTGTTTATCAAATAGATGTAATAAATACTAAATATAAAATGAAAGTTGCAAAGATACAAAAATAATGAAATGCAAAGTGGAGGAAGTTGGGAAAAACGGTTTCGCAAAAAAAGTGTATCTTTGCCGCCGATTTTTTTCAAACTAAAAACAATTAAAATAACATTGTATGGCAACAACTGCTGATTTTAAGAACGGCCTCTGTATTGTTCACAACAACGAAATCTGGTCCATCGTGGAATTCCTGCACGTGAAACCCGGCAAGGGCAACACCTTTGTCCGCACCAAACTCAAAAACCTCAAGAACGGTAGAGTTCAGGAGTTCAGATTCGACGCTGGCATCAAGATCGAACTTGCCCGCGTGGAGCGCCGCCCCTACCAATTCCTCTACAAGGAAGGCGACAACACCTATATTTTCATGCACACCGAGACTTACGAGCAGCTTCCTATCGAGAAGGAACTCATCAACAACCCTGATCTGCTTAAGGAGGGTCAGGAGGTGGAAATCAACTACGACACCGATTCTGACACCCCGCTCACCTGCGAACTTCCTCCGTTCGTCGATCTGGAAGTCGTCGAGGCTGATCCCGGCGTGAAGGGCGACACCGCCACCAACTCCCTCAAACGCGCTGTCGTGGAGACCGGTGCAGATGTGTATGTGCCCCTCTTCATCAACGTGGGTGAGAAAATCAAGGTGGACACCCGCACCAACAAGTATTCTGAACGCGTTAAAGAATAATCTTTCCGCATGACTTTTCATCAGTCGCTCACTATCGACGAACTGATACAGCTGATTGGTCATCCCGTTACCTTGAAAGGCGATTCCAGCCTTAAGGTAACGGGAATCAATGAGTTGCATTCTATCCAGAAGGGGAACCTCACCTTCGTGGATAGTGAGAAGTATTATAACCGCATCTTGCAGAGCGAGGCATCCGCTATCCTCATCAATAGCGATGAGGTGGAGTGCCCCGAAGGTAAGGTGTTGCTCATTTCCGACGATCCGCTTCGCGACTACATTGCTGTTGTGAAGCACTTTACGCATTTCACGCCGCAAACCACCCCTATCCATCCGAGTGCGATCATCGGGGAAGGCACGATCATCCAACCGTTGGTTTTCATTGGCGAAAACGTGCGCATCGGCAAGAACTGTATTATCCACTCCAATGTCAGCATTTACGCGGACACGGTCATCGGCGACAATGTGGTCATCCACTCCAACAGCACCATCGGCGCCGACGCCTGCTATTTCCAGAAGCGTCCCGACGGCTGGCTGAAGCTGGCCTCCTGTGGCGACACCTACATCGGCAACGATGTAGAGATCGGCTGCAACTGCTGCATCGACCGTGGCGTTTCGGGCACCACCTATATCAGCGATGGTTGCATTTTCGATAACCTCGTGCAGGTGGGTCACGACACGCACATCGGCAAGCGCACGCTCTTGGGAGCGCAGTGCGGTGTAGCGGGCTGTACCTACATCGACGATGATTGTAAAATCTGGGCGAAGGCCGCTGTCAACAAGGACCTCTACATTGCTAAAGGCACAGTGTTGTTGGCTTTGTCGGCCATCGACAAGGATGTGAAGGAGGAGGGCAGAACGTTGTTCGGGATGCCCGCCGGCGATGCTCCCGCCCGTTGGCGCGAGATGGCGATGATGCGGAAATTGCCCGAATTGTTCAAGGAATTGGAGGAGATTAAGAAACGGTTGCCCAATCCGTAGAGACGTTTCATGAAACGTCTCTACAATGGAACACCGACATTAACCGTGTGACCGTTTATCATTAACCCATAAAAAAAAGACGCGGAATTCCGCGTCTTTTTTTGTTGGTTACCAGTAGAAAGGATCATACCAGGGATCGTACCAGGGGTAGAACGGGTAAACGTCCCAAGGGTAGATGACGTAATAATCCCATTCCCACGGAGACGAGGTGTGGATGAATTTGAAATCCGTACTCTTGGTGTCGTCCATCGTGGAAATCTTTCCGGTGAATTTGCCGGCGTTAATGTAGTAGGTGCCGATCTTCACGTTGGCTTTCTCGGAATATTCGTCGGTATCTGTTTTGAAATGGATGTAAATGACCTTGTCCTTTGCTTCCCAAGTGAATTCATAGCTCAGGGAGGTGTAGGGAGCGGTTTCAGGGAAGGTGTTGCACCATTTTCCATGGCCGGATGTGGTGCTGTTGAGATCGTTCCAGAACTGGACGTGCGAACCTGTGGAGTTGTAGGTCATGCCGTTTTCAAGTTTGTAGCTGATGTCCATTTTACCGTCCCAGCTGCCGTCAACCAGCATGGCGAGGATTTCGTCATCAGTGGGCTGATTACACCCTGAAAACAGGAAAGGAGTTGTTCCAATCAGCAATAACAGCAATAATTTGGATAATTTTTTCATTGTAGTAAGTTTTTTAAATGAAGGCGCAAAAATACATTTTTCTCGAATGACATATCCGTTTTTTCGCATTTTTCGCGAGGACGCGTTTTAACGCCTTTTTTTCGCGTTTGGGGGTGTGATAATTGTTGATAAATTGTGACAGATTTCCAGCCCGACAAATCGAAAAAAATCGTATTTTCGTGCTTTATTAGTAAAATATTCAAGTTTTTCATTTTAAGACAGTTAGAGATTTAATAGAAGACAAGAAATGGAAGAAAATGAGATTTTAGACGAGAAGATAGTTCCCTATAACATCGAGAACCTGATGAAGACGGCCTACATCGACTATTCGATGTCGGTAATCGTGTCCCGCGCACTGCCTGATGTGCGCGACGGTCTGAAGCCCGTGCAGCGCCGTATCATCTACGCTATGTGGGATATGAACATCACCGAGGGAGGCCCCTACAGAAAGTGCGCCCGTATCGTCGGTGAGGTGCTTGGTAAGTACCACCCGCACGGTGACACGGCCGTGTATGACGCCCTCGTGCGTATGGCACAGCCTTGGACGCTCCGTTATCCCTTCGTGGACGGTCAGGGTAACTTCGGTTCCGTGGATGGCGACAGTCCCGCCGCCATGCGTTACACGGAAGCCCGTCTCCGCCGCTCCTCCGAGGAGATGGTGGCTGACATTGAGAAAGATACCGTGGATATGTCGCTGAACTTCGACGACTCCATCCCGGAACCCACCGTGCTGCCCGCCAAGATCCCGAACCTGCTCGTCAACGGCTCTTCCGGCATCGCCGTCGGTATGGCCACCAACATGGCGCCCCACAACCTCAGCGAGGTGTGCGACGGCATCTGCGCCTATATCGACAACAACGATATCACCATCGAGGAACTGATGAAGACGGTCAAGGCTCCCGACTTCCCCTCGGGCTGTATCATCTACGGCTACAAGGGCGTCCAGGATGCTTTCCTCACCGGTCGCGGCCGCATCGTGATGCGCGGTCACGCCGAAATCGAGACCGACAAAGGTAAGAATTGTATCGTGGTGACCACCTTGCCGTATATGGTCAACCCGTCCGAGATGATCCGCCACACCGTGGATCTCGTCAAGGAGGGCAAGATCGTCGGCATCACCGATGTGCAGAACCTCACCAACAAGCGCAACGGCACCCGCATCATCTATGACCTTAAGAAAGATGTCGTTCCCGAAGTGGTGCTCAACAAGCTTTACCAGATGACCGCTTTGCAGTCTTCTTTCAGCATCAACAACGTGGCGCTCGTCAACGGCCGCCCGATGACGCTGAATCTCAAGGACATGATTGCCGAGTACGTGAAACACCGTCACGAGGTGGTCATCCGCCGTACCAAATACGATCTCAAGAAGGCCGAGGAGCGCGCCCACATCTTGGAAGGCTTCCTCAAAGCCCTCGATATTATCGACGAAATCATAGCCCTGATCCGCGCTTCGCAAACCGTGCAGGAGGCTCAGCAAGGTCTGATGGAGAAGTGGGGCTTCACCGAAATCCAGGCCAAGGCCATCGTCGAGATGCGTCTGCGCCAGCTCACCGGCATGGAGCGCCAGAAACTGCAGGACGAGTACGACGAGTTGATGAAGCTCATCGCACACCTCAAGGATGTGCTCGCCGACGTGAACCTCCGTATGGGTATCATCAAAGACGAACTGCAGGACATCAAGAAGCGTTTCGGCGACGAACGCCGCTCGCCCATCGAGTACAGTTCTTCCGAGTTCCGCGTGGAGGACACCATTGCTGATGAGGAGGTGGTCATCACCATTTCGCACTTGGGCTACATTAAGCGCACGCCGCTGGCTGAATACAAGGTGCAGAACCGTGGCGGCAAGGGTTCCCGTGGCAGCAGCTCCCGCGACGAGGACTTCATCGAACACCTCTACATGGCCACCAACCACAACTACTTGTTGTTCTTCACGGAGAAAGGTAAGTGTTTCTGGATGAGAGTGTTCGAGATTCCGGAAGGCATGAAGACCTCCAAGGGTCGCGCCATCCAGAACCTGCTGCAAATCGAGGAAGGCGACAAGATTACCGCCATCATCAACCTCAAGAGCATCGACGATCCCGACTATATCAACAACCACTTCATCATCTTGTGTACCGAGAAGGGTATCATCAAGAAGACCTCCATCGAGGCTTATTCGCATCCGCGTAAGAAGGGCATCATTGCCATCAACGTCCGCGAGGGCGACCGTCTGCTGGCCGCGCGTTTCACCGACGGCAACAGCGACATCATGATGGCCCTCTATTCCGGTCGCGCCATCCGTTTCCACGAGAACGAGGAGTTGCGTGCTATCGGCCGTACTGCTTCCGGCGTGCGCGGTATCAGTCTCGAAGATGAGAACGACCGCGTCATTGGTATGCTTGCCATCGACAACGACCGCCTTAACATCTTGATTGTGTCTGAGAATGGTTATGGAAAACGCTCGTTGTTAGAGGATTACAGAATTACGCACAGAGGTGGTAAGGGTGTGAGCACCATCAAGATCACCGAACGTACGGGTAACCTTATCGCCATCAAGGCGGTGACCGACGAGGACGACCTGATGATCATCAACCGTTCCGGTATCGCCATTCGTCTGCACGTTGACCAGTTGCGTATATTAGGTCGTAACACACAAGGTGTCAGACTGATAGACTTGCGTGGTAAGGATGTTATCGCTGCCGTTTGCGAGGTTCCGCGTCAGGAAGAGGAGGAAGAGGATGTGGAAGGAATGGAGAATCCTGAAACTCCCGCATTAAACGAAAGTACAGAACCGGAATCTGAGGAATAAACTTTGACTGTTGATCATTGACAATTGACAAATTAATGAAATTATGAAAAAGTATCTTCTGTTAATCGTGAATGTCCTGCTTCTGATGGGTCTCAGTGCGCAGAAACCTTCGTTGACGAGAGCATACAACTGCTTCTACGACAAGGACTACGACAAGGCTAAGGAGCAGATAGACTTGTGCACTTCCGATGAGAAACTCTCTGAGAAAGCGCAGACGTGGCTCTATAAGGGCAACATCGAGTTTTTGTTGGCCAATCGTGAGTATAGCGAAAAGCAGAAGAACGAAAACTACCAAATCCGCTACCCGGACGCTCCTAACGATGCTTTCGACGCGTTCGAGAAGGCAGTTTCTATCAACCCGAAGACTGAGGCTTTGGACATGATGACGGCGCAGGACGGACTCAAGCAGCTCTATCCCTACCTGCTCGTGCGCGGCGTCGATCAGCTGATTGCCCAGGATTATCAAGGTGCGAAGAAGACCCTTGCCAAGGGCATCAAGAGCTACGAGATGGACACGCCCCAGTATCCGATGAACGGCGACCTCTACTACTATTATGCTTACGCTCTCGAAAGCCTGGGTGAGACGGATGAGGTGGTGAAATACTATCGCAAGGCTTTGGACGATGGCTCGCAGAACCCCTACGTTTTCGCCAGACTGGTCGAGTTCTACAAAACCCAGAACGACCGTCAGAAGGCTGAAGAGATGTTGGCATTAGCCAAACAAAAGAATTTGAACGATGTGAGTATCAAATTGTTGGAGATAGATTTGGCTTACTGGTCTGGCGACAGTGCCAAGGCCGTCACGTTGTTGGATCAGGTTGACTTGCGGTCACTGAGCACGGTTGATGCTATGGTGAACATGGCCAACTTCTTCATCAAGGAGAAACGTTATGAAGCCGCTTCGAAGCTGTTGGAGCGAGCCAATGGAACGAGTCCCAACAATTTCGTGGTTCTTTACAACTTGGGTGTTTGTGCATACAGCTTTTCGGAGTATTACTTCACCCGCCAGAACCAGCTGGCTCTGCAGCAGGCGGATGCGTCGGATATTCAGGCGGCCAAGTCTTTGTCGGAAAAGTACTTGCAGGAGGCTGCCGACTATTTCGAGCAGGCCCGCGTCCTGCAACCCAATGATCTGAATCTGTTGAACACGCTTCGTGCCATCTATGTGCGGCAGCAGTCGCCCAAAGCGGATGCCATTGATGCCGTGATTAAACAATTGGAAAAATAATCAATCAAATAATTAATCACTTAAAAATCGAGAAAAATGAAAAAATGGATGCTTGTTTTAGTCGCGCTCTTTATGAGTGTTAGTGCTTTCTCGCAAACTTGCTTGAATGATGTATGGCAATGCCTGAGAAGCAAGCAAGTGCCTAAAGCAAAGAAATTTATGGAATCCTGCATGGCCTCCAATCCCGACAATGCTGCGGTGTGGTTGATGCAAGCTAACGTAAATGTGCAATTGTACAACTATGACCTGGAGAGAATGGAGAAGGACGCTTCCGCTTCTCCGCGTTATCCCAATGCCTTGGAGGATGCATACGCTGCTTTCGTGAAGGCTGTCGAGCTTGACAAGAATGTCACGCCCATGACGGGTATGCTGGGTGCCAAGGATGGTCAGCAAGTGTTGGCCGACCCCTTCAAAGACATGGCCACCAAGGCTAAAGAGAAGGGTAAAACGGATGATGCGTTGAAATACTACGCTACCGCCGCCAAGTGCTACGAGCTGAGCAATCAGAAAGTCAACGCAGCCATCATGTACTTTGACATGGCCGTTGTTTACATTGAGAAGAACGACAAGGAAAACTGCTCTAAGATGCTGGAAAAGAGTATCGCCACCGTTCCTAACCTTACTCCTCTGGCTTATAAGCAGTTGTACGAAAACTATGAAGATCTGAAGGACACTGTGAAATGCGGTGAAATTCTGGCCAAGGCTCAGAAGAACTTCGGTGATAAGGAAGATCAGATGGCAGTGCTTTATACCACGATGATGAGATACTATTCCATGGTTGGTGACAATGAGAATTTGCTGGCCACCGTGGACAAATCCATCGCCACCGGAGATCCCGATATGGTTCCTGCTTGCGCCACCTATCTGACCAATGCCAAGGCTTACGACAAGGCTGAGACCATTCTGAAGAACGGTCTTGCCAAGGAACCCAAGAACTTTGACTTGCTCGCCCAGATGGGTTACCGCTACGCTATGGAATACTACGACATCCAAGCTCGCCGTCAGGCTGCTATGAATGCCCGTCAGTATGAATTGGCCACCCAGTTGTTCCAGAGCCCTGAGCGTAAGGCTGCTATGGAGAACGCCCACGAATGGTGCCAGAAAGCATACGAAGTGAACCCCGACAACTTGGAGAACAACAGAATCCTTCGCGAAATGAAGGCATTATTGCAACTGCCCATTCCGCAGGAGTTGAACGACAAGATCAACGCTCGCATGCAGCAGAACTAAGCAACGGAAGTTGCGACATGACGAAGCCCCAGCTTGAATAAGTTGGGGCTTTTTGCGTCCATATTTTTTCTATTTTTGCGGCAATGTAATGGCGGTGGGGAATGGCTGCAGAACCTTAATATTCAAAAAGATGCATAGCAGGAAATGGATGTTGATCCTATTCATCATTGCTGCGGCGTTGACTGCTGTGGCTCAGGAAAAAGAGAAGACGGATTTGTCGCGCTTCTACGGCGGGGTGCGGGCTGGTTTTACGGCCACGCAGATCTCCGGCGACGACCTTGCGGGATTCCACAAGCTGGGGGCTTCGGCAGGACTTTTCGTCAACCATGCTGTTATCCCATCTGGGAAACTGAAACTGCAGCTGGAGCTCAATTTCGTGATGAAGGGGAGCCATTCCCATACTCCCAAGAATGTTGTGGCCGACAACTTTTACTCGTTAACGCTTGGCTATGTGGAGATGCCGCTGCTGTTGATCTGGACCGCCGGGAAGTGGCATCTGTGGGGACAGCAGTTCCAGTTCGATTTGGAAATCGGTCCCTGTTTTGGGGTGAACGTGTTCCAGCGGGAGCGCGATGCCAACGGCATTATGCAAGGCCGGCAGCCCTTTCGGTGGTATGAGTTTTCAGCCCTTGGGGGCATCACCCTCAATGTTGCGGAACATCACAGCGTAAACGTGCGTTACAGCAACTCCATCGTGCCGGTGCGTGTCCCTACGCCCGTATTGGAGAAGGGACGGAAAATCTATAAACAGTTCAATTCCGTGCTGGATATCAGTTATTCGTATCAATTTTAAACGTCTCCTCGCTCTCCCAATAGGCGCGGATGCTGATGCTCTGCGGGAAGGCGAACATCTTTTCGGGCAGGCGTTTGCCGCTATAGTCGCCGGGGTCCCACCGCCCGTTGCCATTGTCATCGCGGAAGACACTCACGCGGTAGGTGTCGGGATTCAGATACGGGTAGGTGATTGTTTGGGAGGCTGTGAGAATGTCCTCCTGCATAATCTTATCCTTAAGCCATAAGGTAGCTACATACTGCTTGCCGTCATCGGGCAGTTGGTAGTTCATAATCAGCGTGCCGTAGTCTTTCACCGACTTGGTGTTGAACTGCGTTTTCAGCGTGTCGTTGGTCAGTGCGTTGTAGCCAAAGAAGACGGAATCGGGAATCATGACCGAATAGCTCTTCTTTTCCGTAACGGTCATAGGCAAAGGTAATTGCAGCGTAAAAGTGTCGGGTACGGCGTAGCGATAGACGGTCGTGTCCTTCACGTTTTGCTGTTGGGAATATACATAGACGTTGAACGAGTCGGTGGGGTGTACAGGATACCCGAACTGCAAGGTGAGCGGTTTGTGATATTCCCCTGCATTGATAAAACTCACCGAAAGCTTTTTTACGGGCTGGTTTCCGCGCACGCGACCCTGCTGCTTCTCCTTGAAGGGGGTGATTTTGACCGTATCTGTCTGATTATCTGCATGGAGAATGTAGGTAACCGTGTCGGTGAGCGGTGTCTTTAGATACCAAGTGATGGTATCGCGGGTGTTGTTGATTTGTTCGAAGTAGTCTAATTGGGTAGAAACGGGTATTGCATTGAACTCATTGACTCTCAGTTTGTAAGGAAACCGATAGATGCCAGCGGCGGGGTTTTCATAGCGGGAGAGTTTTTGTACCGTGTCGGCTACTGCAAAGGAGATGAGGTTGACCGTAGGCAGCGCTGCCTTCAGGGAGTCGGCGGCACTGTCGGGCAGCGCTTTGAAGGCGGTGACCGTTTCGTAGATGAAGGCGATGTCCTCGTTCGGGAGATTGTACTTCAGGTCCGAATTGATGTCTTTGAGTGCGAAGATCTTATAGATGCCGGGTCGGATGTTGCGGAAGGTGAACGTGCCGTCGGACAAGGATTTGGTGACGTAGTCGGGCAGGGTGGTGAGCGGTACGGAATCGTGCGTGTTTTTGTAGAGCAGTACGAAGAAGTCTTTGGACGGAGTCAGTGTCTTGGCATCGACAATATTGCCACGGATCATATAATCGTCCAGACTGTCGCCGGTGGAGAAACTGAAGTGAAAGTAACTCAAGGCATTGCCCTCGCGATAGTCTTTGATGCAGTCGGAGAAGACCATGTTATAGGTCGTGTTCTCGTGGAGTGTGTCTTTAATTTTGATGTCCAACGACTTACCCTTGATGGTGTATTCGGGTGCGGTGGCCATGGGCGGAGAGATGAGCACATTTTCCGTAGGGTTGTTGAGGGTGACAAATTCGTCAAAATAGAAACGGATATGCTTGTCGCTAAAACGGGTGGAGCCGTTTTCGGGCACTGTTTTCAGCACTTTGGGCGGCTCAGCGTCCTTGGGACCGCCTGTCGGCGCGGAAATTTTCGCACATCCCGCGCACAACGCCACCATCGTTGCAATAATCGTTATGATATTAAAACCTCTATTTTTCATCATTTCTCTTATTATCTGATTTCTCATCCTCTCCTTTCATCGCAACTCTATTCCGCCCGACGATAGGAGGGCGGAATCTCCGACTCGCAAGGGAACGTGACCTTCTAAAACGCAATAAACCCGATTCCCAGCTTCACGCCAGCCCAATACGCTCCCAGAATGCGGGCGCGGGCGTAGTCGTCGAAATGGAGCTCCAAGGGTTCGCTATAGTAGGACATCTTGTCTTTGATTTTCGCAGCCATTACTTTGTAACCGCCGAAAGTGGTGCCGATGCCGGCGCCCAGGGTCAGCTTCAGGCGGTTCAGCACGATGAAGTCGTAGCCGTATTCGACCTTCAAACCGAAAAGAGAGCCTTTGTTCTCCAAAATAGCAGGAATCTCCGAGTAGGGGACGCCATTCGGATGCACCTGTGAGGGGGACACATCCATCTTATATTGGTAGAAGAAGCCGTCGAAGATGAATTTGAGATAATGGCCCAGTGGGGCGAAGCGGTCGCCGATATACTGTTTGTAGAAAACGTTGAAACCGTGCGTGGTGACGTTACCGTACCCTTCGTTCCAATAGCTGTTGTTGATCACGGCGCGAATGTCGGTCCCTTTGAACGGCGAGTTGTAGTAGTTGTAACCGACGCCCACGGTCCCTTTCTTCCAGACCATCAGCTCGATGTTCGGGGTAAGGAAGTAGTTGAGGCCGAGGTAGCGTTTTACCGCATCGTCAACGTCCCATCCCGAACTCACGGGATTGGGGTTTATCCACGCGGGGGAGAAGTATCCCTCCATGTTCAGGATTACGTGGTTGCCCAGGAAGTTGTACATCTGGGCGTTGGCCGTTGCCAGACTGGTGGTGATGATGAGTATTGCTATTATTTTTTTCATATTTACTCGTTTTTGTTGGGTGCCCCACACTGCGGCTTCGCCTTGTGTGGGGTTATTTGCGCTTCGCGCGTTTTGCCTCTCCGAGGCTATTTAAGGAATGTATTACATAATGTCCACCTCCATTCCGCCCGACGATAGGAGGGCGGAATCTCGGACTCGCTAGAGCACGCTATTTCCTCACATACTGTTCCAACCTCTGATACACATATCCGTTCACGTAGGCTTTGCGCATCACCTCGGATTTGCTGTAGTGGCCGGAGGCTTCCGTCTTGCCATCCACCACGTCGATGATGCGGAAGTTCACGTCAACGTCGTGGGTGCGGAGGCACATCGCGCCCAACACGATCGGCGTGGAGTAGGGGAATGCGGGAATAAGCCAGGGCAGGAATATCTTGCTGGGGAAGTAGGCTCTGCCGGGGGAGTCGGTTACGTGGACGAAACAGAGCTTCCGGCTGCCCAGCTCGGCGGCGATGTCGTCCAGATACTCGGAGGTGTGGTAGCGCATGTCCATACCGCTGGCGTAGGTGAAATCGGTGTTCCAGAGACGCATTTTCGCGAAGTTGTTGTAGGCTTCCGTCTCCGGTTTCGTGAAGTCCATGTCAAGGGTGACGGGGGTTATCTTGTTGCGTTTGAGGGCACGGCACATCAGCTTCTGCAGCTGCTCGGCATTGCGTTTGTCGGCGGCCAAACTCTTGATGTGACCGTTTTTGTCGTACGAGAGATAAATCGGGGTGGCGATGAGCACGGAGGTCTCGCTGCCGATGTGGGCATCCGCGACGGCATCCAAGACAGCCTGCATCTCGGCGTTTACCACGGCATCGTTAACCCAAGCTTTGAAGAGCGAATCGCTGTGGATATCGACCAGCATGTAGTTGACCGTCTTGAACTTAGGGTCGGGAAGCACTTTGGCGCTCATGTTCTGCTGCTTGATGCGGTCGTATTTGGAGTTTGCGGCGGCTGGGCGCGTGGTGTCGCCACCCGCCTGCGCGACCTCCTCCAAGGTGGTGCCCTGCGGGTAATCGCAGAAGTCGATGAACTTCATCTTGTTCTTCACGAAGAGGTCGTTGATGAGGTCTTTGGCCACGTTTTGCAGATATTCGTCTTGAGGAATGGCTTGCAGTGCGGCCCACGTCTTGCGCAGCGCCAAGGCGGCGTATTCGTTGCGGTTCATCTTGGATAGGAAGTAGTTGACCTGCTGCTGTTCCCCTTCCACATCGCGATAGGGTTCCATGAATGTGGAGGTCTGTCCGGAGCCTTTGTGCTTGGCGGCCCCATAGTATGCGGTAGCCTTAGAACGTCGCAGATAGGCATTGTCGGGGAACGTTTGCTCCAGTACATATATGTTATAGATGGCTTTGTCGTAGTCGTGGTTGACCAGGAAGCGTTCGATGCAGGCGAAACGGGCGACGTTGCGCAGGCGTGTGAACTGCTCCTGCGGCTGCACGAACTCCTTGCGGCCGTCGTTGGAGAGTTTGCTGGCCAGCCCTTTGGCGAGGGTGCGGCGCTTCTCAACGTTGGGGTGGGTGAGCAGCGTATCAATCATGTTGGAGCGGTCGGGAATGTTGGCGACCGTCTTGAGGAAATAGTTGTCGGGAAAGTGGTAGAAGTCCGTCTCCACCTCCGTGCGTTGGAACGGGATTTCGTCGAAAGGCAGGTCGGAGTAGAGCAGCACGTCGAAGAGGCCGTCGAGGATGTCGTAGCTGTAAGGCGTGTCCTTGTAATAGGTGAGCAGTCCGACACGGTCGGCGGCGAACTCTTGCTCGCGGGAGTACTCCTGATGGCGCATGTAGCGACTCACCACGTCACCGTCTTTTTTCTTGGTATTGTCGTCTTTGCCGTGATGCTCGCTGTAGTGGGCGATCTCGTGCGCCAGCACAAAGGCGAGCTCCGCCTCGTTGGTCACCTGTGCCATCATGCCCATGGTCACCAGGATGATTCCGTCGGGCATGGAGAAGGCGTTTACCACTGGACTTTGCAGGATATAGACGTGGATGTCTTGCTGCAGTTGCGGCTGGTTGACGAGCAGTTTCTCAACGATGTTGTCAAGGTATTCGTTCATCTCGGTGCCGTAGAGGATTCTGCCCTGTTTGAGCATCTCCACGACCAAGGCGTTATAGGTTTTGGCCGACTTCGGGGTGTTGGCGGCGGTCTTCAGCGGTACCGGGAACGCCCCCTGCGACTCCAGCGGCGCGAAGTTCTCAATGGAGAGCTGCGACGGCTGCGCGAAGGCGGTCAGCGCGAAGAGGGCGGTGATGATGAGGATGATACGTTTCATATCGGTAGTTGTTTTTGATTCTACAAAAGTACTTTTTTCAATTAAAGGTTGTGCGTTTAAGGGTTTTGGAACGGTGTTGTAGAGACGTGCCAAGGAGCATCTCTACAGTAATGCCAGACAATGTTCTCCGATTTTATGGAGCCCTTCGATGATGCGTGCCCGTTGTGTGGGACGGGGTTGTGACACGGCGTTGGCATAGTGCGACAATTGAGCATGGCGGATACCCGTAGCCCTGCTCAATGCTGCTAAAGTAGTATATTGCTGTGCTTCATGAAGGATTGCACTTATCCTTTTTTCGTACACCAATTCGTATTCTCCTTTTTGTATGGATTTTGGTATGTCATCGCCGTCAAGAAGGCAACCTTCAATTTGGAAACGAACACCATTTTCGGCATCTTTCTGCATTTCTTCAAAAGTTTTCCCAGTGGCGAGTACTACACCGCCTATCCTTTCGTCACTGATATAGGCGGCATAATTCTTCCCACACCAGTCCACACTTGCTTTTATCTTGTCCATAATATCGGCAGATTTTTGCAGCAAAAATAGTATTATTTTTAATACGATATTTGTCGCGATTGTTTTTTTCTAATACTTTATAGATTCAGAATAGCCAAAGGGTTGCAGGCTGTTGAAAACTTTTTAGAACGTGCGCATCAGTTTCGAGACAGCACCGAACATGCCGCTGCTGTTGTACATCAGCAGACCGTCTTCATCGATGGCCAGAGGTCTGTAAATGACCGTTTTGTAATTCTGGTAGTTCATGAACATGACAGGATCCGACACGTGGTGATCACCATCAATAGTGCAATACAGTCCGCATTTTTTCTTGTAGTTAGTGTTGGAAAGATCGAAAGGTTGACCAGTCTTACCCGTGTAATTTGCGAGGTTGTCGTTGTAGAAGATGTACAGTTGGTCGTTGTGCATTATGGTGTTGAAACAGAGCATCACCGACTGATAGAACTTAGTGGATCTGTTAATGTTGTTGGCAATGGATTGAACTTTATGGATCATCTGGAATTCGTCCAGCTGATTATCCTTGTCGGCGAAAGAGATGAGCGTGTTGCCGAAAAGGGTATAGGAGTAGGGGTAACTCTCCACATCCAAACGTGCCTCACCAAGTAGCACTTTGGTGCCGTTGCTGAATTCCTTGAAGTCAACTGCAACAGCGTCGAAATCTTCGCCCATTTTGGAGAATTTAGAATGCTTGTAGTCGTAAAAGTCTTGCGAGAACGGCTGGATGCTGAAACTACCGTCTTCCATCGTTTTCCCATTAAAAGAGGCAATGTATGCGCCGGAAGCGTTCTGTTTACTGTCCTTTTTGTAATATCCGCCGAGGGCAATGTCGCCGGAAGCACACAGGAGCAGTTTTCCGTTGAGCAGAGACCCGAAATCAGGTTGGATTTCCGCCATTCGTGTTTCCTCGGCCCTTACTTCGAACAGGTGAATCGTCTCATTCTCCTTGGTCGCGTTAGAGGCTTTCGATTGGTTGTAAGAGGATATGGCGACATACGTGTTGGCATTGTTGCTGATGGCAAGGTCGAGAATGCTGATGGTGGAATTTGGAAAATCCAACTCCAGCGGGTTGGACCAAATAAGCCCTTCGTCGCCAAATGTCAATACGCCAGACCCTTTTAGTTTGTCAGTTTGGTCGGATTGAAAGAAACCTGCTTTGTTGACTTGGAAGATGATGATGGAGGCTTTGGTTTGGTCGGGTGACACGGCTGCCCCAATTAAAATATCCTCACGACGTTCCATTTTGAAGGAGATGATCTTCTCGGGATTCCATGCACCGGTTGTCGTTTCTTTGGAGACAGAGTTGAGGTATATTGTGTAAGATTTGGCTGGATAGTCGTAAAGGCTATACAGGCAGTGAATTTGACTCTCACCCTCATAAAAGGTGAGTAAATTGAGGTCCATGGAGCGTTCCACGACGATTTTCCGCCCTTCGGTGCCATTTTTTTGCACACAGGTGATGATGTCTTGGCAGATGCGAGTTAAACCATGGAGCATGGTGTAGTCGGTGCATACGTAGTATTCGTCTCCCATGCCGTTCAAAATGGTGCTGTAGTCGTATGCGAACACACCGTTTCTGTCCACGATTTGTGTCAGCTGATCCTGTGCGTGGCAGGTTAGCGCGAACAACGCGGTGATAATCAGTACTATTCTTTTCATATCGGTGTCTTTTTTTGATGATGCAAAGATACAGTTTTTTGTTTCAAGTTTCAGGTTTCAAGTTCTTGCCAGTGTAACTGCTAACTACTAACTGCTAACTGCTAACTCATCGCACCTCTAGCAATAACCCCTTCAAATATTCCCCTTCCGGGTGGAAGATGCTGACGGGGTGGCAAGGGGCGTGCTGCAGGTGGCGAACCACGCGGACGTTCTTGCCGGCGAGGGCGGCGGCGGAGAAGACCAACGTCTGGAAGTCGTCTCGGCTGATGGCCTGCGAGCAGGAGAAGGTGAAGAGCAGCCCGCCGGGACGGATTTTCTCCATCGTCTTGCGGTTGATGTTGCGGTAGCCCTTGATGCCCTGCTCCTTCACGCGGTGGTGCTTGGCGAAGGCCGGCGGGTCGAGGACGATGAGGTCGTAATGGTGATCGGGCATGCGGTCGAGGAAGGCGAACACGTCCTCGCAGACGGCATTGTGCCGCTGGGTGAAGTTGCCGCCCATGAGCCGCACGTTCTCCTCCACGAGGTCGATGGCTTTCTGTGAAATATCCACGGAGTCAACGTGTTGCGCCCCGCCGCGCAGGGCGTAGAGGGAGAAGCCGCCGGAGTAGGAGAACATGTTGAGGACGGTGCGGTCTTTGGCCAGTTCGCCCACCATGGCGCGACTGTCGCGCTGGTCGAGGAAGAAGCCGGTTTTCTGTCCATTTACAATGTCGATTTTGAAGAGGATGCCGTTTTCGGAAGCGATGACCTCTGCATCGGGCTGGCCGTAAATCCAGCCGCTGTCCAATGCAACCTCTTCGTTATCATCGGTTTCGATGGCGGTTTTGAGGCAGATGGCCTGGGTGTCGGGAATGAGCTCGGTGAGCAATTCCGCGAGGGTTTCGCGCAGGCGGTACATGCCCATGGAGTGCACCTGCATGACGAGGTGGCGACCATAGACGTCGATGATGAGGCCGGGCATTCCGTCGCCCTCGCCGTTGACGAGACGGTACATGGTGGTCTGCGGGTTCGGCAACAGGATCTTTAGCCGGAACTCAATGGCGTTCAGCAGCTTCTCGCGCCAAAAGTCGCGGTCGATGCTGCGCTGTTCGAAGCTGAAGAGACGCACGGCGATGGTGGTGGGCTGGTAATGTCCCGTGGCGAGGTATTGGCGTTGTGTGTCATATACCTCCACGATGTCGCCGTCGTGTAAGTCTTTGTCTTTTCGGGCGATGGCGCCGGAGAAGACCCACGGGTGCCGCCGTTGCAGGGATTTCTCCTTGCCGGGGCGCAGGATGATGCGGGGGAGGGTAGAACTGTTCATGCCGCAAAAATACGATTTTTTCGGGTGAAGTTGAGAGACGCGATAATTTTTGTAATTTTGCAATTTGATTTGGTATGATATGGCAGTACTGATTGGAACACTGGTGATTGTGGCCGTCCTTTTCGGTGTGTTGGGCCTTATGTTTGGTTTGGCTCGCTTGCTGTCTTCATTCGGAAAGCCGGAATCCCGTTGGAAACGCTATGCGGTTGTGATGATGCCGACTGTTTCCGTTTTCGTCTTTGTCATATTTTTCATTGTGTTGAATGCCATAATCAGTTTTATGTTAGGCATAGACCCGTTGGGAGATTATGAAGTCCCGCTGAGACATCGCTATACCCTTTATGCAGGATGTTCATCAGGGGATAATGATGTGTTGGATGGGAAGAATTGCGTGGTGGTGGCCTGCGTTAGTGAGTTGTACATGGATGGGAACATGTTGTATGGGCGTTGTGTTGATGATTCGCAGGGATATTCTGAAGGCTTCGCCCTTGACATGCGTTCCGGCAAGTGCGAGCTTGCTGAGGTAGATATTCTCCGGCTGAAACCTGTTGATGAATTCTGTAAGGAACGGGAACGCAAGGTGGTCATGCCATTGGGCTGGTTGGCAGTGTTGGTAAGTGCGGTTGTCGCTTTTCTCGCGGGTTGGCGATATTTCAAGATAATCAGAGGGGCGAAGTTCTCAGAGGGATCAAATGTTACTCACTAATAGCCCCGTTTGGATTTCCATTTTGGCGAACGCAAACCACTTCTTTCCAAGGTCTTTCAAAGATGCTCCGATGTGGTAGACCGTGTCGTCAATGCAGAGGAAACGATCGTGTACTTTATTCAATTCGAAGATGTCGATGGGATCATATTGGGCATTATGTCGCTGGATGTCAAGTGTCAACTGTGGGGCGATGTTCTTAGTGTATATTGTTGCTGACACGTTGTCATTTCGTTTGTCCAACATGCTGAGAACAGAGTCGTCTATGTAGTTGTCAAACAGTACGATGCTGTTTTTTGCGGTCCGCACTAAATCGCACACGAAGTGATAGGCATCGAATACCTGTCCGTCGAAGAATATGCCCTGCTGCGGCTGTTGTCCCGCTTCTAATCTTCGGAAAACGTCATCCACACGTTTGTCGGTTTCTATTTGGTGATGCTCAAGGCTGTTGAGTCGTTGGAAAACCTGTGCGTTGGTGACCAAGAATCGCCGCATTGTAGTGAAAGCCCTCATTATTTGGATATTGACTTCAATGGCTTTTGGGGACCGAAGCACGCTACTCAGCATTGCAACCCCATTTTCGGTAAAAGCGTAAGGGCGTTTGCGTAATCCCATGGTTACAGAATTGGAAGTCGCAATTTGCGACTTCCAATTGTTGAGTTCATTGTTATTTAACTGAAACATGAAATCTTCAGGGAATCGTTCAATGTTTCGGCGAACTTGCTCGTTCAGACGTTTTGTTTCAACACCATAAAGCATGGCTAAATCCCTATCCAGCATAACTTGTCTCCCTCGAATTTCAAATATCAGGTTTTCAATGGGTTGAGTTTCTTGAGCAATGCCGAAATCTTCGGTCGAAAGGGGAATTTGTTTTTTCATAGTTTCTTTTGTTTTTAATAAGATTGAGGTGGTTAACGAGATGTTTGCGTGGTTTATTGTGTTTCGATGATTTTCACCGTTTTATGACTGGGACTTAACGTTTCTTCTTTTTCCCATATTGCCGCAACTGGAGAAATAAAAAATCATAGTTCGAAATAGTGGTGCAAATACGATTTTTCGGTGAGGTCCGTTCGGTGCGATAATTATTCTTTTTTATTCAAAAGTATTACAATCCAAATCAAGAGACACAAAATGACAAGGTTGCTTATGATTAGTGCAATAGCAAAGCCATTAATATGTGAAGTATAAGAGGATTCAGTTAAAGTATATTTTCCGTCAAGCATGGCAGTTAACCACATCATAACTTCTGCTATGATAGCGATGAGTAAGGCTAAGAATGCTGATATAATAAGGGTTTTACGTCGTTTCATGACATAGAATTAATGCGAGCAAAGATACGGTTTTGCCGATAACGGCAAAAGTGCGTTGTCTTCCCCATTCTGAAATTCGGGCTATGGTCTTATTGTTCAGGGTTATACGGTGCATTGTCCTCCGCAACGAGATTCTCGGTCGTTTCCTGTGGCTCATAAACGGCAACTCCTTTTTCGTAAAGGTATTCGGGGGCGAAATCGGCACCGTTTTCCCATTCTATTGTGTTGAATCGGATGGAAAAACGCTTGAAAAACTCCTTGTCCTGAAGCGGAACGAAAACATTTCCTCTCAAGGAATCTGATAAATCAACGTCTTTTACGGCTCCATTATTAAACCAAAGTCGGAGTTTATACCCACTAATATATTCTGCTTTTATTATTTCAATAAACATAATGCTATTATTTTAGAGGTTCGATTTTATCAAGAGTGTCACCGTTTTTCGCTTTCTCCCAATTCGACAAGAGTTCCTCTTTGTGAAGATCTAGCCATTCAAAAATAAGATTCAAAGCCCTTCTTGGCATTTTCCCTAAAATGTTCCCATTTGCGATTTCAATAGACACTTTATAGTCTCCATACCATGCATGAAAATGAGCAGGATTATGGTCGTAAAAGTTCATGAAGATGTATATTCCGTAAAAATAGCTGATCTGTGGCATAATAGATGTTTTTTTCGTTTGTTTTTTTTAGTGCGGCAAAGATATAAAATTTTTGTATATCGGCATATAAAATTTTAATTTTTATATCTTTTTTTAAGAAGAAAAATCAATGCCATCCGTTAATGCCGATGAAGTTTGAGAGGCGCGATAATTTTGATTTTGAAATACTCCAGCAATGCCTTGTATTGGTCTTGTGCCGTTAAACAAGTGTCGCGCAGGTAGTCGTTGAGGTGTCCCCAATGCTGTAAGCCTCGGTAATAGAACAGGCGCAGCTCCTCGGTGATGATGAACGGAACGTGCTTGCTTTGCAGACATTGCCAGAACATCAGCAATCGTCCCACACGACCGTTGCCGTCTTGAAAAGGATGGATGCGCTCAAATTGCACATGGAAATTTAGAATGTCGTCAAATTGCACCTCGTTGAGGGAATTATATTCCGACAGCAAAGTTTTGATATGCTTTCGAACCTCTTCGGGATGCACTGTTTCCTCGCCGCATACTTCATTGGGCAACCGCTTGTATTCGCCAACCGCAAACCACGATTTTCGACTGTCGGAAGTGTTGGCCTTCAATATCCGGTGCAACTGCTTCAGGTGGCTTTCCGTGATTTTGTCGGTGGCATGGTCGATGATGTAGTCAATGCAGCGGAAGTGATTGATGGTTTCCAAGATGTCGTCGATGCGGGTGCTCTCGGTGGTGATGCCAAGAGTGTTGGTTTCAAAAATATAGCGAGTTTGCTCCTTGGTCAGTCGGGAGCCTTCGATATGGTTGGAGTTGTAGGTCAGATCGATTTGCGTGCGATGGTAAATTCCGCCCTTCAGTCTCGTTTCCTTCTCGTCGCGCAGACGTTGAAGCAGTGGCGAAATGCGCTGTTTTCCCTTGCGTGGCAGAACGGCATCGGTGGGGATGTTCCAGGTTTTACCCGTCAAAAACGCGCCGTCGATTTTCCCTGTGGCGCAATAATGACGGGTGGTCCGTTCGCTGATACCGAATTTCTCGGCAAACTGGGTGACAGAGATGTACTCCATACTATCGGCAAAAATCTAATGAAAATCGCGGCAAAGATACGATTTTTTTGCCGATGACGGCAAAGAGGGATTGTGAGGAAAAAATCCGTGCGGATCAGTGCGATACGCGGAGATTATAATCAATGCCAACCGTCAATGTCAATGCCGACGAAATCGCCCTTTTGGTCGAACGTGTAGGCGGCCCACATTTTGTAGTAGTCGATGTTTGGATAATACCAGATGTGGATGACGTAGTGCTTGTCCACGACTTCCAAGGAGATAAGTTTACCGTATTTCTTGAAGTCGCGTCCGCGGCGGGACATGTCATCGCGGATAAATGACAGCATCTTGTTGATATGAGGCACTTTCAGTAACTTTTCTGCCGTGAGATTTCCAGAAAACAAATTTTCCGCTCCTGTGAACAGCCATGTTCCATCTTGCCGATACCCTTTTTGGGTGCTGTCGCTAAAAACAATGTAATACAGCGTGCCTTTACAGTTTACCTCAATGTAAACATTTGTGGTGTCGTCAGGCCTCTCCACTTTTGTCCGCACTTTTTTGGGTAACTGGTTGTATGTTATGACCTTTTCTCGATACAGGGTTCCATTTCTGAAAATGCACTTACGGCTTAATCCATGCGGCTCCGTGCTGCGTCCTTTTACTGTGATAATTTCTGGACCGTTGACATAATAGTGCAAAATTTGACCTTTTGATAAATTGAGTACGGCATTCCAATAATCGTCTCCGCCATCGCAAACCATTAAATATCTGCTGTTTAAACAATTGTATTCTTCTGGAATGGCGAAATTGATGCTCGCACAAGTGTCGCCGTCTTCTTCCACATAAAAGATGTATTGACGGACGTATTGATAAAACCGGGGAGCCGTGAGGGCGCGTCGAATAGTTTGAGAAGAGTCGGCTTTAAGATCCAGTTCTTTGGCTAACAAGATTTCGGCACGCTGAACCTCCTTCAGTCCAGCATGAATGGTAATGCCTTCTGAAGAGTTCGATGTATGTTCCCAAATAGACATGTAACCACGAAAGGGTTGGATCTCATGGTGATTCAGCAAAAAACCGACAATACCTTTGTCATTACGGCATTCATAAAACGTGATGCTCGTGTCGATATAGGAGCACAGTTGTTTGGCAATGGGGCTTTTGTAACTCGAGGTGTCATGCTTAACCAAAGAGATTTCCGTTACGGGAATCGGTCGCAAGTGTTCCAACTCCTGAGAGAAAGTAGTCCCTATGGTCAGCAGTAACAGTGTGGTTGCAATGATGATCTTTTTCATAAGAATGAGATTTCAATCGGCAAAAGTAGAAAAAATATCATTCTCCGTTCTCTCGCAAAATAAAATCACCCCTGCCATCGTTGTACTTCTCAAAAAAGAAAAACAATATGAAAAACACATACGTTAGTATCATTTTGATGGCACTCCTGTTTGTCGCTTGCGGGCGCTCGTCCAAGCAGGCGACCGAGGATGAACCTGTCTCGGAGGAGGCTCTGTTGGAGCAAGTGGCTGAAGAAGAGAACCTTTCTGAGTTTGAACGGACGCGATTCGTTCCGACGTTGGAGTCTCCCATTTGTTCGGACACTAACGCGGTCTACTGCGCCACGCTGCTGTTCGCGTGGGATGAAGTTCGCAAAATCGTCGGCACGCCATTGTCCATTCCTGACAAATACCACGATTTGAAGCTGCTCAATGCCTCCACGTCGTTCCGTGATGTGCTGAACCCCGGTGAATATGAGTCTGTTGGCGAAGTGAAAGGGGATTACATCTTCACTCGCGCCTCGTTTGAGAAAAAGCTGCCGTTTGACTACAAACTTCAGAAATATGAGCACAAGCTGAAGTTTGACGGGCAAAAGGTGGCCGCTTTCGGAGTGGAGGGCGACGACCATGAGGATATGAAACAAATCGTGGAAATTCTGTACTATAAAAACGACAAGAACTTCATTATCAAGTTAATACCTGCCGATAAAGAGCACGAAATCGTCCTGTTCAAAACGGAAAAGAAATATGGTACGATGGCGGAGATGGCTGCCGCGACGGACAGTTTGATCCAACTCGGGAAGAAAGAGCGGACTGTGGCCAACAAAAAGTGGAAGTATCAGTTTTTGAGCGATGATGTGGTGATGGCTCCTGATATTGACTTCGACATCAGTACCTCATACAACAAACTGGTGGGCAATATTTTTGAGGCGAATACTGAGACGTATAAGATTTTGAAGGCGTGGCAGCGGACGGCTTTCAAGTTGGACGAGGCAGGTGCGGAGGTGAAGAGTGAAGCGGAGTTTGAAATCGTACTGGCATGTGTAGAGCAAGAAGAGGAAGCGAAGCCCACACCCAAGAAGATGATATTTGACAAGCCGTTTTTCGTGATGCTCCGCCGCACCGATGCAACAAATCCCTATTTTTGCCTCTATGTTGTGAACTCGGAGCTGTTAGTACGGGAATAGTGTGAGGTAGCGTGTCTCCGACACGCCGCTGGCACGTGTACGCACCGAACCCCACACTGCGCTCCACTTCGTTGCGCTTGTATGGGGTTAT
>ONCM01000015.1 GCA_900316305.1 uncultured Bacteroidales bacterium | reverse complement strand
TTTTCGAGTTCAAGTTGGACAAATCCGTCGAGGAAGCGTTGGCGCAGATCGAGAAAAGGGAGTACGCCTTGCCCTTCGCCCACGACCCGCGCAAGCTCTACAAAATCGGGGTGAACTTCTCCTCCGAGACACGCCGGATAGAGAGATGGAAGGCGGTGGAGCGGTGATTAATTAGTAGTTTTCGCGTAATTAACTCAGCACCCATATAATGTCAAGTTTGCATGGTATGACCTTTGGGGGCGTTTTTTTATTATACGACTAATCTTTTTCGCGGCAGGAATGCCGCGGCTCCTAAAAAATCGTATATTTGCCGCCTTTTGTCAGATAAGAATGTATAAAACCAATAACCCAATGAAGAATAAAGTCATTGTCGCTGTTTTCAGCCTGTTAGCCATGGGAACTACCCTTTTTGCGCAGTCCCCGAACAAACATTACCAACAGAACAAAACCAAGATGGACCAGTTGCTCAATGCCATCAACTCCATGTATGTGGATTCCGTGGATTTCGACCCGCTGGTGGACCGGTCCATCGATGAGATGCTCAAGGAACTGGATCCCCACACCGCCTACATCCCCTCTAAGGACGTGGCTGCCATGACCGAGCCGTTGCAGGGCTCCTTCGACGGCATCGGCGTCACCTTCCAGCTCATCAAGGACACTATCAACGTGATGGAGGTCATCATCGACGGTCCGTCTGAAAAGGTCGGTCTGATGCCGGGCGACAAGATCATCAAAGTGGATGATACAGTGGCTGTTGGCAAGGATATCACCAACGACTGGGTGCGCAAACACCTGCGCGGCAAGAAGGGCACCAAAGTGACCGTCACGGTGGTGCGCGGTCGCAAAAAAGAGCCCATCGAATTTGTCATCACCCGCGGTGCCATCCCGATGTACAGCATCAATGTCAGTTTCATGGCGGATTCTCTCACTGGCTACGTCAAGTTGGAGCGTTTCGCCGCCACCTCCACTACGGAACTCAAAAAAGCCATCCGCGAACTTAAAGAGCAGGGCATGAAGAACCTCATCCTTGACCTGCGCGGCAACGGCGGCGGTTATCTCAACGTGGCGTTCGAAATTTGCGACCAGTTCATCTCTGGCAAACGTATGATTGTCTATACCGACAACTTCCGCAAGACGGGCGAGAAGTACTACTCTTCCGAGGACGGTCTCTTCGAGGAGGGCAAGCTGATTGTGCTGGTGGATGAGAACTCTGCTTCCGCCTCCGAAATCACCTCCGGCTGCATCCAAGACTGGGATCGTGGTCTGGTTGTGGGACGTCGTACTTTCGGCAAGGGATTGGTGCAGAAACCGTTACGCCTAATTGACCAATCCGAGGTGCGCCTCACCATTTCCCACTATTACACGCCTACAGGGCGCTGCATCCAGAAACCCTACGATGATGGTCTGGATGCTTACTTCAAAGATCTGCAAACTCGTGCCAACAACGGCGAGTATTACACCGCCGAAAATATTAAATTCCCTGATTCACTGAAATATAAGACTCCGCACGGTCGTGTGGTGTATGGCGGTGGCGGCATCATGCCCGACATCTTCATCCCGCTGGACACCACCAAATATTCGACGCTTTTCAATGAAATTGTCAGAAAAGGTGTTTTTGGCAACTTTACCGTCGATTATCTCGAAACAAACCGCGAACCGTTGCTGAAACAGTATCCGAAATTCGATGATTTCCAGAAAAATTACAAGATTTCGGACGAATTCTACAAGGAATTTATGGATTTCGCCAAGGAAGAGGGTGTGAGCGACAAGGCTCCGTTCGTCTTCAGCGATTTTGCCAACGCGTTTGTCAAGGAGAACAAAGCAAAGCTGGATTCGCTCTATAAGAATGCAGAAGACTTTGACCAGCAGACTTTTGACACGATGTTTACCAACTACATCAACAAGACGTATGCCGAGATGCAGCATCTGCGCAACGAGGAACACGCCGCCGAATTCATCAAGGAGTATCTGCGTTTTGAAATCGCCCGTGGTCTTTATGGCTATGGCGACGCCTACCGTGTCTTCCTCGAAAGCGACGATACCTTCCAGCAGGCCGTCGAGATTATGAACAACAAGAAAATCTTTAAGAAATACAAAGTGGATTCTGGAAAATAACCGTTATCCCACTTTCTAAATATTGTCATTATGTTGAATTACTTTCACAACGTCCCATTTTCCGTCACCGTTTGCGATAAAGACGGTAAAATACTGGAGATGAACGATATGGCTGAGCGCGTGCTCAGTCACGGCAATCACATCATAGGTCAAAATTTGCTGGACTGCCATCCTGAACCAGCCCGCACCAAACTGATGCAGATGCTCCAGAACCATAACCTCAACGCCTACACGATTGAGAAAAACGGAGTCAAAAAGCTGATTTACCAATCTCCTTGGTTCGAAAACGGCGAATTCGCGGGGTATATCGAGCTATCCATGGAATTGCCTGCGGAAATGCCGCATTTTATCAGACAACCTAAGTTGTAATGGTTATTGGTTATGGGTTATAGGTTATTGATGTTTATTGTTTATTGTTTTTGTTTTTGTTTTTGTTTAATAGTTAATGGCTTACCGTTCAGAGACAAAAATCAGAAATATTTACAACAACTTGCTTCAATAACCAATAGCCTATAACCTGCTTCAATAACCAATAACCAGTAACCTATAACCATTAAGAAATGAAAAACGACACCGAAATAACCTACGGCATGAGGCCGGTAATGGAAGCCATTGAGAGCGGTAAAACCATCGACAAGGTGCTGTTTCAGAAGGGTTTGCAGGGTGAACTGTTCAAGCAGCTCTTCTATGAGGTGCGGCAGCGGAAGATTCCGTTCCAGTATGTGCCGCAGGAGAAGCTGAACCGCCTGACCCGTCAGAACCACCAAGGGGTGATTGCCTTTCTGTCTGCTATCGAATATTGCGACATCTATAATATTGTACCCACCATCTTCGAGGAGGGGCGTGTGCCGTTCCTGCTGATGCTTGACAAGATCACGGACGTGCGCAACGTGGGGGCCATCGCGCGCTCGGCCGAGTGCGCTGGCGTGGATGCCATCATCCTGCCGCTCAACGGTGGGGCACAATTGAACGAGGATGCGGTGAAAAGTTCCGCCGGAGCCCTCCATAAAGTGCCAGTGTGTCGGCATTCCAATCTAGTGGAAGTAATTCAGTACCTGAAAGATAGCGGTATCGAAGTGATTGGCGTGACCGAAAAAGCCAACCATGCACACTATAACAAGGATTTCACCGGTCCTGTCTGCCTGATCATGGGTAACGAGTACGAAGGCATTGCGTGGGACTATCTGCGCCACTGCAACGATACGGTCAACATCCCGATGGTCGGCACAGTCCGTTCACTGAATGTTTCCGTGGCCACGGGTATCGCCCTGTTTGAGATTGTGAAACAACGTCATCCTGTGAAAGAATGAAAATAGGCGTACTTTCCGACACGCATGGGTACTTGCACCCTGATGCCTTTGAATTTTTCAAGGGCTGCGATGAGATTTGGCATGCCGGTGACATCGTGGATGACTTTATCCTTGACGAGTTGCGGGCCATAGCCCCGACGGTCCGTGCGGTCTATGGCAATTGCGATGACTGGGATATTCGTCGTGAAATCGATGAATATGAGATCTTTACGTGCGAAAAGCACAAAGTTGCGTTGATGCATATCGTTGGTTCTCCGGGACGTTACCAGCCCAAGGCGTTGGAGATTATCCGCAAGGAGAAACCCACTATTTTCGTGGCGGGCCACTCCCACATCCTGAAAATCATGTACGACAAATACCATAACCTCCTCTTTATCAACCCAGGAGCGGCGGGTAAGTATGGAATCCATACCCGACTTACCATGCTTCGTTTCGAGATTGAGGGCGAAGAAATCAAGAATATGGACATTTTCGACATTCCCAAGCAAACCCCTGTCAAATGAACGACTACGAACCGATAATCACCGTGTTAGGACCTACCGCTACCGGAAAAACCGGTGTAGCGGTGCGTATTGCCGCCGAACTGGGCGGGGAAATCGTCAGTGCGGACTCCCGCCAGGTCTTTCGTCGCATGGATATCGGTTCCGGAAAGGATTTATCTGAGTACCAATATGATGGGAATCCGATTCCTTACCATCTCATCGATGTGGAGGAGCCAGGGGTGAGGTACAATGTGTATCGTTACCAACAGGAGGCGTTCAAAGCGATTAACGACATTCGGAACCGTGGTCGACGGGTGGTGCTCTGTGGTGGCAGCGGTCTCTATATTGATGCCGTACTGCAGGGTTATCGTTTTCAGTTTCAGGAAGATGCCCAGATTTTGTCGGATCCTGTTCCTTCGGCCATCATCGGACTTCGAGGCGAGCGCGACCATATTCGCGAACGCATCACCCGCAGACTGCAGGCACGCTTGCAGGAAGGTATGGTGGATGAGGTCAAAGCGTTGCTGGACGAAGGGATCTCAGCCGAACGGCTGATTCGATATGGACTTGAATATAAGTATGTTACACTGTATCTTTTAGGCGAGTTGCACTATGGCGATATGGTGTCGCAGCTGAACATCGCCATCCATCAATTCTCCAAACGGCAGATGACCTGGTTCCGTCGGATGGAGCGTATGGGTTTCCACATCCGCTGGGTCGATGCAGACCTGCCTGAAGAGGAAAAATTCCACCAGATTTACCAATACTTAAAAGAGGACGGGATAGAAATCGATTTCTAACTACGTTTTCAGCGAATTTATTTCTTTTTCTCCACCGAAAAGCCGAATTTTCCAAGTTTTTCGCCCAAGGTGTAGTAATGACCGTGCGAATAGGTCACCAAATTAGCACGAAACAGCTCTATGGCATCCGTTTTCTTGGAAAACAGGGATTCGTTGACATGTACGGCGACCACTTCGGCAAGGAAGAGATCATGAGAACCCATCGGGATGATCTGCGTGACCTTACATTCCAGATTCACAGGCGATTCCTCAATCATCGGGGCATTGACCTTGGAGGCGCGGACTGGGGTAAGTCCGGTTTCCATAAACTTGTTGTACTTTTTGCCCGAACGAACGCCACACCAGTCGGCAAATGGGGTCAACTCTTTGTTTACCAGATTGATAACAAATGAGCCTTCCCGTTTGATGATGTCGTAGGAGTGTCTTTCGGGGCGTACAGAAATGGAACACATAGGCGGGTCCGAATTAATCGTACCCGCCCATGCGATGGTAATTATATTGTATTCATCCGGCGTGCTTCCGCAGGAAACCATCACCACCGGAGTGGGGTTGAGCATGTTTCCGCCGCGCAGCAGCCGTTTTCGGATTTTTGCCATTATCTGCCGAGACCTGCGGATTGTACGTTGGGGATAATCAGCAACGGCATCTTGGAGGTACTGAGGATCTCCGTCATGTTCGAGTTGGAGGTGAAGTCCGTTTCGCTCTCCTCGCGCATGATGACGATCAGGTTGGAGTCCAGTTCATGGGCGTGGTTCAGCAGCGTCTGCACATAGTCCTTTTGCACGGTCAATGGAATCATTTCATGACGTACGTTGGCATCTTCGCACATGTCGGCGGCGTGGCGCATCTGCACGTTGATGATGTGGCGCGTGTCGGCGTTGTTCGGATAATAGATGCCCACGATGGAGACTTTGGCAGCAAAGCGTTTGCCCAGATAGGTGGCGTAGCGCATCTTCTGCAACGTCTCGAAGCTAAGGTCGATAGGGGCATAGATATTGTGCAGGTCGCGTTTGATTTCAATGTTCTCACGCATGATCAGGATCGGCACGTTGGAGTTTCTGATCAGTCGGTTGGCGTTGTTACCGATATAGCCTTCTTCGAATCCGGAGGTGCCGTGGGTGCCCATCACAATCATGGCGTTGGGCTGGTTGGCGGCATATTTGGTCAGTTCCAGATGAACTTTTCCTTCCAAAATGACGGTAAAAACATCTGTTTCAGGGGATTCCATCTTGCATTGGTTCTTCCAATCTTCCAAAGTGGCTTGGCCTTTGCTGATGTAATTGCCACCGTCGTCTTCGACAATATTATGCGCGACACCGGGGGTTTTCACCCACACGAGGTGCAGGTCGGCGCCAGTCTTCATCGCGATGGAAACGGCATGGCGCATGGCGTTGAGGGAGCTGTTGGAGAAGTCAACACCTACAATGAGATTCTTATTTTTCATAACGTTTAATTTTAAATGATTTCTGACTTATTTGGCTTCGCTGGAGTAGTTGGGAGCTTCGCTGGTGATGGTGATGTCGTGCGGATGGCTCTCCAGAACACCGGCGTTGGTGATACGGCAGAAGCGGGCTTCGTGGAGTTTGTCGATGGTTTTGGCGCCGCAATAGCCCATACCTGAACGCAGGCCGCCGGCCATCTGATAGACCACTTCGTAAAGGTCGCCCTTGTAGGGGACGCGACCCACGATACCTTCGGGAACCAGCTTCTTGGCGTCATCGACATCGCTTTGCATGTAGCGGTCTTTGGAACCGTGCTGCATCGCTTCGAGAGAACCCATTCCCCTGTAAGTCTTGAACTTACGGCCATTGAAGAGGATGGTGGTGCCGGGAGACTCTTCCACGCCGGCGAGCAGACCGCCGAGCATCACGGAACTACCGCCAGCGGCGAGGGCCTTCACGATGTCGCCGGAATAGCGGATACCGCCGTCAGCGATGAGGGGGATGTCGTAGCCTTGGAGGGCTTTATAGACGGAGTAGATGGCACTGAGTTGGGGCACGCCCACACCGGCCACCACGCGGGTGGTGCAGATGGAGCCGGGTCCGATACCCACTTTCACTGCATCAGCACCTGCATCGGCGAGCAGCTTGGCGGCTTCACCCGTGGCGATATTGCCGACCACCACATCTACATTGCTGAAGTGTTTCTTGATCTCTTTCAACGTGTTGATGACATTTTTGGAGTGACCGTGGGCACTGTCGAGCACCAACGCATCCACGCCGGCTTCCACTACGGCTTCAGCACGTTGCACAGCATCGGCGGTGATGCCGATACCGGCAGCCACGCGCAGACGACCTTGTGCGTCCTTGCATGCGAAAGGTTTGTCTTTAGCCTTCGTGATATCTTTATAAGTGATTAATCCTAAGAGGGTTCCGTCCTCGGCTACCACCGGAAGCTTCTCAATCTTATGCTCCTGCAGGATGTCGGCGGCACGGTAGAGGTCCGTGTCGCGGGTGGTCGTGACGAGGTCGTCTTTGGTCATTATGTCGCTGATGATGCGGTTGAAGTTCTTTTCGAAGCGGAGGTCGCGGTTGGTGACAATGCCGACTAAAACATTTTTCTCATCGACCACCGGGATGCCGCCGATACGGTAATCGGCCATGATGCGCAGGGCATCGCCCACGGTCTTCTCTGGCGTGATGGTCACCGGCGCATTGATCATACCGTTCTCGGCACGCTTGACGGAAGCCACCTGCTTGGCCTGCTCAGCAATAGACATATTCTTGTGAATCACGCCGATACCGCCTTCACGGGCAATGGAGATGGCCATTTTCGATTCGGTGACCGTGTCCATGGCCGCCGACACAAACGGCAGATTCAGACCGATATTACGCGTGAAACGCGTTCTCAAATCAATCTCTTTTGGGAGCACTTCCGAATATGCCGGAATCAGGAGCACATCGTCAAATGTCAACCCTTCTAATGCAATTCTTTCTGTAATAAAGGACATAATGACTATATTTTATTTTCGCGCAAAAATAGGAAATTTTTTGATATACGGCCATTGTCCCGCAAAATATTTTTCCCGTTCAGCTCACATACAAGATATCCTTGCGCACGTCGGGGTAACCCATCTCTCTCAAACACTGGACGTACTCTTCCAATTGCGCTTCGTATTTGGCGGCATATTCCCGCCCCGTCTTGTAGTCGATAATCATCACATGGTCGGATTTCATGACGATGCGGTCGGGTCGCAACGTGGCTCCGTTTTGGGTGACGATGGGGATTTCGTTCAGTACGCTATCTCCCTCATCCAGATAGAAATAGGGACGTAAGGTGGGGTCTTTTTCCGTTCGTTCGAACAGTTGGAGCAGACGTTCGCGAATCTCTTCCGGTTCGTCGGCCACCAGTTTTTCGCGCTCTTCTTGTGTGTTGGGGAACTGTGTTAATTTTTGCAAAAACTGGTGGATATGCGTACCCGTGTCGATAGCCTCGGAAACAGTTTCGGAGGATTTGACGGACATCGATTCGTTGTCGCAGAAAGTCATTTCTGAGCAGGTGACCCGAAGCGGATTCTCCTTTTCCTGCTTTTCGGCCTTCTTGTTAGGCTTCTGCCAGTCGAAATCGCCGTAATAGTAAAGCGTCTCGTGCTGTTTCTGCACTTCGATTTGGGAGTCTGTATATTCGTTGTTGGCAAAAGATTTTAACAGATTTTTGATGTCGTACTCGTCGGATTTGGACTGTTCCGGAAACTCCGTCAGGATGTAGAGCATGTCTTTCGCGCGGGTGAAATCGACATACCACAGGTTCAGTACATCCAGTTGTCGCTTGTCCTCCTCTTCTTCGTATTCTGGTTGAAAATCAGAGAATTGCAAATTCTTTTTATGCTCTATGTAGCAGTATTGTTCGGAAACTGTGTCCTGAACCCAATAGGAGGTGGGTTGTGGGGTGGAGGCGTTGCACCATGTGATGACCACGGGGAATTCCATTCCTTTGGAGGCATGGATGGTCATCAAGCGTACGGCGCCGGTGGAGCCTGACAGGGAGAGGCGCGGAATGGTCTCCCCAGACGTGTGGAGATCGTTCCACCAGTCGAGGAAGCCGCCGATGGAGGCCGCCTGAGTCTGCACATACTCGTGCACCAGATCCAGAAAATCGGCGATGAACGGATTCTCGTCCTCTTGGAAATCGTAGAACCGAATCAACTCTTTGACTGTTACCTGCAGCGGTTCCTGCTTCCAACGACTGAAAAGTTCTTGGATATCAGGTTTTTGGAATTGCGAAGCCATCACCTCGAAGAAACTCGTCCGTTCACACTTTTCCAACACGGAATGGAGTGGCAGTTGGCATTTATTGGCGAGATAGTGCAGGATGGTCGTTTGTGCGAGTTTGTCATCAGGATGGATAATTCGATTCAAGGTGCTGATTAACAGGTTGATCCCTGGATTATCGCAGAGTTGTAGCGAATCGGAAGTTTCCACAGGGACCCCTGCGGCCATCAGCCGTTGGGCAAAGAGATTGCACTTGGCACGCCCCCGTAGCAGCACTGCCATTTGCCCATATTCGTAACCTCTGTTTTTCGCATCCATCACCGCATACAATAGTTCCGCCTCTTCGGCCTTCATCTGCAAATAAACATTCTGGAAGAATTCCTCCGAACAACCGCTCCATACAGTTCGTATGTCTTTGAAATCCTTTTTGTTATAGCAAAAAAGTTGTACTAAACCACCCTTTTTTTTCTCCGGATAATCCTGCTCTACTTCGCTGTAGTATCCTTCTTTGTTTACCTTTTTCGCATAATACTGGAAAAAGTTGTTATTAAACTGAATGATAGAGGAATACGAACGCCTGTTGACTCTCAAAGGCTCCGTTTTGAACGAATCTTTGTGCACCAGGTTTGCGACATCTTGGTCAGTGGCGGATTTCGTAAGCCGGTCGTAATCCATCAACCAGTAGAAAAGGTCCACATCCCCATTCCGGAACCGGTAAATCGATTGCTTCACGTCGCCGAAGAGGGTTGTATCTCCACCATCGCTTAAAGCATTGATTATCATTGGTTTCAAATCTTCCCACTGCATCAGCGAGGTGTCTTGGAACTCATCGATGAAGAGATGCCGGTAAAAGTGGAATTTGTCGAACAGCGAATCCCCTTCACCGCTGGTAATCTTGTCGTTCAGCAATGGGTTGCTTTCCGATAGGAAGAAGGAGTCGGTCTTCGTCTTGATTTCTTCGATATGACTTGCTAAAGTGCTGAGTACCAGCAATCCGTTGGCGTTCTGACTTAGTGCGCGACAGGTGAAATAACGTCGGGCGAAAGGTTCCACTTTCGCTTTGATTTGCTCAAAAAGAGCGATGATTTGCTGAATGTAAGAATCCCGTAAATCTTCCGCTTTTGGAGCCTTGTTGAAGATTCTGTCTGGGTTGATACCTTTCTGTAACTTACTGTTTTCGAATCCTTTGCTCTTCTCGAAAGGATCTTCTTGCACCGTCTTGAACCATTCGTTCCATTTCGAGGAGCCGTTAGGGGCGATGCCTTCCAATCCTGCTTGGATGAAAATCGCTAATGCTTCTTCACATAGCGGTTTTATGGCGGCCTTGCAGACGTTCTCAATGGTTTTGCATTCCATGCGCCAGGAGTCTATAACCTTCTGTAAAACAGTAATATCTGACAGATTCTTTACAAAAGGATGGCTCTTTTCCGTGTCTTGATAGAGGATTTTCAGATTGTTGGTGAGGAAGCGGCGGATGTTCGCCTTCCCCTTGTCCTCCATCTGTTGTATCAGCTCTTTCACCACCACATCGAATTGTCCATTATTAGAAGACAACTCGCAGATATACTGTTCGATAGCCATCCTGAAGAAGTCGTTGAGACGAATTTGGACGGCGTAGTTCATGCTGAGGTTGAGGTAGAGTGCCGAGGAGCGAATCACCCGTTGGATGAAACTGTCGATGGTGGTGATGCTGAACTGGGCGTAATCGTACAAAATGTCGTGTAGCAATGCCTTGGCAGTTCGATTCAGGAAGATAAAACGGTCTTCTGCTGACAAGGGGGAGTCATCTCCGAAAACTTTGATACTCAGATTGTCGAAATCGTCTGCGTTGAGGTCTTCCACCGTTTGGACGAAGGCAAAGGCGTGCAATTGCCTCACCACCCGGTCCTTCATCTCTGAGCCGGCGTTATTGGTGAACGTGATGGCCAGAATCTGCTTGTAACCGGTACAATGATCGCATTGGTACTCTTTCTTGTTGACAAGTTTCAGAAAACCAGACAGATGGCTTTTGAAACAGGCGGCCAAGTAGTCGAGCACCAGATTGTAGGTTTTGCCAGCGCCAGCGGAGGCGGAATAGACCTTGAACATGAGGGGGTTAAAAGTTTAGGAGCTTAGAAGTTTAGTAGCTTAGGAGCTTAGGAGCTTAGTAGTTTAGGAGTTTAGTTGGTCTTGAAGGTGTAGGAGACTTGGGCGAGGTCGGCGTTGGCCTTGACGATTTTCTGCTTGAGGTTCTGCTTGAAGGTCACCACTTTAGCCATCATTTCGGGATTATTGACGCTGAGCATTTGCAGGGCGAGGATGGCGGCGTTCTGGGCGCCGTTGATGGCGACGGTGGCCACGGGGATTCCGGGAGGCATCTGCAGCATGGCAAGGGCGGCATCCATACCTTCGAGGGAGGACTTGATGGGCACGCCGATGACGGGCAGCGGGGTCATGGCGGCAATTACGCCGGGCAGATGAGCGGCCATGCCAGCGCCGGCGATGATCACTTTGATGCCGCGCTGGTGCGCGTTCTTGGCATATTCGGCTACCTCGTCGGGTGTGCGGTGTGCCGACAAAGCCAGCACTTCAAACGGAATCTCTTGACTGTCAAAGAATTTGAAGGCAGCTTCCATCACCGGAAGATCGGAGGTGCTGCCCATGATAATACTGACTAAGGGTTGCATAGTTCTCTATTTTTAATAATTAATGAAAAGACAAAAGTACGAAAAAGGTTATTCATTCTCCTGCGTCCGCCGCTCCATCATCTCTGCCACATGCGTCATCGTCTTCACGTATTCGCTTTCAGGATAGACCTTTGACAGGTTGGCGTTGATCCGCTTCAGCACGTCCAGATCTAGATAGGGGTCGAAGAAATTGCGCCGGTTATAACTTTGGTAAAATGCGATGTAGCAGGCCATATTGTTCGGATGGTTGTCGATAAATTGCTGCAGATAAGCGCGATGATGCTTCAACATTTCCACATATTGTGCCTCAATTTCGGCCCGCGCCGAGTCGTTGTCCACATTTTTCTGATAGGTTTCATAGAGTTTTTCGGTCGGAATCACAAAAGCGGTCAAAGCGCTGTCGAGCTGCTGCATCAGCACCGCCTCCTCGCCGCCGCTGACGTGGTAGGTACGCGTCAGATCGTCTGCGTTGGCGGTAATTTTGAGATGCTCGCCCTTTTTGGCCATCGTTGCCAGACTGTTCTCCTCCGTCAGGAAGAGCTGGAACATCATCGGACTGTTCTCGCGTTCTTTTATCAGCTCATTTTCAGAGGATAGTTTGAATTCGAAATGACCGTTGTGCATGGTCGTGGAATCGATGATGTCCATGCCATTGGCGGTAATCAGCGCCAGTCGGATCTTCTTGTTTCCGCCGTCTTGGATATCACCGGAAATTTTGACCGACACATTCCGGTCCGTACAAGCCACCAAACTGATGGCAAAAACTACTAATAACAGTACCTTTTTCATCGTATATTCATCGTATATTCATCGTTTTTCATCGTTTTTCATCGTTTTTCATCGTTTTTCATCGTTTTTCATCGTTTTTCATCGTTTTTCATCGCCCCTTTCATCGTATGTCATCGCCAAATCGCACTCGATCTGCTTTTGGTAAATGTTCTCGCATCCGCAGTTGCGGTCGCGGCGGTGTGGGGTCGCACCGTTGATTTTTCTTGCGCAAGATGTTGATAAACAAATTATTGCGCAGATAATGGTGATAATTGTCAGTCTCTTTTTCATACGGCAAAGATACACTTTTTAAAGGTTATAGGTTATGGGTTATTGGTTATAGAAGTTGGTTAATGGTCAAAGGTCAACAGTCAAAGGTCAATGGTCATAGTGTCGTCGCTGCCAACGTCGCTACGCTGACCCGCACGCCCTCCACCTCCAACAGTTTCCGAATGGCGGCTTCGGTGGTGGCGCCGGTGGTGAGCACGTCGTCGCAGACCAACACGTGTGTATAGGCTATTTTCTCAGGGTTTTGCACCTCGAACACCTCCTTTACGTTCTGCCAGCGTGCGAAACGGCCTTTCCGCGTCTGCGTTTCGGTGAATTGCGTGCGTACCAGCACATCTGTCAGGTAGGGGATGCCCATCCCTTTTGAGAGCCCCATGGCGATCCATTCGCTCTGGTTGTAGCCTCTTTTGCGTAACTTTTTCGGATGCAGCGGAATCGGGAGGATGTATTGGATCCCCCGATAGCGCTCTTCCGTAAGCAATTGTCCCCCAAGATGTTCTCCTAGTATTGCCCCGATTTCTTTCTGTCCGTTATATTTTAGGTTGTGGAGGATCTTTTGGGTGTGATTCGCTTTCTTGTAGCTCATCAAGGCAGTTACTTCCTCCACTGGCACCCGTCCGTCGAACACTCGTCGCAAGGGATTAAAATGTTCCTTATGAAATTGTGTTTCAGGAAGATGCAGCATACAGTTCAAGCAGATACACGATTCATTCTGTTGCAACGCATCGCCACAAGCTGCGCACAACCGAGGATAAAATAGGGATAACAGATTATTTATTAGTTTCATTGGTTTTTTATTTTGTTTACACAAGGTACAACGTGAAAGTGACGGAATTATTGTATTTAGCTGTTAGCTTTTAGCTATTGGCTGTAGGTGGCCAACAGCTAACAGCCAATAGCCAAAGTCAATAAAATAACTATTCAGTATGTGTTGGTATAATCGTTATTTTTGTATTTTTGCAACCTGATATTTAGAAATATGAAATATAAACGCATATTACTGAAATTGAGCGGTGAGTCGTTGACAGGTGACGACGGTTACGGCGTAAGTTACGATCACATTGTGCATTACGCTACGGAAATCAAATCGGCGGTGGATGCTGGCGTGCAGGTGGCGGTAGTCATCGGCGGCGGCAACATCTTCCGCGGTGTGCAGGGTGCGTCCGCCGGATTCGAACGCCGCCAGGGTGACCAGATGGGTATGCTGGCCACGATCATTAACGCGCTTGCCGTGCAGGGCGTTTTGGAGGAGATGGGTGTGAAGGCCAGAGTGCTGACCGCTGTCACCATTGAGGGCGTGTGCGAGAAAACATCCTGGCGCAAGGCTATCGAATCGCTGGAGGCTGGCTATGTGACGCTCATCGGCGGCGGTACGGGTAACCCGTTCTTCACTACCGACACTGGTGCCGCCCTTCGTGCACTCGAAATCAAGGCCGATTTGCTCATCAAGGGCACCCGCGTGGATGGTGTCTACACTGCCGATCCCGAAAAGGATCCCAACGCTGTCAAATTCACGGAAATCTCCCTTGCTGAGGCTTATCAGAAAAATCTCAAAATCATGGACATGACCGCTTTTGCGCTCTGTCAGGACAACAAGATGCCCATTTACGTCTATGACGCCAACACCAAGGGCAATCTGCTGAAAGTGCTCAACGGCGAACCTATCGGAACCCTCTTATACTAACGGTTAATGGTTTAGAGTTTAAGAAGCTTAGGAGCTTAGGAGCTTAGAAGCTTAGAAGCTTAAAAGTTTAGTAGTTTAGAAGTTTAGAAACAAATAATGGAAGAAAATAACCCCACTGTTCCCGAAATCACTCCCGAAGAAGAGGCAAAACTGGCGAAAATGGCCGGCCGTAGAACCTCTTTCAAGATTCATCTTGCCATCTTCATCTTGGCCAACGCTTTCCTGTGGGTCGTTTGGTTTTTCCTGTTCAAAGGGAAAGAGGATACCACCTTCTTGAAAGCCATCTTGTTTGTGCTGATAGTTTGGCTGTTAGCCGTCATTTTGCATTACATGATTGTCTATAAGTGGACCAAGTCCTATAAGGAGAGGGAGCTTTCCTCGCTGAAGAAACTGCGTATGCGCCAGATAGAGGAGATTGAACGGCTGAAGGCGGAGATGCACAAGGGTGATGCGGATTCTGAGGAAGAGACCGACGACTCCGAGGAGGAAAACGAGGAGAAGAGCAATTTCATAAACCGAAACATTATTGATTAAAAATAGATAGAATGGATACACAAAACTGCTTGAAACAAGCGAAAGAGACGATGAACGCCACTGTGGCGCATTTTGATAAAGAACTCCAGAAGGTTCGCGCCGGCAAGGCCTCCCCGCAAATGCTGGACGGCATCAAGGTCGATTACTACGGCAATCCCACGCCTATCGACCAGGTGGCCAACGTGAACACCCCTGATGCACACCAGATCGTTATCCAACCTTGGGAGCGTAACATGCTGCCCATCATCGAGAAAGCCATCTTGGCTGCCAATATCGGCGTGACCCCGCAAAACAATGGCGAGTTTATCCGTTTGGTGGTTCCCGCCCCGACCGAAGAGCGTCGTAAAGAGCTCGTGAAGAAGGCCAAGCAGGAGGCCGAACAGACCAAAGTGGCCATCCGCAACATCCGCCGCACCGCCAACGATGACGCCAAGAAGCTGAAAGACGACGGCGTGGAAGAGGATGCTGTTAAGAAATTGGAGGGTGACATCCAAAAGGCTACCGACGAGGCTATCAGTAAGGTTGATAAGATCATGGAAGCCAAGGAAAAAGAAATTATGACCGTTTAATCATCATTTATAAAATCTAAAAGTATGAATATTCCTGAAAATTTGAAGTATTCCCAAGACCACGAATGGTTAAAAGTGGATGGTGAATTCGCATTGGTGGGTATCTCCGCTCATGCTGCTAACGAATTAGGCGACATCGTTTTCCTCGACATCCCCTCTGTGGGTGAGACCCTGGAAAAAGACGAGGTTTTCGGTTCTATCGAGGCCGTGAAGACCGTCGCTGACCTGTTGTTGCCCGTTGGTGGCGAAATCGTTGAATTCAACGAAGCACTCGAAGGCGAGCCTGCTCTCGTGAACAGCGATCCTTACGGTGAAGGTTGGATCATCAAGATCAAAATGACGGATCCCGCTCAGGTGAACGACCTGATGGACGCTGCCGCCTACACCGCCATGCTGGGATAATCCCAATTTGCTTAACGGAAAGAAAAAAGCCTGCGGATTCCGCAGGCTTTTTTCGTATATCAGTAAAATAATCGTATTTACTACTCAGCGGTTTCGGGAACCACGTTGAGCTTGAGTTCCACTTTGAACTCACGGTGCAGATTCACCTGAGCGGTGTACTGACCCAACTCTTTGATTCTGTCTTCGTTGATGGTGATTTTGTGACGATCGATGTCGATGTCATGTTGAGCCTTGAGAGCCTCAGCCACCATGATGTTGTTCACAGAACCGAACAGCGTGCCATTCTCAGAAGCCTTAGCGGGGATGTTGACTTCGAGGCCTTCGATTTTGCCGGCCAGGAATTCAGCTTCCTTGCGGATTTTCTCAGCCTTGAAAGCGCGTTGTTTGATGGTTTCCGCCAGTTGTTTCTTCTTTGCCGGGGTAGCGAGTTCGGCATAACCTTGCGGAATGAGGTAATTGCGGGCATAACCGTCTTTCACCTTTACGAGATCATCGGCATAACCCAGATTAGCTACGTCTTGTTTCAATATGATTTCCATGACAATGTTCTTTTATTAGTTAGATTTTAAATTATCGGTTACGAACGGCAGGAGGGCCAGATGACGGGCGCGTTTCACGGCCTGAGCCACTTTCTTTTGGTATTTCAGGGAAGTACCGGTGAGGCGGCGAGGCAGGATCTTGCCTTGTTCGTTCACGAATTTTTTCAAGAATTCAGCATCTTTGTAGTCGATGTACTTGATACCGCTCTTTTTGAAACGACAATATTTTTTCTTCTTGATGTCAACTGCTACGGGAGCAATGTATTTGATATCGTTCTGTTGTGCCATAATCTTAAGCTTCTACAGGGTTAGACTCTTGGTTAACTACTTCTTCAGCAACGGGTTGTTGCTCTTCCTGAGCGGCGGCTTTCTCCTTGCGGTTGTTGCGTCTCTTCTCAGCGAAGGCGATGGCGTATTTGTCCATCGTCACGGTCAGGAAGCGGATGATGCGCTCGTCACGGCGGTATTGCAGTTCCAGCTCGTTGACGACGTTACCGTCAGCCTTGAACTCAATCAGGTGATAGAATCCGGAGGACTTCTTTTGGATGGGGTATTCCAGCTTGCGGAGGCCCCAGTTCTCCTGGTGGACGATTTCTGCACCTTGGTCGGTGAGAATCTTCTCGAATTTTTGTACCGTTTCCTTCATCTGTTCTTCAGACAAAACGGGCGTCATAATGAAAACGGTTTCGTAATGATTTGCCATACTGTTTTTTATTTAATTATTTGTACTAAAATTTTGGGCGGCAAAAATACATTTTTTTTCGTTACCAACAACGGGCTGTGAACTTTTTTTATTCAGTGTTGGCTGGATACAAAAAAAGCCCTACTTTCGCAGGGCTTGTGGTGCTGACGGGAATTGAACCAGTGACACACGGATTTTCAGTCCGTTGCTCTACCAACTGAGCTACAGCACCATCGTTGGTTTGAGGCTGCAAAAATACACTTTTTTTCTAATGCTGCCACACTTTTTGAAAAATTTTTATAAGATACTGTTTATCAGATAAATAATTTTTCATTTTATACTGTTATTGCCAAAATTTGGAGATGGGGAAGCTCTCCCGAAGCGCTTTTATGGAGTCAAAATCGCAAGAATGGATCAAAATCTCTTCTTTATCAGATGATGTTTGCGCTTCGATTTCGCCATGCGGGTTGATGATGGCGGTACCGCCAGCGTACCTGCGCTGGTACCCGTCGGTGCCCACACGGTTGACCACGAGCGCGTAGGATTGGTTCTCGATAGCACGCGCACGCGCCAGCGTGAGCAGCTCGCTCTCACGCGGTTGCGGGAAATTGGCCGTGTAGAGCAGACAGTCATAGTCGAAACGGCCTCCGTTCACCCGGTTGCGACTCCACTCCGGAAAGCGCACATCGAAACAAATGAGTGGCAAGAATTTGTAACCCAGCGTATTGACGATGGTCTTCTCCGTGCCTGCCGTGAAAAATTCCTCTTCGCCCATGAAAAGGTGATGCTTGTCGTACGCCCCTAAAATGCGGTCGCGCGAGAGCCATACCAAGCGGTTATACAATATATTATTATATAGGATGGGCAGTGTGGCTACCACGTCACACTGGAATTTGTAGGCCATCATATAGAGAAAATAGATGCCGTTGCCGTTGTGAGGTTCCGCCTCCTGGCGGATGTCGGGCGAAAAACCGCAATGGAACATTTCCGGAAACACCAGCAGATGAATCGGCTCCTGAATCGCCTCGGTCAGCCACTCCTCATAATGGGCCAGATTACCCGCCTTGTTATGCGCCTTGATGTCCGCTTGGACCAGTCCTACGGTAATCATAATTATTCGTAATGGATGAAAATTTTGTCGCCAAGATCCAGATCGGCCAGTACAGCCACATCCGACTGGTAAGCAGCCACTTCGATGAATCCTAAAGCATTGTTACATAGGTACATTTCACTGTCTGAACCATTATAGCTGTTGTAATGTTGTGTGATTTTCCATACGCCTTTGGATTGGATGGTCGCGGTGAACGGACGATCCCCCACCACCTCTTCGAACATCTTGACGGGAATGTCCGTGACGGCGTTGTTGAAGGCATCAATATAGATGATTTGACCTTCAATCTGCTGATTTTCAGGTGTGTGGTCGGATTCTAATGTCAGCATCCGCTTGAATTGCAGGTATTCGGTGGTCTCCGGTCCGTCCACAGTACCGTTTGCCGCCAGCGATAGCAGATGAAGGAGCTGGGAGAGTGTATTACCGCTATTATCAGCAACTTGCTTGCCTCTCAAGGCGAATTCTTGACCGAACATCAGATGGAAAACGCCATTGTCTTCCCCGATAAAGTGGCGACCGTGTGCGTTCAGCAGCACCGGAGGGAAGGTGGAGTTGAGCGACATATTGGTGAGTATCAGGTGGATAGTGCCTTCTGGAAAGGAAGAGTAACAGGTTTTCATCAACAAGGCGGTCTGCAACAAATCGAACTTGTTCACATAATGCGTGATATCCACGATTTGTGCATCAGGCAGGATTTTCAATATCTCGCCCTTAAGCATTGCGACATAAGGGTCGCGCAGACGCCAATCGCTCAACAAAGTAATAATCTGACTCATAGACAATTAAAATACAAGCATACAACTTTGCAAAATTATAAAATTACGGAAAAAAACTGATTATTGCGAAAACTTTTTTATTTTTGCCGTTTTAATGAACTTACCGAAAATGGCGAAATTAGCGGTTGTAATATTGAATTGGAATGGACGGAAATACTTGGAACAGTTTCTGCCCACCTTGCTGAAGACGCTGCCTGACTATGCGGAGGCAGTGGTGTGCGACAATGCCTCCACAGACGATTCTGTCGCGTTCATGCAGGAGCATTTCCCGCAGGTGCGCCTGTTGCTCAATGAACGGAATGAGGGTTTTGCGCGCGGCTATAACCTTGCCCTTCAGCGGGTTGAAGCCAAATACTACTGTCTGCTCAATTCCGACATTGAGGTGGCAGACGGTTGGATTGAGCCGGTCATCGAGCAGATGGACGCCAACGAGAAGATTGCCGCGGTGCAACCCAAGTTGCTCTCCTTCCATCATCGCGATGAGTTTGAGTATGCTGGCGCCAGCGGTGGGTTCATTGACAAGTATGGCTATCCTTTCTGTCGCGGCCGCGTGTTCGCAAACGTGGAAAAAGATGAGGGACAGTATGATACGGTTGAGGATGTGTTCTGGGCGACTGGTGCGGCCATGTTCGTGCGTAGCGAGGTCTATCATACCATGGGCGGTCTTGATGACGACTTTTTCGCCCACATGGAGGAGATTGATTTCTGCTGGCGCATCAAGAACATCGGTTTCAAGATCAAGGTCAACCCTGCGTCGGTGGTCTATCACATTGGCGGTGGCACCCTCCCCAAGAACAATTCCTTGAAGACGTTCCTCAATTTCCGCAACAGCCTCTATCTGCTCATCAAAAACCTGCCGGAGGAGCGACTGGTGAAGACGATGGTAATCCGCTTCTTCCTCGACCAAGTGGCGGCGTTCTCTTTTCTGGCGCAGGGGCATGTCAAGGATTTCGGGGCGGTGTATAAAGCCCTTTTCACGGTGGCGCGCACATGGAAGCATTACCATGCCAAGCGGAGTACTTTGCCGAAACTCGCTTTCCAGGATTGTTATCCGGAGTCGGTTGTGAAGTTGCATTATCTGAAACGTAAGAAAATATTTGACGGAAAGTCGTTCAAATAATCCTTTATTATGGAATTTTTTGCCCAATTTTACCACTATTTGCTGCCTGTGATGACCGTTCTTGGCATCTTGGTCTTCATTATCCTGCAGTTTGTCACGCCGGCATACGGTATGACCTTTAACAACCGTTGGGGTGTCTCCATCCGCAGCAATTTGGGTTGGTTCATCATGGAGTGCCCGGTCTTTTTCACCATGTTGGTGCTCTATTTCATCTCCTTTGCCACAGGGGTGAAACCGTTCAACATAGTCACCTGCGTGATGTTCATCTTTTTCGAATTTCACTATTTCCAGCGGTCGTTCATCTTTCCGCTGCTGATGAAGGGCCAGAGCAAGATGCCGTTGTCAATCATCATGACGGGTATGTTGTTTAACACCTTCAACGCCATTATGCAGGGCGGTTGGCTCTTCTTTTTCTCTCCGGAAGACGCCTATCCGATTTCTTGGTTCTGGTCACCGCAATTTCTTTTCGGCACGGCACTGTTCTTGTTTGGAATGGTCGTTAACTTGCACTCCGACCGTGTGATACGCAATTTGCGCAGCGATGTGACAGACAACAACTACTACATTCCGCATGGGTGGATGTTCGAGAAGATCAGCTCCGCCAATTACTTCGGGGAGATTCTCGAATGGGCCGGTTTTGCCATCCTCACATGGTCATGGGCCGGTGCGGTGTTCCTTATCTGGAGCATGGCCAATATCATCCCGCGTTCCAAAGCCGTCTATGAACGCTACACGCAGTTTTTCGGCGAAGAGTTTACCTCGCTGAAACGGTACAAGATATTTCCGTACATCTATTAAATGTAGAATGTAGAATGCAGAATGTAGAATGTAGAATTATGAATTATGAATGAAGAGGGGTATAAGTACTATTCTTCATTCATATCTTAATTCCCCATTAACTGCTAACTACTAACTACTAACTGCTAACTAAAAGAGTTGTGGTTCCTATTACCAATCCTATTGCCATGGTTATGGCTTTCATGATAAGGAAGTTGCGTTTCGACTGAGCCATGAGCGGGATGCCGGCGTGACCGTTTTGGGCGATGGAGTTGGCCAGCAGTACGCCGAAAGGGATGCTGCCTTGGAGGAACAGCATCACGAAGATAAGGTGCGGACCGGAAACGGGCAGGAAACCCACAGCCACCGCAATCAGCAGCAGTAACCATTTGGTCCATACGTTATTCTCCATAATGGATTGCAAATCAACGAAATGGTTGAGGATTCCGAGTATTAGTAAGGTGCCGAAAGCGTAGAGGAAGAGGGTGAGAGCGTGTTTTTTGATGACATGTTCCCACACGTGCTCGCGTAAAAAATGCGTCACCCGCTCTCGCCAATGGTGATCTTCAGGATCCGTATGCGTATGTTGGTGCTCTTCATGGATGACGAAGTTGTGATCGCCGAAGTCAACGATCTTGTTTTCAGGTATTTTCAACAGTATTAGTCCAACGATAAAACCGATAACGAACAGTATTCCGGTCAGCAGGAGGGCATATTTCGGACTTTGTGCGGCGAGGAAGAGTGCCTCATCGCCGAAAGTGGCCACCATCCCGGCCATCAGTGCACCAAAGGAGAGCAGCCGGTGCGTGAACATTGACACCACTACAAAACCGCCGGCACAACCGGGTATCGCACCCAACAGGCACGCCAACGCCACAGCCGCCACTGGCCGTCCCTGCAATTTCTGAAACAATTTTCCTGAGGATGTGATGTTGATGGACTCAATAATGGCCATCAACAACAATACCAATAGCGTGATGGATACCGATTCCTTCAACGCCTCCCAAAATATTCCCCCAAAACACTCCATCACACAGCTTCAATAACCAATAACCTATAACCAATAACCATTTTAAAGATTCAGGTTTTTCGCAATCGTGGGATCCGTCTTTTTCGCGCCCCAGACCTTGGCGGAGATGTCGTGCGCCTCCTTGGGGGTCATGAGGTCGTAGTGCTCCATGGCGCGTTGCACAAAAATGCACTGCTGGATCTGAGCCTTGTCGGTGACCACGGCATCGGCGAGCGCCTTGCAGGAGGGGTAGCCGCACAGGTGGCAATCGACCTGCGGCAGGTTTTGGTTGATCTCGAACGCCCGTTTCATCTTCTGCATGGCCGCCGCCACATTGTCGTCCATCTTGTCCATGGAACGCGGCTCCACCACACTCACGTGCCGTTTGTCGGCCAGATAGTCGAAATAGTTAAGCAAGTCGTTGTCTTCCGCATCCACCTCTTCGGAACATTTCGCCATTCTTTTGCGCTGGCGCTCAATCATGAGGAAACGGTTCTCGGCCGTGAGGATACCACCGCAGCAGCTGCCGTCACAGGCTCTAAGTTCAAGGAAATCAATATCTTGAATATCCTCGTCTTCCACCTTTTCGAGGAATTCGGAGACGTTGTGAATATCGTCGATGGCTAGGTTACGGCCGGTGCGCAGCATCTTGGTTTCGCCGCCGGTGAGCGGATAAGTGATGCTGGCTTTCGACAACCGGTGGAAACGTACCGACTCGTCGCACATCTTGTATTCGCCCGTCTTAATTACACGCAATACCTTGCTGTACAGATAGTTCATGTTAATAACCCCATTCACGGGAGATTTATCCTCACCCACGGGACTCTTGATGGCGGCAATCTTCGCGGCGCACGGTGACACATAGAAAATGCCGATATCCTCTGGTTTCACTCCTTTTTCCGTCAGGCTTTTCTTGATATATTCGGCCGTCATGTCGAACGGTGCCTTTGACAAATAGATATTATCCACCAAAACCGGGAATTTGACCTGAATGAGGCGCACGATAGCCGGACAGAAAGAGGAGATGACCGGTTTCTCAAGTGATGCGTTGCCGCCTTCCATATCCCTGCGAAGATACTCCTTCATGAAATCCACGCTTTTCTCTACTTCATACACATACTTGAAGCCGATGTGGAGCAGCGCAGAGAGGATGGTGCGCTCGCGGATTTTCTCCTCGAACTGCGCCAAAAAGATAGAGGGCACCAGCAAAACAGGGTATTTATAGTCATACACCGTTTGGAAGTCATCCTGCTCGATATAGATGGCGTTCACCGGACAGGCCACGTAGCAGCGGCCGCAATCGACGCAGCGGTTCGGGTCTAGCACCGGATGACCGTCATCCACATGGATGGCGCTGGTGGGACAGACGCCCGTGCAGTGGGAACAGCCGATGCAGAGGTCGTATTTGAATTTTAATGCGTGGTGGAAATCTACTGCCATAATGTAAAGGTTATAGGTTATGGGTTATAGGTTATTGAGGTTAGAAGGTTAGAGGTTAATGGTTAACGGTTAAAGGAGGCTGTAGAGACGTTTCATGAAACGTCTCTACATGGCGTGTTTCTATTGAAAATAATTGATCATTTCGATGGTGGTGCCTTTGCCGACTTCGGAGGTGATGTTCAGCGAGTCGGAATTGTTCTTGATGTTGGGGAGGCCCATGCCGGCACCGAATCCCATCTCCCGAACTTTCTGGGAGGCAGTGGAATAGCCCTTCTGCATGGCCTTGTCAATGTCGGGAATGCCGGGACCTTCGTCATCGAGCACGATCTTGATGTGATCCTCTTCCAAATCAACGGTGATGTCGCCGCGGTAGGCGTGTGCCACAATGTTGACTTCCGCCTCGTACAGGGCCACGACCGTTTTCTTCACAATTTCGGGACTCACCCCGATCTTCTTAAGCATCCGTTTCACCTGGCTGGATGTGGACCCCGCGTTGGTGAAATCGCCGCCTTCAACGTGATAGACAAAATTCATAATGTAAGATTCTGGTTAATAATCGGATTAATAAACTGCAGGAAGACCTGCGTTGTACAAAATGCCGGAGGTCTTGTACATGGAGAACTTCGTCCGGATGATGACCATGTCGTTGTCTTCGGCCAGCTCCTTCATCTCCTCCGTCACCTCCTTGCCACGCACGATCAGCATGTATTGGATGTCTGACATTTCGCACGTGCGGATGGATTGCAGATTGCTCAATCCCGTGAGCAGCAGCAAGTTGTTGATGTCTTTCAAGGTGAGCACATCGCTCATCAGATCTGAAGCGAAAACGCTGTTGATGGGATGGTCCAAATACTCTTCACCACAAATTACCTCACCTTGTACCAGGTTTTTGATTTCTTCGATTGTCATTTCTAATGGTTTCTACAATGATTGATGAAAATAATCCGCAAAGATACATTTTTTATAGTTTGCCCACATAAACTATTTTTATTATTAATTGGCTGTTATCTGTTAGCCAATTGCCAAAAGCTAACAGCCAAAAGCCATGCAAATAGAATCGGATAAGACCATGAATAATATTAGGTTTGCCTTCTGACCTTTTAACCTAAAAAAATTGTATCTTTGCCCGCTCAAATATAAAAGGAATATGAACGACGAAAAATTATTCACCGAATTCCCGCCCGTGACCACGGAACAGTGGGAAGCTACCATCAATAAAGACCTTAAAGGCGCCGATTACGAGAAGAAATTGGTCTGGAGAACTGACGAAGGTTTCCAAGTCCGTCCGTATTATCGCGCTGAAAATCTTCAGGATTTGGATTACCTGAAGACTATGCCGAACGAGTTTCCTTACACGCGTGGCACGAAAGCCCGTGACAACCACTGGGATATCGTTCAAGAAATTGAGGAGGCCGATCCTGCCAAGGCGAACGCCATTGCCGTGGATGCCTTGAAACGCGGTGCCACCTGTATCGCCTTCAACGCCGCCAATATTGACAGCGATGCGGCTTTGGCCACGTTGTTGAAAGATATTGACTTGAACGTCAACGGTGTGCAGTTCAACCACGTGAAGAGCTATCTGGATTTGATGAAACGTTTCGTCAACTACGTGGAAGCCAATAATTTCGACAAGGAGAAAGTGTCTGGCAGCCTCAACTTTGACCCGCTGACCTATCGTCTGCGTCACAACAAGTTCTGGAAGTCCGCCGAGGAAGACATGCAGCAAGCCGTCGAACTGATAGAGCTGAATGGCTGTATGAAGAACTTTAAGGTGATTAACGTGAATGGCATCGTGTTGCACAACGCTGGTGCGACTATCGTTCAAGAGTTGGCTTACGCACTCAATATGGCCAACGAATACCTTGCCTTCTGCACCGAAAAGGGCGTCAAACCCGCAAAGGTGGCCTCCCGGATGCAGCTCACGCTCTCCGTTGGTTCCAACTATTTCATGGAAATCGCCAAGTTGCGCGCTACGCGTCTGCTCTGGTCCACGATGGTGGCCCAGTACAAGCCGGAATGCGATTGCGCGTACAAAATCCATATCAACACCGTTGCATCTACTTGGAACAAAACCCTTTACGATCCGTATGTCAACATGTTGCGCAGTACTACCGAGGGTATGTCGGCAGCCATTGGCGGTTCCGACTCCATCTCGCTGCAACCGTTTGATGTAGCCTACAAGGAATCTGACGAGTTCTCCCGCCGCATCTCCCGCAACGTACAGGTGATTCTCAAGGAGGAAGCCTTCATGGACCGCGTGGTCGATCCCGCCGCTGGCTCCTACTATGTGGAGAACCTCACCAACTCCATTGCGGAAAACGCCTGGAAGCTGTTTCAAACCACTGAGCAACAGGGCGGTGCACTCGCAGCTATCGAAAACGGTTCTATGCGCGAGGCCATCGAAGCCAGTTGCCAGAAACGTGACATGAATATCGCCACCCGTCGTTACATCTTGCTCGGCACCAACCAATATCCGAACATCAATGAAACGATGGCCGACAAAATCGAGCGTGTGAAGAAGGACGACTGCGAGGGTTTGAAAACTTATCGCGGTGCCATGGCATTCGAAGAGCTGCGTTTGGATACTGAGAAATATGCTGCCAAGAACCATCGTCCGTCTGTGTTCCTGCTGAAAGTCGGTAATCTGGCCATGCGTCAGGCGCGCGCTGGCTTCATCACCAACTTCTTCGGTTGTGCCGGCTACAAAATCGTGGAGCCCGCCGGTTTCCCGACCGTGGAAGAGGGCGTGAAGGCCGCTGGCGATGCGAAACCCGATCTCATCGTGGTCTGTAGCTCCGACGAGGAGTACGCCACCCTCGGTGTGGAGGCAGCTAAGCAGTGCAAGGCACAGTTCCCGAACACGCCGTTCCTCGTGGCCGGCAACCCCACCGAGTGCATTGACGCGCTCAAAGAGGCTGGCACGGATGACTTCATCCACGTGAGAGTCAATATCTTGGAATATTTGAGAAAATACAACCAATTGTTGTTGAAATAACCCTGTAGAGACGTGATGTATCGCGTCTCTAGATGTGATGTATCGCGTCTCTAGATATGATGTATTGCGTATCTACGGAGACGTTTCAGGAAACGTCTCTACAATGAAACAAATCCCCTTCCATTTTGGTGGGGGATTTTTTTATTTTTGCCGCCGTTTTCAAAATCCGTTTGTTTATGAGGAGAACTGTTCGTTTTTTCGCTGTTTTGATGTTGGGGATGGCACTGTTTTTTACTGGATGCAATTCCCCGAAAAGCACCCCAAAGGAAGCCTTTTTCACGTGGGAAGATTCCTATCACCGGCAGGTACAGCTGGACACGGCTCCACGGCGGATCGTCTCCATTTCGCCCGCTATTACTGAGGTGATGTTCCTCGTGGGGGCGCAGGACAAACTCGTCGGTGTGTCCGACTTTTGTAACTATCCGCCTGAAACTGAGAAAATTACTAAAGTTGGAGGAATGCATAACATCAACTTCGAGGTGCTGCTCTCGTTGCATCCAGATGTGGTGCTTATAGGCTCAATGATATCTCAGAAAGACGTGGATGCTATCGAAAAAATGGGCATTCCGGTGATTTGCATTGTGGAGGAGTCGTCGCTGGAGGGCATGGCCGAGATGATGGAAGTGGTCGGGAAAATTACGCAGCATGAAGAGAAGGGGAACACCGAAGCCGCAAAATGGAAAGAGAAAATTGCCGAACGGAAAGCTAATGCACCCGCACCCGAAAACCGCAAATGCGTCTATTATGTGGTTGGATTCGGGGATGGAGGTGATTTTACTGCCCCGAAAAACACGCATATTCAGGAAATTATCGAATTGGCAGGTGCCCGTAACGCCGGTGACTCGCTTACGGGCTGGAACATCAGTCGCGAATACCTCTTCAAAGTTGATCCCGACATCATCGTGGTGCGCCAGGAGGACAAGGACGCCTTTGTGTCGCGCTATCCTTATACCTTACTCAAGGCTGTAAAAAACAACCACGTCTATCCCATCGAAAGTGGTTGGATAGACGTGGTGTCACTGCGTAATATGCAGGCAGTGGATTATATCCGTACATTGACCATTGACCGTTGACCTGAAACTATTTACCTATGATTATCCGGAATAGCGTCTTCGGCCTTATCAATTTCGCGTTGTAGCTTGTCAGGAAGTCCTTCCTTCATGCATTGGTGGCAGACCATGTCGAGAGTGTACATGCGGCCGATGCAGTAGTTGGAGTGTTTGCAGCCGCTGCGGGTGACCTCGCCGCTGTGCAGTTTATTGACGAAATCGGTGTCGTGCACGAGGGCGCGGGCCATTTGGAAAGCTACGAAACCGGAGTCGAGCACTTTTTCCATATCGTTTTTATCGACCATACCGCCGACATAGATTAACGGCATTTTCACCGCTTGACGGAACCGCATGGCAGTGTCGTAGAAATAGGCATCTTTGTAGGGCACAGTGGGGATGACGAGGCGGCCGCCGATGTGCAGACCGAGTTTCAGCCACCAGAACTTCTTCATATCCATGTAGTAAGCCAGCGTTTTGAGAGGCATGGCACCGCGCATCACGTGCATCGGGGCTTTGCTGACAAAGCCGGCGGTGAGCACCAGCGCATGAACGCCCAATTTCTCAAGTTCTTGTGCCACTTGGAGGCATTCCTCTTCGTGCATACCGGTATGGAAACCATCGTACATGTTGGTTTTCACTACGATAGCCATGTCATCCTTGGCCTCCTCCATCACGCGGGTGATGACGCGGCGCATGAAGCGCATGCGGTTTTCAAGGGAGCCGCCATATTCGTCGCGGCGGTGGTTGGTGTAGGGCGACAGGAATTGGCTGATGAGGTAACCGTGGCCGGCGTGCACCTCGATGCAGTCGAAGCCGGCACGGCGGCAGAGATCGACGGCTTTACCAAAATCATCGACAATCTGGTCGATGTCCTTGATGGTCATCTTGCGGGTGAAAGTGGGCGAGTAAAGATTGAAACGACCCGAGGGCGACAGTGGTTTTTCACCGCAAGTGGCGCGGTGGGTCATATTGCCGCAGTGTCCGATCTGGATGGAAGCCTTTGCGCCCTCCGCATGGATGGCATCTGTCAGCTTCTTCAGTTCCGGCACAATCTCCTCGCGCAGCCAGAGCTGGCCGTTGAATGAAAGTCCGCTTCGGCTTACGGAAGCGTAGGCCACCGTAGTCATGCCGATGCCACCACGGGCCACCGCCGTATGGTAGTTAAACAACTTCTCCGAAGGTGCGTTGTTGACCGCCATGTTTTCAAATGCGGCGGAACGTATCGTTCTGTTTCTTAATGTGATAGGCCCAATTTGGCAGGGCGTGAAAATAGGTGATTCAATCATTTTAAAGGTTATAGGTTATGGGTTATAGGTTATTGAGGGATGGTAGGGGCGAATAATTATTCGCCCTCATGTTGTATTTTTTAAAAACGATAGCGGATGCCGGCGGCGATGTTAAGCAGGTTGGGCACGAGATCCCCTTGACGAAGACCGAAAATGTTGAACATGGGGCGCCAGTCCAAGCTGAGGTTCAGCGGAAAGTCGAAGTTGTATTCCAATCCGATTTGTCCACCGGCAGGCAGACCCAGTCGGCGGTATGTGGTTAAGTTCCCGTTTTTGTCATAATGCGGGATATCGAAGAATTCGCCGTAGCCCCAACTCACACCCACAGCAGGACCGATGTACCAGTTTAGATTGGGGGTGATGTTCATCAGCCAGTCGTAAACGAGGGTGATCTGCGCACGACCGTAATGGTAGGTTTGTTCCATGGGATTCCCGTCAATGTCATACATGACCCCCTTTTGGAACAGGAAAGGGGAGAATCCGGCATCGACTTCGAGCATGCCGTTCGCCAACTCATGTTGGTAGGACACTTCGAAGTTGTAACCTGCACGGGCTCCGATGGCTCGCGGCTGCGCCACCGCTGCTATTACGGCTGCGCAGATGATTGCGATGGTGATTATTAAGTTCTTCATATTTTTAGGTTCTTATATGCCTAGGGCTCCGCTTCGCTTCACCCTAAGTTAACATAGGTCGGGCTTTCAGCCCTTTTTGGAATATTCTCTTATTATTTCATCCTCTCAAAAATACGTAATGCATTTTCCGTCGTCCTCTCCATCACCTCCTTCACCGGCACTTCCATAATTTCAGCGATTTTCTGGGCGATGAGCGGGATGTAGCTGCTTTCGTTGGGGGTGCCGCGGTGTGGGGTGGGGGCGAGGTAGGGGGCGTCGGTCTCCAGCACGATGTGGTCGAGGCCAATCTTCGGAATCAGTTCCTGCAGCTTGCTGTTCTTGAAAGTCACGATGCCGCCGATGCCGATGACAAAACCGTGCTTGGCCGCCCATTCCGCCTCTTGGATGCCTCCCGAAAAGCAGTGTAAAACGCCTGAAAGTGAGCCAATTTCGTATTCGTTCAATATCGGGATGGCCTCGCTGTAGCCGTTGCGGATGTGTAACGACAGGGGCAAATGACGGTCGTGTGCCCAGTCGAGCTGCCGTTTGAATACAATTTGTTGTTCTTGCTCGAAGTCGCGGTCGTGGTAGTAATCGAGCCCGATTTCACCGATGCCCACGATGTTGCGGTCATTGATATGGGTTTCCAGCTCGGCTAGCACCTCTTCGTAGTTTTCGCGCACATCGGAAGGGTGCAGACCGATGAGTCCGTAAATGTTCTCCGGGAACATCTCCACTGCTTCCGCAATCATGGGTGGAGTAAGGGCATCCACGCAGGCGAGCAAAACCCGTTCCACACGGGCGTCAATCGCCCGCTGAATCACCTCGTGGAGGTCTTCGGGGTAGTACTCGCGGTACAAATGGGCATGGGTATCTATGTAAAAACTCATCATAATTTCATCGCTTTTCATCGTCTCATCGTTTCATCTTATCCTCTCATCCTCATCATTAATGGAGAAGACATGTCTTTGGGTGTACAACAGAATAGCGGCAAGGGTGGCCCCGAGAACATCGGAGATGGTCAGGGAAATCCAGACACCATTCAGACCGTTCAAGCCCATCTTCACGTACAACATCGGAATCAGGATGCTCATGGGCACGAGGAAGATCACCTGGCGTGACAAACTGGTGACGATGGCCACCCAAGGTTTGTCGATGGACTGGAAGAAGTTGGAGTTGACGATGGTGAAGCCGATGAGCGGGAACATCACCATGCTGTAGCGCAGGGCGACGCGGCCAATTTCAATCAGATGGCTGTCGGTGGTGAAGACGCGCATCATCGCACCCGGGATGAGACAGGAAATCACACTCCCTACCAGACCGATAGCCACGCAAATCCACATAGTCAGCGTATAAACGTGCTTGAGGCGTTCTCCGTGGCCGGCACCGTAGTTGTAGCCGGCAATGGGCTGCATACCTTGGCAAACACCTAGTATCATGAGTACCAAAAAGTTACCGTATGTATTACAGATGCCGTAAGCGCCCACGGCGTAGTCACCGCCGTAGCGCAGCAGCTGGGAGTTCAGGATGCCGACCACCCCGGCGGCAGCAAGGTTCATCAGGAACGGACTCATACCGATGAGGGTGATGTTTTTGAAGATGTATCCTTTCAGCTTCCAAGCGTGTGACTTGAAGTGGATGAAAGAGTTGGGGTTAACGAAATGCAGGACAGAAACCAAGGCCATCAAGAAGATGGAGATGGTGGAAGCGATGGCCGCCCCTTTGATGCCCATATCCAGTGCAAAGATGAAGATGGGATCCAAAATCATGTTCAAGATGGCACCGCCCGCCATGATGAGCATGGCTTTCATCGGATAACCCGAGGCACGGATCAGACCGGTGAGGTTGAAGGCAATGGTAATCAAGAACATACCTGGTAGGATGTATATCATGTACTCATGAGCGTAGGCCACCGTTTCAGGCGTGGCACCGAACAACATCAGGATTTTGTCCAAGAAGAGATAACAGAGAGAGACCACAATCACACCCAGTATCAATGTGAAAATCATACTGTTACCAAGAATATTCTCAGCCCATTCCTTGTCTTTTTTGCCCAAAACAATGGACATGCGGGAAGCGGAGCCCACCCCAATTAGCGAACCAAATGCGTGGATGATGTTCATCAGCGGAAATGTGATGGCCAGACCGGCGATAGCCAGTGCACCCACACCGTGTCCGATAAAAATGCGGTCCACAATATTATAAACAGAAGCGATAATCTGGCTGATGACCGCTGGCAAAGCGTAGGTCCAGAGCAGACTTCCTATATTTTTAGTTTCAAGTTCTTTTGTTCTATCTAACGTTTCCAATACCTATATTTTTAAGCCCGCGAAAATACACTTTTTTTGAGTATCTTTTTTATTCAAAAATAAATGGAGCCTATACTAATTTTCTGTACTTTTGCCGCGTTTTTTTAGGCATTAGTCAATAGTCAATGATTAATAGTCAACAGTCAAAGTTATGAACATATTAGGAATTTGTATTTTAGCAGGAGTTGTGGTGCTGGTCGCAGGCGCCGTTTACATTACAAAAATGGTGATTGAAGCAAAGGCGAAGATGGCAGCGCTGGTGAGTGCGAAGAAGAACCAGCCCGTGGTGCTTCCGTTGCGTCTGCAGGCATACGAGCGCATGGCTCTGTTTCTTGAGCGCATAGATCCCAACCAGCTGGTGATGCGCATCCATGCCCCCGGACTGACGGTTTCTCAGGAGCAGAATCTCCTGCTCACCGCTATCCGTAGCGAGTTTGAACACAACATTTCCCAGCAAATATACCTTTCAGATACCGTGTGGCAGAAGGTGTGCGAGGCAAAGTCCGATATCGAATCCATCATCAATACGGTGGCCGCGGACTATGACAAAAATGCCGAGAGTCGCGAATTTGCTGAAACCGTGCTCGCCGTCACCGCCCAAAAACCTGTGGTGGAACTGGCCATCCAAATCCTTAAGGCAGACATGCAAAAGTGGGCGTATTAGCTGTTGGCTATTAGCCCTTGGCTATTGGCTAAAAGCCAAAAGCCGAATTAAACGATATTTTTGTATTTTTGCACCGAAATTTTATTCCCTAACATAAAATTAAGAACAAAGAATTTATGAACAACGCCAATTATGTATTCAGAGAACCGCAAAACGAACCGGTTTTCTCTTATGCACCCGGCACGCCGGAAAGAGCATTATTGCAAAAAGAGTTAGAAAGACAATATAACCAAGAGATTGAAATTCCGTTGATTATCGGCGGAAAAGAGGTCAAGACTGGTGACATGGGTCAGGTGGTGATGCCGACCGAGCACAACCACGTGCTGGCCAAATACCACAAAGTGGGTAAAAAAGAGGTTCAGATGGCCATCGACGCAGCTATGGCTGCCAAGAAGGACTGGGAGGAGACCCCTTGGATCCAACGCGCTTCCATCATGATGAAGGCCGCCGAGCTCCTTGCCACGAAATATCGCTACATCCTGAACGCTTCTTGTATGTTGGGTCAAGGTAAGAGCCCCATGCAGGCCGAAATCGACTGCCCGTGCGAGGCTATCGACTTCCTGCGTTTTAACACCTATTTCGCTTCCCAGCTCTATAGCCAGCAACCCATCTCCGACCATGCTACGCTCAACCGCAACGAATATCGCGGCATGGAAGGTTTCGTGTATGCCATCACCCCGTTCAACTTCACCTCTATCGCGTTGAACCTCAATGTGGCTCCCGCACTGATGGGTAACGTCACCATCTGGAAACCGTCCACAACGGCTATCCTTTCCAACTACTACCTGATGAAACTCCTCCAGGAGGCTGGTCTTCCCGACGGCGTCATCAACTTCCTGCCCGGCAGCGGCTCCGTCATCAGCGATGTGGCTTTCAAGTCACCGCATCTGGCTGGTATCCACTTCACTGGCAGCACCGGCACTTTCAAGAGTTTCTGGAAGCTCATCGGTGAAAACATTGACATTTACAACACCTACCCGAAGATCGTGGGTGAGACCGGTGGTAAAGACTTCATCTTCGCCCACAAGACCGCTCCCGCCCGCGAGCTGGCCGTCGCCATCCTTCGCGGTGCTTTCGAATACCAAGGTCAGAAATGTTCCGCTGCTTCCCGCGCTTACGTGCCCAAATCCATCTGGGCTGAAACGCTGAAGCATATTAAAGATATGATGAAGACCGTGAAGATGGGTGATGTCCGCGACTTCTCCAACTTCATTAACGCGGTCATCGATGAGAAGTCCTTCGACAACATCGCTGGCTACATCGACCGTGCGAAAGCATCAAAGGACGCTGAAATCGTACTCGGCGGTAACTACGACAAGTCTGTCGGTTACTTCGTGGAACCCACTATCATCCTCGCCAAGACCACCACTTACGAATCCATTTGTGAGGAGATCTTCGGACCGGTCATCACGGTGTACGTCTATGAGGACGACAAATACGAAGAAATGCTGCACGTCTGTGACGAGACTTCTCCGTACGCCCTCACCGGCTCCATCATTGCCCGCGACCGTTACGCCATCATGCAGGCCGAGAATATCCTGCGTCATTGCGCTGGCAACTTCTACATCAACGACAAGCCGACAGGCGCGGTGGTGGGTTGCCAACCCTTCGGCGGTGCCCGCGCTTCCGGCACCAACGACAAGGCCGGCAGTATCCTCAACCTTGTCCGTTGGATCAGCTCCCGCTGCATCAAGGAAACCTATGTTCCCGCCACGGACTACGGTTATCCGTTCCTTGGATAATACATTAATTGACAATATGATAAGAGGCGACTCTCAAGGGTCGCCTTTTTTGTTGCCCACTCTCTTGAACTTAAGCTTCTAAGCTCCTAAACTCCTAAGCTCTTAAGCTCCTAAGCTCTTAAGCTCCTAAGCTTCTAAACCCTAAACCTTAAACCTTAAACTAAAAAATTGTATCTTTGCCCCAACTTTAAAACCCCATAGCAATGAAAAGTCTCAAAATCATCAAGAAAGAATATCAGCGGGTCGGTTATGATGCGCAAGACATTGAACCATTGGAATATACCGAAGGCTATGCTGAATATGACGATAACGGCCTGCTTCTCCGCGAGGAACGCTACGAACCCGACGGAACCCTTAACACCTTGACCGTCAACACCTACAATGACCATGGTGATCTGCTTCAGACGGAAGAGTATGACCAAGATCATATCCTGTTGCAAAAGACTGTGAATCAGTATGATGATAATCAGCGACTTATGTCACAATCGAACTATTATGGCGATGCCTCCGATGAATATGTCACCAAGTTTTACTATGATGAGGCGGACAATATCGTGAAACAGGAGGTTTATGTCAACGGGAAACTGGATTTTGTGGAGAAGACGACCACCTACAAGGATGGTAGGCTTGAGACGATGACCGAAAACGATGATTACGGTAAACCGATGTATATTCATCATTATCAGTACAATGAGAAAGGTCAGGTGTCGGTCTATTCTCGTGATGAGGTGCAGAACAACGACCGCCGCACGTATGAGTTTACCTACAATGATAACGGCGACCGCGTTAAAGATTTGATTTACAATTATGATATGACGCTGATTGCCAAGGTGAACCGCACGTTTGACGAACAATATCGTCAGACCGAAATTGTGGAGGAAGATTTGGACACTTACCGCCGTATTACCATGGAATATGACGGTGATAAGGTGGTGAAGAACACCATGTTCAATAAAAATGGAGACATCACCGGCTGGGCAGAGTACGAATACGCCGACGACGGCCGCCAAAGCATGGCTCGCGAATTTATCCATGACGAGGTGGAACCGGAGAATTTCCGCATGTTGCGGGAAACGGTGTATGTGAGAGGGTAGTAGACTTGAAACTTGAAACCTGAAACCTGAATCTTAAGGTTACACCAATTTCGCGTCCCACCTCTTAAACTTGACTTTGGTCTTGTTGTCTTTTGCCTAAAAAATCGTATCTTTGCCGCCTTAAAATTTCAAACCGATGTTACAGATCCAACTTTTAAGAGAAAATCCCCAAGAGGTTATTGACAGACTGAAAATCAAGAATTTCGATGCTACGGAACTGGTGGCTGAAATTCGTGAACTGGATAGCGAAAACCGCAACCTGAAGAAAAAAATTGATGACAACCTGATGGCGCAGAACCAGGGTGCCAAGAAGATCGGGCAGCTCTTCAAAGAGGGCAAGCGCGATGAGGCCGAGGCCCTGAAAGCCGAGATGGCTACCCTGAAGGAGAGTGAGCGCACCGACCGCGCCAAACTGCAGGAACAAGAGGAACTGCTGCAAAGCAAGATGGTGTTGCTCCCCAACCTGCCCAATGCTGCCGTGAAACCTGGTAAAGGTGCTGAGGACAACGAAATTGTTTACAAGCAAGGCGACGATTCCAATCTGCCGGAAGGCGCACTTCCGCACTGGGAACTTGTGAAGAAATACGACATCATTGATTTCGAGCTCGGTACCAAGATTACCGGCGCCGGTTTCCCCGTCTATAAGGGCAAAGGCGCACGCCTGCAACGCGCCCTCATCGACTTCTTCCTCGACGAGGCCACGGCTGCTGGCTTCGTGGAAATCCAACCGCCTTATATGGTGAATGAGGATTCTGCCTACGGTACTGGCCAACTGCCTGATAAAGAGGGACAAATGTACCACTGCCAAGTGGATAACTTCTACCTCATTCCCACCGCTGAGGTGCCTGTCACCAACATCTACCGTGATGTCATCCTCAAGGAGAGCGATTTTCCGTTGAAAAACTGTGCCTACTCCGCCTGTTTCCGTCGCGAAGCCGGTTCTTACGGCAAGGACGTGCGCGGTCTCAACCGTCTGCACCAGTTCGACAAGATTGAGATTGTGACCATCGAGCACCCTGACCGCTCTTACGAAACGTTGGAGCAGATGACCAACCACGGCAAGATGCTGCTCACCAAGCTTGGTTTGCCGTTCCGCGTATTGCGTCTCTGTGGTGGCGACATCAGCTTCACCTCCGCCCTCACCTACGATTTGGAAGTCTATTCCAAGGCTCAGCAGAAATGGCTGGAGGTCAGCTCCGTGTCCAACTTCGAATCCTATCAGGCTAACCGTTTGAAACTGAGATATAAAGATGCCACTGGCAAGACGAAACTCGCTCACACGCTCAATGGCAGTGCCTTGGCATTGCCGCGCGTGCTCGCTGCCCTGTTGGAGAACAACCAAACCGAAAAGGGCATCGTTATCCCCGAAGTGTTACGTCCTTACACCCGTTTCGACATCATCGACTAAGTTCGAATGAAAAAGGCAATCGTCATACTCTTGCTGCTCTTCTCCTGCGCAGGTGTCGCCATTGCGCAACAAAGCCAGGAAGAGCAGCTTGCCATGCAGTATTACAAGGATAAGGAATACGACAAGGCTGTGGAGCTTTTTGAAAAAATCCACGCCAAAAAGCCGGATTCCTACATTTACTATTACTATTACCATGCGCTTTTGGAGCTGGAACGCTACAATGATGCGGAGAAAATGCTCAAAAAGCAAGTGAAAGCCTATCCTAATGTGCAGCGCTATAAGGTCGATCTCGGCTACGTCTATGAACGCTCCGGAGATAATGCCAAAGCGGAGAAAATCTATCAGGAATGCCTTAAAAACATGCAGGCCAAGGAGACTGCTGTCAGCGAGCTGAACAATGCGTTTATGTCGCGGGGTAAGTACGAATATGCGGCCGAAGCCATCCAAAAAGGCAGAAAATTGCTGAATGACGAGCAGTATCTTTCTAAAAACCTCATTAGCATTTACAAAATCCTGCACATGAACGATAAGATCATTGATGAGATTATCGCTTTGGTGAAAACGGATAATGAAAAGTATGAGAAAGATGTGCAGACAGCCATTCAGGATTTGTTGGTGGATGATGACGATGATCAGCAATATATGGCTATCCGCACGGCTTTGCAGAAGTTCTCGCAGAAGTATCCAAACAATATACTCTGTATCAAAGAATTATATTGGATAAGCCAACTGCATAAGGATTTTGAGGAAGCTTTCGTCTTGGCAAAGGCGTTGGACAAACGGTTAAAGGTGGAGGGCGTTTATACTTACGAGCTGGCCACCGTTGCGGCTGAAAATCACGATTATGCCACCGCCATTGAGGCGTTAAATTACATTATTAAGAGAGGTGAGGAAACGCATAACTATGTGCAGGCCAAGATGAAAATCTTGGATGTCAAATATATGCAGCTGATTGAAACCTCTCCGGTGAAGATGGTCGATGCCGTGAATTTGGAGCAGGACTTCAAGAAAGCTTTGGAGGAGAATGGCATCCATTCCGGCACCATGGACTGGATTCGCAAATATGCCCATTTGCTGGCTTTTTACGTGAATAAACCGCAGGAGGCCATCGAGGTACTCAACCAAGCAATGGCCGCCACAAGAGACGCGAAAGAGAAAAACCAGTATAAGATTGATCTGGCTGATGTACAGTTGTATATTGGTGAAATCTGGGATGCTTCGCTCAACTATTCGCAAGTCGATAAGGACATGCCCAACGATGTGCTGGGCAACGAGGCAAAGTTTAAGAATGCCAAGTTATCGTTCTATATAGGAGAGTTCAGCTGGGCGAAGAGTCAGCTGGATGTGCTGGCGGCTGCCACCACCAAGCTGATTGCTAATGATGCCATCTACTCCTCCATGCTCATCGCTGACAACTTGGAAGAGGAAGAAAGGGACGAAACAGACACCACAATGGCTTTATTTGGCAATTCCGAGGGTAATCTTGCACTGAAGATGTATGCCAAGGCCGAGTTCTTGATCTTCCAAAACAAGGACGACGAAGCGCTTAAAGCCCTTGATTCCGTGATGATTCTCTCGCCCTTTGGTACTTTAGTGGATGATGCCTTATATCAGAAAGCTCTCATCCTTATCAAGCAAAAGAACTTCTTTGAGGCTGAAAAGTTGCTCAAGCGGATTGTTGAGGACTATGGCGATCAGCTGTTGGCTGACGATGCAGTCTTTCAACTGGCGGAATTGTACGAGTATTACCTCAAAGACGTTCCGAAAGCCATGGAATATTACCAAAAAATCTTAAAAGATTACAGCGACAGCCTCTATGTAGTGCAGGCGCGTAATCGCTACAGAACCTTGCGTGGAGATTTTTAATCACCGTCGAAAACTTTTTTGGGCGTAGTACGGAAAAATATCGTATTTTTGCACGCTTAAAAAAAGTTAAAACGATGAATGAACATTTATCTTCGGCAATAGCTCCTCGCAGCAGAAAATCCCGTGCCCGCTACCGGGTGGCGGTGATTGGCAGTGGCAGTTGGGCGACAGCTATTATCAAGATTCTCTCGGTCAACTTGGAACACATCCACTGGTGGGTCCGGCAGGAGGCGATTGCGGAAAGTATCGTCAAATACGGTCACAACCCCAAATACCTGAGCTCCGTCTTCATTAACCCTGAAGATGTGAAAGTTAGTACCGATATCAAAAGCACGGTCTCTCGTGCTGACTATGTGATTATCGTCACACCGTCTGCTTACCTGCATAAAACTTTGGAGCCGCTGAAACGTTCCCAACTCTCCAAAAAGAAAATTATCTTGGCCGTTAAAGGTATTGTGCCCGAAACCATGCAGTTGATCAGTGACTACATGCAGTCGCAGTTCAAAGTGCCTCTGGATCAGCTTTGTATCATCAGCGGCCCTTCCCACGCGGAGGAGATTGCGCAGGAGAAATTCACCTTCCTGACCGCCGCCTCCACCAATCAGGAATTGGCGGAAACCGTTGCCAAGTTTTTCACCACGCGTTACTGTCGCACTTCTGTCTCCAGCGATGTGATGGGTGCAGAGCTTTCTATCGTGCTCAAAAATATCTACGCACTCGGTGCTGGTATTTACAGTGGTCTCGGTTATGGCGACAACTTTATTGCTGCCTACGTGGCCAACTGTCTGAAAGAGATGAAGTACTTTGTATCAGAGGTTTACCCCAACGAAAATCGCCATATTTCCGACTCCGTCTATCTCGGAGACCTTCTGGTGACTGCCTACTCCACCTTCAGCCGCAACCGTCTGTTCGGCATCATGATCGGTCACGGTTTGTCTGTACGCGTGTCGTTGTTGGAGTTGCGTATGGTATCGGAAGGTTATACCGCTTGCCGTTGCGTACACGAAATCAACAAGAAAATTGGTGCAGAAATCCCCATCGTGGAGACTATTTACGGCATTTTGTACGAAAACAACAACGTTTCCTCTGAAATGCAGCGCATCGCCGAACATTTTGTGTGATGATCCGTTATCTCAAACATTCCGAAATTGATTCAGAAAAATGGAATCAAGCTGTACGTAACAGTTTGTCTCCTAATGTATTGGCAGAATATGAGTTGTTGGATCTGCTCACGGGCGACGACACTTGGCATGCGCTTGTCGATGATGACTATCAGGCTGTGATGCCGCTCCCGACTCGCAAAAAAGGAGTGTTAAAATATGTTTATACACCGTTCTTCTTACCGCAGATGGGCATCTTTTATCGACAAGATATCCGAATGTCTGTCTATGTCCGCTTTCTTGAAGAGATTTCTAAACATTATGTGCTAGCTGATCTGTTAATGAACGAACAAAATGCTTGGGATATTGATGAATTAGAGTTCCCACCTTATTTTATCTCATATAAATTGCCTTTGCAACAATCTTATAATGAGTTATTTATCCGATTTCATGAGAACACGAAGCGGAACATTAAGGCTTCGCAAAAACACCAGTGCCGGATTACGGTGCAGGAGGAGAAAGTGTCGGATATTATCGCGCTGTTTAGGGAAAACAAAGGTTCGGAAGAGGCTGTTCACTTTCGCGATGACGATTATGCGAGATTACAAAGAGTGTCTGATTATTTGCTGGAACACAATCTGTTAGAAATTTACGGAGTGCGCACAAGCGACAACAAACTGGCAGCAGGTGCCTTAATCGTGAAAGATGGAAAACGTCGTTGGTTCTGGTTTTCCGGTCGTGACAATCGGCTGTCGGAGTGCAAACCTATGTTCCTACTGCTCGACGCCTACATCCGCGACCATGCAGAGTCGGAGCTTTTTCTTGATTTCAATGGCTCCCGCAACCCGAACGTCGCACGCCTATACCAAGGTTTTGGCAGTACCGAACACCTAATTCCTTTCGTGCGGATTTACAAAAACAAATTTTGGGAAACAATCCTTTCAAAACAGTTATCGAAATTGTCATAGAATTGTCGTAGAGACGTTTCATGAAACGTCTCTACGAATATTATTCCTCGCCTCGCAGGATATCCGCAATATGGATAATCCTCACATCCACCTCATGCTCTTGTCGATAGGCATCCATCATTTGCAGGCAGTGGATGTCGGTGGAGGTTATGAATTCGGCGCCCTGATTATAAGCACGGAGCACAATCTCTCCGGTCATCTTTTCGGAGGCTTCAGGGTTCAGCATGGGGAAACGTCCATTAGCACCGCAACAGCAGTTTTTCTCTTCGGTGTCTTCCACCAAATCCAGTCCTATAGTGTTCTTCAGCAGCGTTTCCGGTGCGTTATTATCAGGATAGAGGTGTTTTGCTGCGCAGGACTTGAAGTAGAACACGCGGTGGCGGAATGCATTGCCTAGCGATTCCACTTTCAATTCGTTCACGATGTAGTCGCAGAGTTCGTGCACGTTATTGATGAAGCTGTTTAATTCGTTAGGCAATGTGGCGTTTTTCAGGATGAGGTCAAAATGGCGGTGCATAAAGCCGGCACAGGCGGCATCAGGGATGACTACCGGAAATCTTTTCTTATGCAGTTCACAGTATTCTGTGTAGGATTTGATGACCTGATAGCCCAAATCCTTGGCGTACTGCATTTCCCCTTCCATAAAGAAGCGACGACCGCAGCAGGTGTTCTCCTTATCATAATGGCAGAACTGGTTCAGGCGGTTGAGCACCGTGATGGCACTGGTTACCGTATCAGCCTGGAAGAGGTCCATCTGACATGGTACGTATAGGAACACTGTCTGTTGCGAATCGCTCATACTTAATGGTTATAGGTTATGGGTTATAGGTTATTGAGGTAGAGACGCGGCGCGCCGTGTCTCTACTGGATTAATTACCGCATTTTGCGTAGCCGCAGTTCGAGCATGTCAGGCATCCTTCCTTGAACTCCATCGTGTCTTTTTGGTGGCAGTTGGGACATTCCACACCTTTCTGTTTGGTGCCGTCTTGGATGAATTTCTTCAACGCGCGGCAGACACCGTTACGCCAAGAGTTGATGCTTTCCTGACGGAAGTTGAGACCGGAGATGATGTTCACGACGTGGTTTACCGGAATGCCATTGCGCAGCAGGGCGGAGGTCATCTTGGCATAGTTCCAGAATTCCTGATCGAAGCAACGGTCCAAACCGCGGAGGATCACCTCGTAGCCGGCCTTGTCCTGATAGACAAAGTCGTAGGATTTGGTGCCGTCGTCGTGACGGTTCTTCACAATCGTGCCGTGATCAACCCACTTCGGAAGCAGGAAGCTCTCGTCGCCGGTCTTTCCAGTGAAGATCTCGTAAGGTTTGTTGTTATAGATACCGATGTAGGCCACCCAGTCTTCGTTGTTGTTCTTGAAGTGGATAACGTCTGCGTGCAGTTCGCGCGGACGCTTGAAGTTCTTGGGTTTCTCGTCCTTTTCCTCCTTTTTGGACTGTTCGAGGGAGTTCAGCACGCCGTCGCGGGAGCCTTCACGATAGACGGTCAGGCCCTTGCAGCCCACTTGCCAGGCCTTCATGTAGAGGTCGCCGACCACCTCCTCGGTGATGTCGGCGGGCAGGTTGACGGTGACGGAGATGGAGTGGTCCACCCACTTTTGCACCGAACCTTGCAACTCAACTTTCTTGATGTAGTCGGTGTCGGCGGCGGTGGCTTTGTAGTAAGGGGACTGTTCCACAAGTGCGAAGATCTCCTTCTCGCTCATGTTCTTCATCTGTTCCAGCGTGTAGCCTTTGGTTTCGGCCCAAACCACGAATTTGTGGTGGAAGACCATGTATTCCTCAAACAGGTCGCCAACGGTGTCTTTTACAACCGTTTTCTTGGTAGCCATGTCGTTGGGGTTGATTTTACGGCGACGTTTATAGACCACGTTGAAGGCGGGTTCGATACCAGAAGTGGTTTGTGTACAGATACTTACACTTCCTGTCGGGGCGATGGTCAACAGGGCGATGTTGCGGCGGCCGTAGCGAATCATATCCTCGTAGAGTTTGGGATCGGCGTCGCGGAGACGTTGGATGAAGGGGTTGTGTCCTTCCTTGATGCAGCTGTAGATGGGGAAGGCGCCGCGCTCCTTGGCCATGGTGACAGAGGAACGGTAGGCGGCCAGTGCCAGCTGTTTGTGTACTTCCGTGGAGAATGCGTTGGCCTCGTCGGTGCCGTAGGTGAGACCGAGGGCGGCGAGCATGTCGCCTTCGGCGGTGATGCCCAGACCGGTACGGCGGCCTTTCAACGACTGTTTGCGGATCTTGAGCCAGAGCTCTTTTTCCACGCGTTTCACGTTTTCGCTCTCCGGGTCGCTCTCAATCTTGGCGAGGATGGCATCGATTTTTTCGAGCTCGAGGTCGATGATGTCGTCCATCAGGCGTTGCGCGTACTGCACATGCTGGCGAAAGCGCGGCATGTTGAAGGTGGCGTTGTCGGTGAACGGATTATCGACGTAGCTATAGAGATTCATGGAGATAAGACGACAGCTGTCGTACGGGCAGAGCGGGATTTCGCCGCAAGGGTTGGTGGAAACCGTCTCGAAGCCTTCGTCCTTGTAACAGTCGGGTATGGACTCCCTGCGGATGTTGTCCCAAAAGAGGACGCCGGGTTCGGCGGATTTCCACGCGTTGTGGATGATCTTGTCCCACAGTTTCTTGGCGTCGGTTTCGCGAACTACCTTGGGGTCGTTGCTGTCAACGGGATACTGTTGGGTGTAAGAGGTATGGTTTTGGACGCTTTGCATGAATTGGTCATCCACTTTGACGGAGACATTGGCTCCGGTGACTTTGCCTTGCGTCATTTTTGCATCAATAAATTGCTCTGCATCAGGGTGTTTGATGGAGATGGAGAGCATCAGGGCACCACGGCGGCCGTCCTGGGCCACTTCACGGGTGGAGTTGGAGTAGCGTTCCATGAAGGGGACGATACCGGTGGAGGTTTGAGCGCAGTTCTGCACGTGGCTTCCGGAAGGTCTGATGTCCGACATGTCATGCCCCACGCCGCCACGGCGTTTCATCAACTGTACTTGCTCCTCGTCCATTTTCATGATACCGCCGTAGGAGTCGGCACCGCCATTGTTGCCGATCACGAAGCAGTTGGAGAGGGAGACCACCTGGTATTTGTTGCCGATGCCAGCCATGGGGCTGCCTTGCGGAATCACATACTTGAAGTGGTCGAAAAGGTTGAAGATCTCCTCCTCGCTCATGGGGTGAGGATACCGTCTTTCAATGCGTGCGAACTCGCGGGCCATACGTCTGTGCATGTCCTCAGGAGTGCGCTCCACCAGCTGTCCGTTGGCGTTCTTCAACGCATATTTGTCAATCCACACGCCTGCAGCCAATTCGTCACCGCCAAAATAGCGGGCCACGTCGGAGAAAATCTCCTCCTTCGTGTAAACGGTCGGCTCCGCAACGTCTTCCGGCTCCTCGTCCGAAATAGCGGATACGGTCTCCTGTGAATATTTCTGCATCGCCGAGTTGCGGTTGGCAATCAACTCGCTCATCGACTTTTGCAGCTGCTGTTCCATCATTTCCTGCTCGGCTTCTTCTTCATTCACCGAATTGAAAAGGGATAGATCTTCTTTCATAATTATGGCGGTTTTTGGTTTTTTTCTTCTTTTTCCGAAAGGCGCCTTTTTCGCTTTTTTTCGCCTCTTTTGTACAATTTATTTTATAAGAAAAATGCTAATAAATTGATATTCAACAAGTTTCACGAGAAAAGAAACGCTACTTTCGAGGTTGCTAAAATAGATAATTGTATCGGAAAAAACCGCTTGCCGACAGTTATAATTATTAACAAAAAGCCGTTGATATTTTTTTTGAATTGATTATTAGCGACTTATTGACAAAAAAAATTTTTTCTGATTTTTGGCACCGTAGAGACGTGCCATGGCGCGTCTCTACAATGTCACCTTCGGATCCAGCCAGCCATAGATAATGTCACATATAATGTTGATAATCACCAAGATGATGGAAACATAGAGCAGAGAGCCCATCACTACGGGAAAGTCGTATTTGTCGAGTCCGTCGAGGATGACCACGCCCATTCCCTTCCAGTCGAAGATGTACTCCACGAAAACGGCGCCGGCCAGCAGTCCCGCCAACCAGCCTGAGATGGCCGTTACCACCGGGTTGAGGGCGTTCTTCAGCGCATGTTTTACCACTATCGTCTTTTGACTCAGTCCTTTAGCCTTCGCAGTCCGGATGTAATCCTGCGAAAGCACGTCTAGTAGCGAGTTTTTGGTCAGCTCGATGACAACCGCCAACGGACGGATACCCAAAGTCAGTGCGGGCAGAATCAGGTTTTTGAGGTTTATGTATTGTCCTGAACCATAGTCATCTACGGTATATAAGCTACCGAACATGTTGAGTCCGGTGACATCCGCAAGCAGGAAGGCGAACACCCATGCGAAGAGGATGGCTGCAAAAAATGAGGGTACAGACATGCCCAGCACGGAAATCACGAGAGCGCTCTTGTCGAACCAGGTGTCCTTGTGTAAAGCGCAGAAAATGCCGATGATGATACCCACTACCAGGGCGAAGAAGATGGAGACCAAGGCCAGCAGCACGGTCTTGGGGAATGCTTCGCCGATGATTTCCGTCACCGGTCGTTTGCTTTGGTAGGATCGGCGTAAGTACGGTGCTTTCAGCACGATAGCTGATTTTTTTGTTTGTATCAGCTTGACATAGTGATAGTTGTCATCATTAAGGTAGAAGAAAGAGTCGGCATCCTCCGTCCTATGCCAGGAGATGGGCGACACGTCATTGAGGTAGGCGAGATATTGCACTCCGAGCGGAAGGTCGAGGCCCATCTCCTTGCGGATGGCTTCTTCGGTTTCCAGGTCGCTGCGCTGTCCCATAATCATGCGGGCGGGGTCGGAGGGCAACACTGTGAACAAAAAGAACACGAGCGTGGTCACGCCGAGCATCAGCAGCAGGCCGTACAATATTTTTTTAACAATATAGCGGAGCATAATCTCTAATAAGGCGGCAAAAGTACAATTTTTTCATACTAAAAATATTGTACTTTTGCCGCCGCAAAAAATTGAGAGAAATGGAGCAAAAAAACCAAGTTAAAGAACAGATTATTGCATACTTAATGCTTATCGTCGGCAGCTTCCTTTTTGCAGTCGGCGACGTGATGTTTGTCAACCCGTACCTGCTGGCCCCTGGCGGTACTTATGGTCTTTCTAACGTGCTGAACACTGTCTGGCCTTGGAAAATCAGTTATTACGCCATCTGCATGGATATTCCGTTGCTGCTCATCGGCACTTGGATTCTCGGACCGAAGTTCGGTTTCAAAACGGTGCTTTCCACCATCTTGATTTTCGCATTTACTTGGTTGTTAGAGACTTTCTGGGGTTATAACCCTGTCATTCACGAAGGTATTGTGGATGTGGCGAGTATGCCCACCATGGTCCAGATTCCCCACAGTGAGCAGTTCTTCATTCCCGACTACTTCCTGAACACGGTGGTCGCTGGCATCATCTATGGTATCGCTATTGGCCTGATTTTCAAGTCGGGAGCTACTTCCGGCGGCAGCGATATCATCTCCATGATTATCCACAAATATACCAAAATATCTTTGGGTACCTTGGTGATGATTGTTGATTCTGCCATTACTTTTACCACCCTCATTGCTTTCAAGCAGATTCGTTTGCCTATTTACTCCATCATATTAATACTTATAGAAGGCAAGGTGATTGACCTGATTGTGGAAGGTTTGAAGACCTACAAGACCGTCTATATTGTGACTAACAACGTGGATGCCATGCGGAACTACATCCTCAACGACCTCCACCGCGGTGGCACGCTGTTCCTCGGCCAAGGCCTCTATGCCGGTACCGAGCGAAGCATGATTTATGTTTCCCTCGAACGTGCCGACCTCGTAAAACTGAAAAACAACCTCCGCCATATTGACCCGACTGCCTTCGTGAACATCATTGACAGCGCAGAAATTATGGGACAGGGATTCAAGGCGTTACCCACGGAGTAATTTGAAACAACTTCTTTAAACAGTCCCGAAGGGACAAAACGCGCGAAGCGCAATTAGCCCCACACAAGCGACGAAGGAGCGCAGTGTGGGGAAGACCAGAACAAGCAATGAAAAAAAGTACGAACATAGCAGTAATCCTCGCCGGTGGTTCCGGGCAGCGATTCGGGACAGCGCTCCCCAAGCAGTTCCTGCCGTTGGCGGGTCGGACGGTGATGGAGTACAGTGTGGAGGCGTTCGAGCGCAACAGCGGTATCGATGAAATCGCCGTAGTGATGAATGCCGACTATCTGCCTCAGATGCAGGAGATTATCGACCGTAACGGTTGGCTCAAGGTGCGCAAGCTGTTGCCCGGAGGTGCAGAACGCTACCTCTCTACCTTGGCCGCCATTAACGCCTATAAAAGTGTTGACAATGTAAACCTGATTTTCCATGATGCAGCACGGCCTGCCGTGAGTCAACGGATTATCAACGATGTGGTTACGGCGTTGCAGACGCATCCGGCGGTGGCGGTGGCTATCCCTGCGACGGACACCGTTTTCCAAGTGACCGACGATGGCGGACGTATCACCGACATTCCCGTGCGCAGTCGTTTGCGTTGTGCCCAGACCCCGCAAGCGTTCCGTATTGACGTGATTCGCGAGGCGTATTGTCGTGCATTGCAGGATCCGAATTTCACCAGCACTGACGATTGTGGTGTACTCCTCCGCTATTGTCCCGAGGTGCCCATCTCCGTTGTGCAGGGCGATGTTTCCAACAGGAAGCTCACTTATCCTGATGATGCCATTATGCTCGAGCAGACGTTGAACTTGGAACGTTAATATTTAAATATGGAACGATCCCGCGCTCCCCGCAACCGTACGCTGACTCTTACGGACGACGAAATCGCTCCGTTAAAGCAGCGATTGCTGACAGAAGAGGCTCTTCCGCATCACCCTGACTTTTTGGACAAGACCATTTGTGGCGATTTGCTGCGGGTGCTACCCTATCTTCCGGACGGTTTTGCGGATTTGATCATCATCGACCCACCCTATAATCTGACGAAGGATTTTCATGGAATGAAGTTTTGTTCGCGGTCCGAGGATGCGTATGCGAAATTTCTGGCATCGTGGTTTCCTGAAGTATGTAAGAAACTGAAACCCAACGGTTCACTCTACATTTGTGGCGACTGGAAGTGTACTGCAGCATTGCAGCGGGCCGTAGATCAGGAACTGACCATCCTCAATCGCATCACTTGGCAGCGTGAGAAGGGTAGGGGGGCCAAGGCCAATTGGAAAAACAGCATGGAAGATATCTGGTTTGCTGTCAAAGATACTGATAATTACTGTTTTAACATAGATGCGGTGATGATGAAGCGACAAGTTCTCGCCCCCTATAAAGAGCATGGCATGCCCAAGGATTGGGAATCTTCAGAGGATGGCAATTTCCGCCTCACACACCCATCCAACTTTTGGGACGACATCAGTGTCCCGTTCTGGTCCATGCCGGAGAACACCGACCACCCGACCCAGAAACCCGAAAAACTGTATGCCAAGCTGATTCTCGCCTCCTCACAGCCTGGAGAAACGGTTTTTGATCCGTTTCTCGGTAGCGGCACTGCGAGTGTGGTGGCCAAGAAGTTAGGCCGTCACTATTGCGGAGTGGAGATCAACGAAGAGTATTGCCTTTGGGCCGAGAAACGGTTGTTGAAGGCCGATTCAGATTCGGATATCCAAGGCTACTCGGACGGTGTTTTTTGGGAACGGAATACGCTGGCGGCGCAACACCATAAGACACACCCGAACAAGCACTAAGGCTATTTCGATAGACTCTCCATGAGCGATTTCTTGAACGACCTGGACAGCTCGAAGATAGAGTTGTGGGCGATTTCCACTCGGTTTTTCTTCATCCCTGTCAACTTGTTGATATTGATCACCACGGATTTGTTGATTTTCACAAATTGCGATTTTGGGAACCGGTTGTGGAACATCTTGAGGTTGGTTTTGTAATACCTTTTCAACCCATCTTCAAAATAGATACAAACCTGATTGCCTATTTTCTTGAAATACAAAACATTATCAAATACAACACGCATGGAATCCTCATTCCGCTTGCCCATGATGAATACCGCTTTTTGATAGGGATTTTCAGCGTTGTAGGCCATGTTTTCCTCTTCCACCCGTTTCAAAACGCGGTGTTCCACCTTGTTGTAAGTCCCATAGATGTTTAGGATCTTCCCCATAATGCAATTGAACTCGTTCTCCGAATAGGGTGAATAAAACACTTCAAAAAAGCCCATCTTGAGGAATGATTTCACCCGTTTTGTGTTTACTGCGTCACAAAGACCAACGATGAACGGCGGTTTCCGTATGTCATGAAGGACCTCCGAAAACCCCAAATCCAGAAAGAAAATCGAGGTTCTGTGATTGTTCAAATACAGTATCGCTTCGGCCGGATAATGGCAAACAGAAGCAACATTCACCGGATAAAATTTTGATAACAAGCATCTTAGCTTGTTTACTTTTATCTCGTCATCACTAAGAATGACCACTTCTATGTCTTGATTGTTCATTGTTTTTAGTATTTGTCTTCGTAAAAGTAAATAATATTATCATTACTACATATAAAAAAGATGAAAAAAGTGACGAAATGACATTTTTCATATAAAAAATCGCATATTACAGTATAAAATCTGCAAATAACGATATAAAAATTGCATTTTGCGAAAAATATATCGAAAAATGCATATTTTGATGCAAAAATGCAATTTTTACATCAAAAAAACGCAAAAAAGTATCTTGAAAATGCAATTTTTGCTTTTTTTCAAGATTGAGAATAAGGTTGTGGAAAATTAGTTTGGATAGTGCTTTCTGAGCACATTTTCTTCCTCAAACATTCGGTTCCGAAGCTCATCCAGTTGGAGGATGGAATAGTGGTCCAAGGAGTGACCCTCGGAGAGCCATTTGGGAAAGCGGTCGGGCCACCAAGTTTTGGTATTATCCAGAATAGCAGAGGATTCCGAGTGTCTATTTTGCGAATATTTGTGTCTCACATACTGTAGGATACGCAGTCCGTCGGACTTTTGATGGAATGCTTTGACGAAATGCGGGAAATCGGACACGTTTTGGCGAATCGTTATCCAAATGTCTTCCTGGTTGTTGTTTTTTTGCAGAAAAGCCAAAAAATCGTTGTCGTTACAATGAAAGCAACCTTCGTAGAGGTCGCGAAGGTGCCGATAAGCCTCCTTGATGGGTTCGAAAACCGAGTGATGGTAGATCGGGTAGCTGTCCCAGATACCTTGCGATCCCAATTTCATGGCTGGACCGGTCCCGAACGGCACGCGGTCGGAGTATCGGCACGCGGGATAGACGCATTCGGAGTTAAAAAGCCTTAATCCGCCCATCTTGCAGAATTTCTGTACGAGGTAGAAATCCTCTCCCGACTGCAAAGGGGTGATGTTGCCGATTTTCTGTAATGCCTTGGCTCGCATGACGATGGCGGATCCCAGGGCTGTGAATCCGTATGGACTGTTGATTTTCAGAAGGTTGATGGCGTAGTTGCGCATGTAGATTTCATATCGCAGCATGGCTCTGGTGGCCGTTTCGTCGGTAGGGTCAAGTCGGTGATAATAGGGTACCGCCAAGGCACTCATCTCAGGATGCTTCGAGAAATTCTCGGCCAAAGAGGACAAGTAGCCAGGTTCCACCAACGTGTCTGCGTCCATGCTCACGATGAGGTCGTCGGATTCTGATACAGTTAAAATACTGTCAAACAGCACTCTACGTGCATGTCCAACCCCCTTTTTCCCCTTTGGCCAGCCTTTTCCGGGAGAGGCGAAGTCCAACACGTGAAGGGTTAAAAAATCATAATGGGAGAGATATTCCAGCAGCTGTTGATTGTGTTCGCAAACCAGCTTTCCTGCCGGGTTTTCCCAATAGCTTTCGGGCTGATTTACACAGATATAGACTTCAAAAGGAGAGTCGGTTTTCTGACGAGAGAGCGCATCCAATGTGGCGGGCAGGAAGTCCAGCTCGTCCATAGCGGGGATGGCAACCCGAATGGTGTGCATCTACTTGACAGTCACAATGACATCGCGGGTGCGCACAGCCTCATCGACGTTGGCGCGTGCATACGCGAAATGGAGCGTTTGCGTGCCCTTCTCCACCGCCTCGAATTTCCAGAAGCGATGACTGGAGGCGCCGACCATGCCTTTGGGTGCGTTGCTGGTGTAGCGGTCGCCCACGCTTTTCACCACGGTGATTTCGTCCTCGTTGACCAGCTGCCACCAGAAGCCAGTGGAAGCGTTGGTGATGAATTCGATTTCGCACTCCTGTCCCTTTTTGAGTTCCACCTCGTTGGTCTCTTTATCCACCGAAACCAGCTTTTGTTGTGCTTTGCACCCGGTGAAAAGAAGGATAACTACGCTTAAATACAGTATTTTTTTCATTTTATTTCGAATTGATTAGGCCGCAAAAATACACTTTTTCCGATTCTCTGTTGAAATATATTGTATTTTTGCCGTATGAAAATTCTGCTTTTTCGTATGAAATTCTATATACATACGGCACTTGTGTTTTTCTGCCTTCTCATCGTCACAATGGGGAGAGGTTATGCACAGGTGTGCGGCTGCACTGACTCGCTGGCCATCAATTACAACCCTGTCACTACCGTCAACGACGGCAGCTGCGAATATGCGTCCACCACCATCGAGACCTCTGAAATAGGTACCTTGGATTCTCTGCTTGACGGTTCCTCCACGCTGTTCTTTTGGAATAACGGTTATTGGACCTTCAACGACCACAACGACAATTGTCTTTACCGAATAGACAGTACCAACGCGACCACCACGGAAACCCTCTGTATCAATAATATAAGTAGTCATGATATGGAAGAAATCTCACAAGACAGCCTCTATCTTTACTTTGGCGATATGGGCAACAACAGAGGAAACCGACATGACCTACATATCCTGCGCATCAGCAAGGAATCTATTCTGAATCAGACATTTGCAATCGATACGATAGCTTTCTCCTACGAAGACCAAACGGATTTCACCGCACAACCGCAAGCCACCGATTTCGATTGCGAGGCCTTTGTTGTCACCGATGACAGCATCTATCTTTTTACCAAACAGTGGGCATCTACACAAACTACTATTTACAGCCTTCCTAAAACGCCGGGTACACATATTGCGCAACGCCGCGAAACCTATAATGTCAATGGTCTCGTTACAGGGGCTACATATATGCCTGAATATCAACTGATAGTTCTTTGCGGTTATAGTTATAGCAGCAAGGTTAAGGTCTCATCCCTTCGGCCGTTCCTCGTCTTGTTGTACGACTATAAAGACCATCGTTTCTTTTCTGGCAATAAAAGACGGCTGAATTTCAAGTCCACGGTCAAGTCGCAAGTGGAAGCCATCGCCACGCATAATGGATTGGACTATTACATTACAAACGAGCATTTTGAAACCACTGTCATGGGCATCCCCTTTAATCTTCCTGCCAAACTTCAACGAGTGAATTTGCGTGATTACCTTCTTCCGTATTTGAGTCAATTCGGGGTGTCTGATCATCAAACAGTTATACAAGATTACAAACCCATTGACGAGATTCGTATCTATCCCAATCCTGTTTCCAATATGATATATATTGACTGCCCGAAACATTTATCAGGTATGAAATACGAAATTTTCAATCTCAACGGTCAGAAAGTGGCGGAGGGTGCGTTGAGGGAACGTTTTATATCATTGGATGACAGAAGCATGCCCGCCGGTGAATATGTTTTGGTGATTCGTAAAAACAAGGTAATCAAGACATTTCCTTTTATCAAACAGGAAAATTGAGATCAAAATCGCAATTTTTTTGAGTAGATTTGAAGATTTTCACGTAAAGAATCACAGATTTTATAACTTTGCCACTTCTATTAAATTGATAATAAATGACCTCTTTCGATGATTTAAGGGAAGCATATACTTATCACAGCCTCGTGCTGGAAGCACGATATTTCAATAACCCCACACTGCGCTCCACTCCGTTACGCTTATGTGGGGTTAATAAGATGGCGTGCTTCTGGCACGCTTGGCGGATTCCGTTGCAAATTGCGTTAATCCACCATAATAACACGTTACTATAAAACTAGCATCATGAAAAAACACCTCCTATACATTATTATATTATGTGCCGCCCTCGGCCTCTCCGCGCAGACCTTCACTGAGTGGCAGGATCCCGCCGTGTTTGAGGTCAACAAGCTCTACCCGAGAGCCAATATCCCGCAAAACGATCCCTTTATTGAGGAAGTCGTTTTCGATCCTCACATTGGGGACCCTTACTTTGTACGGTTGGATGGTATTTGGGATTTCCATTACGTGCCCAACGCCGACGAGCGTCCGGCCGACTTCTTCCGCACCGACTATGACGACAGCGGATGGGACTCCATCTCCGTGCCGGGCAATTGGGAGTTGAACGGCTATGGTGTGCCCGTCTATGTGAACACCACCAACGATTTCGACAACAGTCAGTTGCCGAAAGTGCCCGAGAAAGGCAACGCCGTGGGCAGCTACCGCAGATGGGTGGAAATTGACAAAACATGGGAGGACAAGCAGGTGATTATCAACATCGGGGGCGCGAAATCCTGCTTCTACCTTTGGGTAAATGGCGAATTTGTGGGCTATAGCGAAGATGCCAAGACCAACTCCGAGTTCGACATCACCCAATTTGTGAAGTTCGGGGAGCGCAACCTCATCGCCCTGCAGGTCTTCAAATGGAGCGACGGTTCCTATTTCGAGTGTCAGGATTTCTGGCGGCTGAGCGGCATCGAGCGCGACATCACCCTCTACGCCCAACCCAAAACGCACATTCTGGATTACAAGGTGATGGCGGATTTAGATTCCACATACAAGAACGGGGTTTTGGATGTGGAGGTAACGGTGGAGAATTTGGCACCGCAAAATGTAGGGGCGAATAATCATTCGCCCTTGGGACGAATCACCTTTGATTACGGATCATATAATGTAACCCGCCCTATCACGATTCCCGACAATGGCAAACAGACATCCCGTTTTCATTTCACCCTTCCTGATGTGGATTCTTGGAATGCAGAACATCCTTATTTATATCCCTTTTGGATTATTTTGGAAGATAACCAAGGAAACACCCTTGATGAAGCGGCCATCTCCATCGGTTTCCGTAATATCCGCATTGAGAACGGACAATTGTTAGTGAACGGCGTGCCGGTGACCATTCGAGGGGTTGACCGGCATGAGCACGACCCGCAAACGGGGCACGTGGTCTCTATAGAGCGTATGGAACAGGACATCCGGCTGATGAAGGCCAACAACATCAATACGATACGCACGAGCCACTATCCCAACTCGCCGGAGTTTTACTATCTGTGTGATATTTATGGTATGTACGTCATTGACGAGGCCAATGCCGAGTCGCACGCACAGGGCTACGGGGAGAAGTCGTTGGCGAAGCGTGCTGACTTCAAGGAGGCTACGGTGGCGCGCACCCGCAATATGTACGAGCGCGACAAGAACCACCCCTGCATCATCGTCTGGTCGTTGGGCAACGAGTCGGGCAACGGCGTGTGCTACGAGGCCGCCTACGACTGGCTGAAGGACAAGGACAGCACCCGCCCCGTGCAGTATGAGCGCGCCCTCTACGACCGTAACACCGACATCGTGGCCATTATGTACCCCTCGGCGGACTACCTCGCCCGTTACGCCCGCGAGTCGCAGGAACGGCCGTTCATCATGTGCGAGTACGCGCACGCGATGGGCAACAGCTGCGGCGGCCTCTCCAACTACTGGGACACCATCTACCAATACCCGCAGCTGCAGGGCGGTTGCATCTGGGACTGGGTGGATCAGGGACTGTTAACGAAGGATGCGCAGGGCCGGGAGTTCTACGCCTACGGCGGCGACTTCGGGGAGAATATGCCCTCCGACGGCAACTTCTGCATCAACGGCCTGGTGGATCCCGACCGGAAACCGCACCCGCAGTTGGCCGAAGTGCGGAAAGTCTATCAGCCTGTCAAGATTGAGGCGGTGGATTTGGATTCATTGAAGTTCCGTATCATCAACCGCTTCGATTTCAGCAACTTGGAAGAATATACGCTGCTGTACCGCTTGCGTCCGGATGTGGCGCACGAAAATCCTATTCATCCTGTTGATTTTCTGAAAGCTGTTGAATATTTTGACGACAAAGTTCCCATTTCTTTGGCTCCACACGATACCGGTTATTTCGAGCTGCCAGCGGTAGTGCTGGATTCCATTAAAGACTTGGATACTATTGCCCCCGGGAGGGACGTGATGGTTGACTTTTACTTGGTTGGGTCGAACACAGATTTCACAGATAACACAGATTTATTATCGAAAGTGGTCGCCTACGAGCAATTCAAGTTGCCCTTGCCGACAACGAAAAAAAATGTGCCCAACCTCGGATTCATCAATGATACAATCGAATCCCGAAGGGTTGACTCCTTGTTAATCGTCACCATCGGAAAAACAGAAGTCGTATTCAATTCCAAAATCGGACGCATCACCACGATAAAGAAGGATGGAAAACCCGTGGTGGTCGATGGACCGCAGCTCAATTTCTGGAGACCACCGACGGACAACGACCACGTGGATGGTCACGGTGAGCTGCTGTGGCGCAGAATCGGGTTGGATAACCTCACGTGGACAGTGAAAAGATTCAATGTCGATAAATATTGGGGTGACGACCTGTATGTCAATATTGAAAGAATTGCCCTTAATGAGAATGGGGAGACGGTTTTCAGTACACTTGAGGAATATATGTTCAAATGTAGTGGGGACATTTTGATATACTATGCGGTTTTTCCGAGCAAATGGGTGCCGTCGCTTCCAAAATTGGGTGTGCAGATGAAGGTTTCGGACGAGTTGGTGACCACCGAATGGGTGGGATATGCGCAGGAAACCTACAAAGACCGTCAAGCGTGCGGCTTCTTAGGCCATTACGAAGCCCCCACGGATGATCTGTTCCATCATTATGTGTACCCGCAGGCGGCGGGCAACCGTATGGAGACGCGCTACGTGTCGATGCTCAACAAAGAACGCCAGCGGATGTTTTCCGCCACCATCCCTGACTGGTGGTTGGACGAAAGACGAAACCTCCAGTTCAGCATCTATCCTTATTCCGATGAGAATATTGGGCAGGCCAAGCACACCAACGAGCTGAGAAAGGAGAATTACTATACCCTGAATATAGACTACCTGCAGGCCGGGTTAGGCACGGCCACTTGCGGTCCCGGCATCGCAGACCGCGAC
>ONCM01000057.1 GCA_900316305.1 uncultured Bacteroidales bacterium | reverse complement strand
ATACCCGCTTAAATTCCTCGTAGTACTTCTTATCCTCTTCCTTCAGGTAGGGAACTGCATCGCCTGCGGCGCGCTGGGCGTATAGCTTTTGCTCTTCAAAGCTCAACAACGGACCCTCACCCATAAACAGCCTCATCTCGTCGGCCGTGCTGCCGGCCATGATGGAGATGTGTTTTGCATAACCTTTCTTATACAGCTCGATGGGCGCCTCGGGGAGTACCTCCGTTCCGTAGTAGGGGCAGGACGTGAACTTGCCGACAGCCTTGACATACGCCTCCTGGAGCTTCTCTTCGGACAGTGCCATGATATCGTCCATGGTCTTGCAACCGGTGTACTCAAGTAGCGCCTTGGTCTTGCCTTGCGCGGCTTCGCAGCCGACCGGGTACTGGTTCGCCTCCTTCATGACCGGCAGAATGGAAACCGAGCCGCCGCCGGCACTTTGTCCGAAGATGGTCACGTTGTCGGGGTCGCCGCCGAAAGCGACGATGTTCTCGTGTACCCATCTGAGCGCCATAGCCTGGTCGAGCAGACCGTTGCAGGGTGCCGTCTTGAAGTTTTCGCCGCCGGGCACAGACGAGAAGTCCATGAAGCCGTACATATTCAGGCGGTAGTTGATGTTTACCAGGATGATGTCGCTATGCTTCTGAACGAGGTTGGCTCCGCTGTATGAGGCCTGCGAGCCCGAGCCCATAACGTACGCACCGCCGTGAATCCAGACCATTACCGGCTTCTTCGCCGTCTTGTCGTCGGCATTGAGCCAGATGTTCAGGTGGAGGCAATCCTCGGATTCCAGCTTCTGAACGCAATCCTGGTAGCCCAGTGAGCCAAAGGCACCCTTTCCGAAGTACTTGGCCTCAAAGACCTTGTCGCTCGCGTCCACGTACTCCGGTGCCTTGAAGCGGCGCTCGCCAACGGGTGCCTTCGCGTATGGGATACCCAGCCACGACGCGACCCCGTTCTCCTCGGTTCCGACGAAGGTGCCGTTCACACACTTCACGGCATGGGTGTCGTTGTAGTCTCCTGTAATTTCACTGTTCAAGCACTCATACGGCTCGTATTGGACTAAATCTTTGAATAATCTTTTCTTGTCACTCATTATTTTGTTCTCCCATTTTTTTATTTGTGATTTTGTTTTTTATGATAACAACGCCCGCATTAGCAGACCCTCTTGGATGAACCGTTCCCGAGGCGCTCTGCCCAGGGCATCATCAGATCCTCACGCCTTCCGAACAAATCCTTCTGCATGCCAATGGCATCGTCGAAAACCATCGTCTGGCGGTCGTCACCCGAGAACTTCTTCCACTCGTATTTGTCGGTGGAGGGGTTGCCCGTCCGGGCGAAATTGGCCCACATCTCCTTTACGACGTGGCGGAACTCGCACTCTTCGTTTGAAACGATCTTTCCGCTTCCCATCGGGTCCGGTACGCTATTGTCAAACAGGTAAGGAAGCTCACACGCGTGCATCGCGCCAATCTCGGGGGTTGTCACCGGCTTCTTGACGAAGTACATGTAGGTGTTGCCACCGGCGGCAGCGTGCCTAATGGCCATGTTGGTGTTACCGGCGCGGAAGTTGATATCGTTGCAGTATTGTTCCAACCTGCTCCCCTCGCTTTCGTTTGCGAGCGTGGCCATAAACTCGTCGTACATAGCCTTCTCTTGGTCGTTGAGCTGCGGGCGATCCCTCTTCGCAATCCACCTCAGCGTATTTAGGAAGCCTTCTTCACCGCCCTCGAACGGAACGAAGTACCTGATTTCGTCCAAGTTAGACCCAATCATCAAATCGATTTTGGACCTCTTCTCGTCTCCCCACATCCCGTACATGACAGCTCGGTCCTCTGGCAGCGTGACACCATCGAGGAGCGGGAAATTGGCACCTCCGAGAAGGCAGTTCTTGTCAATGGCAAATGCTTTCTGATAGGCGTCTACAAGCTGCTCGGTGGTGAGTTCCATCAGCTCGTCCATGGTCTGGCAGCCCGTCGCGGTAAGGAAGTTCTGCGTGACGTGGATGCCGTGCTCCATCGTGTCGCAGTAGGCGATGTTGGCACTCTGTGCGATGCATCTCTTGAAAAGCCCCTCGCTTCCGTCGATGAGCGGGAGGAAGGTGACGCTTGCCGAGCCTGCCGACTCGCCGAAAATGGTCACGTTGTCCGGATCGCCGCCGAAGCCGGCGATGTTTTTCTGTACCCACCTGAGGGCCTCGAGCTGGTCAAGCAGGCCGAGGTTGCCTGCCTCCTTGAAGTTCTCCCCGCCTGGAACCCGCTCGAAGTTCATGAATCCCATGAAGCCGAGTCGGTAGTCAATGGACACAAACAGGATGTCGGGGGACTGTTTGGAGAAGTTGGTGAGGTTGTAGAGGGGCGAAGCCTGGGATTCGGCGCAGAATCCGCCGCCATGAATCCACACCATGACCGGCTTCTTGCTGTCGGTGCAGCGGGTATTGCAATAGATGTTCAGCACGAGGCAGTCCTCGCCGAACTCCGCCGTTCCCTCCGAGTCGTTCGCGGGCCCAATGGGAACGTGGCCGGGCTTTGTAGCGTCGTACACGCCGTCATCGTCTGCGGCAGGAAGTGCCTTCTTCCAACGAAGCTTCCCCACCGGCTGAGTTGCGTACGGGATGCCCTTCCAGATAATCAGTTCGTCAGTCTTTTTGCCGACGAAGGTGCCGTTATTGCATTTGATGGCCAATGACTTGTCGTAATTGCCGTCGGTAATCTTCTTGCTATTGCTATTCATGTCTTTAATTTTTATTTTTATAAGCTGCGATGCGCTTGGCCACGTTGTCCTTGATGTTGTTGTAGAAGATGGAGTAGTCGTCTTGGTGGTAGCACTGTGGTCCGGCAAGGTCGGCCATTTCATTGGGAGTGGCTTTGGCGTTGGTTATCACCGTGCCACGGGCAAGACATAGTTGCGCATCCGCATCAATGTCACGGATTGTGGTTGCGCCGGTCTCGTCCATTACAATCGAGCCCAGGTTCATACTAACAGCTGCATAAGTCTCGTCGCGCTTCCAGTTCAGCGGGTTGATTGCCACTCCGTTCTTACCAATAATGAGGTTCGGGAGCGGCAAGTTCGCCTCCACATTCTTCGGGCCTTCGGCGTGCCAGCTTATGATGACACCCGTGTCTGTCTCACCGGTCGCAAACTTAAAGTGCGGGTTGGCCTCCAGGTCTTCCTTCGTGATGGAATAGCCTATGGCGTATGCTGCCACCATGCGATTATAGTAGTCGGGGTGGTCCTTGAAGTAGCCTTTCAGCACCAGACGGAGGATGGCTGCGCCTTGGCTATGTCCCGCAATGACGAACGGACGGCCGTTGTTATAGTGCTCAAAGTAGTAATCCAAGGCGGCGGTAATGTCGGTATAGGGTATGCCGGTAAGCGCCGCATCGATGTTTCCGTCCTTCTCAAAGGCTTCAAACGCATGTTTCAAACTGCTCTGACGGTACATCGGGATAAACAGGTTCGTGGATTCCTCGAACACGCTCGATTTGATTGCGTGCTCGATTGGTATACCCGCCAGTAACTCGGCATTGTCGAGCGTCGCATAGTCGGGGTCACCTTCGTTCGCGCCCATGAATATCGTCGAGTAGATGTAGAACGAGTCGACATCCTTGGTGATTTCTGGCATCTTGTACCAACAGGCCTTCTGGGAATAGTCGGGTGTTTCTCCCACCAATTTCTTTCCGCCGAAATACACTTCCTTCGGCTTGTTAAAGCTGAAACCCTCGTGTTCTGCCGTGAGCAGGTCGTTGTCGAACACGAGGAAGTCGGCGTCCTTGCCGGCTTCAATGGAACCCTTTGAGGATTCGATGCCCAGCTGCTTGGCGCCGTTGATGGTATAACCGGTGAGCATTTCCTCAATGTTCATTCTCTCGCTTGCAGGTGGGAATGGAGCAACGGTTCTGCTGTATTCGTCGAACCGGGTCTTCTCATTGATCCAACGTGTCATGCCTATTTCCATCGCAAGATAGGGACTCCAGTTCCTAAAATCGCCGTAGAAAACCTCATCGCTGGACCAGGTCACAAGGGCTCCGCTGTCCCACATCGTCTTGCAGCGGAACATCGAATGGGCGCGTTTCTCTCCAATAAAAGTGGGCCAGTACTCGATGGGATTGCCGCCTACATTGCCGCTGTGCCACCAGGGTGTGAAATTGGCCGTTACGCCCAGTTTGGCAAAACGGTCCAGATCGGCGTCGTCCTGAACCCATAGGTGGGCACAGGTGACCTTCACACGGTACTTGTCTCCCAACTCCTTTCTGGCCAGCTCCACGCCGTCCAGAACAACTCTTGACGAGGCTTCGCCCACAGTGTGCACGTGAAGGTCCAATCCTTCTTCATTGAGCTCTTTCAGAATCTCGGCCATTTGCTGAGCATTGAAGGCGGAGGCTCCCGTGACACCGGTATCCACGTAGGGCGTCACCATGGCTGCGGTCTCAATCTTCAAGGTGCCGTCCATGAAGATTTTCAGCGTGTGCACCTTCATGTGCTCCGTGTTGTATTTCTTCCGGAAGCGCTTCACTCCCTCCATAGCCTCCTTTATTTTTGCGGGCTGGGTGAGCACATAGCATCCGTCCACATAGACCGGCAGTTTCCCTTGCTTGTCCAAATCCTTCAGATAATCGTAAATGCGCTCATTCATCCCGTTGTGCTCTGGGAAACCGGCATCGAATACACCGCTCACACCATACTTGATGGAGCTTTCTAACCAGCGCAGGACCGCCGTGCTGATCTGCTCATCCGTCAGGTCGTTGATGCCGTCAAAGAGCATGGGCCAACTGGCGGTCTCGAACGAGTTTCCGGTCAGGTGACCATCCTTGCGTACGAAATAGGCCAACCCTGGAACAGGGTCAGGCGTGGCGTCAGTAATTCCGTGTGCTGCCAGGATTCTGGAGTTTACCCAGTTGCTGTGCACTTCGCCCTCCAACACCAGCATCTCTGCGTCCGGGCATATCGCGTCCAGTTCTTCCTTCGTGAGATCCTCCCCGGCCAAACATGTCCGTTCCATCATGAATCTGTAACGCTTCAGGCCGGGATTTTTCTGAATCCAATCCGCCATAAAGGCCAGACATTCTTTTTTTGTGGAACACATGACAGGTACACCCAAATCCAGGTATTCAAATCCAACGCCGGTAGTCACGTGGACATGGCTATCGATGAGGCTGGGCATGATAAATTTGCCGCCGAGGTCGGTGATCTCGCCCTTATAATCGGCCAGGCCGGCCTCGTCGCCCACATAGATGAACTTGCCGTCCTTTACCACCAGGGCAGAAGCCTTGGGGTGGTTTTTGTCGGCCGTAAAAATGTTGGCATTTTTAATGATTATGTCTGCTCCCATAGTTATTTCCGATTTGCCTTATATGCTGCGACGCGTTTGGCCACGTTGTCCTTGATGTTGTTGTAGAAGAACGCATAATCTTCGCCGTGACGGCCGTCCGGGCCGAAGAAATACTCGGCCACCTTGGCGGTTTCTTCGTCCATTTTCTCGCCCTTGGCATGGGTCACCACCACGCCGCGGTCGGGGAACACCTGCGCGTCCGCACCCAAGTCCTGAATCTCCAGTTCGCCGGTTTTCTCGTTCAGCCAGAGCGAACCCAGGTTCAGGCTGGCCGGGGCATAAGTGTTGTCCAGTTTCCAATTCAGCGGGTTGATGCTCATAGAGCCCGGCTGCAACACGCAAGTATCGGCGTTCATCTCCCTGTTTTTGGGACCTTCCGTGTTCCAGGTGATAATAACGCCTGTGTCGCACTCGCCCGTCGCAAACTTCATGTGCGGGTAGGCCTTGAACTCGTCCTTCGTGAAAGCGTAGCCAATCGGGTAGGCGGCAATCATGCGGCTGTAGTAGTCCGGGTGCTCGACAAAGTATTGTTTAAGCACCATCTTGACGATGGCCGATCCCTGGCTATGGCCGGCGATGATGAAGGGGCGGCCGTTGTTGTAGTGCTCGAAGTAATAGTCCAACGCTGCGACGATGTCGCCATAAGGTCCTTCGGTAAGGGCTGCGTCGAAGATTCCGTCTCTCTTCCAGATTACCCCGGCATAATGCAGACCCACCTGACGGTAGAATGGCATAAACACATTGGTGGAATCGGCGTATGCAGAGGCATGCAGCGCATATTCGCCCGTGGCGCCCTCCAGCATTTCGGTATTGTCCATGTCGGCATAAGCGGGAGCACCCTCCGCCATGCTGCCCAGGATATACTCGGTTGCATATACATAGAAGGTGTCGAATTCCTTGGTGATCTCAGGAATCTGATACCAGTTGGCTTTATTGGAATAATCCAAAGGTGAAGTATTGTTAATATTCATTTTGATTTTAGATTGTAGATTTGTTCATTTCCTTTCCGCCAAAATACACCTGAGATGGCTTGTTGTAGCTGAAACCTTCCTTCTCCGCTGTCAGGAGGTCTTTGTCGAACACCAAGAAGTCCGCATCCTTGCCGACTTCGATGGAGCCTTTTTTCGCCTCAATGCCAAGCTGTTTGGCACCGTTGATGGTGTAGCCTATGAGCATTTCTTCAATGCTCATCCTCTCACTCTCAGGCGGGAATACTTTGGCCGCTACGGTGAATGGGTAGTCCTTGGTCTTTTCGGTAATCCAGCGGGTCATACCCACCTCCATGCCCAGGTAGGGGTTCCAGGTGGTGAAATCCATAAAGACGATATTGTCGCTGGACCAGGCCACCGTGGCGCCGCTGTCCCAAACCGATTTGCAGCGGAACATTTTGCAGGCACGTTCCATACCCAGCCAGGTGGCTGCAATGGCGGGGTCTCCGGAGTGCCAGTGCGGCGTAAAGTTGGCGAATACGCCGAGCTTGGCGAAACGATCCAGATCATCGTCGCACTCAATTTCAAGATGGGCGCAGGTAACTCTTACGTGGAGGTTGTCACCCATCTCCTTTTTGGCCATCTCCACACCATCCAATACCGTGCGTGACGCGCGCTCACCCACGGTGTGAAGGTGAAGATCCAGATTCTCATCATTGAGATTCTTCAAAAGCTTTGCGATTCCTTCCGCAGAAAAAGCAGTAGATCCCGTCGTATGGACATCCACGTATGGCGTAACCATGGCCGCGGTATGGATTTTCTGGGTTCCGTCCATGAAAATCTTCATGGTGTGAACCTTCAGGTGCTCCGTGTTATACTCACGCTGTATGCGCTTCAGTTCCTTCAGGCCCTCCTCAGCATCTCGCTCCGCGTTGACCACAAGGCTACCGTCAATATAAACGGGCAGCTTTCCCTGCTTGTCCAATTCGACCAGACGCTTATAAACTTTCTCATGGAACTGCATGTCCCCCGGAAGTCCGGCATCGAATACCGCAGAAACTCCGTGTTCGACAGAAAAATCGATCCAACGCTGAAGCGCTGTGTCAATCTGTTCATCGGTCAGTTCCATCCCGCTGTCCAGAATGATACGGACTTCTGTTGCGCCCTCATACATATTTCCGGTCAAATGTCCGTCCTTACGCACGTAATACGCCAGTCCCGGTATAGGATCCGGTGTGTCGTCTGTAATGCCGTGCCTTTGAAGAATCTTGGAATTCACCCAGATGCTGTGTCCTTCGCCTTCCTGAATCTGCAGCTCGGCATCCGGACAGATGGCGTCAAGTTCCTCCTTTACGATATCCTCACCTTTAAGGAATCTTTTCTCCATCAGGAATCTGTAACGCTTCTCACCGGGATTCTTTTTGATATAGTCCGCCATCACATCCAGAGCTTCCTGCTTGCCGTTGGGCTCAATCCGCTCTCCCATGGGTGCGTACTCAAACCCTACAGGAATGGTTATATGCACATGGCTGTCGATGATGCCGGGCATAATGAACTTGCCGCCGAGGTCGGTGACCTCACCTTCATAGTTTGCGAGGCCTGCTTCGTCGCCCACATAAACGAATTTACCGTTTTTCACCACAAGTGAAGTGGCCATCGGATTGTTTTTGTCCGATGTGAAGATTTTTGCGTTTTTAATGATTTTATCTACTTTCATTTTAATTTTGTTTTGTTTTTATATTATTATTATTATTATTACCTTAGTTTATGTGTCTCAAAACGATGCGGAAGCCTAGAGTAGCGTTGCGGCCATTGTGTTCAATCTCGCGGCCGTGGTAGGCATTTGTGCAAGCGTAGGGCTCGCTGTCGTAGCAGCCGCCGCAGCCCGCAATACGATTGCCTGACACGGGACCGGCATAGTCGGTGCCCTGCTCTGCAGGAATGTCGGCCAGATCGGCATACCAGTCGTTGCAGTATTCCCAGACGTTGCCGCTTAGGTCGTAGATACCAAGCTCGTTGGGCTGCTTGGAGGCCACGAAGTGGGAGGCGTGTCCGCCGTTGTTGGAATACCAGGCCACATCGCCTATTGTGTTTGAACCAGCGTAGATGTAGCCATGTGACTTACGTCCGCCGTTGGCAGCATAGTGCCATTCGGCCTCGGTGGCGAGGGCAAACTGCATCCCGGCGGGTAACTGGTCGGCGCACATCGTATTCAACTTGTCGAGGAAGCCGCCGCTCTTGGTGATGTCCTCATAGTTGATCATTGTAACGGGATAGAGACCTTCGCTCTCGGTTTGGCCTTGTGGTTTCGAACCCATGACGGTTTCCCAGATGTAGTTCATCGTTTCGGTTTGGCACATGTAGAAATCGGAAAGCGTTCCGCTGACGGTTTTCTGTTCGCCGTCCCGCTCGTAAACGAGCTCGTAGTTGCCGCCCTTCACTTCAACCATCGGGAGGTAGTAGCCGACAGTACCGTTGTTCACGGCGATGGTAAGGAGATTGTCAGGCCGGGTAGGTTCCACGAGGTTTTCTTCGTTGAAGTCATCCACGAGGACGAGTCTTAGGCCGCGGTTTGGATAGGATTGGTGCATTCCTAACCATGTGTGGTAGGCGGTTTCGAGACCCGTTTGCTTGGTGCCGTAGCTGCCGCCTCGGGTGACGCGGTAGTTGTTGTCGGCGTTGCAAACGTAGTTGAAACCTTGGTTGAGTTTGAGCTTGTCGAAGTAAACGAAGTTGTCGCGGGTCCATTCCCAAACGTTGCCGGTCATGTCGTAGAGGCCGAGCTCATTGGGTTGCTTCAGGCTGACGGGGTGGGTTGTGCCGTCCGAGTTGTCGGCGTACCAGGCCACTTCGTCTAATGTGTTGGATCCGGAATAAATGTAACCCATCGACTTTTGTCCGCCGCGGGCTGCATATTCCCATTGAGCTTCGCTGGGCAGCGCGAAACGCTTGCCAGCTGGCAGCTGGTCGGCGCATAACGTGTTCAGCATGTCGATGAAGCCACCTTCCTTGACGATGTCGTAGTAGTTCACATTGCTGACGGGGTATGCGTCGCCATTGTTTAACTGCCCTTCGGGTCTCCATCCCATAACAGCGTCCCAAAGCTTGTTGGTCACCTCGACGGGACAGATGTAAAAGTCGGAGAGCGTTCCTGTGACAGTCGTCTCTTGGTTTTCGTACATATACTTCATCGAGTAATTTCCACCTTCCACTTTTTTCATAATAAACTCAACAGAGGAGTTTTTCACCTTGAATGTGAGCGTCTCTGCGCCCCACTGGTTGTTGTTTGAATTGTCCTTCTTGCAGCCTGTGAAGGTCGCGGCGCTTAAGATGATGGTAGCGACAAGCGCCCATAACTTCATTCTTTTCATTGTTCTTCTTCCTTTTAGTTATGAATTAGGCTTTATAGACCTCTTCGCCATCGACAATAGTGGCGATGATGTTGGCCTGAGCGACTTTTTCGATGTCGTCGTGCAGGAAGTCGCAGTCGTACACGGTCATGTTGGCAATCTTGCCGAACTCGATAGAGCCCAAGCGATGCTCTTGGTGGAACTGACGGGCCACGTTGATGGTCATGGCGCGCAGCGATTGCTCGCGGGTGATGGCTTCCTTTATATTGCGCGGGGCTGTGGCGCCGCCAGTTAACTCCTTCGGATAGTCGCGCTTTTCAGCCGTATAAATGCTGAGTTTGATATCCATCATCGGTGAAACGGGATAGTCGGAGTGGAACACCACGTTGGCGCCTGCGTCATAGAACGACTTGATGGGGTAGGCCTGATCTGTCAGTTCCTGACCCATATAAGCGACTTCCTGTTCATACATAGGAGAAGCCTTGCATGTCCACAATGGCGGAACCGCAGGAACAGAACCTGTTGCTGCCATGCGGCGGATATCCTCATCGGTCACGAAGTGCAGATGGGCCAGCACGTTGCGTTGGTCAAGGTTGCCGGTAATCTTCTCCGCGTCCTCAATACAGCCCAGCATGTAGTGGGTAGCACCGCCGCCCTCGGAATGGACGTGAACAGACATACCCTCCTTGTCGGCCTCCACAATTAGCTGCACCATCTTGTCGTGGTCGTTGTAGCGCTCATTGCCGTGGTAGCCTGGCTGATCCAGATAGTCCTGGTTCTGCCAGCCCGTATGAGCCTCGGTCACACCGTCGAGGAACGCCTTGGGGCAGCGATGCGGGCTATCTCTGTCTTTGCGTCGGCATTATCAGTCACATACATCCATGCATAGGTGCGCAGCTTCAGCTTGCCTTCCTGCTGCAGTTCACTGTACGCCTGGGGTGCAACGCGATGTATCACTTCCGCACCAGCGTCTCCAACGGCCGTGAAACCGCGGCTGAGGGCCATCTCCTGCCAGGCCAGCAGATAGTCCTTGATATCTCTCACCGTAATAGGCAACTTCGGTACTATTTCGAACAAAGGACCTTCACAGATGTAGCCGTCGGGCTCACCTTCCTTATCTACATGTACCAAATCGTAGCCCCATTTCTTAGCGTAGTCAGCATCAACGCCTGCCCATTCCATCGCCTTGCTGTTGAGCAGCATGGAATGTCCACCGCCTGTCTGCATGAACAGCGGCTTGTCGGAACAGATCTCATCAAGATAGGCTTTGGTAACATATTCCTCGTTCTCTACCCATCCTGCAGCTACGTAGAAATCACGCTGCGGATTCTTCTCAATGAATGCCTTGATGATGTTACGATACCTTGCATAGTCAGTGGTCAGTCCTCCCTCCATCAGGTTCGCTTGTCCGATGGCACGTTCTCCGGCAAAGCTGCCGTGACAGTGGGACTCCATAAAGCCCGGATAGATAAAGTTCTCACCGTAATCCAGCACCTGTGCGTCTGCTCCAGCGAGCTTTTTCGCTTCTTCCGCGCTGCCGATATAGGCAAACACGCCGTCCTTTACTAATGCGGCCTTGGCAAAGGGCCTCTTTTCATCCATCGTGATGATGTTGCCGAGAATTATTGTTTGTTTCATACTATGTTTTTCGTTTTTGTTCAACTATATCTATTATTTTGGGTTTCAGGTTTCAAGTTTCAGGTTTCAGGTATGTCATGAATCTTGAAACTTGAAACCTGGAACTTAATCGCGTCTGTATAATTCCGGGAGAGCTGCGCCTGAAGTGGCTGCCATAGCGCTCATGAATTTCTCGAAAGCCTCCTTGTCGAATTCCTTCTTGGAACTGGCAATGATAAACTCGGTGCCGTTCAATTTTGCGAACCACCCGGTCTCATAAAAGCCGTTCTTCAGATAGAATCTGCGTCTACGCTCACGCTGTTCGGCGTTGTCGCTCTCTTCAAACGTGCTTTCGTAGGAAAACCAGAACGGGATGTCATCATAGTACTCCAAGACAGCTTTGAATGCCTTGCTGCCGATACCGGTTGAACGCAAATCGGGACGGGTGGCGAAATAAACCCCATAGACACTGGATTCCCCTCTGATTCCGAAGAAGAAGCCGGAAAACTCATCCGGGGTCTCATCGGGATAAACGCCAAGAAGGTCACACGGAATCTGATCCAAATAGTTCAGAATAGTGTCCATGCTGACGGGACGTTCGCTCTCAGGGAATGCTTCCTCGAACAGCTTCTTGAGCGCGGGAATGTCAGGATGATTAGGGGTAAGTTTTTTAAGAATCATAATGTTCCTCCTTTTTTTATAATGATTAATATGATATTGATTCAGTTTCAGGTTTCAGTAGAGACGCAAAATTTTGCGTCTCTACAGTCAAGTCACTCGTCATTCCTCTTCTGTTGTTTTGACGAAGCAGGCCACCAACCCGTACGTGATGGTGGGGCGTATCCAGATTTCGGTGAGTGCGTAGGTGGTGTACTCGTCGGTAGGCTCCTTTAGAGTGAAGTAGGTGTATAGTCCGGCAAGGATCATGTCGATGATACAAATCATCCACAGATTGAGCTTGGAATACGTTTTCCATTCTTTGCGGGCATAGAAATAAGTGAGCATGAGGAGCAGCATTACCGCGAGCGTGAGACATGCCAGATGGAGAGGATAGCTGGCCATTGGGGGAGGGAAGAGGATGTCGCGCAACAGGATGGTCACACCCACACACAGCGAGCACCAGTAGTTGAACTGATTGGTGGTGATCCCTTTCTGGAAGAAATACATCACAATCATCACTAAACAGGCGATATAGAACAGATTGAGAATCAGTTCGGGCCAGGTTTCCTTCAGACCGAAATGGAATATCCCGTAAAGCATTGTGCCGACAGAGACAAACACACCCACACATACGATGGCGATGTCAACGATTTTGCTTTTTTCTTTGAATCTTACGTCCATAATGTTGTTATTTAATATGTACATCGCACTGCGGGAAAGCGATGGTGATACCTGCGTTGTTCAGAGCCTTATAGACGACTTCTTTGCAACGTTCTACGAACGCTATCCTTTCAGGAACCAGCACGTACTGTTTCACGGCTATATCCACGGCACTGTCACTCATGTTTTCCAGAATGATGATAATGCCTCTCTTCGGATCTATGATATGACGTCCGTATTGGTCTTTGGTATCCATTTCCTTCATCGCCTCCAACAGAACTTCCCTTACTTTCTCCACGTTGGTGCCGTATTCCACACCGACGATAATCTTGGTCAACTCATACGAGTTGTTTCGAGTCAGGTTGTTGAAACTCTGTCCAAAGAGGGATGAATTCAGGAAAGACATTTCGGTGCCATTGATGGTCTCCACCAGCACGCATTGGTAGTTGATGCTGGTGACCCTTCCGCGCACCCCTTCGCACTCAATCCAGTCGCCGACCCGCAGTCGTCCACCCATCAACTGGATACCGTAGATGAAGTTGTTGATGATATCCTTGAGGGCGATACCGATACCGGCCGACAAACCACCGGCAATCAATCCCAAGGAGCGGGTGGGTACCTTCAACTCTTCCACCACCGCAATGACATAGATCATCCATACTATTGCACTGATGATACTGTTTCCTATCGACAGGTTGATTTCGTTGGCGCGCACGTAGTCGCGTTTGTGCTTGCGCATGAATGACGTGTATCGGATATGGTGCCAAATGACATGGATGACGCGGTTGAGGTAACGGATCACGAAGAACAGGGACAGCAGGTAGATAATGCTTATGATGGACACCCGTAGCGTGGACACACCAGTAGCCTCGTCCGTCAGCTGAAAGAAAGGCTCAAAGTAATATTTCGAGAAGAGATCCGTGAAATCAAATATGTCCAACGAGAGGCGGACGCACAACGGCATGGAGTACAATGCCAAGACAGGGACAACGACTTGCTTGATGAGGTCGTGGAGCCATGTGACACGGAAGGTCAGAATGTCACTGTTTTCCCCATATACGTATGCGTTGTGTTTTCGTCTGTCCTCTATACGCTCGTCCAATCGTTTTTCCTTGTAGCGGTCCATCAAATCCGAGATGCAGAAGATCGTTGACAAAGATACCAACATGAAATACCAAAAAACCAAGCTGATCAGAGCGTAAAAAATGAAACCTATGAATGCCGTAATCAATGCGAGGCTATAGATGCCCAGCGAAATCCAACCGAGAATGCTGTCTGTCCGCGGAGCTTTCCCTTGCTCTATCAGACAAACGATGAGCTGTCCTAACACGGAAACCAGCAGGACAGGTGTGAACATAATGTTCAACAGAATGTCTGGAATAAAGGTGTTCCGGCAGATGATGATGAATAAAGACAACAGGATGGTGGGTACATAGAGCCAGAATCCGTGACGAAGTTGCTCGGGTTTGACGCGAAGCAGCAAGGAACCGGCAACGGCTGCAAGCAACCAAATGAAGGTGTTGATATTTTTCACGCCGTAGTGCACATACTCGCTTCCCTGCCAGAAGTAGCCGAACAGCAGGAAATATAGGATGGTGCCCACCAATACGGAAAACAGGAACAAGGACTTTTGCGGGATAACGTTTTTGAATTTGGTGTAACGTCTTAGCAACCAAAGGATTCCAAAAACAAAAAGCCATACGATGAAAAGTGTGCCTAATTGAATGGAGCAGGCGGACACTGTATAGGCTTTTTCCGCCCGTCCGGACAACTTGTTGTGAAACGCTTTGTCCTCCGCCTTCGCCTTTTCCAAGGCATCAAAATCGTACTCGTTGCGCATCTCCTTCTTCATTGTTTTCCAATAGGTGTTGAAGTCGGAGAGAATTTCCGAATAGGGTATTTGTCCGGTCTTAAAAACGTATTTGTCCAGTTCTGCGTAGAGTGCTTCGGCATAATTGTAGGCCTCTTCAGTGCGTATGAAAGCGCTCTTGTAGTGCGTGCTGTCTGCCACTACGGCATTACGGTTCTTCGCGAACATTTTCAGCAGTTCGGAGGCGTAGAGAATACAGGAGTCGCGGTAATCTTCCCCCGCCTTGTCCAGTACAAATGGGGCCGAGGCACTATCCTTGATGGCGATCTGGATGATTTCCTTCTCCAAGGTGGATGTGATAGTCGACAGCGTGGTGTCCAATGAATCGTTGACATTGAAGTTGATTAGGCTGTCCAGCACCTTCTCAACCTCTATCTCAACCTCGATTTCCTTCATCTCCGGCGGAAGACGGCGGAGAGACTCGATAAGGCGCGCATAACGCTCTATTTCGTAGTTTAATATGTTGATGATTTGGTCATACGGACGCATACCCTTGCTGAAGTTCTCATAGCTGGTCGTCACTTTCTTCAAGGCGTATGCCATGTCGAACATCCTGCTCTGCTCCTGCGAATAGAGCAGGATGGAGAATTCGTTCGTCTGCGTGATGACATCGATCATCCGTTGGTGCTGACGCTTGTACTCTTTGTTGAAAAACTGCTGTGTTTCAGGCATTTGATCATATTGCGTCTTCAATTCCAAGTTCAACTCTTTGAGGGTGTTGGTCAAGGAACGCTCGTTCACAGTCACCTCTTGTGCCATTGCACAGACGGTGAAGAGAATAACCGCTAAAAGGCAGAGTGTTTTTTTGTAGATTGACAACATTTATACTAGATTCAAAATTTTGGCAAAGATAATATTTTTTACAGAATGTACAAGGATTATGCATCTTTTTCCCGAAATTTTCAAGCGGAGAGGATGGAGCCCGATTTTTTGTATTTTTGCCGCCCGTTTTTACGATGAATGACGATGAAACGATGAAAGACGATGAACGATAACAAATAAAACGATTATGTACCTAGATAACAACCTAAAGAACCAGTACACAAAGGACAGCCTCAGCGCCTACGAAGCGCAGCGGCTCGCGCAGATATACGCCTTCGGGCCGATGACGTTCCAGACGGCACGGCTGATGGTGAAATGGGGCATCTTCGAGATGCTGGAGACACCCATGACTCCCGAGGAGGTGGCCGAGAAATCCGGCATCTCCCTCTATGCCGCCAAATGCCTCCTGGAGTCGTCTTTGACGATGAACACCGTGACCGTTGATCCGGTGACCGGCCGTTATGCGCTGGCCAAGACCGGCTGGTTCCTGCTCCACGACGAATCGACCCGTGTGAACTTGGACTTCAACCACGATGTCAACTATCAGGGAATGTTCTATCTGGAGGAGGCTCTCCGTGAGGGAAAACCCGCCGGATTGAAGTGCCTCGGCGACTGGCCGACGGTCTATGAGGGACTTTCCACTCTACCCGAACAGGCGCAGAAGAGCTGGTTCGCATTCGACCACTTCTACAGCGACGGTTCCTTCGAGCAGGCATTGCAGCTGGTTTTCTCGCGTCCTACGAAGCACTTGATGGACGTGGGCGGCAACACCGGTCGCTGGGCCATGCAGTGCGTGAACCACAATCCCGACGTGGAGGTCACCATCGTGGATTTGCCGCAACAGATCGGGATGATGCGCGATCAGACGGCTGGAAAGCCCGGCGCCGATCGTATTCACGGCTATGCTGCCAACATGCTGGACGACAACTGTAAGCTGCCTTCCGAACCCGCCTTCGATGCCATCTGGATGAGCCAGTTCCTCGACTGCTTCAGCGAGCCGCAGATCTTGAGCATCCTGCGTCGCGCCGCCACCGTGATGACTCCTGACACGCGCCTCTACATCATGGAGACCTTCTGGGACCGCCAGCGATTCGACACAGCGGCGCTTTGTCTCGCCCAAACGAGCCTCTACTTTACTGCTATCGCCAACGGCAACAGCAAAATGTACCACTCCGACGACCTCATCCGACTCGTTCGCGAAGCTGGTCTGCAAGTGGAAACCATCCACGATTTCCTCGGACTGGGACATTCCGTGGTTGTGGCTCGTATCTGATAAATGAAGGTTTTAGGGGCGGATTATAATACCGTAATGGTGCCCGTCACATAGTAAGGCTTTCCTACATTGTTGGTATAGCGGATAATGTAGGTATAGACATTTTGGTGATAAATCTTACCTTTGTATTCCCCATTCCATCTGAAATTCATGTCGGTGGAATAAAACACTTGTTCGCCCCAGCGGTTGAATATGCTGATTTCGAATAGGGCGATGTCGTTTTTTGCACCCTCTGGAATACAGAAGTAGTCGTTCAGGCCATCTCCCCGTCCCGGTGTGATGGCATTCGGCAGATAGAGATGCGACTCACAGGCTTCGATAAGGTAGCCTGCCGACGCGATGCATCCGTTTTGGGTGGCGGTGACCGAGTAATAACCCGGATTTGTCACGGTGATATGCTGTGTTTGCTCTCCGGTGCTCCAAATGTAGTCCGTCATGAAAGTCTCCACCATCAATTCCGCCGACATCTCCTCACAAAAATCCGGGGTGAGAGTTATAATCCGCAATGCCGTGTCCACGACTTCGACTTCCAAGATGTTGCTGTACAGGGTACCGCACTCATCGCTTATCCAAGCTCTTCTTAGCTTGAAATCGTTGGTCGCCAACGCGTTGTAGTTGTAGTTCTGCGTGTTGTTGACACTCGGGGCCGCATTCCAGTTGGTGTTGCCGGCGGAAATCTGCCATTGGTAGGCGCATCCATTACCGATGGCTTCCGTGCCATGAATCCATCCAAGCGAATCGCCGGAACACAGGGAGCTTGGGCCCGTAATTGTTCCCGCCTGCATCTCCTGATGGAGCGTGTTCAGCGTTATGTTCACGGTGTCGGAACAGCCAATGGCATCCGTTACGGTGAACGTATAAGAACCCGCCGGCTGATTCGAGAGCGCCGTCGTGGAGGACACTGTGGCTCCGGACTCATTCGTCCATTGGAATGTTAATGGGGAAATCCCGCCCGATACGGTCACTTCGGCAGCGCCCGTACTCTCATTGAAACACCGTACGTGGGTGATGTTGTCGATCTCCGCACTTAACGAGCTCACGGTCAAATGCAGGGTCACGACACTGTCGCAACCGTGGCTATTCGTGAACGTGCGGGTGTAGTCGCCGGAAGTAGTGAATGTTTCGCCATTCCAGACATACTCTTCGCACGCTGCTTCTGCGAATTCTGCAAGATCTGCGGGATTGATCGTCAAATGTAAGGTATCCGCGCTCGGACAACCGTCCGCGTTCTCGTAAGCGTAGGTGTATGTTCCTGACACGGTGTACGTTTCCCCATGCCACACGTAGCTCTCGCAGACGGTTTCGGTTTCGGTGTTGTGCGTGCCGAAATGGACAACGAGATGCAGGATGACGGTAGAGTCGGCACCGTAGATATCCTGATATTGTCGGGTGTAATCTCCGGAAGTGATGAAAACGACGCCATCCCATTCGTAGGATTCGCAGGCGGTGATCGAAAACTCATGGGTAGTAGAGTAGTGGATGGTCAGGTAGAGCGTATCGACCTGCGTGCACCCGTTCGTGTCAAGGTGCGAATAGAAATAGGTGCCGGATTGGGTATAGGTACTGCAATTGCCTGCTGTCCACGTATAGGAATCAATCGCGGTCTCGGTGATCGCAGTGTGCGTCGGATAGTTGACAGTCAAATGCAACGTCACGACACTGTCGCAACCGTGGCTATTCGTGAACGTGCGGGTGTAGTCGCCAGAAATAGTAAACGTTTCGTTATTCCAGACATACTCTCCGCATACCGTTTCTGCGAATTCTGCGAGATCTGCGGTATTGATGGTCAGGTGCAAGGTGTCCGTGCTCGGACAACCGTCCGCATTGTCGTAAGCATACGTGTATATGCCGGACGTGGTGTAGGTTTCCCCGTGCCATACGTAGCTTACGCAGGCGGTGTCGTACTCAACCTCGTGTGTGCCGTAGTGGACAACAAGATGCAGGGTGACGGTGGAGTCGGCCCCGTTGATGTCCTGATAGTGTCGAGTGTAATCTCCGGAAGTGGTGTAAACGATGCTATCCCATTCGTAGGATTCGCAGGCGATGGCGGCGAAATCATTGGCGGAGGAGTAGTGGATGGTCAGGTAAAGTGTGTCAACCTGTGTGCACCCGTTGGCATCGAAGTGCGTGTAGTAGTAGGTGCCGGATTGGGTATAGGTACTGCCATTGCCTGCTGTCCATGTATAGGAGTCGAACGCAGTATCGGTGACAGCAGTGTGCGTCGGATAGTTGACGGTCAAATGCAACGTCACGACACTGTCGCAACCGTGGCTATTCGTGAACGTGCGGGTGTAGTCGCCGGAAGTGGTGAACGTCTCGCCGTTCCAGACATACTCTCCGCATACCGTTTCTGCGAATTCTGCGAGATCTGCGGGATTGATCGTCAAATGTAAGGTATCCGTGCTCGGACATCCGTCTGCATTGTCATATTCGTAGGTGTATGTGCCTGACGAGGTGTAGGTTTCCCCGTGCCATACGTAGCTTACGCAGGCGGTGTCGTACTCAACCTCGTGCGTGCCGTAGTGGACAATAAGATGCAAAGTAACGGTGGAGTCGGCCCCGTTGATGTCTTGATATTGTCGGGTGTAATCGCCAGATGTGGTGTAAACGACGCCATCCCATTCGTAGGATTCGCAGGCGGTGACTGAAAACTCATTAGCGGTAGAGTAGTGGATGGTCAGGTAGAGCGTA
>ONCM01000089.1 GCA_900316305.1 uncultured Bacteroidales bacterium | reverse complement strand
TTCTACTAGCCAATCTGGAGAATGGGGCATTGAATACCTGAGTGAGGATGATTTGGAACACGGACTTAACTTTTGGAAGCCAGCAACATCGGTGGGTGGGGGTGGTAATTTCTATCTGTTTCTCAAAGACAACGGCAATGTGGGCATCGGCACGAACAACCCGCAGGCAAAGCTGGCGGTGAACGGCGAGATTCTGGCCAAGAGCGTTCGGGTGAACACCAGTGCGACTTATTGGCCAGACTATGTGTTTGAAAAGGATTACAACCTAATGAGCCTTAGGGAGTTGGAGCAGTATTTAAACATCCACAAGCACCTGCCAAACATCCCTTCCGCGCAGGAAGTGGAAGAGCGGGGCGATGTGGATCTCGGCGCGATGAACGCCCTCCTGTTGGAGAAGGTGGAAGAACTGACCCGCTATGTCATCGACTTGCAGAACCAGATTGACGAATTGAAAAAAGGAAAGGAGTAGGAGCATGAAAAAGATAGTTTTTATCATTATTGCCTTTGTTTTGTTTACTTCGTGCAAACATGGCCAACAAACAGGTTTTTGTCTTCCCGTTGACAAGGAAGGACTTACATTATCCTCTGATTGGAACAACTGTAAAACTATAGGAACCTTGTTTTCCTGGAATATATCCAGCGATGATTGGGATGCAAGCCACCGCCCTTTTGACACATGCGATGGAATGGCGGTTAGAGTGAGCGGTTGGATATATAACAACCCTGATGGAGTAACCTCCGGAATGTTCTACCTTACCGACAATCCTCTTTATGCTCGTCCTGATACGCTTCTTCCTATGCCACATGATGCGTTGACTATCAAGTCATCTAAACCATTTCCTGCCAGTGTAGATATGACAAAAAAATGTTTTGTATCAGGTCATATCAACATCTTTCAACTTCACACAGCAAGCGTGTTAAATTACGGAGACGATAAAGCATGCTATGTTTTTATTCCGAACGTTATAGCCGACAGTATTTTTTTCGCAGATTAAAACGATTATGAAAAAGATATTAATTTTACAACTAAGCATAGCATTTTGGTATGCGAGTGTGGCTCAAATACAAGCGACAAAACAAGAAATAAAAAGTGCCGCAAAGCAAGCGATATCTGATTTTATTATCCCATCGGTTTCTGACAATGATGAAGCAATTGACACTGTATACTCTATGACAAAAAATGGAAATACCGTTTTATATGAAGTAGTGTTTTCTTCTGGAAAAGTGCTTCTTTTTTCCGGTTCCAAACGGACAACCCCTCTGTTAGCCTATTATCACAAGTATCATGGAAAGACATTGCTTAATGGTTTTTCTGAGCAGCACGGATGCTGGGGGCTTGTTGACAGCTATCTTGGACAAATAGAAGCTTCGTTTGGGTTGGAGTACAATAACAATTATGTTCATGAAGGATGGAACTCGTTACTTAACCATCAGTCGATGAGACAGTTTACGGATTATATTCAACCTATGATTTCATCAAAATGGGGACAAGACATATCCAATGATGACATAGATTGTCATGCATACAATTACTTCATTACCTGTACATCAAATAACTGTCACTGTGATTTTATTGGGGACTATTGCCCCGTTGGGTGTGTGGCCGTAGCTATGGGACAGATTATGAATTATTGGAAATATCCCGTATGGAATCCTAATCAAGTACAACAATATGACTGGTGCTATATGACCGACAGCCTTGTTACAAACTCTGACCATTATACAATAGAACGGCATGCCATCGCCCACTTGTTGATTGATTGTGGTACCAGATGCAACATGAGCTACTGCCAGGGAGGATATTGTCTTTCTGGGGCTAACAATTATAATGCATTTCAGGCTTTCACTCGTGATTTCATGTATAGTAATGATGCAGATTTGTACAGTCTGGAAAGTTTAAGTGGTAAACGATGGGTAAATAAAATCAGAAAAGAATTGCAAGAAGGTCGCCCTGTTTACTATTCTGCCCCTTCAATAACGGGAGGTGGTCATGCTTTTGTATGCGACGGTTATAATGCCAGTGGATTGTTCCATTTTAATTTCGGATGGAATGGGGAAGGAGATGGATATTATTATTTGGATGAATTAATTCCTTATGGTCATAGTTATTTTCCTTACGGTCATCAGGCAATCATGGGAATCCGACCTAGTACAACCCAAGAATATTGCGATTTCGAACTGCCCTTGTGGTTGCATTATTATACGTATTATAGTGTATATGGCAATACGACCCCTGATCCTTACGCAAATGTCCCCAAAACATTCACCCGCCTGACAAGCGTTCCGAATAATCCACAATATCCATCAACTTGGCGGACAATTCCTGCGGGGGCGACCTCGGAATACGCGGCTCATGAGCAAGTTTTGCTGCAAGACGGTTTTCTCGCTGAGGCGGGCAGCAGTTTTCATGCACACATCGAACTGTGCGAATCCTGTGAGGAAGGGCGTACCGTTGGAGGAATCTCCAATGTGGCTGGAACAGGAAACGACAATCCCGCCGACACACTCCCTACGCCCAAATCGCTACAAACAGAGACTTCTTTCGCAAATGACCGCACATTGGCCGTCCACCCCAACCCCACCGACGGCCTCCTGTCCGTGGAATTGTCCAACGGTGCGGAGATCGCGAACATCGCCTTATATGACCTGCAAGGGCGGGTCGTAGGGACGCGCATTGTAGAGACGCGCTGCAGCACGTCTCTACAGGGGGGAACCGCCACCCTGTCCCTGAATTCCGTCCCCGTGGGCGTGTACGTGTTGCGCGTGACGGACACGGAGGGACGGGAATATCACCAAAAGATTGTGAAAAAATAAAGGTTAACGGTTAACGGGGATCCGTAGGGGCGAATCATCATTCGCCCCTGCGAGGGACCATATATAGAATTAACGAAATTTTCAAATAAAAACAAACAAGATGAAAAGATCAATAATGACGACGGCCATCGTTATATTGGCCATTATCAGCCTGCGGGCACAAACAACAACATGGAACACACTGGGAAACAGTTTCCCACAAATCAGCCAGTACGTATATTTTATCGGAACCACGAACAACTATCCACTGCAATTCAGAACCAATAACTTGGACAGGATGTATATCAGCACAACAGGCAATGTGGG